>PLZU01000036.1 GCA_003152275.1 Actinomycetota bacterium
GAAGAAGCTCGCGACCGAGTGCACCTTCGAGGGGTCGCCGCCGGATGCGACGAGCCGCTCGAGCCCGCGGAGGTACGCCTCGACGACTTCCTTGTAGCGCTGCAGCGAAAAGATGAGCGTCACGTTGATGCTCTTCTCGTGCGCTATGCAGTCCTCGATGGCGCCGAGGCCGGGCTTGGTCGCTGGAATCTTCACGTACAGGTTGGGCCGCTCGAGCCACTTGTGGAGCCGCATCGCCTCGTCGAAGGTGCCTTCGCGGTCGTACGCGAGCGTCGGGTCGACTTCCCACGAGACGAAGCCGTCCTGTGGCCGCTCCTCATGCACTTTCGCGAACACATCGAGCGCGGCCTCGACGTCGCGGGCGGAGAGCTGCAGGAAGATCTCCTTCGGATCCGTCTCCTCCTCGAGCAGCTCCTTCAGCTGCTCGTCGTAGGCGTCGCCGGACGAGATCGCCTTCTGAAAGATGGTCGGGTTCGTCGTGACGCCGACGACGGCGTCCTCTTTCATCAGCCGCTTGAGCTCGCCGGTCTCCAGCATCGCGCGCGAGAGTGAGTCGATCCACACCGACTGTCCTCGCTTGCTGAGCTTGTGCAGGTTCGATTCAGCCATCGCTCATCTGCCTTTCCATCGCTTCAACTTTTCTCAGTCTCTCTACGTAACGATCGCCGCCGTCGAATCGTGCGCCGAGGAAGGTGCGTACGAGCTCGGCAGCGAGACTCGGGCCGATCACCTCGGAGCCGAGGCAGAGCACGTTCATGTCGTCGTGCTCGACGCCCTGGTGCGCGGAGTAGGCGTCGTGGCAGATCGCGGCGCGGATGCCGCGCATCTTCGAGGCGGCGACCGCCGCTCCGACGCCGGAGCCGCAGACGAGGACGCCGCGCTCGGCGCCGCCGCCCTGGATCGCCTCGCCAAGCTCGCGGGCTTTGTCGGGGTAATCGATCCGCACGGCGTCGGTGTCGGTGCCGAGATCGACGATCTCGTGGCCGCCCGCGGCGAGCGTCTCCAGCACCTGCTCGCGCAAGTGAACGCCACGGTGATCGAAGGCAACGGCAACGATCACAGAACTGTCACGACTTCCTCACGAAACATTCGTGTCTGACACCGGGACTGGTCGCATCAGGACACGCGGGTCCGCAGCGCCAACGCCCGGGCCACGACGTTGTCGGCCGTGTAGCCGAACTTCTCGAGCACGATATTGCCCGGCGCCGACGCGCCGAAGTGCTCGATCGAGATCGAGTCGCCGTCATCGCCGACCCACTGCTTCCACCCGAGCGCGATGCCGGCCTCGACCGAGAGCCGCGCCTTCACGTCGGGCGGCAGCACCTCGTCGCGGTACTCGTGCGGCTGAGCCTCGAACAGCTCCCAGCACGGCATCGAGACAACGCGAGCATGCGTCCCCTGTTCTTCGAGCTGCTTCGCGGCGGCAAGCGCGACGTGCACCTCGGAGCCGGTGGCGATGAGAATCAGATCGGGAACACCGTTCGCGTCGTCCGACTCCCAGAGCACGTACGCGCCGCGCGCGACGCCGTCACGCTGCGCGCCTTCGAGCGTCGGCAGCTTCTGCCGGGTGAGTGCCATTGCGACGGGGCCGTCCTCGCGCTCCAGCGCGGCCTTCCACGCGCCGACCGTCTCGGTTGCGTCGGCCGGCCGGATGAACCAGAGAAACGGAATCGCGCGCAGCGCCGCATAGTGCTCGACCGGCTGGTGTGTCGGTCCGTCCTCACCAAGACCGACCGAGTCGTGCGTCCACACCCACAGCGACTGCAGCCGTGACAGCGCCGAGAGACGGACAGCGGGGCGCATGTAGTCGGAGAAGATGAGGAACGTCGAGCCGTACGGCTTCAACATTCCGTTGTGCAGCGAGATCCCGTTGACAATCGAACCCATCGCGTGCTCGCGGATCCCGAACGCGATGTTGCGGCCCGCGTGCGTCGCAGAGAACACGCCGCCGCCCTTGAACTCGGTCTTTGTCGACTCGACGAGATCCGCAGCACCGCCGATCATCGTCGGCGTGAAGCGCTTGAACGCCTCCATCGCCTTCGCACCAACGTCGCGGGTCGCGAACTCCTCGCCGGCCTCGAACTCCGGCAGCGCCTCGACCCAGCCCGGACGCGGTTTGCCGGTCTGCACCTGATCCCAGTCCTCACGCAGCGCCGGATACTTCGCCGACCAAGCGGAGAGCTTCCGCTGCCACACATCTTCCAGGTCGATGCCGCGCTGCGTGACGTTCATGTGCTCGCGCACCTCGTCCGGGACGTAGAACGTCTTGTCGGGATCCCAGCCGAGCGCTTCCTTCGTCGCGCGCACTTCCGCCTCGCCGAGCGGAGAGCCGTGCGACTTCGCCGTGTCGACAGCGTGAGGCGCACCGTACGCGATGTGGGAGTGGACGACGACGAGCGACGGGCGCTCGATCTCCGCTTGCGCGTTCGCGATCGCCTCGCGCAGTGGGCCGAGGTCGTTGGCGTCACCGACGTACTGCACATGCCAGCCCTGTGCCTCGAACCGGGCGCCGCGATCCTCTCTGAACGAGATCGAGGTGGTGCCGTCGATCGTGATGTGGTTGTCGTCGNNAGTAGACGAGCTTGCCGAGGCCGAGGTTGCCCGCGATCGAGGCCGCTTCGTTCGACACGCCTTCCATGAGGTCGCCGTCGGATGCGATGCAGTAGACGCGGTGGTCGACGATCTCCTCGTACGGCCGGTTGTAGAGCTCGGCGAGAAACCGCTCGGCGATGGCGAACCCGACGCCGTTCGCAAACCCCTGGCCGAGCGGCCCGGTCGTCACTTCGATGCCGGCGGTGTGATGCACCTCGGGATGCCCGGGGGTCTGCGACTCCCACTGGCGGAAGCGTTTCAACTCTTCCAGCGAGAGGTTGTAGCCCGAGAGGTGGAGCGCGCTGTACTGAAGGATGCACGCGTGGCCCGCGCTCAGGATGAAGCGGTCGCGGTCTGGCCAGCGCGGATTCGCGGGACTGTGATCCATCACCTCCGTGTAGAGGAGGTACGCCAGCGGCGCGAGCGCCATCGCGGTGCCGGGGTGGCCGGCGTTCGCCTGCTGGACGGAGTCCATCGCGAGTGTGCGGATGGTGTCGATCGACAGCTGTTCGATCTCAGTCTTTGCCACGAAGCTCCTCGTACAGGCGCTGCTGACGTTCCCGGGCCGAACGATATGCGTCTGCCCTCTCTGCCCGCGGGTGGAACACCTCCCCGAGCGGCGCCTCCGCCGCCGGGTGCCCGAGGCGCTCCAGGGTCGCGACCGCCGCCCCGCGCAGCGACGCCTCCTCGACCTTTGACGCGGTGACGGGGCGAGCGAGCGCGTCGGCCATGACCTGGATCCAGCCGCGGTCGGAGAGGAGGCCATGGCCGGTCGCGACGACCTCTTCGAGGTCGGGCAACAGGTCGGCGATCACCGAGAACCGGAACGCGATGCCTTCGAGCGCAGCCTGCCGGATGTCGCGCGCGGTCGTGTCGAAGGTCAGGCCGGCGATCGCGCCCTTCGCGTCGGGGTCCCAGCCGGTGGAGCGCTCGCCGCCGAGGAACGGAAGAAAGGTCAGCCCGTGATCGTCGGGGTCGCGCTCGCGGAGGTCGCCGTCGGACTGCGCGAGCGTCTTCTTCAGCCAGGCGTAGAGGTTGCCGCCGTCCGAGAGCGCGCCACCCTCGACGACGCGTCGCTCGTCGAGCCGGTAGAGAAAGAGGCCGGGGCGCGGCTGCGGGCGCTCGGTTTCGTAGAGGATCCGCAGCGCGGCCGAGGTGCCGACCATCAGGGCGGCCCGCGCTTTGCCGGTGCAGCCGGCGCCAAGGTTCGAGCAGGCGCCGTCGATCACCGCCGGGTACCAGCCCTCCTGCGGCCCGCTCGAGATGTGCGGCAGACGCGACGCGTCGAGAGATAACACCTCGAGCAGCTCGGCATCCCATTGCTGCGCGATCAGGTCGAAGAGACCCGTGCCGGACGCGATCGAGAGGCTGCACGGAGGCGCTACCCCGCGCAGCTGCTCGTACAGGTAGTCGCAGAAGGAGACGAAGCGTGCAGCGCCGCGAAAGACGTCAGGCTCTGTATCGGCGAGCCAGGCGAGCTTCGCCGGCCAGAAGCTGGGGTGCACGTGCGCTCCGGTACGCGCCTGCACCGCACCCGGGTCGACGCGCGCGCGGAGCCACTCGGCGGCGCCGGCGCTTCGCGTGTCGCGCCAGCTGAGGACGGGCGTCAGCGGCTTACCACCTGCGTCGAGCGCGATGAGCGAGTGGCCGAAGCAGGAGGTGCCGACGGCATCGGCGTCCTCGTCGCGGCCACCGATCGCCCGGCGGACGAGGCCGACGATCTCGTCCGGATCGCGGCCCTCGTACTGTTCCTGGCGGAGCTCGTCGACTGGACCGGCACGTTCGTCGAAGCGCTGCGCGCGCACGGAGGACGAGCCGACATCGAGCGCGAGCACAGTCGCCACGCCGCGAATCTACCCTTGAGGGGCAATGGCAGTCGTGATCGCCTCCAACCTGCGCAAGGAGCTTGCCGGCTCGGTGCTCTTCGACGGCATCTCCTTCAGCGTCGAGCGCCGTGACCGCGTCGCGCTCTCCGGCCCGAACGGCGCCGGCAAGACGACGCTGCTTCGCATGCTCTCGGGCGAGACCGAGCGGCACGGCGGTGAGCTCGCGTTTCAGAAGGGGACGCGCGTGGCGCTGCACGATCAGCGGCCGCCGCTCGAACGGGACGTGACGCTGCGCGAGTACGTGCTCTCCGGCGCGCGCGACCTCGTCTCACTCGAGCAGGAGCTGGCGCAGCTCGAGCAGGCGATGGCGCGCGGCACCCACGACCAGGCGACGATGAACGCGTACGCGCACGCACAGGCGCGCCTCGAGCACGCCGGCGGTTATGGCTGGCGCGACCACGCGACCTCCGTGCTGCGCGGACTCGGCTTCGCCGACGAGCATCTCGAGCGCCCGTTGCGAACGTTCTCGGGTGGCGAGCTCACCCGTGCGTCGCTCGCACGGGCACTCGGAGGCGATCCCGATCTCTTGCTGCTCGACGAGCCGACGAACCACTTGGACGTCGCGAGTCTCGAGTGGCTCGAGCGCGAGCTGCAGTCGCTCGATGCGGCGGTGATCCTCGTCGCGCACGATCGCTGGTTCCTCGAGGCCGTCACGACGGCGACGCTCGAAGTCGTGTCCGGCCGCGGCACCTTCTTCCCGGGCCCATGGCACGCGTGGCGGCGCGAGAAGGCCGCGCGGCTCGTACATGCGCAGAAGGAAGCCGACCGCGTGCAGGCCGACATCGAACGGCTCGAACGCTTCGTCGAGCGCTTCCGAGCCAAGAAGGACAAGGCCAAACAAGCGCAGGCGAAGCTGACGCAGATCGGCCGCCTCGAAAAGGACCGTAAAGCGGCATCCGCAGAGATCTCGCTTCTGACGCGCAAGCGCCGCACGCTCGGGTTCGAGTTCCTGAAGCCGGCGCGCAGCGGACGCACGGTGCTCGAGGTCGACGGGCTCGCGCTCCGCATCGGCGAGCGCGAGCTCGTGCAAGACGCGACGTTCGCGCTCGAACGCGGCGAGCATGTCGCACTCGTCGGCCCAAACGGCTCCGGCAAAACGACTCTGCTCGAGACGGTGCTCGGCAGACGCGAGGCTGCGGCAGGCCGCGTTCGCCTCGGTCATGGCGTCGAGGCTGCTTACTTCTCACAGCAAGAGCTGGAGCTCGACACGCGCGGCTCCGTGCTGCAGTGCGTGCAGTCGATGACCGGGCTTAGCCGGATGGAGTCGCAGAACCTGCTCGGCAAGTTCCTCTTCTCCGGCTGGGACGAGCACGAGAAGGCGGTCACGGTGCTCTCGGGCGGCGAGCGGCGCCGGCTCGCGCTCGCCGTGACGGTCGCCTCCGGCGCGAACTTCCTCGTGCTCGACGAGCNNGCGAGGCGCTCGAGGCGGCGCTCGAAGCATTCCCCGGCACGGTACTGCTCGTGTCGCACGATCGCGCGCTCCTCGACGCGATCGCCGAGCGCACGCTTGCGATCGAGGACGGCGAGCTGCACTCGTACGACGGCGGGTGGGCGGAGATGCTGCGGCGGCGCGAAGAGCGCTCTGCGCGCTCGGTCAGAGCGCCCGAGTCGAAACCGGAGAAGAAGGCGAAGCCTGCCAAGCCTCGGGCGGCGCGGCCGACCGAGCTCGAGCGGCTCGAGGCCGAGATCGCCGCGCGCGAGGCCGAAGTCGCCGACCTCGAACTGCAGCTCGCCGCAGACTGGTCGAACGTCGAGACGCTCGCCGCGCACAAGAGCTCGCGCGACGCGCTGCAGGCGCTGCTCTCCCGCTGGGAGCAGCTCTTCGAGCAAGCCTCGACTTAGCTACTACTAGAGCTGCTTCTCGAAGCAGCGGCTCCACGCCCGCGCGGCATAGACGCCGTAGCAAGGGATCGGCTGGTAGCCCGCGGACGCGTAGAGACCGAGCGACTCCGGCTGAGCATCCAGGCCTCTCGCGTCGGGCCAATGTCGCCGGCACCGTCACGGCCGCGCAGCTCCTCCTGCTGCGCGCGCACGAGCGCTTGGACGTCGGGCGAATCGAAGGGCTCAGGCCCAGAAAGCATCGAACGCGGAGTCGAGCGGCACCGCCGTGACCTCTTTCCAGCAGCCGTCTTCGAAGCGGATGACGAAGGCCTGGTCGATGTCGAGGTCGAGGCCGTTTCGCCGTCCCCAGGCGCGGTAGACGGCAAGTCCCCAATCGTCGTTTGCGAGGACGGTGTGCAGCTTGCTGCCGTACGTCCCGTTCGTCTCGAGCCCGGTGCGCTGCAGGAATTCGACGACGTCGCGACGCCCGCGGTACTCCCCGCTCATCACCGTGTTCCCCGGTACGCGCCACACGATGTCACGCGTGAGTGCCGCGGAGATCGCCATGGCGTTCTTGCCGAATGCATCGAACACGCGGCGAGTCAGGGCGGCGTTCGGGTGGTCGTCGGTCATCAGTCAACTCCTCCGAGTGTCGCGACGACAGCCTCCGCGATCACCTTCAGCGGGCGCTGCGACACCTGGCTCGCCTTTCGCAGACGCTCGAACGCCTCCTGCTCGTTGAGGTTCTCCTTCGCCATCAGCAGGCCTTTCGCGCGCTCGATCACCTTGCGCGCCGCGAGCGCCTCGGTGAGCGACGCCGTTTCCGCGCGTAGCGCCTGCAGCTCGTCGTGGCGCGCGCGCGCGGCGTGGATCGCCGGCAGGAGATCCTGCTCACGGAACGGCTTCACGAGATAACCGAAGACGCCGGCCTCGACGGCGCGCGAGACGAGCTCCTCCTGGCCGTAGGCGGTGAGCATCACAATCGGGATCGGGTTCTCGTCGAGGATGCGCCGGGCAGCCTCGATCCCGTCGAGGCGCGGCATCTTCACGTCCATGATCGCGAGGTCTGGATGCTCGCTGCGCGCGAGCGCTACCGCCTCCTCGCCGTCGCGCGCCTCGGCGCACACCTCGAAGCCGGCGCGCTCGAGCAGATCGCGTAGATCGAGACGGATGATCGTTTCGTCTTCGGCGACGAGGATCCTCATCGGGCAAGTGTTGCGTTTCGGAGCCGGATTCCGCTGAAGTCAAGCGTCGATGCGAAAACGCGCTCCCACAGCTCGAGGAGCTTCGGCGCAATCCGCAGCTCGATCTCCGCCGTGGCGTGCAGCGCGAGCAGATCGGGAAGCTCGATGCACTGACTCGGCTCGACGGCAGTGTGCGAGATCCAGTAGCGGTCCTCCGCGTCGAACGTCGCCGCCGGAAGCCGATAGGCAAACAGCTGCGTGCTGCGCATCCCCTCGAGCCACGCAGGTTCGATGACGTGCACGCGGTGCGAGCGATCTCCATCGAGGAAGCGATCGACGTCGTCATCGGTCGTCTCCTCAACCGCCCAGAACGTCGCGCGCGGGCAGTCGCGCGGGAACCAGTAGAGCGGGAGATGGCGTGTGTCGATCGCCCAAACGCGCCCGTCGCGCGGCTCGAAGCGTTCGATCATCGAGTCCTCGCTCACGTGCCATAGCGCGTGGGTGCCTTCGCCCCGATACGGCGGAGCGCTCACCGGACCGAAATGCGCAGCAGTCGGATCTCCGCGGTCATCGCGCCGCTCGTGACCGCGGGATCGGCAGCGACGATCGCGCGCGCCTCGTCCTCGCCGTCGACGTCGAGCACGCCGATCCCGATCGGATCGCCCGGAACGTCACGAGCCAGCTCATACCGGGAATATGACCTCAGCGCGCGTGCCGCCGTCGCGGCGAAGGTCGAAGCTGCCGTGCAGCTCGTCCCGCACGAGCGCGCGGACGATCGAGAGCCCGGTTCCAGCCGCTGCATCGCCCGCGCCATCCCCTTCGTCGGCGATCGCGAGCACGACGTCGCCGTTGCGATGCACGAGCTCGATTCGCACCGCTCCCGCACCGTGTTCGAGCGCATTCTGGAGAAGCTCGCTGAAGATGAGAGCGAGCGCCGTTGCGCGGTTGCCTGCAAGCAAGACCGGCTCCAGCGACGCCACGACATCGCGGCCCGCGCCGATGCCCTGCACGATCGACGCGCGCAGACGGTCGATCAAGTCCGCGAGCTCGACCTCTTCCTCGCGCTGTTCGGTCAGCGCTTCGTGCACCGCGGCGATCGCCAGAATGCGGTTGACCGAATGCTCGAGCGCCTCACGCGGGTCGACGCCCTCAGCCCGCGACTGGAGGCGCAGCAACGACGCGACGGTCTGCAGGTTGTTCTTCACGCGGTGGTGGATCTCTTGTGCGAGCACGCCGCGCATCACTGCGCGCCCGTGCTCGAGTGCAACGGCGGCGTGGTGCGCGATCGCCTCGAGCAGCGCACGTTCGTCGTCGGAGAACGGCGTGTCGCGGTCGGCGACGAGCTCGCCGATCTGGCGGCGCTTCCAGCGCAACGGCGTGCGCACGGCGTGCTTGCCGGCGCGTCCCTCCGGCCATGCGATCCGTCCGTCCTCGAGGACAAGCGCGGCGCCCGTCGCGTTCACGGCCTCCATCGTGGTGTTCACGATCGCTTCGAGCGACTCCTCCAGGTAGAGCGACTCGGACACCGCTTCGGAGATGCGGGCAAGCGCTTCCAGCTCGACGACGCGCCGCTGTGCTTGCGCGTAGAGCTGGGCGTGCACGATCGATTGGGCCACCTGATCGGCGATCGCCTGGAGCAGCTCGACCTCGTCGCGGCTGTACTCCCGCGGCTCCCGGGTGCGAACGTTGAGCGCGCCCTCGAGCACCTCGCCGCGCACGAGAATCGGCACCGCGAGGATCGACTCGTACTCGTCCTCCTGCAGGTTCGGAAACTGCTTGAAGCGCGGGTCGAGGTGGGCGGCGGACGGGATCATCACGGGGGCTCGTTCGGCTGCAGCGCTCCCGGTGATGCCCTCGCCGGGCCGCATGCGCGGCTGCCGTGTCATCTCGTCGACGCTCGTCCCGTGGGTGGCCCGCAGGACGAGCTCGTCTGCCCGCGGGTCGTAGAGGTAGACGAAGCAGGCGTCGGCCGCGAGAGCATCCGCGACCTTCTCAGCCACGAGATGGAGCACTTCTTCGAGGTCGAGCGTCGAGTTGACGGCGGCGGTCGTCTCGGTAAGGAGGCGGAGATGCCGCTCGGGCGCATTCACCCAGTCATCGTAAGCAGGAGAATGGACTGGATTAACAAACCTTTTACGCCGTGAGCGGTAATTTCCTTGCAGAGCGGGCATAGCTTTACGTACATGAGTGCGCTCGCCATCGATCTCCGCCGGACTGCCGGCTACATCGTCGCCGATCGCCAGGGGCGCCTCGTCGGCAAGGTCGAGTGCCCGATGTACGGCACCGCCCCCGACGTTCCGGACGCGCTTTCCGTCAAGTCCGGCCTCTTTTCGCGGCGCCGCCGCCTCGTCCCTGCGGACACGATCGAGCAGATCGACGGCACCAGCGGCGTGATCGGCCTCCGGGTCGACCGCGAGAACATCCGCAGTTTTCTTTAGACCCGAGCCGTCGTATGATCCGGCTCGGCTCACCCCCTGCGGAGGTGAGTCCAACTGACGGCCGACCGCGGGGTGCCAATGGCACCTCGTGGTCGTTCTAGGCCCGTTCTAGGCCCTTGCCTCAACCGGCAGAAAGTGCGCAGCACTTGCTGCCGTTACTACTAGAGAACTGCCAGGTACTTCTTCATTTCCCAGTCCGTGAGCTGGACGCGGTATTCGTCCCACTCCTTCCGCTTCAGCTCGACGTACCGGTCGAAGATGTGCGGGCCGAGAGCCTTTTTCGCGAGCTCCGACTGGGAAAACACGTCGATCGCCTCGCCGAGGGTCTCGGGCAGAGAGACGATTCCCCGCTCCCGCCGCTGCTCGGCGGTGAGGTGGTAGAGGTTCGTCTCCATCGGATCCGGCAGCTCGTAGCCCTGCTCGATCCCGTCGAGCCCCGCGTGCAGCAAGCACGCGAACGTCAAATACGGGTTGCAAGCGGGATCTGGGCAGCGGAGCTCCGCGCGCGTCGCCTGCTCCGACCCCGGTTTGTACAGCGGAATCCGGATCAGCGCCGAGCGATTGCGCAGTGACCACGCGACGTAGACCGGCGCCTCGAAGCCCGGCACGAGCCGCTTGTACGAGTTGACCCACTGCGCGAAGACGGCCGAGATCTCCCGGGCGTGCCGGAGCTGCCCGGCGATGAACCCCTTCGCAACGTCGGAGAGATGCCACTTGTCGTCCTCGTCGAAGAACTGGTTGCGGCCGTCCTTGAACAGCGACTGGTGGGTATGCATGCCCGAGCCGTTCTCGCCGAAGAGCGGCTTCGGCATGAAGGTCGCGTGGAAGCCGTGCGACTTCGCGACCTCCTTCACGACGAGGCGGTACGTGAGCATGAAGTCCGCCATGTCGAGCGCGTTCGTGTAGCGGATGTCGATCTCGTGCTGCGACGGGCCCACCTCGTGGTGGTGGTACTCGACCGGGATCCCCATTCCCTCGAGCGCGCGGATCGTGTCGCGGCGGATCGTCGTCGCGGCGTCCATCGTCGTCTGCGCGAAGTAGCCACCCTCGTCGAGCGTCTCGGTGCCCTTCTCGTCCTTGAAGAGGAAGTACTCGGCCTCAGGCCCGACGTTGAAGGTGTCGAAGCCCATGGACTCCATGCGCTCGAGCGCGAGGCGAAGCACGTGGCGAGGGTCGCCGTCGTAGGGGTTGCCGTCGGGTGTGACGACATCGCAGATCATCCGGCCGGTCAGGCCGTCCGTGAGCAGGCGGAAGGTCGAGGGATCGGGGATCGCGACCATGTCGGACTCCTCGATCGCGT
Organism: Actinomycetota bacterium; assembly: GCA_003152275.1. Lineage (GTDB taxonomy): Bacteria > Actinomycetota > Thermoleophilia > Gaiellales > Gaiellaceae > Palsa-739. Next base: position 11,222 of record PLZU01000036.1, read on the forward strand.
TGAAGCCGGTGAT
>PLZU01000007.1 GCA_003152275.1 Actinomycetota bacterium
GTGGGCGATCCCTACAAGGACACCGCCGGTCCTGCGATCAACCCGATGATCAAGATCGCAAACATCGTCGCGATCCTGATCATTCCGCTGATCATTTCGATCCACGGCTAGCGAAGAAAGCGGAGTTTTGAGCCGCGCTTGAGGCGCACCCGAGTACCGTCAGACGCATGAAGCGCCTTGCGGTCGGAGTGCTCGCCAGTACGGTTGCCGTCGCTGTCGTCACCGCGGCGATCGAGCTCTTCAAGCCGTACGTCCCGGTGCTAAGCCTCGGCGTCCTCTACGTCTTCGCCATCCTCCCGATCGCCGTCGTCTACGGGCTCGGATTGGCGCTCATCGTCTCGATCGCGAGCATGCTCGCCTTCAACTGGTTCCACCTGCCGCCCGTGCACACGTTCACGCTGGCAGACAGCTCAAACTGGTTCGCGCTCGCGGTGTACCTCGCCACAGCCGTCGTCGTCAGCGAGCTCGCTGCCCGAGCGAGACGCCGCGCGGCAGCGGCCGAGCAGCGCGAGCGAGAGTCGGCGCTGCTCGCAGAGCTCGCAACCGATCTTCTGAGCGGTCGGGATCTCGAAGAGGAGATCGGCGAGATCGGCTCCCGCACGGCGGGTGTTCTCGGCACGGGGAGTGCCGAGATCGAGCTTGGCGAGGCGCATCGTCCGCCAGCCCGCAGCTCGCCGTTCCCGCTCGCCGTCGATGGGCGAACGGTCGGGACTCTCTATACGCCGGAGGGCTCGGACCCAAACGTCACCGTTCAACACCGCTTCCTGCCGGCCCTCGCGGCGCTTCTCGCCGTCGCCGTCGACCACTCGAGGCTCGAACGCGAAGCGCTCGAGGCCGAGGATCTGCGGCGCAGCGACCTCGTCAAGACCGCGCTGCTCCGCGCGGTCTCGCACGACCTGCGTTCGCCGCTCACAGGGATACGCACGGCCGTCGGAGCGTTGCGAAACCGAACGCTGCATTTGAGCGACACCGACCGCAACGAGCTGCTCGAGACGATCGAGCTCGACGCCGACCGCCTCAGCCGCCTCGTCGGCGACCTGCTGGACCTGTCGCGCCTCGAGGCCGGCGGCGCCGCGCCCGAGTCGGAGCTGTGGTCGCTCGACGATCTCGCCCGCGAAGCGGTCGAGTCGCTCGGAGCGCGTGCGCGTGTCGACGTCGTCGGCGAAGCCCCGCTCGTCAACGTCGACGGGGTGCAGGTGCAGCGCGTGCTCGCAAACCTCATCGAGAACGCCCTCAGGTTCTCGCCGGCCGACGCGCACGTCGTCGTACGCATCACCGCGACGCGCAAGGAGGCGATCGTGCGCGTCGTCGACCAGGGGCCCGGCGTTCCGGCGAGTGAGCTCGAGCGCGTGTTCGAGCCGTTCTATCGCCGTACGGGCGACGCGAGCTCGGGCGCCGGTCTCGGTCTTGCGATCGCACGCGGATTCGCGGCGGCGAACGACGGCCGCGTCTGGGCCGAGTCGCGGCCAAAGCAAGGGGCGACGTTCGCGCTCGCGCTGCCCGTCGTCGAGGTCCCCGCGGAACTACAAGCGTGAGCGGCCAGCGCATCCTCGTCGTCGACGACGAGCCGCAGATCCTGCGCGCGCTCCGCGCGACACTGCGTGGCGCCGGCTACACCGTCGATGCGGCGGCGACGGCTGGAGAAGCGCTGGCTTCAGCGGCGGCGCATCCGCCCGAGGCGGTGATCCTCGACCTCGTCCTCCCGGACGGCAACGGCACGGAGGTGTGCCGGGAGCTGCGTACGTGGAGCGACGCGCCCGTGATCGTCCTCTCGGCGGTGGGCGAGGAGCGCCAGAAGATCGCCGCGCTCGACGCGGGCGCTGACGACTACGTCACGAAGCCGTTCAGCGTCGACGAGCTCCTCGCTCGGCTACGCGCGGTTCTGCGCCGGCGTGCACCGGCGCAGGAACCGGTGCTCGAGCTCGGCGACCTCCGCATCGACGTGCCCGAGCGCACCGTCACGGTGCGCGGCGAGCGGGTGAAGCTCAGCCCGCACGAGTTCGACCTCCTACGAGTGCTTGCGCAGAACCAGGGCAAGCTCTTGACGCACCGGATGCTGCTCCGCGAGGTGTGGGGTCCCGCGTACCAGGTCGAAGCCCACTACCTTCACGTCTACATCTCGCACCTTCGCAAGAAGATCGAGCCAGACCCGACGAGCCCGCGCTACCTGCTGACCGAGCCGGGCGCGGGATACCGGCTCGTCGATCCGGACGCGCGGGAACGTTGAGCAGTCTTTAAGAACCGGTCGGTCAACGTTCAGGAGGTGTTGACCCCGCGGTTTCTAGGTTGGCGGGCATGGATCTCGCGCAGCTCGCGAAGCTCCGCGGCGACTCGCTCGTCGTCGCACCCGTCTCGCTCGCGCTCCTAGGCCTCGTTCGGGCCGTTCGCCGCTGGGACGCGCGACGCCGACTCCGCGCCGAGGCCGATGAGTGGATCCTGCGCGGCTACCAGAATCGCAGAGCTTCGCGGTTCGGCTGGCGCATCGACGAGCTGACCGGCGCATGCGAACGGCGGCTGCCCGGGGCGGTGCCGATCAATCGCATCGGATTGCGTCCGTGCCGCGCTGAACTCGGCGCGATTCTCCACCACCTGGAGGTGCGTTCCTGATGTACGACCTTGCGGCGATCGCGATCGGAATCGCGTGCTTCGCGTGTGCCTTCGGCATGCTCTACGTGCTGGATCGGATCTGAGATGAGCGCTGCCGACGCATTCGGCCTGGCCATTTCGCTCGCGGTGCTTGCCTACCTCGTCTACGCCCTGTTCCGAGGAGAGCGGTTCTAGATGAGCGGGCAGGGAATCGCCCAGATCCTCGTCTACGTCGTTGTCCTGATCGCGCTCGGCTACCCGCTGGGCCTCTACATGGCACGCGTGTACTCGGACGACGACTTCGCCAGGCGCGGCCGGCTGCGCTGGCTCGGCGCCATGGAACGCGGCTTCTTCCGCGTCCTTCACGTCGACGGCGTGCGCGAGCAGGGCTGGAAGGGCTACGCGAAGGTGACGCTGATCTTCAGCGCCGTCTTCTCGCTCTTCCTCTACGGGATGCTCCGGCTGCAGGGGCATTTGTTCCTGAACCCGGACCACCTGCCTGCCGTTCCGTCGCACATCGCGCTGAACACGACGGCCAGCTTCATCACGAACACCAACTGGCAGTACTACGGCGGCGAGTACACGATGTCGTACCTGAGCCAGATGGCCGGGCTCGCGGTGCAAAACTTCGTCTCCGCTGCCGTCGGGATGGCTGTCCTCGCCGCGGTAGTGCGCGGCATCGCGCGCCGCTCGCGGAACGAGATCGGCAACTTCTGGCGCGACCTCTACCGCTCGCTCGTCTACATCCTGCTGCCGCTCGCGATCGTCCTCGGCGTGATCCTGATGTCCCAGGGGGTCGTACAGACGTTCCACAGCCACGCCACCGCTGCGACACTCCAGGGTGCGCACCAGACGATCGCGCGCGGCCCTGCCGCCTCGCAGATCTCGATCAAGCAGCTCGGCACGAACGGCGGCGGCTACTACAACTCGAACTCGGCTGTCCCCTTCGAGAATCCGAACGGGATCTCCAACTTCCTCGAACTACTGGCGATCCTGCTCATCCCCGCTGGCCAGGTGTTCATGTTCGGGAAGACGGTCGGCGCGCGGCGGCACGGCTGGATGGTGTTCTCGACGATGCTCGTCGTGTTCGTGATCGGCGTCGCGGTAAACCTGCCGGCCGAGCAGCATGGCTCGCAGGTGCTGCGCAGCTCGGGCGTGAACATCACCTTGGGACATGGCCAGAGCGGCGGCAACATGGCCGACAAGGAGGTTCGCTTCGGCCAGGCCTCGTCGAGCATCTGGACCGTCGCGACGAGCGACGCCTCGAATGGCTCGGTCAACAGCGGCTTCGACGCCCAGACCCCGGCCGGCGGCGCCGTGCCGCTCGTGAACCTCTTCCTGGGTGAGGTGATCTTCGGCGGGGTCGGCTCCGGCCTCTACGGGATGTTCTTCTACATCATCATCGCCGTCTTCATCGCGGGGCTGATGGTCGGCAGGACACCGGAGTGGCTCGGCAAGAAGATCGAGGCGCGCGAGATCAAGCTCGCCGCGCTCGGAGCGCTGTTCGTCCCGACGATGGTGCTTACGATGACCGCGGCCGCGATCGTGACGAAGTCCGGGACGGCGTCGATCTTCAACCACGGCGTCCACGGCTTCACCGAGACGCTCTATGCATACGACTCGCAGTCGAACAACAACGGGAGCGCGTTCGCAGGCTACGGTGCGACGAGCTTCTCCGCCTCACTCGGTAGCGTTGCCATGCTCCTCGGTCGCTTCGTACCGCTGCTCGCTGCGCTCGCGCTCGGCGGCTCGCTCGCGCAGAAGAAGATCGTGCCGGCCTCCGCAGGGACCTTCCGCACCGACGGCGCGACGTTCGTCGCGCTGCTCGTCGCGGTGATCGCCCTCACGGCCGGCCTGATGATCCTGCCCGCGCTGACGCTCGGGCCGATCGTGGAAGGGCTGATGCACTGATGCGGAACCTCGTTGCGTCGATCGCGGCCGTCGTCGTTCTCACCGCGTTCTTCGGCTTCGTCTATCCCCTCGTGATGACCGGCTTCGCCTCGGTCGCCTTCCCGAGCCAGGCCGGCGGCAGTCTCATCCACCGCGACGGGAAGATCGTCGGCTCGCGGCTTGCCGCGCAGTCGTTCACGTGGCCGCGCTACTTCCACGAGCGCCCGTCGGGCACCGCGCCCGCCTACAACGCCGGGGCGACGACCTTCCTCAACCTCGGCCCGACGAGTCCCGACCTCGCGAAGCTCGTCGCCGGCAACGCGCAGGCGATCCTCAAGCTCGAGCGTCCCTACAACCCGGGCCTGACGATCCACGACATCCCGGTCGACGCGGTCGTCACCTCGGCGTCGGGCATCGACCCGGACATTTCCCCGGCCTACGCCGCCTTGCAGTCTCGCCGCGTGGCGGCAGTGCGCCACCTCTCGCTGCAGACCGTCCAGCAGCTGATCAAGCAGGCGACCGACGGCCGCAGCCTCGGCTTCTTCGGCGAGCCCGGCGTGAATGTGCTCGAGCTCAACCTCGCCCTCGACAAGCTTGGAGGCAAGTAGATGGCGCGCCAGCGCGCAAGTCTCTTCTCCCGCGAGCTCGTGGTCGCGGCGATCCGCGACTCGTTCCCGAAGCTCGACCCACGGCTCCAGCTCAAGAACCCGGTGATGTTCATCGTCNNAAGGACGGGGCAAGGCGCAGGCCGAAGCGCTCCGCGCGACGCGCACGACGACGACCGCGCTCCGCCTGCTCGACGGCGGTCGGACCGAGGAGGTCGCTGCGGCGGACCTTCAGCGCGGCGACCATGTCGTCGTCGAGGCCGGGATGATCATCCCGGCGGACGGCGAGATCATCGAAGGCGT
>PLZU01000074.1 GCA_003152275.1 Actinomycetota bacterium
GTTGTAGTGGTGCATGTAGCGGCGGTCGGTCTCGAGCGACAGGTCGTCGATCCGCTGCCCTTCCTTTGCAGTGCCGAGCGTGAGCGTCGACAGGACCTGCGTCTGGCCGCGCGTGAAGAGGCCGGAGCCGTGCGCGCGCGGGTTGACGCCAACCTCGACCTCGATCGGCCGGATCTCCTCGGTGCCGCGGCCGTCGGGGCGCCGCTTGTCGACCGCGATCTTCTTGCGGACGAGGTCCTTGTAGATCGCCTCGGCGGCCTTCTTGATGTAGCTCTTCGTCACGTTGTCCTTCACAACCGGGCCTTCGCCGTCGACGTTGGCCGGCCCGACGGGGAACGGCAGCTCGACGGTGTTCACGATCTGGTCGAAGAGCAGGTGGCGCTTCGCCGACTTCAACTCCTTCGAGTCCTGCTCTGCATCCGTGAGTGCACGGAGACCGCTCTCGAACTGCTCGCGCACCGGGCCTTCTACAGCCACGAGGCGCTGCTTCTCGAGCAGCGCGTTCAGACTGGAACGCACCTGTGTCTGGCGCTGGATGTCTTCCTCGGTCGAGTCCATCGAGATCTCGCCGGCCAGCTGGACGGTGAGCTCGTCGATGACGGTTGTCGCCTCGCGCAGTCCGTCGCTCTGGATGCGCTCCCAGATCGTGTGCCCGTGCGCTCCCTCGATCTCGGTGGTGAGGTCGGTGTCGAGCCACTTCGCCTTGCCGGCCTGACGGCGCAGCTCTTCCTGCGCCTCGCACAGCTTGCGGATCTCGCCGTGGGCCAGCTCGAGCGCCACGAGGAGCACGTCCTCGGGCACCTCATCCGCGCCTGCTTCCACCATCGTCAGGCCGTCCTTCGTGCCGACGACGATCAGGTCCATGGACGTCTCGGTCCAGTTCTGCTGGAGCGTCGGGTTGATGACGAGCTCGCCGTCGATCCGGCCGATCCGGACGGCCCCGACGGGACCAAAGAACGGCAGCGGCGAGATCATCAACGACGCGGACGCACCGTTGATGCACAGGATGTCGTGCGGCGTGACGAGGTCCGCAGAGAGCACGGTGCAGATGACCTGCACTTCGTTGCGGAAGCCCTTCGGCCAGAGCGGCCGGATCGGGCGGTCGATCATGCGTGCGGTCAGGGTGGCGCGCTCGCTGGCGCGGCCCTCCCGCTTGAAGAAGCCGCCCGGAATCTTGCCGGCGGCGTACATCCGCTCNNTCCGCTCCTCGACGTCGATCGTCAGGGGGAAGAAGTCCGCGCCTTCGCGGGCCTCGGCCCTTCCGACTGCCGTCGCGAGCACCATCGTCTCGCCACTGCGGACGACGACTGCGCCGTCCGCCTGCTTCGCGAGCTTGCCGGTCTCGAACGTGATCTCCTGATCCCCGATTTGGACGGAGACCCGAGCCAGGCGCTCGGTCGCAATACTCATTCGATTGTCCTCCACTCTGCTGTGTCTGGTGGAGGGCGGGAGTTTGAGTCAGCTCCGTCGCATCCGAAGCTCGCTCAAACCTCCGCCCCCCAATGGGTGTGGTGCCGGAGTGCGGTGCGGAGCTAGCGGCGTAGACCGAGCTCCTTGATGAGGGCGCGATAGCCCTCGAGATTGTGTTTCTGCAAGTAGTTCAGGAAGCGGCGCCGTCGCCCGACGAGCTTCAGCAGCCCCCGGCGCGAGTAGTGATCATGGCGGTGCGTGCGCAGATGCTCGGTCAGCTCGTTGATGCGCTGCGTGAGCATTGCGATCTGCACCTCCGGCGAGCCCGTGTCGGTCTCGTTCCGGCCGTGCTTCGCGATCAGGTCCAGCTTGGCTTCCTTCGTGAGGGCCATGTGCCTCCTCAGTTGTCGTCTCCCGAGCCTCCGCTCGGCACGCCAGGAAAAAGCAGGCCGGGCCGGGACTGGGTCGGCGGGTAGGGTAGCGAATTCCGCATGAATACGGGTTTCCGGCTCGAGGAGGCGGTGCGGGAGGCACGGGCGGCAACCGGCGTGCCGGGGGTGGCCGCCGGGCTTTTGCGCAACGGTGAGACCGTCTTTGCAGCCGACGGGGTGCTCGAGCTCGGCCTGAACGAACCGGTGCGCGCGGAGACGCCGTTTCGGATCGCGTCGATTACGAAGCCGTTCACCGCAACGCTCTGCGCCGCCACTGTCGGCCTCGGCGAGCCCATCCGAACGCTGCTGAGCCACACCGCCGGGCTGCGCTGCGAATCGGCGCACGCGCTGCCGCCGGAGGCGGCTGGATTGTGGTCGTACAGCAACGCTGGCTACTGGCAGGCCGGTGCCGCCTGCGGAGCGCCGTTCGACGCCTCGATGGCAGCGCACGTCCTCGAGCCGCTCGGACTCGCTGCGACCGGGTTCGCCGAGCCCGCGTCCCCCGCGCGCGGGCATGTGCAGGAGGGAGAGTCGGGGCACCGAGCGGTGAGCGTCGACAGCTACCCGGCCGCCCGGTGGCCGTCCGGCGGGTTGTGGTCGACGGCCGGCGATCTGCTCCGCTTCGCCGCACACCACCTCGAGGGTGCTCCGGCAGCGTTGCACGAGCCTCGAGCCGCAGCGCTCGGAGCGCGCTACGCGCTCGGCTGGTGGGTGCGCGAGCACGCGGACGGCCGGAGGACGCTCGACCACGAAGGGTCCGTGGCCGGCTACCAGTGCTTGCTCCTGCTCGTACCGGCCGAGTCGGTCGCGCTCGCGGTACTGACGAACAGCTGGCGCGGAAGCGGACTCGCCCGCCGCGTGGTCGAATCGCTCGGGTTGCTGTCGCGTCCACTCGACGCAGCCGATGCACGCGACGACCTCGCAGGTGCGTACGAGCTCGACGGCGCGGAGGCGTCCATCGAGGCAACGAGCGACGGTGTCGTCGTCTCCGAGGCCGAGACCGATCCCGTGACCGGGACCCGGCGGTCGACGCGCTACCCGGCGCGATCCATCGGCGACGGTGTCTATGCATTCGCAGGTGGCACGCTGATGAGTCAGCGCCTCGACTTTCCACGTCCGGGTCTCGCGCGCGTCGGCTGGGTCGTTCTGTCGCGCGTCGAGCGATGAGCGTGAACGCCGGAGTTGCGGCCGGACATCCCGCGACCGCGGACGCGGGCGCAGAGATCCTCGCCGACGGCGGCAGCGCCGCGGACGCCGCAGTTGCCGCAGCGCTCGCCTCGTGCGTCGCGGAGACAGTGATGACCGGACTGCTCGGCGGCGGGCACGCGATCTACTTCGACGCTGCGTCCGGAACAGCGCGCAACCTCGACTGCTTCTGCGCAGCCCCTGGGCTCGGCGCGCCCGCGCGCGAGCTGGAGCTCCTGCACATGGACGTGCCGTTCGGTGCCGAGCTCGTGCACTACGCGGTCGGCCCGGCGTCGTGTGCGGTGCCGGGCGTGCCCGCTGGGCTTCGCGCACTGTGGGAGGCGTACGGCCGTTTGCCGTGGGCGCGACTCGTCGAGCCCGCGCTGCGGCTCGCACACGACGGCGTTGCGATGCCGTCCGCGCACGTCTCGTGTCTCGCAATGCTCGAGCCCGTGATGACGTTGCGCGAGGGTGCGCGCATCTACGCACCCGGCGGCAGATTGCTGCACGTCGGCGAGTTGCTCCAGCAACCGGGTCTTGTGCACGCACTCGAGTCGATCGCTGCGGAAGGCGCGGCGAGCGCGTACACCGGCGCGATCGCGACTGCGCTGCTCGACCTGTCGACCGAGCGTGGCGGGCTGCTGACCACCGCTGACCTCCGTGTGTATGCGCCGGTGTGGAGTGAGCCACTGCAGACGCCGTGGCTCGGCCTGCGGTTCCTTTCCCGAGGCGGGCTCTCCGGCGTTCCCGACACGGTCGCCCGCCTGCCGCGTCTGCGAGAGCTCTCCGCGGCGGCCCGCGTCGCAGCGTTCGTTGGAGCGCTCGACGGCGGTGCCGGCCCGGAGACGCACACGACAAATCTCGTCACCGCCGACGCCGACGGAAATGCGTGCGTGCTGACGACGAGCCTCGGTCTCGGCTCGGGCGACTGGCTACCGGGCCTCGATCTACATCTGAACAGCATGCTCGGCGAGGTCGATCTGCTCCTCGGCCCGCTCGAGCCGGGCAGCCGGATGGCGAGCATGATGGCGCCCTCCGTCGTGCTCGACGATGCAGGCCTTGTGCTCGCGCTCGGAGCCGCAGGAGGCACGCGGTTGCGGAGCGCGCTCCTCGCCGTCGCGGCGGGGATCCTCGACGAAGGCCTGGAGTCGCAGGACGCGGTCGACCGCGGTCGCCTGCACCCCGCCGGCGAGCTCGTGAACGCTGAGCCGGGAGTTGACGACGAAGGGCTCGCACTGCTCGCGGCGGCCGGGCGCACGGTGCGCCGCTGGCCCGAGCGTCACCACTACTTTGGCGGCGTCAGCGCGCTGGGACGAAACGGGGCGGCGGCGGACCCGCGACGGAGCGGAGCGGTACGTACTCCGGCGGACGGGTGAGCGGGATCCAGCCGACATAGCCACACAACGGGCAGCCCGGGTTCTTCTGCACCGTGCCGCCCGCGATCGGCTTCGAGTACACCTCGCCGCACTCGAGACAGCGGACGCTGTCGAACACAGCGAGCGACCTCGTGACCCGGGCAATCGCGTCCATACTGACTCTAGACGCCGGTACCAGGGGAAAACTTGCGCGGTTGTCAGCTCGGGCGCACAGCCGCGCGCGTGCGCGCGACATCGGTCTCGATCGCTTCGATCAGCTCTGCATCGGAGCCGAACGCTGCCTCGTCCCGCAGCCGCTCCCACAGCTCGACCACGATGCGTTGGCCGTACAGGTCGCCGTCGAAGTCGAGCAGGAACGCCTCGACCCGCCGCTCCGTGCCGCCGTAGTGCGGATTCGTGCCGATCGAGATGGCCGCTCGATGACCGAGCGCGGAGCCGGCATAGATCCCGAGGCCCGGCACGAGCAGGTCCGGCGGCACGGCGAGGTTGGCGGTCGGGAAGCCGAGCCCCTCGCCCCGCTGGTCGCCGGTGACGACCGTTCCTTCCACTTCCGCCGGCCGGCCAAGCAGCTTCGCGGCGTGCTCGACGTCGCCCGCAACGAGCAGTGCACGGATGTGACTCGACGACACGTTGTCGACGAGTGGAACACGGCGCACGTCGAAGCCGAGGCGTGCGAGCAGGTCGAGGTCGCCGCCGCGAGCATGACCGAAGCGGAAGCCGTCGCCGGCCGCGACGATCTCCGTGCCGATCGCACGCAGCACCGTCTCCGCGAACGCCTCCGGCGCCAGCGCGAGGAGCGCCTCGTCGAAGCGGACCACGAGCACGTCCTCGACGCCCAACGCCTCGAGCAGCTCCAGCCGCCGCTCGAGCGTCGTCAGCAGCGCGACGGGCGCACCGAGCAGCGTGCGAGGATGCGGATCGAACGTCACGACCGTCGAACGGAGATGCGCCGCCTCCGCCGCCTCGATCACCCGGCGGTGTCCGAGGTGGACGCCGTCGAACGTCCCGATCGCGACCGCGCGGCGCGCGGACTCGAGCTGCTCGGGGTGGTACGCGACGTTCATGCGCTCACTCCCACGCGCTCGAGCACCACAGCCTCCGGCAAGAGCCGCGCCAGTTCGAATGCGTCCGGCGTCACCGCGTCCGCGACGGAGAACGGCCCGACCTCCGTTCGCCGCAGAGTGCGGCAGTGACCGCCGAGCGCCTCCGCGATCGCGCGCACGTACGTGCCGGAGCTGACGCGGAGATCAAGCGTCACCGTCTCGATCGCATCCGGATCGCCCGTATAGGAGATGACGTCGAGCGCGTACACCGTCGAACGCCGCAGGGGCATCTCCACCTCGACACCCCGCCGCGCGAGTCGATACGCGCGCTCACCGCCGATCTTGACCGCCGAGGTGGCCGGGATCGGCAGTTCGATCTCACCGCGGAGGCCCGCGAGCCGGCGCTCCAACTCCGGCTCGTCCGGCGCTTCCAGCCACTCGACGACCGCTCCCTCCGGGTCGCCGGTCGAGGTTCGGGATGTCAGAGCGACGTCCGTGAGGTACCGCTTGTCCAGGCCGACGAGGCATTGCGCGATCTTAGTTGTCCTACCGGACAACACGAGCAAGAGCCCGGTCGCGAATGGGTCGAGCGTGCCGGCATGGCCTGTGCGTGCGCCGGTCATGCGGCGGATCTGAGCGACGATCGCATGCGAAGACGGGCCGGCAGGCTTGTCGACGAGCGCAACGCCCGCGGGCTCAAGCGCGCGAGGCGGCACGCTGCGCGACGAACCCTTGCCGGATGAGCTCGGTGATCTCGTCGATCGACGCCTCACTCGAGAAACCGGCTGCCTGCCGGTGTCCGCCGCCGCCGAACGCGCGCGCGATCGCGGACACGTCGAGCTCGTCGATGCTCGCCCGCAGCGACACTCGCCGGGCGGCGTCATCGCGGGGTGGCTCGCGGATGAGCGCAGCGAGCTGGGCTCCTTCGACGGCGCGCAGGTAGTCGATGATCCCTTCCGAGTACGGCTCTGCAGCGCCAACCTCCGAGAAGTCGGTGCGCACGAGATACGAGACGACGATCAGCCCCCCCTCGAGCACCCGTGCCCGCTCGAGCGCACGCGCAAGCAGCTTCAATTTCGCAAACTCGACCGACTCGTAGACCTGCTGGAAGACGGCGTGGACGTCGGCGCCGGCATCGACGAGCTCCGCGGCGAGGCGTAGCGATTTCGGCGTCGTGTTCGTGTACTGGAACCGGCCCGTATCGGTCACGAGGGCGATGTACAGCGGCTCGGCGATCTCGGGCGTGAGCTCAACGCCGAGCGCCTCGAACACATCGCGCAGCACCTCGCCGGTCGACGACGCGTCGGCGACGATGAGGTTGAGGTCGCCGAAGCGGCTGTTGTCGTGGTGGTGATCGATGTCGATGACGAGCTGAGCCCGGTCGATCGGGGTCGTGTCGGGACCCATGCGGTCCGCCTTCGCGCAGTCGACCGCGACGAGCGTCCGCTCCTCCATGTCCTCCGGTAGCTCGCGAAGCAGGCCGTCGAGCTGCATGAACGCGTACTCGCGCGGCAGCGGCCCGGCGCCGGCGAGGTACATGACGACGTTCTTGTCGAGTTGTCGCAGCGCGAGCGTCATGGCAAGCAGCGAGCCCAACGCGTCGCCATCGGGGTTCTCGTGGGTGACCACGAGAAAACGGTCGTGCTCGCGCAACGCCGCTACGACTGCCTGCAAGTCACTCGACGTCTGCGTCATCCCCGGGTGCGAGCTCATCGATCAGTGCGCTCATCCGCACGCCACGCTCGACGGTCGGATCGTACTCGAACGTCAGGAGCGGGGTCCGTTTCATCCGCAGCTCGCGCGCGAGCCTCGACTGCAGCAGCCCGCCGGCCGCGTCGAGCCCGCGCAGCGTCGCCGTCTGCTTCTTCTCCGAGCCGAGCACGCTGACGTAGACCGTCGCATACCGGAGGTCGGCCGACGTGACGACGCCCGTCACGGTGACGAGGCCGATCCGGGGGTCCTTGAGCTCCGGCAGCGCCTCGGCCAGCACCTGCCGCACGGACTCGTTCACCCGGCGCATTCGATCGGTCATGGGACATATTCAAGCGCGTGCACGCGCTCACCCTCGCAGCCGTCGGCGTGTGGTGCTTCATCGTGGCCTTCGTCGGAGCCATGCTGGGGCTCGTTTTGGGCAACATCCGGCTACCGGTCTTCCTGCTCGTCGGCTCGAGCACCGCGGCGACCGGGGGCGCGAATCTCGCGGTATCCGGCCTGGCAGCAGCCGCCGGCTCGATCAGCCACATTCGCGCCCGGCGCGTCGACTGGCGCCTTGTCGCCTGGATGCTGCCTCCGTCGGTCGCCGGCGCGATCGGCGGCGGCTACGCCGCGGGACACCTGCCCGCAAACACCCTCCGGATCGTGATCGGAGCTGCCCTGCTCGCGTTCGGCGTCGATCTGCTCCGGCCGCGGCGGAACGCCGTACCGGCGCCCCGGGAGCACCCTGACCTCCGCGCTGCCGCTGTCGCAGGCGCGGTGATCGGGGCGATCGGCGGGTTGATCGGGCTGATCCTCGGCACGCTGCGTGTCCCGGCGTTGATCCGCTGGGTGGGCGAGGAGCCGGCTCGCGCCGTCGGTACCAACCTGGTCATCGGAATCGCGGTCGGCGCAGGCGGCCTGCTCGGCCATCTGCCGGGCGGCATCGACTGGACCCTGCTCGCGGTCGGGGCCGCAGCCTCGATCCCGGGGGCGCTGCTCGGCTCCCGCTACACCGGGAGGCTGTCGGCGCCTGCGCTCCTGCGTGCGATCGGGGTGATCCTGCTCGTCAGCGGCGCGACGACGATCGTCCGCGGAATCGTGTAGGAGGGTTCCTAGTCGTCCGGATCGACGACGAAGCGCTCCGCTAGCGCGACCTCCCACTCCTGGCCGCGGAGCCAGCGCTCGGCCTCGTCGAGCAGCCGCTCGACCTCACGGTGCTCGCGCGCGACGCACGCGACCGTGAGGCGCGTGCGCTGCCACACGTCGTGGTGATCGACCTCCGCAACCGAGGCACCAACGCGATGCTGGAGCTGAGCCTTCGCGGAACGCAGGTGGTGCCTCTTCTCCTTTAGCGAGTGGGCCGAGGGAAAGTGCAGCTCGCAGGTGAGCACGCCGACGTACCCGCTCGCCATCAGAGCACCAGACGGTCGACGATCTCCGCCGCCTCGCGCACCGTCGCGATCTCGCGGGCGGTCGCCTTCGACAGCAGCGATTCCAGCAACGCGAGGCGCAGCTCGCGCGCGCGGTCGAGAATCCGCTTGCCCTTCGCGGTCGCGTGCAGCACGACGACGCGCCCATCGGTGCCATGCCGTTCGCGCCGCACGAGCCCCTCCCCCTCCATCGCCGCGACGAGCCGGCTCATCGTCGGCACCTTCACGCGTTCCATCAGCGCGAGCTCGCTGATCCTCTGCGGACCCGCGAAGACGAGTACCGAGAGCGCCGACAACCGAGCAGGCGAAACGCCGGCGCGCGGATCCTCCCGGGAGACCCGGCGGAGCAGGTGGATCGCTGCCGAGTGCATGCGATCGGCGGTTTCGCGGGTCCTGCTTGACATACTTAGTTAGGCTAGCTAATAATCATCGAGATGTCATGAGCGAGCAGGTGTACGCCTTCGTCTCCAACGCACACGGCGACATCGACTTCGTGCGCGCAGCCCTCGCCGAGGACCGGACGCTCGCAAACGCCACGTGGGACTGGGGCGACGGCGACTGGGAGACCGCACTCGGCGCCGCGGGACACATGGGACGCCGCGACATCGCCGAACTCCTGCTCGAGCACGGTGCGCGGCTCGACCTCTTCGTCGCGGCGATGCTCGGAGAGCTCGAGATCGTCGAGGCGGTGCTCGCCGCTCATCCCGGCATGCGCGACGCGAAGGGGCCGCACGGCATCTCGCTGCTCAAACACGCCGAGGCAGGCGGCGACCCAGCGCAGGCTGTGGTCGACCTGCTACGCCGCTGAGGGCGGCTCGTCGAGCGACGTCCGCTCGATCTCGCGCGTCTCGAACGCCTCGAGCACGTCGCCGACTTTCACATCGTCGAAGTTCGCGAGGTGGAGACCACACTCGAAGCCTTCCTGCACTTCGCGCGCATCGTCCTGGAAACGCTTCAGCGAGTCGATCGTCGTCGTGTAGATGACGGTGCTGTCGCGGATCACTCGCACCTGGGCGCCACGGCGGAGGAGACCGCTCGTGACCATGCAGCCGGCGATCGTGCCGATCTTCGACGCCTTGAAGGTGTCCCGCACCTCCGCCTCGCCGATCGTCTCCTCGGTCTTCACCGCGGTGAGCATTCCGACGAGAGCCTGCTCGATCTCCTCGGTCAGCTTGTAGATGACGTCGTAGGTGCGGATCGCGACACCCTCGCGCTCCGCAACCGCGCGCGTTTCCGCATTCGGACGCACGTTGAAGCCGACAACCATGCCGCCCGACGCAGCCGCGAGCATGATGTCGTTCTCCGTGATGCCACCGACGCCCTGGTGGATGACGTTGACGCGCACCTCCGGGTGCTGGATCTTCGCGAGCTCACTGACGATCGCCTCGACCGAGCCCTGCACGTCCCCCTTGATAACGAGGTTGAGATCCCTGACCTCACCCGCCTGCAGCGCTTCGAAGAGGTTCTCGAGCGAGATCCCCGCCGGCCTTTGCTGCGCCAGCTGCTCGCGGCGCAGGCGCTCCGCGCGCTTCTGCGCGAAATCGCGGGCCACACGTTCGTTCTCGACGACGCGTGCAAGCTCGCCGGCCGGAGGCGGACGGTCGAAGCCGAGGATCTCCACGGGATCGCCCGGGCCCGCCGATGGAAGCTTCTCGCCCTTGTAGTTGTTGAGCGCGCGCACCTTGCCCCACGCATCGCCGGCGACGATTGCATCGCCGACCCTGAGCGTGCCGCGCTGCACGAGCATCGTTGCCACGGTGCCGCGACCGATGTCGAGGCGCGACTCGATGATCGGGCCTGAGGCCTCGACGTCGGGGTTCGCGCGCAGGTCGAGTTCGGCGTCCGCGACGAGCAGGATCCTTTCAAGCAGGTCGTCGAGACCGGTCTGCAGCTTCGCTGAAACGCGTGCGACCTGTGTCGTGCCTCCCCACTCCTCCGGCTGAAGACCGTCGGCGGAGAGATCGGCGAGCACCCGGTCGGGATTCGCATCCGGCAGGTCGATCTTGTTGACGGCGACGACCATCGGCACGTCGGCGGCCCGCGCATGCGAGATCGACTCGCGCGTCTGTGGCATCACCGAGTCGTCGGCGGCGACGACGAGGACCGCAATGTCAGTGACCTTGGCGCCGCGAGCGCGCATGGCGGTGAACGCTTCGTGACCCGGCGTGTCGAGGAAGGTGACCTTCCGCCCGTTGACGTCGACCTGGTAGGCGCCGATGTGNNTCGACGTGACCCATGATCGTGACGACCGGCGGGCGCGCCTGGAGCGCGTCTTCGGCGTCGTCAAACGCCTCTGGCTCTTCGTCGTCATCGGCAGCGTGCTTGATCGTCACCTCGCGCTGCAGCTCGGTGGCAATCAGTTCCAACTCTTCGTCGGAGAGCGACTGTGTCGCGGTCTTCGGTGCGCCGAGGTTGAAAAGGATCTTGATGATGTCGCTCATCGAAACGCCGAGCGCCTGCGAGAAGTCGCGGAGGCTGACGCCGGACTCGACGGAGACGGGCCCCGTCGGCGGCGCGGCCGGCTGCCGCGTGCTGTCGCGGCGCGGCGTGTCGTCGCGGCCCCGTCCACCCTGGCGAGGGTCGCGCGGGCGCGCCGCCTGGTTGTCGATGACGACGCGGCGGCGGCGGTTGCCGGGGCCGGCGCCGCCACGCGGGCGGAGCGGACGATTTGGTTTGCCTCCGTTAGCCATACGACTCCTCAGTGTAAAGACGGGCGAGTGCTGGATCGACCCGGACGGTCTGCCGAAGCACCCGCGCGAATCCTCTGTGTGTGTTCGCGAGCTCGAAGCACGCGAGCCGTTTGCAGGTGTATGCGCCGCGGCCAGGCACCTTGGCTCCGGGAACAAGCTCGCCGTTCCGAGCGCCGAAGCGCACGAGCTCGCGCTGCGAGAGCCGCCGACCGCAGCCCGCGCACTGCCGGGTGGGTGCCCCGTTACGCCTCTTCGTGCTTCTCCTCGTGCTCGACGGGGATACCCGCGGGCACCTCCGGCGGCGGCACCACCTCAGGATCCGACACGTCGAGGTCGACCTCGCCCTCGGCCTCCGCAATCGCGGTCGCGTCCGGACCGTGGGTCGCAGCAGCGTCGGCGGGCGCAGCCGAGTCGACCTCGGTCACCTCGAGCTCCGGCAGCAACGGCCCGACCGACTCGGCGTCGGGCGGCAGCTGGTCGGCGAGCGCCTCGAGCTCCGGCTCGGATTCGGTGACGACGAGCTCCTCGTCGTCCGAGTCACGAAGCGCGAGCTCCTGGTGTGCGGCCACGCCACAGTACTTCGACCCCGCCAGCGACCCGTTCGGGCAGCGCTTGCCGTTCGACAAGATCGCCGAGCAGCGGCCCGAGATGTCCTCGCCCTCGCCGTCGGCGCCGCCGAAGGCGATCTCGGACTCGGCCTGCGCGAACTCGGTGTCGCTCTGGATGTCGATCTTCCAGCCCGTGAGCCGCGCCGCGAGGCGCGCGTTCATGCCCTCCTTGCCGATCGCAAGTGCGAGCTGGTCGTCGGGGACGACGACCGTCGCCTCCTTGCCGTCGTCGTCGAGGTACACCTCGCGCACGCGCGCAGGCGACAACGCCTTTGCGACGAAGCGCGCCGGCTCGTTGTTCCACGGGATGATGTCGATCTTTTCACCGCGCAGCTCCGAGACGACCATGCGCACGCGCGAACCGCGAGGGCCGACGCACGCACCGACCGGGTCGACGCCTTGCGCGTGCGACTCGACGGCGATCTTCGAGCGATAGCCCGGTTCGCGTGCGACGCCGCGGATCTCGACGAGACCGTCGGCGATCTCCGGCACTTCGAGCTCGAACAAGGTCTTGATCAGCTCGGGATCGCGGCGCGACAGGATCACCTGCGGGCCCTTGGTGCCCGACCGCACTTCCGTGATGACCGCCTTGATACGCGACCCCTGCTCGTAGCGCTCGCCGTCCACCTGCTCCGAGCGTGGCAGCAGTGACTCGACCTTGCCGAGATCGACGAGAACGTTGTTGCGGTCGCCGGCCTGCTGGACGATGCCCGTGACGACCTCACCGACGCGGTCGATGTACTCGTCGTACATCATCCGCCGCTCCTCCTCGCGGATGCGCTGCAGGATCACCTGCTTCGCGGTCTGCGCTGCGATGCGGCCGAAGCCTTCGGGGGTTACGTCTTCCCGCTTGATCTGATCCTCCGCAATGTCCGACCAGTCGATGTCGAGATCGTCGTCGGAGATGAGCGTGTGCTGGCGCTCTCCCGTCTCCTCCTCGAGCCGCTCGAGCTCCTCGAGCTTGCGCTCGCGCGCGTCCTCTAGCAGTTGCACTTCGACGTCGGCGGGCAGCTCGATCGAGAAGACGCGGAAATCGCCCTCCTCAGTCATCTCGACGGTTGCATGACGCGATGCGCCCGGTGTCTTCTTGTACGCGGCGAGCAGCGCATCTTCGAGAGCGGCGACGAGCGCGCCCTCCTCGATTCCCTTGTCGCGCTCGATCTCGCGAACGGCTTCGATAATTTCCTGGGTCATTGGTTACCTCTCGTCGATCAAGTTGCCCCGCACGATCGTCTCGTACGGAATCTCAATGGTTGTCCCGTCGATCCCCAGCGTCAGAGCGTCGTCGCCTGCATCCTTCAGCTCGCCCTTGAACTTCGAGCGGCCGTCGAGTGGCTCGCGCGTTCGCAGGGAGACCGTGTGGCCAAGCGCGCCCGCGAAGTGCGCCGGCTTGCGGAGCGGCCTCTCCACACCGGGTGAGGACACATCGATGGAGTACTCGCGCAGGTAATCGCGCAGGAGGTCGGTGACGCGCACGCAGAGCGCATGATCGACCCCTTCCGGATGATCGACGTACACGACGAAACGATCCGGGTTCGCCAGCTCGACGGCGAGGACTTCCACGCCGGGCAGATCGTGCTCGACGCGCGAGCCGATCTCGTCCTGCAGCTGCTTTTCCTTCTCGTATGTGTTCGCGATGAGCACTCCTGTCAAAAAAAATGGGCCCGTGGGGCCCATTCCGCCGAACCGGTGAAAATGGTAGGCCAATTGTAGCAAGGCCTAGGCCGAAAGGCCTATCGCCGCTGCCGCTCCGCGAAGCTTTGTCGGGAGGAGCCCGGCGGCCTTCGACGAGTCCAGAGCCACGTTTCTCACCCGTCCGGAGCCGCTCCCATAGCGGGGGCTCGGAGCGCCGTGGACTCCGTCCGGGTCGCCGCCCGCGGCCGCTCGCAGGAGGCGGGCGAACTCGTAGCGGGAGATCGCGTCCGGGGCCGCGACGTGCAGGGGCCCGAAGACGTCGAGCTCTGCCAGCTCGAGGAGGGCGGCCGCGAGCTCGTCGACCAGGGTCGGGCAGCGGATTTCGTCCGTGTACAGCTCGACGTCGTCGCGCAGGGCGAGCGCTTCCTGCGGGCCCGGCTTGCCATAGAGGAGCGACGTGCGGACGACCAACGCGCCCGGGTGCGCCTGCGTGACGAGGCACTCGGCCTCGAGCTTCGCAGCGCCGTAGTCCAGCAGCGGCCGCGGTTCTGCAGCTTCGGCGTACGGCGCCCCCTGTTCGCCGTCGAAGACGAGGTCGGTCGAGAGATGGACTAGCCGGGACCCCGAGCGGTGCGCCGCGGCGGCGACCGCGCGGCTGCCGCGGACGATCGTCTCCGCCATCGCCGGGCCTCCTTGCACATACGCCGTATGGACGACGACGTCGGGGCCGTGTCGCATCAGGACACGCTGGACTTCCGCGTGGTCGCGCACGTCGAGGTGGATAGGCATGCCGTACGGCGGCGGCGTATGAAACCGCGTCGCGAGTACCTCGAAGCCGCGTTCGACCGCTTGCCGGCAGACCTCGGAGCCGAGGTAGCCGGCCCCGCCCGTGACGAGCAGCTTCACAGGACGATCGTGACCGGACCGTCGTTCACGAGCTCGACGCTCATCGACCCGCCGAAGACGCCGCGCGCGACCGGCACGCCAAGCGCCTCGAGGTCGGCGCAGAACCGTTCGTAGACGGGCTCCGCCTCCTCGGGCGGCGCCGCCTCGGAGAAGCTTGGCCGGTTGCCCTTGCCCGTGTCGGCGAGCAGCGTGAACTGGGAGACGACGAGCGCCGCGCCGCCGGTGTCGAGCAGGCCCCGGTCGAAGCGGCCCTCCTCGTCCGGGAAGATCCGCAGGCGGGCGATCTTGGCGGCGAAACGCGCGGTTTCCGCGTCGCCGCGCGCGACGCCGAGGAGGACGCAGAGCCCCGGCCCAATCGCCCCCACCACCTCGCCGCCGACGCGCACCCGGGCCTCCGACACGCGCTGACAGACGGCTCGCACCCTAGTCGTCGAACTCTCTGATCCGCGCCCGGTACTGCTTCGAGCGAGGTGCGAGCGAGCTCGCAAGCTTGTAGTGCGCATTCGCGTCTCGCTGCCGGCCTTGCTTCTCGAGCGTGCGGCCGAGCGCGTAGTGCGCGTAGTCGTTGACCGGGGAGAGCTCGAGCAGTTTGCGGAACTCGGCCTCCGCCGCCTCCCAGCGGCCGATGCGGAAGTACGCGATGCCGAGCGCCTCGCGGATCGAGGCCTTCTCCGGCTCGCGCCGCCTGGCCTTCTCGAGCGCGACGGTCGCCTGCGCCGCCATGCCCCGCTCGAGCTGCGCGCGTCCCTGTTGGAAGAGGCTGTAAGTCGTCTCGCTCATGGCGCCAGGTAGTGGAAGTTCTCCTTTACCAAATCGACCGCATGCGTCAAGTCCCGCGTCGGCCCAATCTCGATCCCCGCGACCGGAAGGCCGACGTCGATCGCGCGCTGGATCGCGCCGGAAAGCTCGAAGGGCGGCCCGGGCAACCCGTCGAGGAACGGCACGACCTCGGGGCCGAGCAGCCAGAGTGGCGCGGCCGCGTGCGGGTTGGCCGGATCGTCGTCGAGCACACGCTCGACTCGTCCGTCGACCACTCGCACCGCGCCTCGGTGCGGCGGGTCCGGTGCCGGATCGAGCCGGTACGCAAGCGCGCCCGCGGCTCCGCGCGCCGCCTCGGCGAACCGCCGGAGGTCACCCGCGGTGTAGACCGTGTCTGCGGCCGTCACAAGGAGCGGTGGTTCCGCGCCCGCCACCAATGCGCGCTGCACCGCGTCAGCCGATCCGAGCACTCCGGGCTGCCGTGCGTAGCGGACGTCGAGCGCGAAGCCCGAACCGTCGCCGACGAGCTCTTCCACCTGCTCGGCGAGATGTCCTGTGACGACGAACACGCTCCCACACCCGGCGGCTGCGAGCTCACGCAGGAGCGTTGCGATCACCGGCCGGCCGTCGATCGGAAGGACTGGCTTGGGCCAGCGGTCGGTCAGCGGGCGCAGGCGAGAGCCCTCGCCGGCCGCCATCACGACGGCGTGCATCAGGGTGCGAATCCGAACGAGCGCAACGAGACGATCCCGCGGAGACGATCGCGAACCCGCAGGCGTCGACGCATGCTCCGGGTGAGAGCTCGCAGCTCGCGCCGCGCTGTGCGGGCAGCGCGTTCGCTGCCTGCGGGTGGACCGAAGCGTGCGGCGGTCGCGGCCGCGACGAACGCATCGGGCTCGACCGCGAGCTCGTGGCGGACGAGCGCGCCGAGCTCATGGAGGGTCGCGCTGCGGGCGGAGTCGATGTGCTGGTCGACGAGGTAGTCGGCGAGCTCCTGGCGGCACGCGGCCGCGAGACGGCGGGGATCACGCGTGAGATACCGCGCGCGTCGCACGACGACCTTCGTGATGACGATCGCAGCGAACGCAGCCCCGAGCACGAGCGCGAGCAGGAGCAGCAGGCTGCCATGAGAGCTCGGGGAGCTGCTCTCGGCTGGCGAGCTCGCCCCACGAGCGCCCGTGCTCGGCGCGTCGCCGTGCCGGTGTCCGGACTGGCGCGGATCGTTCGGCCCCGTGCCGATCGCGCGCACGATCGCCGAGCGGCCCGACGCGATCCCCACGGCAGCCGCCGCATACGGCGCGCTCAGCTGTCCTCGTCCCGGTCGGGCTGCGGGCGTTGGGTCGAACGGCAGCCAGCCGTAGCCGCGGAACCAGACTTCGACCCACGCGTGCGCGTCGTGGTCGGTCACATGCCACACGCCGGCCTTTGCGTCATAGGTTCCGCTCGAGAACCCAACCGCGACGCGCGCGGGCACGCCGAGATAGCGGAGCATCAATGCCATGGCACCGGCGAAGTACTGGCAGTAGCCGGCGCGCGTCCGGGTCACGAAGTCGACGAGTGGCGCGGTTGTCCCAAGCGGCGGCGGCTGGTTCGTATACATGAAGCCGCCGCTCGAGCGGAAGAACGACATGAGTGCCACGGCGGCTGCGTACGGCGTTCGCGCCTTCCCGGCGACTGCGATCGCGGTCCGCTCGAGTGGCGCGTAGCGCTCGAGCTCGGACCGGAAGATCCGGGGCCGCCCGAACGGTGGCATGGTGATGCCGCGGCCGACGTCGAGAAACGTGCCCGGCTCGATCAGCTCGTTCGGATAGATCGGCTTCGAGTGCGTGAGCTCGACGGCCGTTGGCTGCGCGGCATCGCTCCACACGGTGTAGCGGAACCCGCGCGTCAAGCCCGACGGGAGCTCCGCAACGCCCGGCACGTTCGAGACGAGCGGCGCATCCCCCGCGTCGTAGCGAACCGGCACGCTCGCGCCAACGAGGTGCGTATCCGAGAGCGCCAGCACCTGGACGTCCTGACGCAAGAGTTTGTGCGTTGGCGGTTCGAGCGCATCGGCCCGCCGCGCCGGCCCTTCGGCCCAGCGGTCACCGACGAAGTCGTCGAGCACCGCCGCGCGCCAGTAAAGGGAGCGCTGCGGCGCTTTCACCTCCAGCACCGTCGTGCGTTTGCGCGGGAAGTGGATGCCCGCGTACTGCGCATTCCACACGAACGCGACGCTCACGGCCGGCTGTCCTGCGGTGAAATTCCAATGCTGCCACGAGACGAGGCCACCCTTCGCGACGGCGGAGGACGTCGAGGCAACGAGCGCAGCGAGCGCGAGGCCGATCGCGGCGGGGATCACGACGCGCGGCACGTTGCGGCTCGTCAGTCCGGCGAGGACCGAGAGCGCGCCGAGCAGGATAAGCCCGCCGACCACCAGGCCGCCCGATGGGCCGCGCAGCGTCGCGGGCCAGCCGGCGCCGGCGAGGAGCAAGAGAAGTGCGGGAATCGGCCGCCGCGCCGCCACCGCGAGCGCGACAGCGAGCGCGAAGCCGAAGACCGCGGTCAGCAGCACGGCGCGCATCTCCGCGTGGACACGCGGGTCGAACGGAGTCTTCACGTCGTAGAACTCGAGGAAGCCGCCCGAGAACTGCGACCAGATCGCACCCGGCAGGTGGCGCGGGCGCAGCGGCGACACGCCGTACGCGATCCATATGCCGGTCCCCGCCGAAAGCACAAGCGCCACGATCCGCGCCGCGCGCGGTCGTAGAAGGGCGGGCAGGACCGCAAGGCCGGCGACCGCCACCGAGCGCAGCGGCTGGTTGATCGGGCTCTCGAGCCGGAGCCACGCCGTCGCGATCACCGCAGCGGGAATCAGCGAGGTGAGCAGAGTCCTAGGCAACGCGCGCCTCACGGCCGGCGAGCACTACGGCGAGATCGTCACCGGGACGCACGACTGCGACCGGGATCCCGATGGCGACAAGACGAAGGAGCTGCAGCTCCGGATGGCGCGTCGTCTGGAGGGGCGCCGTCTCGACGTACACGAGCGAGGCGCCGCGCCGCGAGAGCGCGCGCTGCACGAGTCGGTCGACAAGCGCGGCGTCGACACAAGACGTGACGACGACGAGCTCGAGCGAGCGAGCAGCGAGACCGCCGTCCGCCTGGAGGAGCGCGAACGCAGGTGTGCGCGCGTTCGGCTCGGCGCCGGCAAGGACCTCGAGCGCACGCCGCCACTCCCCTTCGGAGGTCACCGACTGGGACTCGCGAGCGGCCGAGTTGACGACGAGCGCGCAGCGACGCCCGCGCCGCAGATGCGCCTGCAGGATCGAACCCGCCGCGCGCACGGCGACCTCGAAGCCCTCCCCACCGCCAGTGCGCTCGTCCCCGTCCAGAAGCACGGCGACCTCGTCGCGCGGTGCGTCCTCGAGCTCCTTCACCATCAGCCGCCCGCGACGGGCCGTCGAGCGCCAGTGCACCTTGCGCAGCGATTCGCCCTCGGCGTACTCCCGAACGCTGTGCAGCTCGTAGCCGGTCGGCCGCCGCAACAACAGGCGGCGCCCATCTTGGGCGTGCGCGCCGCCCTCCGAGAACAGCTGGTCGAGCGCGACGAGCCTCGGATACACGACGAGCGCCTGCGGCTCGCCCTGCTCGAGCGACGCGCGCGCAAGTCCGAAGGGATCCTCGATGGTGAGACGCACCGTCTCGAAGGCGTAGCGGCCCCGCGGAACGGCACGCAGCTCGTACCTGCCGGCGAAGCGGCGCCGGCCGACGCGGTGCAATTCGACGCGGAGCTCGGCGAGGCGGCCCGGCCGCTCGTGCGCGACGAGCGTCGGTGGCGGCAACGCTCCGGTTGCGGTCAGCTCGAGATCGACGCGCACGTCGTCTCCTTCGACGACGTCTCGCGCCGCGCCGTGACGGCGGACCTGAGGCGGGCGTGTCGAGAAGCGGACCCAACCGACGGCCAGTGCGACCGCGAACAGGAGCCCGGTGGCGACGGGATACAGCGCCCGCGAGCCGAACACCCACGCCGCGACATAGACAAAGAAGCCGAGGGCGAGAACCGCGCGCCCGCGCTGAGTCAGTGGAGTCTCCCGTGGGATGGCCGAGTCTCTGGCGCGCGAAAACCAAGCGAGACAAGGACGCAGGGGGCGCTCGTACCTAGAAGGTACGGACGCGACTGAGGACGCCGGATCGCGCCGGTTTGCAGCCGCCAGAGGCCGGCCGGTCCCGCGGGAGCCTCCACTACACGGGTACGGGAGTCTTTTCGAGCGCGTCGGCGACGATCGCTCCGCCGCCGAGCCCGGCCGAGCGCGCCTCCGGCCCGAGAATGAGGCGGTGGGAGAGCACGGACTGCGCCACGGTTTTCACGTCGTCCGGCACGAGGTAGTCGCGGCCGTCGGCGAGCGCGCGCGCCTTGGCGACTCGGAGCAGGGCGATGCCCGAGCGCGGGCTGGCGCCGAGATAGAGCCGCGTGTCGGCCCGCGTCGTGCGCAGCAGGGCGACGACGTAGCGGGACAAGCTCTCCTCGACGTACACCTCGCGCGCCTGCTCCGCGAGACGCCGCATATCGTCGGCGTCGGCCACCGGTTCGAGCGATTCGAGCGGCGGCACATGGGTTTGCTCGTCGAGCATCTTCGCCTCGTCGGCGAGCGGCGGGTAGCCGAGCTCGAGACGCATGGTGAAACGGTCGAGCTGCGCTTCCGGCA
>PLZU01000048.1:0-120 GCA_003152275.1 Actinomycetota bacterium
AGACGATCGCCTGCATCTCGACGAGATCGACGACGCCCTGGAAGAGCTCTTCCGCGCCAATCGGAATCTGCACCGGGATCGGGTTCGCGCCGAGCCGGTCACGCATCGACTGCACGGCTG
>PLZU01000048.1:199-6067 GCA_003152275.1 Actinomycetota bacterium
TCAATGTGGGCCATGATCCCGATGTTCCGGACGCGATCCAGCGCGATCGCCACCTCGTTTTTCTCCCTGGTACTCAAAGTCTCCGTCTCCTCCGGGCTACCAGCGGT
This sequence comes from Actinomycetota bacterium, assembly GCA_003152275.1. Taxonomy (GTDB): domain Bacteria; phylum Actinomycetota; class Thermoleophilia; order Gaiellales; family Gaiellaceae; genus Palsa-739. The sequence continues at coordinate 307 of PLZU01000048.1, forward strand.
AGTGCGCGAAGGCCTTATTGGCCTGCGCCATCCGGTAGACGTCGTCCTTGCGCTTGAACGCCCCGCCCTGCTGGTTCATGGCGTCCATGATCTCGTTGGCGAGCTTCACGCTCATGCCCTTCTCCCGGCGCTCGCGCGCGAACGTCACAAGCCAGCGCACGGCGAGCGTGCGAGCGCGGCGCTGCGGCACCTCGACCGGAACCTGGTAGTTCGCGCCGCCGACGCGGCGACCCTTCACCTCGAGAACGGGCGTGACCGTCTTCACGGCCTGCTCGAGCACCTCGATCGGTGGCCGGCCCGTCTTCGTGCCGACCTGCTCGAGCGCGTCGTAAACGATCGACTCGGCGATCGACTTCTTGCCGTCGAGCATCACCTTGTTGATCACCTGCGTGACGAGCGCCGACGAATAGACGGCGTCGCCTTCTGCCACGCGGGCCTGGACCTCGCCACGGCGCGGCATCAGTGGTTCTCCCCGTGATGTTGCCACGCTTCTGGTGCGCGAGCACCAAGCGCTGCAAGGATGCGGGGAGCGCCGCTAGTTGCACTAGCGGCGCGACTGAGGACGCGGCAGCGCGCCGCGTGATCGCGTGCCAGAAACCTGGAGGACATTGCGGGGAGGGCCACTTAGTTGGAACCCTTCTTGGCGCCGTACTTGGAGCGGGCCTGTTTGCGATCCGTGACGCCGCCCGTGTCGAGCGCGGCGCGGATGATCTTGTAGCGGAAGCCCGGCAGATCCTTGACGCGGCCGCCGCGGACGAGCACGACCGAGTGCTCCTGGAGGNNTCTTCGGCGTGGTCGTGTAGACGCGCGTGCAGACGCCCCGCTTCTGCGGGGAACCACCGAGGGCAGGGGTCTTGTTCTTGGAAACCGGGGGTTTCCGACCCTTGCGGACGAGTTGGTTTACGGTCGGCATCGCGGTACGTCTACTCCCTACTGGTCGTCGAAAAAACAGAATCTGCCCGTAAAAAGACGGCTGACCGGGACGGAAGTCCCTGTCAACCGGCCCGCGGCATGGTAGCGGAGCCGATTAGTGGGCGTCAAACGGTTCTGTTGAGCCGAATTCGCCAAACGCGAAGCACAGTCGCGAAGCACAGCTTTGCGCCCTTTTGTGGGACGATAGTACGTGAGTCGATACTGCGAGCCCGAACCTCCATGCGGTGAACCACCTACTCGTTGTCATCTCTGCGGCGCTCGGCGGCCTCGTGCTGCTTCTCGTCGTGCTGCTCACGCTCGTGAGCCGGCGGTCGAGGCAGCGGGCCGACGAGCGCGTCGGCGCGGTCGTCCAGACCCTCGAGAAGCGGATGGACGAGCTCGCGATCGAGCTCGCCGGGGCGGTCGAGCGTGCCGAGGAGGAGGGCCGCAGGAGCCGTTTCCTCGGGGAAATCGCCGGTTCCATCGACATGGACGAGGTGCTGGCACGGACGCTCGAAGCCGGCGCCCGGATGGAGGGAGTCGACGCTGCGCTGATCCGCCTCGAGAACCAGGAGGGGATCCCGACCGTCGCGGCGCATGGCCTGTCCGCAGACGGGGCGGAAGCGATCGCCGGGCCCCCCGACGGCTCGCGCGCCCGCGCGATCGAGGTCTCCTACCGCTACGGCGAGGACGAGCCCGATCCGTCGAGCATGATCGCCGGCGGGCTCGCCGTCCCGCTCGAGGAGAACGGGAGCCGGATTGGCTACCTCTCGATCTACACGCGGAACCGGGGACGGCACTTCGAGGAGGACGACGTGCGCCACCTCGAGGAGTTGACGCAGCGCGCCACGCCGGCGATCGAGAACGCCCGCCGCTTCCGCGAGGCACGGCAGCTCGCCGATCTCGACGCGTTGACCGGGCTCCACAACCGGCGCTACTTCCACGAGACGCTCGCGCGCGAGTGTGCGCGCTCTCACCGCTACAACCGGCGGCTCGCGCTGATCGTCTTCGACCTCGACGACTTCAAGGATGTGAACGACAAGGTCGGGCACCTGGCCGGCGACGCGGTACTCGCCGAAGCAGCGTCGCGCGTACGGGAGGTAGTCCGCACGGCCGACATCCCGTGCAGAGTCGGCGGCGACGAGTTCGCGGTGATCCTGCCCGAGTCGGGGATCGAGCAGGCGGAACAGCTCTTCGGCCGGCTCCAAGGAACGATCTCGAGCCGTCCGATCGGACAGGCCGGGCGGCTGCACATCTCAGCCGGCGTCGCGGAGCTGAAGGCGGAAGACGACTCGATCTCGTTCTTCGAGCGCGGCGACGACGCGTTGTATCGCGCGAAGGAGGCAGGTAAGGATCAGAGCGTGACGGCGGACGGGCGCGCGTCGGCGTAGAGTCCGCTTCGTGGCAACCGTCGCGACGGCGAACGAAGAAGCCCTTGAGGCGTGGAACGGTGTTCTCTTCGAACGCTTCGTCCAGTTCCGCCACGTACTCGTTGCCGGGCTCGCAGCGCACGGCCGGCAGGCGATGCAACTGCATCCGCCAAGCACGGGCGACCGCGTCCTCGACATCGGCTGTGGCTTCGGCGACACGTCCCAGGAGCTCGCAGCGCTCGTCGGCCCGACCGGCTCGGTGCTCGGAGTCGACGTGGCTCCCCGGTTCGTGGCGACGGCACGCAGCGAAGCCGCGCTCGCGCGGGTCGGAAACGTCCGCTTCGAGGTGTTGGACGTCCAGGTCGCGGAGTTCGACGAGACCTTCGACTATGCATTTTCGCGCTTCGGGACGATGTTCTTTGCGAACCCCGTCCCTGCGCTGCGAAACGTCCGCCGTGCGCTCGCGCCCGGGGGACGTCTGTGCGTGGTCGTGTGGCGTCGCAAGCTCGACAACCCGTGGCTACACCGCGCGGAGCTCGTGGTCAAGCCGCTGATAGAAGCGCCCGAGGAGACAAACGAGCCGCGCTGCGGCCCCGGCCCCTTCTCAATGGCCGACGCCGATACGACGAGTCAGATTCTGCTCAGCGCCGGCTTCACCGACGTGGAGTTCCGTCGCTGTGACATCCCCTATCGCATCGGTGCCGATCTCGACGAGGCCGTCGCGATGAACATGGCGCTCGGTCCGGCCGCCGAGGCTATCCGGCTCGCCGGCGCGGCCGCCGAACCGCTCAAGCCGCAGCTCGCCGCCCTGTTGCGCGACACGCTCGCCGAGTTCGAAACCGACGATGGCATCGTCGCCAATTCGTCGACCTGGTTCGTCAGCGCGCGAGGGTCTGACCACTAGCCCAGCCTGAGAAACGGCAGATACGACGTCAGGTCGACGGCGCCCGGCTGCGGCAGGTCGTCGCGCGCGCAGATCGTCGTGTTGAGCACGTAGCGCTGCTTCGCAACGGTCCAGTTCTCGAACGCTTCGCCGCGCTCGAACCCGCGCAGCGCCGCCGCGATTGCCGGCGTCACCGTGCGAAGAGGCACGGCGCCGAGTGGGAGCGCGTCGTCGAGCGGTTTGATGCGGAACGAGCCTTCGCTCGTCAGGAGAACCGCGGCCTGGTCGCGCCTCAACGTGAAGATGCGGTCCGGCGCGACCTGCGAGATGGCGAAACCCTGCGCCTTCGAGCCGAGCCACGACGGCTGCGGCGTCGACTTGACCAGCCGCACCGGCAGATCCGGGTAGGACTCGTAGAACGTCTGGATCTCCGCGGCCGTCGGCGCTCTGGCCGGTAGCGTCGCCTGCACCTGCGCGCGACGCAGCTGGTCGCCGAGTACGCCGCGGGCAACCGCTACCGATGCGTTCGCCTGACCTAGCGCGTTTACGTACGCAGCCCGAGAGCCGCCGAAGCTCTGCAGGATCACGCCGCGCTCTGCGGCGAGCACGGCCGACGTCGGCACAGGCGACTGGTCGCTCTCGATGAGGCGCTCGAAGAGCGCGCTGTACGCGGTTTCGCGATCGCCGGTCAGACGCTGCAACTGCGCGATCGCGGCATTCGACAGAACGCGCCGCCCGATCAGGCACTGCGCACCGGCCGAGAGCAGGCTCAACTGGCCTTCCGTCAGCGACGTGTTGAAGCCCGGGCCGAGCTGCGCCGGCGCATCGCACAGCGACGGCGAGCGCGTCCACATCCAGACGCACGCTGCATGACCCTTTTCCGGATCGAGTTCCGCCGCGGTGTACCGTCCCCACCCCCACGACCACACCGACGCGATTGCCGTCTCCTGCGAGACCTGCTGGAGCGCAAGCGACTGCCACTTCGCCACCTGGAACCACGCCGAGGCCGGCTCGAGGCCGTTTCGCCCGCCGTAGCCGTTCGTCGTTGCGAAGCTCACCATCAGGCCCACCTTGTTCGGCGGGATCCCGATCGAGGTCAGATTCGTCACGGCCGCGCGGTAGGTGTTCCGCAGATTGCGGTTGCCGAGAATCGGCCCCTGCTTCCACGTCACCGTCGCGGGCACGTACGCCTCGCGCACAATCTCGGCGGCCGCCGACACCTGCTGCCACCAGGCGAGCGCGTCGCCGCCGGTGTACGCCGGCGCCGGGATCAGCAGCACGGGATGCGCACCGAGTGCCGCGATGTCCTGGATGAGCGCCAGGACGTTTGCGCGGTACTGCGTGTTCGTATCCGACCACGGCGTCACGAGGCCGGGGCCCGACAGCTCGTTGAACACGATCACGGGAGTCGCGCAGCCCGTCTGCTGCACGGCGAACGTGAAGAGCTTCTGCGCGCGGTCCGGCATCGTCGCCGTCGCCGTCGGGGTGGTCGGCGTGCCGACCCGGTTCCGCAGGTTCAGGTCGAAGTAGACGGTGCCCGCGCCGAGCGCGCGCATCTGCGCCGGCCAGTCACCCGTCGACGTGCCGACCACGACGCCCGGCTTGCCGAAGATCGGCTGGAGGTACGGCTGGCCGAACTCGAACCACACCGGCTGTGTTGCCGGAATGCCGCACTGGCCGGCGTACGGCGCCGGCGCCGCTGCGCGCGGCGGCGCACCCGCAGCAGAGCTGACGAGCACGACCGAGAGCAAGAGCAAAAGCAGCGGCTTCTTCAAAACGACGACCTGAACACGAATAGCAAAGGACCCGGCTCACGGCCGTCCCCTTTGCACGTTCCTTACAGCGAGGTCTGATCCAGGCCCGTCGCCGCGACCGACCTGCGCGGGCGCGGCCCACCCACGACCGGCCCTCGCAGCTCACGAGCAGGAAAGCGCAGCGAAGCGAAGCGGTGCGAGTGAGTTTTGGGGGCGCCGCGCAGCGGCGCCCCCAAACAACTATTCGCTGTCGAGCGGCGTGTCGACCTCCGGCACTTCCTCCGCCTCGATCGCGTCGCGCGGGGCGGCACCATTGCCGTCATCGGTCGTCTCCGGCGCGCCGCCGAAGTCGAGTCCGAGGCCGGCGAGCCCTTCGCCGCCGTCGGTCGACTCGATCTCCTCGAGCGCCGCGAGCAGCTGCTCCTCGGTCTGCGGCCGCTGGTACGCCGTGACCGGCACCTTGTCGGACGGGCGGATCTCGATCTGCCGGTACCGCTTGAGGCCCGTCGCCGCCGGAATCAGCTTCCCGATGATCACGTTCTCCTTCAGCCCGAGCAGCCGGTCGACCTTGCCCTCGATCGCCGCGTCGGTGAGCACCTTCGTCGTCTCCTGGAAGGAAGCGGCCGAGAGGAACGACTCCGTCGCGAGCGACGCCTTCGTGATCCCGAGGATCAGCGGCTCCGACGTGGCCTGGTCCTTGCCCTTCTCCTTCTTGACGCGCAGGTTCTCGCGGTCGAGCACGAGCTTGTCGACGAGCTGGCCCGGCAGCAGATCCGTACCGCCCGCGTTGTCGACGCGGACCTTCTTCAGCATCTGCCGCACGATCAGCTCGATGTGCTTGT
>PLZU01000103.1 GCA_003152275.1 Actinomycetota bacterium
CGAGGCGGTCTACCTCGTCGAGCGGATGGTCGATGCGCTCGCTCTCGAGACGGGCGTCGACCCGATCGAGCTGCGGATGCGCAGTTTCATCGCGCCCGAGCAGTTCCCCTACGAGACGACGACCGGCTGGACCTACGACTCCGGCAACTACGCCGAGACGATGCGGGTCGCCATGGACATCGCCGACTATGACGAGCTCCGTCGCGAGCAGGCCGAGAAGCGAGCCCGCGGAGAGCTGATGGGAATCGGCGTCTCGTTCTTCACCGAGGGTGTCGGCGCCGGACCGCGCAAGCACATGGACATCCTCGGCATGTCGATGAACGACGGCGCTGACCTGCGCGTCCACCCGTCGGGCAAGGCCATGGTCTCGATCAGCGCGCAGACGCAGGGCCAGGGACACGAGACGACGTTCGCGCAGATCGTGGCCGAGGAGCTCGGCATCCCGCCCGAGGACGTGCTCGTCCGCCACGGCGACACCGACAAGACGCCGTACGGGCTCGGCACCTACGGCAGCCGCTCGACGCCGGTCTCCGGCGCCGCGGTGGCGGTCGTCTCGCGCAAGGTGCGCGACAAGGCGCGTCTGATTGCGGCGACGATGCTCGAGGCCCGCCCCGAGGATCTCGCCTGGGAGAAGGGCCGCTGGTACGTCAAGGGAGACCCCGAGAAGGGCGCGATGATCGAGGAGATTGCGGTGCGCGCGTACAGCGGCGAGCAGATGCCCGCCGGAATGGAGGGCGGCCTCGACGCACAGGTGATCTACGACCCGCCGAACCTCACCTATCCCTACGGCGCGTACATCGCGGTCGTCGACATCGACCCCGACACCGGCCACGTCACCGTCAGGCGCTTCATCGCGGTCGACGACTGCGGCGTGCGCATCAACCCGATGATCGTCGACGGGCAGATCCACGGCGGCCTCGCCGAGGGCGTCGGCATCGCGCTGATGGAGCTCATCAGCTTCGACGAGGAGGGTAACTGCCTCAACTCGTCGTTCATGGACTACCTGATCCCGACCGCGCTCGAGTGTCCCGACTTCGAGCTCGGCGAGACGGTCACGCCGTGCCCCCACCACCCGCTCGGGGCCAAGGGCGTCGGCGAGTCGCCGAATGTCGGGTCTCCGCCGGCGATCGTGAACGCGGTCATCGACGCGCTGTACGAGACGCACGGCGTCGACCACATCGACATGCCTTGCACGCCGGCTCGTGTTTGGGCGGCGATGCAGGGGCGCCCCGAGCCGCCGCAATGATGAAGTGAGCCCGCGCGAGGTCACGGGTGAGGCAGCCGGCGAGATCCGCCAGCTCGTGCCCGACATCGAGACACTCGCCCGGCGCCTCGCCGACGTCGACTACCTCGTCGACGAGGGACTGGCGACGTCGATGTTTCTGAGCCTGCGCCTGCCGCAGCCCTTGCTGCTCGAGGGCGAGGCGGGCGTCGGCAAGACCGAGGCCGCCAAGTCGCTGGCGGTTGTGCTGAACACGCCGCTCGTCCGCCTGCAGTGCTACGAGGGGATCGACGCGGCGGAGGCGCTGTACGAGTGGAACTATCCGCGCCAGCTGCTGAGCATCCGCCTCGCCGACTCCAGCGGCGCGACGCTCAGCGAAGAGGAACTGTTCGGTCCGGACTATCTCATCCGTCGTCCGCTCCTGCGCGCGCTCGAGCATCCCGGGCCGCGGCCCGCGGTGCTGCTGATCGACGAGATCGATCGCGCCGACGACGACTTCGAGGCGTTCCTGCTCGAGTTGCTCGCGGAGGCCAGCGTGACGATCCCGGAGATCGGCACGATCCGAGCCACACATCCGCCGATCATCGTGTTGACCTCCAACCGAACGCGCGACCTGCACGACGCCGTCAAGCGCCGCTGTCTCTATCACTGGATCGCGTACCCGACCCCGCAGCGCGAAGTGGAGATCGTGCGGCGCCGCGTCAAGGGCGCGTCGGAGACGCTGGCGGTACAGGTCGCAAACGCCGTCTCGCGCATGCGCTCGAGCGACGTGCAGAAGCCGCCGGGCGTGGCCGAGGCGATCGACTGGCTGGCGGCTCTGAGCCTGCTCGGCATCGAGCGCCTAGATGCCGCTGCGGTCGACCGCACCCTCGGGTCGGTGCTGAAGTACAGCGAGGACCAGGAGGTGGTCCGCGCGGCCGGCCTCGAGCAGCTCGTGCAGGTCGATGACTGACGTGTTCGAGGTCGAGACGATCGAGCTCGACCTCCCGCCGCTCGTGGGGGCACTGAGCCGGCGCTTGCACGATGTCGGCCTGCCGATCACCCCCGCCCGCGCGGCCGATTTCGCACGGGCGCTCACGCTCGTCCAGCCGATCGCGCGCCGGCAGCTGTACTGGACTGCCCGCGCCGTGTTCGTGTCCGATTCCGCGCAGGTCAAGGCCTTCGACGCGGTGTTCTTCTCGGTCTTCGGGAATCGAGCGGAAGGCGAAGACTTCGATTCGGAAGATGCGCGGACCGTCGCCTCGCCGCCGGACGATCGGCCGGCGGCCGAGCACAGGACGTCGCCTGGGGACGCGGAGGCGCACGATCCGCGCACGAGCGTGGCGCCCGGCGAGCGCGATGACAAGGAGGATGGCGCGGAGATCAAGGTGCCGCTGGCGCTGGCGAGCAGCGAGGAGCTGCTGGGACGCAAGAGCTTCGATGCGCTCGAGCCGCACGAGCTCGCGCAGCTCTACCGGCTGATGTCGCGCCTGGAGCTCGCAACACCGCTGCGGCGCACGCGGCGCTACGAAAAGGGACGCCACGGGGAGCGCGTCGACATGCGGCGCACGCTGCGCGCGAGCCTGCGCACGGGTGGAGATCCGATCCGCCTTGCGCGCCGGCGGCGGCGCATCGCTCCCCGCAGGCTCGTGATGCTGTGCGACATCTCCGGCTCGATGGAGCCCTACGCGCGCGCCTACCTCCAGTTCCTGACCTGCGCCGCCGGCTGCGGTCCCAACGCCGAGGCGTTCGTGTTCGCCACTCGGCTGACCCGCCTGACGCGCGCGTTGGCCTCTCGCAACCCGGAGCGCGCGATCCAGCGCGCCGCCGCCGCCGCGCCCGATTGGTCGAGTGGGACCCGGATCGGCGACGCGCTGAAGGAGTTCAACGACCGGCACGGACGTCGTGGCATGGCCCGCGGCGCCGTGATCGTGATCCTCTCCGACGGCTGGGAGCGCGGCGACCCGACGCTCGTGGGACGCGAGATGGAGCGCCTAGCGCGCCTGGCCCACCGGATCGTGTGGGTCAATCCGCGCGTCAGCGCCGGCGCCTTCTCCGTGCAAGCGGGCGGCATGGTGGCTGCGCTGCCGTACTGCGACGCGCTCGTGAGCGGGCACAGCTTCCAGGCTCTCGGTGAAGTCGCCGAGGCGATTGGAGCTGAGTCGGGGATTCGCAGGGGCTCTCCGGCAACGGTCGAGGCGGCTGAGGACGAGCCGTGGGCCAGCGCCACCCCGGTTCCCGGCAGCTCGGTTGCGATGCCCAGCGGCCACGGCCCGAGCAAGGGCAGAACGACACCGGGATGGGTGACCGATGAGTGACACCTCGACCAAGGGGTGCATCTACCCGGGCTGCGAACGACCCGCGGCGCCTCCGAACCCGCTCGGCGGCCCGCAGCCCGCGTTCTGCGACTTGGAAGAGCACAACGCGCTGACTGCCCACCAGGAGCGGCAGCGGCTCGAGAAGGAGGAGACGCACGATGGCTAACGAGGCGTACCGAGCGGTCTTTCTGCGCGTGCA
>PLZU01000018.1 GCA_003152275.1 Actinomycetota bacterium
AGCCCGAGAGCGAGCATCCGCACGGCCTCTCCGATTCGCAGTTCGATGCACTCTTCACGGTCGACCGTCCAGTGATCTTTGCCTACCACGGGTATCCGTTGCTGATCCACCGGCTCACGTATCGCCGGACGAATCACGACAATCTGCACGTGCNNACGACGCCGTTCGACATGGTGATGCTGAACGACCTCGATCGGTTTCATCTCGTCACGGACGTGATCGACCGCGTGCCCGGGCTCGGCGGCAGTGCAGCACACATCCGGCAGGAGATGGAGGACGCGCGCTTGCGCGCCCGTGCCTACACGCGTGAGCACGGTGAGGACGATCCTGCGATTCGCGACTGGGTCTGGCCGCAGGTCGTGTGAGCCGGGTCCTCGTCGTCAACGCAGGCTCGATGAGCCTCAAGCTGTCGGTCGTCGACGAAACGGGCACGTCGCGGCAGATCGATTCCTTCGAGCAGGCTGGGACGGAGGTCGATGCCGTGGCCCATCGCGTCGTGCACGGAGGCACGCGCTTCCGCGAGCCGGTCCTCATCGATGCGAAGGTGACAGCGGCGCTTGACGCGCTAGCCGAACTGGCGCCTCTCCACAACCGACGCGGCGTGGCTGCGATCAAAGAGGCAATGAGCGCCCTACCGCACATTCCGCAGGTCGCCGTGTTCGACACCGCATTTCACCGGACGATGCCGGATGAAGCGTCGACGTATGCGCTGCCGGCGCGGTGGCGCGACGACTGGGATATCCGCCGCTTCGGGTTTCACGGCCTTTCGGTGCAGTGGGCGGCCGAGCAGGTGCGCGTGCCGCGACTCGTCGTCTGCCATCTCGGCGGCGGCTGCTCGGTCACGGCGGTGCGCGACGGGAGATCAGTGGACACGACGATGGGCTACAGCCCGCTCGAGGGCGTACCGATGGCGACTCGCTCAGGGTCGATCGACACCGAGATTGTGCTGCACCTGCTACGCACGCAGAAGCTCGACCTCGATGAGATCGAGCGTGCGCTCGAGTCGGAGTCCGGTCTGCTCGGCCTCTCGGGTGAGACCGGGCGCGTCGAGGAGCTCGAACGCTCGAGCTCGCCGGCTGCGAAGCTCGCGCTCGGCGTCTTCGCGCATCGTGTCGCGGCCTCCGTCGCAGCGATGGCCGCCTCACTGAACGGAATCGACGCCCTGGTCTTCACGGCCGGGATTGGCGAAGGCTCGGCGAGCGTCCGCCGCGATGTCTGCAGCCGACTTGCATTCCTCGGCGTCGAGCTCGACAGCGAAGCCAACGCCGCCGCGGTTCCTGACGTCGACGTCAACGCCCAAGGCGCCGCACTGCGTATCGTGGTTCTGCACGCACGCGAGGACGTCGTCGCGGCACGAGTCGCCGAGAAGCTGCTCGGAAGCCCTCCGGCGTGACCGTTCGGGCAATGGTGCTCGAGGCCCCGCGATCACCGCTCCGCGAGCTGGAGCTGCCGCGGCCGGAGCTCGAGCACGGGCAGGTAAGGCTGCGCGTCCTCGCGTGCGGGGTGTGCCGCACGGATCTGCACATCCGCGACGGCGAGCTCCACAAGCCGAAGCTGCCGCTCATCCTCGGTCACGAGATCGTCGGCACGGTCCTCGAGGGCGGTCGCGCGTTCGAGCCTGGCACGCGGGTGGGCGTGCCGTGGCTCGGCTGGACGTGCGGCGCCTGCCGGTACTGCCGCACCGGAAAGGAGAACCTGTGCGACCGCGCGCGATTCACCGGTTACGACCTCGACGGCGGCTATGCGGAGGAAGCCGTCGCGGACGAGCGGTTCTGCTTTCCGATCCCTGAGAGCTACCCGGACGCGGAGGCGGCGCCACTGCTCTGCGCCGGGCTCATCGGCTACCGCTCGCTCCTGCGCGCCGGCGACGGCGCGCGGATCGGCCTCTACGGCTTCGGCGCCGCTGCGCACATCGTCGCGCAGATCGCGCGAAGCGAGGGCCGCCGCGTCTTCGCGTTCACCCGCCCGGGCGACGAGCCGGCGCAAGCGCTGGCACTCCGTCTCGGGTCGGCCTGGGCGGGCGACTCCGCCGCGAGACCGCCCGAGGAGCTCGACGCCGCGATCATCTTCGCTCCGGCGGGCGAGCTCGTGCCGGCAGCGCTGCGCGCGGTCAGGAAAGGCGGTTCGGTGGTCTGCGCCGGTATCCACATGAGCGACATCCCGCGGTTTCCGTACGAGCTTCTGTGGGGGGAGCGCACCTTGTGCTCGGTCGCGAATCTCACCAGGCGCGACGGGGCGGAGCTGCTCGACCTCGCGCCAAGAGTTCCGATCCGGACGGAGGTCGAGGTGTTCGCACTCGGCGACGCAGAGCTCGCGCTCGACCGCCTTCGAGCAGGAGAGATCCACGGCGCCGCCGTACTGACCGTTGGTACGAGCACAAGCGAACGTTGACGGCGGCGATCACGCGCCGAGCTCGCGCTTCGCCTGCTCCTCCATCTGCTCGAGCCGGGTGTAGTAGTCGGGGAACTCGTTCAGATGCGCGCGGGCGATCTTGCCGGTCGTGACGGGATCGTCGTCGGTGACGTTCGTCCCGAGGTCGTGGAGCCCGTGCTCGAGCTCGACGTTCATCCCCCGCCGGAACTGGTCGACGTCGAACGGCGACGACGCCCAGTCGATCCCGATCTGTTCGCCGATCTGCCGCGCCTCCTCGGCGGAGAAATCTGCGTGTGCGGCCATGGTGACCTCTCTCTTCAGGTGAAGATGATCTGCCCGCCGGCGGCGAGCGCATAGAACTCGCCGACGCTGATGATGTCGTCGACCTGGGGCACGAAGTCGTCCATGGCGAGGCCGAACATGTCGACGGTGGCCTTGCACGCGTAGAGGTGCGCCCCGGAGTCGGCGACGAGCTCGACGAACTCGGGAATGGGCGGAATGTCGATCTTCTCCATCTGGCTCTGCATCATCTTCGTGGCCAAGGCAGAGAAGCCCGGGAGCGCACCGAGCCAGGTGGGCATGTGCAGGCCGGGGTTGCCGACGGTGGCGACCTTGATCTTCTCGTAGCGATCCTTGCGAATCGCGTCGAGGCCGAAGAAGGTGAAGAAGAGGTCGGCCTCGATGCCCTCCATGCGGGCGCCGTTGGCCATGATCAGAGCCGGGTAGATCCCTTCGAGCGACCCCTTGGAGACGACGATGGCGACCTTCTCGATGGTCGCCGGCTCGTCTGGAGCAAGCTTTGGGTGTTCGAGCAGTTCGGTCATCGGGTGCTCCTTAGATGCAGCCCTTGGGCTTGGGGATGCCGCCGATCTTGGCGGCGAGCTTGGCGGGCCCCTTGGGGAAGAGCTGATAGAGCTCTTTCACGGGCACACCGGACTCCTTGCCGAGCGAGCGGATCGAGGGCGCGCTGCCGGTCGTCAGGTAGCGATCGCGCATGAAGCGCACGACCAGCCAGTGCCGGTCGGTCAGCTCGGCGATGCCGTTGGCTTTGGCGATCGCCTCTGCGATCTGCTCGTTCCACTGCTCCGAATTGGTGAGAAAACCTTCGGTATCGACATCAACTGGGGCATCTGCGATCAGGGTTATCGTCATCGTCGTGCTCCTTGCGCGGGCGTGGACAGGGTGCGCTTCTTGCCGGCGGTCGGCATCGCCGAGCCGAGGCCGGGGAGATCGCGACCGGGTAGCAGGACGTGCCAGTAGATCGGCTGGAACAGCAGCTTGCCGAGGTGGTTGAGTCGTGACTCGCGCAGCAGCGGCAACCCGATCGGGGTTGGGAAGTGGCCGGGCAGCGGCTCGGTCTCGTAGTTGAAGTCGATCAGCAGCGCCTTGTGGAAGCCGGTCTCGATGAAGCAGTTGGCGTGCCCGTCGTAGCCGGCCTCGAGCTCCTCGTCGGCGAAGTAGCGGGCGATGTTCTCGGTCAGCACCTCGGCCTCGAAATGCGTGACCGACCCGGCCTTCGAAGTCGGCAGGTCGGTCGCATCGCCGAGCGCGAACACGTTCGCTTTCGCCGGCGTCTGCAGCGTGTGCTTGTCGGTTGGGACGAACCCAAGTGCATCGCCGAGGCCGGGCGAGCGCTCGACATAGGCGGCGCCGCTGTGAACCGGGACCGTGACGAGCAGGTCGAAGTCGACCTCGCGCCCGTCGTAGGAGACGAGCTTTCCGTTGACGCCGTCGATCTCGCCCGCGCTGAACTCGGTTACGAGCTCGATCTCCTTCTCGCCGAGCAGATAGGTCAGGTGCTCGGAGGCGATGGGCTTCGTGAAGCAGCCGTCGAGCGGCGTCGCGAGCACGACCTCGCTGCGTGCGCGGACTCCGCGCTCGCGCAGGTACCAGTCGGCGAGGAAAGCGAACTCGATCGGCGCCACCGGGCACTTGATCGGCATGTCGGCAATGTTCACGACGAGCCGGCCGCCGTCGAAGCGCTCCAGCGCGCCGTGCAGTGCGTCAGCGCCCTCGGCGTCATAGAAGGTGAAGACGCGCTCGTTCCAGCCCGGGCCGGTCATGCCCTCGGTCTCCTCCGGCTGCAGCCGCACGCCGCTCGCGACGACAAGCGCGTCGTAGGGAAGCACCGTTCCGTCCTCGAGCAGCACCTCGTCGCGCGCGATCCGGGCCTCCGCGACCTCGTTCTCGTGGAAGACGACGCCGCTCCGCAGCTGACGCCGGCGTGGCCGCACGATCTCCTCGACGTGCGCCAACCCGAACGGTACGAAGAGGAGGCCGGGCTGATAGACGTGCCGGTCGTCGCGGTCGACGACATGGATCTCCGCCGCATCCAGATCGAAGCGGCGCCGAAGCCGGTTCGCGACCATCGTTCCGCCAGTCCCGCCGCCGAGGATGACGATCTGCTTCCTGCTCATGCTGCGCCGCCTCTTTCGTGAGCGAGCGACGCAGACCGCAGCTCGATGCGCTCGACGAACTCGATGCCGCTCTCGATGCCACGCCGAACCGGACACGCGGCCGCGACCTTCTCCAGCATGTCGAGCTGCGGCCCGCTCAGATCGCCGGTGACCCGGATGTCGATCTCGAATCTCCTCGGCGTCGCGCGATGGTCGTAGTTGACGTCGACCTCCACCCCGTCGAGCCTCCAGTCCTTCGTACGCGCATACATGACGAGGGTCGTCGAGACGCATGCGGCAAGCGCGGCCGGAAAGAGCTCGTGTGGCGCGGGCGCGCTTCCGCCACCACCGACCAGCTCAGGTTCGTCGGTGACGAGGCGGTGGCGGCCGTCGATCAGAACCTCCTGGCGGAGCGTTCCGGGAACCGAGTGGGCTGAGGCGGTCAGGCTCATGGCAACGTCACCTGCTTGGTGAGTTCACAGCTTCACCTCAGCTGCCGGAACCGCCATCGGGGTGCGCGCTGAAGCCGATGCGGAGAACTACGCGGACCGTCAGTGGTCGCGGTGGAAGGCCTGCACCCAGTGCAGCCACGCCGCGGCCTGAGGGTAGACGGCAACGGCCGCAATCGCGCCGATGGCGACGGCCCCTGCAACGAGCAGGAGGCGCCACCGCGATCCACCGAGCTGGTCAGGACTACTCAGCTCGCCGCGAAGGGCACCCTGCGTACGGCCGAGGTGACCGAGGACGTGCGCGCCGAGGGCGGCGAGCCACACGATGAAACTCGCCTTGTGCAGATTGAGCACGAGTCCCCTGCCGGGGCCGACCACGATGAGCGCGATCCCGGTTGCAAGGAGGGCGACCGTCGTCAGGACGACCACGGGGCCGAGCAGCCGCAGCAGCAGATTCGGAGGCCCCGCCTGCACGTAGTCGGGCCGGTGCGTGTAGTAGCGGAAGAAGCGGTATCCGGTGCTGCCGAGCTTCAGCACGACGATCGGGACGACGAGCACGCCGACGAAGATGTGCCACGAGAGCATCGCTCGCAGGGAGAGCAGGGTGAACCCCTCGACCGCGAGCAGCACTAGGAGCACGGCGCCGGTGATTGCCGTGAGGCGCGCGTTCCGCTCGGGGCCGACGGTCTCCATCGGAGCAGTGCAGCAACCGGAAATGAACCCTCGATGAGCAGGGATTCATCGTCGCCTCACACGCAGCACGCACAATTGGGATTGTGCGCGTGCTCATCGTCGAGGACCAACCGAAGCTGGCTGCGCTGCTCGCCCGCGGGCTACGTGAAGAAGGCCATGCAGCCGACGTCGCCGGCGGCGGCGAAGACGCCTTGTGGATGGCACCTGCCGCGCCGTACGACGCGATCGTGCTCGACATCATGCTGCCCGGCATCGACGGCCTCGAGACGTGCCGTCGGCTCCGGCAGCACGGTGTCTGGACTCCGGTGCTGATGCTGACGGCGCGCGACGCGATCGATGATCGGATTACCGGTCTCGACGCCGGCGCCGACGACTACCTGACCAAGCCGTTCTCCTTCGACGAGCTCCTCGCCCGGCTCCGCGCACTCACCCGCCGCACGCCGGCGGAGCGGCCGGTCACGGTTGAGGTCGGCGATCTGAGACTTGACCCGGCCGCGCACCGCGCGTGGCGTGGCAAAAAAGAGCTCGACCTCTCGGCGAAGGAGTTCGCGTTGCTCGAGCTGCTCATGCGACGCCCCGGCAGCGTGCTGTCCCGCGGACAGCTCCTCGAAGGCGCGTGGGACATGGCGTACGAGCGCCGATCGAACATTGTCGACGTCTACATCCGCCATCTGCGCGAGAAGATCGATCGACCCTTCGGCAGCGACACGATCGAGACGGTGCGCGGTGTCGGCTATCGGCTGAAGGAGCACGCATGAGACCGCTCCCCATCCGTGTGCGCCTGACACTCGCGTTCGCAGTCGTCATGGCCGCGGTGCTCGCGGGGATGGGCTTCTTCGTCTACGTCAGGGTCGGCAATGCGCTCGTCACTTCCGTCGACCAAGCGCTCGCGGCGCAGGCACGCGAGGCGGCGGGTCACGCACATGAAGGCCGCAACCTGGTCGATCCCGATGTCGGCGGCGGGCCGACGCTCGCCGAGTTCGTGACGCCGACCGGCGTAGTGTCGCTCTCGACCCCCGTGCACCTGCAGCTCCTCGTGCCGAAGCGGGACCTCGCGCGCATCGCGGGCGGTCACCGGCTGCGCGGATCGATCTCCCTTCGGCGCCCGAGCGGCGACTGGCGCTATCTCGCAGTGCCGGCCCACGGAGGGGTAATCGTCGTCGCACGCTCGCTCGAAGCGCGCGAAGAGTCGCTGCACCGATTGCTCCGGGAGCTGCTCTTCGCCTCCCCCCTCGCGCTGCTCTTCGCCTCGCTCGCCGGCTACGGCCTTGCAGCAGCAGCGCTGCGACCGGTGGAGGCGATGCGCCGCCGCGCTGCAGCAGTGTCGGGGACCGCGCCCGGCCGGCTTCCGGTTCCCTCCAGCCGCGACGAGATCTCGCGCCTCGCCACGACCCTGAACGAGATGCTCGGCCGGCTGGAAGCGGCGTTCGAGCATGAGCGGCGGTTCGTCGCGAACGCGAGCCACGAACTGCGCACCCCGCTCGCGATGTTGCGTACTGAGCTCGAGCTCGCTCTGCGCCGGCCGCGGTCTCACGACGAGCTCGAAGCAGCGGTGCGATCCGCCGCGCAGGAGACCGACCGGCTCTCGCAGCTCGCGGAGGATCTGCTCCTGATCGCCCGAGCCGATCAGGGCGCATTGCCGATCCGACCGGAGCACGTCGCTGTCGACGACCTCTTCTCCACTGTCGCGGAACGCTTCGCGCGGCGGGCGCACGAGCGAGCACAGGAGGTGGAGGTGCGCCCGACGACGGCGTTTGTCGAGGCTGATCCCATGCGTGTCGAGCAGGCGCTCGCAAACCTCGTCGAGAACGCGCTCGCGCACGGCGCAGGTGCCGTCGACCTCTTCGCCGTGGCGCGGGACGATGTCGTCGAACTGCACGTCGCCGACGCCGGGGCCGGTTTCCCGGATGGCTTCCTGCAGCGCGCATTCGATCGTTTCAGCCGAGCCGACGACGCGCGAAGTACAGGTGGCAGCGGACTCGGGCTCTCAATCGTCGCGTTGATCGCGCAGGCGCACGGCGGCTCGGCAAGCGCCGTTAACCGTCCGGAAGGAGGCGCGGATGTCTGGCTGACGCTTCCGCGCACTCGAGTGACCCAGCTAGCTCACGCCCTCATCTGACGTTCATCTAGCGCTGCTCCACTGAGAGCGTGCGCGAGACCACGACAACCGACCGCGACCGAGCGCTGCGGCGCCTGCGACGGGCGACCTCGGTCACCCTCGCCGCGGCCGGCGCACTCGTCGCGACTTTTTCAGTTCTCGCGGCGAAGGCGCTCCCCGGCCATCACACGGTGAAGACCACCAATGCGAGCGCGCTTGCCACGCAGCAGCGCGCCACGGCGCCTCCACTCGTGCCGGCGCAAAGTGCGGCGACGCCGGCTGCCCCTGCCTCACCCCCCGTTCAGACGCAGGCGCCTCCCGTCGCCGTCTCCGGAGGCACGTGACCCTCTCCTTCCGTGCACTTGGTACCACTGCCGTGATCGCGACAGCGGACAGTGCGTCGGAAGGCGCGGCTTGCGCCGCTGTCGAGCGCGAGCTCGACGCCATCGACCGCGCGTGTAGCCGCTTCCGGACGGACAGCGACCTCACTCGCGTCAACCAGGCAGGGGGCGCGCGTGTCCCGGTCGGCCCGTTGCTGCTGGAAGCGCTGCGCGTCGCGCTCGACGCCGCGCGCGACAGTGGCGGCCTCGTCGACCCGACGGTGGGCCGCGCGTTGCGCGTCTCCGGCTACGACTCGACGTTTCGCGTTGTCGCTGCACGCGACGGCGACACGTTCCACGCAGAGTTCTGCACCGTCCCCGGCTGGCAGACCGTCGAGCTCGATGAGGACGCATCGACGGTGCGTGTTCCCGCCGGCGTGGAGCTCGACCTCGGTGCGACCGCCAAGGCGCTCGCCTGCGACCGCGCCGCGGCGGCGGCGGCAGCAGTCGCCGGCGGGGCGCTCGTCGCACTCGGAGGCGACATCGCTGTCGCGGGCGACGTGCCCGCGGGCGGATGGCCGATTCGCATTGCCGACGATCACGCCGCTCCGCTCGACGGTCCAGGACCAACGATCGCAGTCGCGGGCGGCGGGCTCGCGACGTCGTCGACGACGGTGCGTCGCTGGCGCAGCGGCACGATCGAGCTCCACCACCTCATCGATCCGCGCACAGGACGACCCGCAGAATCGCGGTGGCGCACGGTGAGCGTTGCCGCGCAGACCTGTGTCGATGCGAACGTGGCGAGTACCGCGTCGTTCCTGCTCGAGGACGCACCCGCCTGGCTTGAGACCCGCCGCCTGCCGGCACGCCTCGTGAGCAACGAGGGCGACAGCACCTTCGTATCCGGCTGGCCGGAGGACGCGGCATGAGCTCGCACGCGCTGTGGTTTGCGACGCGCGGTTTCGGCGTCGTCTCGCTGCTCTTGCTGACGGCGATCGTCGTGCTCGGGGTAGCTGGGGTGACTCGCTGGCGGAGCACGCGCTGGCCGCGCTTCGTCGTCGCCGGCCTCCACCGCAACCTGACGCTGCTTGCACTCGTCTTCATCGCCCTGCACGTGATCACGACCGTCGCCGACGGCTATGCGCCCATCTCCTTTTTGAACGCGGTTCTGCCGTTCACATCCCCGTACCGGCCGGTGTGGCTCGGACTCGGCGCCGTCGCGTTCGACCTCCTACTCGCGTTGACGGTCACGAGCCTGCTGCGCGCCCGCATCGGCTACTCCAGATGGCGAGCCTTGCACTGGTTCGCGTACGCCTCATGGCCGATCGCCCTCGTGCATGGGCTCGGCACCGGCACCGACGCGCGAGTCACGTGGATGCAGGTCATCACCGTAACCTGCGTTGGCTGCGTTGTGTCCGCGATCCTCTGGCGTGTCGCGTCGAATCGCGCGACGCCCGCGCTGCGCACGATGAGCACCGTGGCGTCGCTCGCCATCCCGCTCGTGATCGGCGGCTGGTATCTCGCAGGGCCGGGTCGCCACGGATGGGCGGCGCGGGCGGGCACACCGCAGTCGCTCCTTGCGCGCAAGACGACCACCCCAAGCTCGAGCCAGGCGGCGACGGCCTCCGGTCCGGCGCTCCCGACGCGCGCATTCACCGGCACGTTCAGCGGCCGCGTCAAGGAGTCGTCCCAGGACGCGAACGGCTACGTCGTCGTGAACATCTCCGGGCGCACGAGCGGCGGCAACGCCGGGGTGCTCTGGATTCGCCTGCAAGGCGAGCCGATCACGGGCGGCGGCGTATCGATGACTGCAAGCGGTGCGAGCTACGGGCCGGCGGCTTTCCCGAACGCGTACGTGGGCAAGATCGTCGGGTTGCAGGGCACGCGCATCCTGCTCTCGCTCAACGGACAGACGAACAAGCTCTCGCTCGTCGTCGACCTTCAGCTCGACTCGACGACAGGCACCGCGACGGGGACGGTGCACGGGAACCCGACGAGCCTGCAGTGAGCGTGGCCGAGAAACTCGCCGCGCCCGCAGCGCCTCGCCTGCTCGGCGGGTTACGCCGCGACGGACGTGCGGTCCCGCTGGCGGCGCACGTCGAGCGTTACGGACCGCTCCCTCTCGAGCTTCGCGCGGCAGAGCTGCTCGATCGGGTCGCCAGGTCGGGGTTGACCGGCCGCGGGGGAGCCGGCTTTCCGACGGCAACGAAGCTCGAGTCGGTGCTCCGCCGGGGGACGCGACCGATCGTCGTCGCGAACGGCACCGAAGGAGAGCCGCCGTCGGGCAAGGACAAAGCGCTGCTCGCCTACGCTCCCCACCTGGTCATCGACGGCGCTGTCCTCGCAGCCCGCGCGGTCAACGCGAAGAAGGTCATCGTCGCAACGACCTCGATCGTTCACGCCGCCGTCGCACGCGCAATTTCAGAGCGCCCTCGCGAGGCTGGGATCGCCGTGCGAACGTTGGTCGTCCCGGATCGCTTCGTCGCTGGAGAGGAGACCGCGCTCATCCAGTTCCTGAACGGCGGGCCGGCCGCGCCGACGCTCACACCGCCACGCCCGTACGAGCGCGGGGTCGGCGGCGCCCCCACCGTGGTCCTCAACGTCGAGACCCTCGCCCACCTCGCGCTCATCGCGCGGTACGGCGCGACCTGGTTTCGCGAGGCTGGAACGCCAGACGAGCCCGGGTCGGTGCTCGTGACGGTTTCCGGGGCGGTGCGGGATCCCGGTGTGTACGAGGTCGAGCTTGGGAGCCCGTTCGCGCAGCTGCTGGCGGACGCGGGAGCCGACGGCCAGGCGCAGGCGTATCTCGTCGGCGGCTACTTCGGAACCTGGGTGAAGGCGACGGATGCACATGGTGCTGCCGTCTCGAATGTCGACCTTGCACACTTCGGAGCGTCTCTCGGGGCGCGGGCGATTATCGTCCTCCCGCCCGATGCCTGCGGCGTCGTGGAGACCGCGCGCGTCGCGCGCTATCTGGCGGAGGAGAGCGCCGGGCAGTGCGGCCCCTGTGTCCACGGTCTCGCGGCGATCGCGGACAGTCTCGAACAGCTCGCAGACGGCCTGCACACAGCTGACACGGCCCTACTGCGCCGCCGACTTGCGCAGGTCGCCAACCGTGGCGCCTGCCGGCACCCCGACGGCGCAGTTGCACTGGTGGCAAGTGCGCTGCGTGTTTTCTCGGACGAGGTGGACCGGCATCTGCGCGGGCGGCGGTGCACGGGGCACGGCCGTCCGGTGCTCCCGATCCCATGAGCGATCTCGTCCTGCGTGTCAATCCGATCCTGTGCGACGGGCACGGCCTGTGCGCAGAGCTGCTGCCCGAGCGGATCGAGCTCGACGAGTGGGGTTATCCGATCGTTGACGCTGCCGCCATGCCACGGTCGCTCGAGCCACATGCGCGTCGTGCCGTCGCGGCCTGTCCGGTGCTGGCGCTCCGTCTCGAACGCCGCTAGCGCCACCCGGGGATTTCCGCCAGGCCCGTACCCGCGTTGCCTGTTGAACCGTTCCATTTGCGGAGATAACCCATCGCTGCGCCGATCGATGAAGACGCCGCGCTACGCAGAGGAGCAAAGCTGACCGACGCAGGCTTGATCGGCGACGAAGCTCCACAGCTGAAGGAGACCCATATGACGTTTCCCCTTTTCAAACGCCACAGAGGCGCGAGACGCGCCGCGTGGGCGACTTCCCTCTCGGCGCTCTTTGTGCTCGGGCTGCTGCTGACGATCGTGAGCGGCGCTGCCGCAGCGGCTGCGTCCGTGCCGCTCGGAACCGCCGGCAGTTTCGCGGTCCTCGCCGGCGCCGGCATCACCAACACCGGCCCCACCACCGTCAACGGCGACCTCGGGACCTATCCGACCACGACGATGACCGGAACCGCGTCGATCACGGTGACCGGAACCAACCACGCCGGCGACTCCGTCACGCAGGGGGCGCAGAGCGCTCTGACGACCGCCTACACCACCGCGGCGGGCGAGGGTCCGACCTCCCCGATCAGCGCTAACCTCGCCGGGCAAACCCTCAAGGCGGGGGTCTATAACTCCGGCTCCTCGATCGGGCTCTCGGGAGCCCTCACGCTTGACGGCGGCGGCAATCCGAACGCCGTCTTCGTCTTCCAGGCGGGCTCCACACTCACCACGGGATCGGGAAGCACGGTCAACCTGATCAATGGCGCCCAGTCCTGCAACGTTTTCTGGCAGGTCGGTAGCTCCGCGACGCTCGGCACCGGCTCGACCTTCCGCGGAACCATCATTGCGCTAACGAGCATCACCGTCACGACCGGCACCCACGTCGACGGACGCGTGCTGGCCCGAAATGGCGCAGTCACGCTCGACACCAACACGATCACGAGACCGACCTGCGCGGCAGCGACCACCACTACCGCGGGAACCACAACCGCGGGAACCACAACCGCGGGAACGACAACCGCGGGAACGACAACGGCGGCAACGACAACCGCGGCAACCACAACCGCGGCAACGACCACCACGGCGCCGACGTCCACAACCGCCGCGCCGAAGAAGAAGAAGCCCGCTCCCAAGAAGCCGGCTGTGCACGCCCTCCCGGCCGTCGCCCATGTCGGCCTGACTGGTTGAGCAACGTCCCGCTGGAACTCGACCGTCGGTAGTAACCATGAGCGGGCGGCCTTGCCGCCCGCTCAGCTTCGTCTCCGGCTAACACTCCTCGCCACGCTCGCGCTCGTCGCTGCGACGTGGACGGGCGCGGCATCGGCACGTCCTGTCACACCGGCGGTCGTCAAGCCGACCCAGCAGCTGGCCGCGCTGCTCAGCGCGCACGAAGCGTTCGCGAAGCCCGCTCGAGGTTCAGCGCCGCTCAGGATGATTCAAGCGACGCGGCCGCTGACCGACGGGCGAACTGTTCTGCCGGTTCTCGGTCGGAGGACCGGCGCAAACGGTGTCCGCTGGCTGCACGTCATGCTTCCCGGACGCCCGAACGGGCGGACGGGCTGGATCAGACAACGTGCGACCGTTGCCTCGTCGACGCGCTGGCACATCGTCGTCGACACCTCCACGCGGCGCGTGATCGTTTACCGAAACGGCCGTCGGCTGCGAAGCTTCAAGGCCATCGTGGGCAAGCCTTCGACGCCGACCCCGCATGGCCAGTTCTTCGTCGAAGAAGGGATCCGGTTGCGAGCAACCGACGTCGGCGCGCCGTTCGCGCTCGCTTTGAGCGCCCGCTCCGACGTGCTCCAGGAGTTCGCCGGCGGGCCTGGCCAGATCGCGCTGCATGGGCTGATGAATATCGGCGGCGTCCTCGGCACCGCCGTCTCCCACGGCTGCGTACGCCTCGGCAACGACATGATGCGCTGGCTCATCGTCCGCATCGTCGCGGGCACGCCGGTGACGATCATAGGCTGACGCTAGTACACCCGGCACTAGGCGACGAGCGCGAACTGCGGCGTCGGTGCGAGCGGTAACTCGACGCGGAATGTCGTGCCAACGCCCTCGGCGCTTTCGACGCTGATCGAACCGCCGTGCGCGTCAACGATCGCCTTCGCGATCGACAAGCCGAGGCCCGTCCCTGCGATGGCCATCTCGGTCGCCGACCGCGTGC
The DNA here is from genome assembly GCA_003152275.1 of Actinomycetota bacterium. Classification (GTDB taxonomy): domain Bacteria; phylum Actinomycetota; class Thermoleophilia; order Gaiellales; family Gaiellaceae; genus Palsa-739. The sequence continues at coordinate 13,901 of PLZU01000018.1, forward strand.
GAAAGAACCGCTCGAACAGCTGCTCCTGATCTGCGGCGGCTATCCCGAAACCGGTGTCCCGAACCTCGATGACCGCGGGATCTGCAGAAGCATCGACCCGAACGTCGACCTGACCGCCGGCCGGCGTGAACTTGATTGCGTTCGAGATGAGGTTGTCCAGCAGTTGCGCGAGCCGCTCAGGGTCGCCCACGATTGGTTCGGTGGGCTCCGAGTCGAAGACGAGCTCGACATCGGCCTCCTCTGCTGCGGGCTGTGCCGCCAGAACGCACTGGGCCACGAGCGGAGAGAGCGCGACGGCGGTCCAATCAAAGGAGAGCTTGCCTGCGTCAGCTTGAGCGACGAGCAGCAGGTCGCTGACGAGGTGAAGCAAGCGATCAACGTTGCGGTCGACGATCTGCAGGAACTCCTTGTGCTCGCTCGTGAGCTGCTCGGCGTCGTCGAGGACAAGTTCGAGGTAGCCGCGAATCGAAGTGAGCGGCGTTCGGAGCTCGTGTGAAACGAGCGCGACGAACTCATCCTTCAAACGGTCGAGACCGCGTAGCCGCTCGTTCTGCGCCCGCTCGCGCTCGAGGAGCCGGCTGCGCTCTTCGTTGAGCTCGAGGTCGTTCTGCTTCCGGGCTGTGACGTCCGCCATGAAACCCTGCAGGTGGAGCGGCTGCCCCTCGTCGTCTCGCGCGACCGCGGCGTTGTCCTGAATCCAGACCACACGCCCGTCCTTTGCAACGACCCGATACTCGATCTGGATCGGCCGGCGTGCTTCGTGCGCCTGCGCGAACGCTCCGAGCACCCGGTCGCGATCCTCGGGATGCAACACCTGAGAGAAGAAGTCGTCTTCGGAGGCCCACTCTTCGGCCGAGTAGCCGGTCAGCCGCTCGATCTGAGGGCTGAAATAGGAGCCGCTCGAGGCACCGAGATTTTCAATGTAGACGCCACCGGGTAGCTGCTCGACGAGCGCGCGGAATCGATACCGAGCCAAGCTCTCGGCTTCGGAGACCCGCCGCAGTTCGAGTTGGCTCATCGCCTGACGCGCGATCGCGCGCAGAGCATCCTTTTGCGTCGGTGACAGGTCACGCGGCCGCTCGTCGAGAACGCAAACCGTCCCGAGCGCGTGTCCCTCCGGCGAGACCAGCGGCATGCCCGCGAAGAAGCGAAAGCCTGCCAGGACGACCGACGACTCGTGATACCGCTCGTCCGCGAGGGCATCGCGGACGACAAAGACATCGGGTTGCTGCAGCGCCTCAGCACTCAAGGCCGAGTCGCGCGGAAGCTCCGACAGGTCAATGCCGCGCTTGGCCTTCAGCCACGATCTGCGATCGTCCACGAGAGCGATGGCCGCCACAGGCGTGTAGCAGACCGCGGCCGCCAACTCGACGAGGTCGTCGAACGCCTGCTCGGGCGGCGTATCAAGAATTCGGTAGGCGAGAAGCGCCTTGAGCCGGGCCGCTTCGGTCTCGCCGTCGTAGGCGCTAGGCGTCACACCTTCTTATCGGTGCGCCGGAGTGGCGGCTTGACTTGTACATAAGGAAAGGCCCTGGCTAGCAGGGCCTTTCCTGCTGGGCGGTACTTGCCCTCGCTGCACTGCAGCGTGTAAACGTTCGGGCTCAGCTCATCGGGATCTGCGGCTGGAGGCGCGGCTCGATGCGATCGAGGATCTCCTCGAGGCTCTCGCCGGTCGCCGTGATCCCGTGGTTTCGCAGGCCGACCACGGCCTTGGTGGGATCAGGCTCGGCGGCGACCAGGGCGGCCACGCTCGTCGCGAGCTCCTCGCTGCCGCAGGGGTAGTTGATCTCCGTCCCCACGGCCCCGTCGACCCAGGCGTGCACGTGGAGGATCGCGCCGACGTCGGGATGACGCTGGTAGATCATCCAGTGCTCGATCGCGTCGACCGAGACGCGAAGCGGCTCGATCTCCGGAGGGATGCTGAGGATCATCCGGCCGTTCGCCTCGTCGTATCCGGACACGAGCAGGATGTCGCGGCCCGGCACCTCCAGCCGTGACTTGTCGACGCCGCTCGCGCTCATCCAGAAGCGGTCGCGATCCTTGCGCGCAGACAGATTGCCGTAGGACAGGCCTCCGATCCCGTACAGGCGCTTGACATGGCGGAGGTCGTGCTCGTCGAGCAGGTCCTCGATCGGGAACGGGGCAGGCAGGAGGCCGAGCGCGTCGAGGCGCCTGCCTGCGGCGGCGATGTCGCGCGTCCGGTCGTCCCCGTGCCAGAGCTCGGGCTCGAGATCGCGGCAGAATTCGTTGTCGATCACGAGGCGCGCCCGCGCGAGCGGGACGAGCCGTTCGACGACATGGCCGGCGAGGTCGTCGCCGGTCACGGAGTAGTGGCCGCGCTCCATCGTGGTGAAGAGGACTCGATCGGACCCCGGGAAGTAGCAGAGCACGATGTTCGCGAGGGCGCGGACGAGCAGCGGGTAGGTCTCGCGCAACTCGTCCGTGGGCTCGCTGTCCCGCGACACGAGCGCCGCGACGAAGGTACCGCGCGACTTGCGGCGGAACGGCTTCGGCAGTTCGGGGTCGACGAGGTTCAGCACGAAGTCCGCAGCGTCGGGATCGACCGCGTGGGTGAACTGCCGGCGCTCGAGCGCGGCGCCGAGCTCCTGGACGAGCTCGGCGAGCGCCGGCGCCGGCTTGCCGACGACGGCGTAGCTGGGAGTAAGAGAACTGCGGTCCATCGTCGACTCCTTCAGTAGCTGGCCTGCCAAGCACCAGCGTGCCCGGGCGGGCCACGACCAGCATTCGGGGAACCCCCGAACCGCGATCAGCAGAAAGTACGCACGAGCAGGCGATCAGCGACGCACGAGGTTGCGAAACAGGAAGAGCGCATTCGCGGGACGCTCGGCCAGTCGCCGCATCAGATACGGGTACCACTCGGGCCCATACGGCGTAGCCACGAGGACCTTGAAGCCACGCCGCACGAGCTCGAGCTGAAGCTGCGGGCGCACGCCGTAGAGGAGCTGGAACTCGAACCGATCGCGTCCGATCCCGTGCTGCTCGGCAAACCGGACCGCCTGCTCGATCAGCCGCTCGTCGTGCGTCGCGACCGCCGTATAGCCGGCGCCTGCGAGCGAGGCCTCGAGGAGGCGGACGTAGGCCGCGTCGACGTCCGCCTTGCGCAGGTATGCGACGTCGGGCGGTTCGAGGTAGGCGCCCTTGACGAGCCGGAGGTTCGGGGCGAGTGGAAGCAGCGCCTCGAGGTCGCGTTCGCTGCGGTAGAGGTAGGACTGGAGGACACAGCCGACGCTGGCGAGACCCGCGTCGCGCAGGCGGCGATAGATGCCGAGCGTGGCGTCGACGAACGCGGACTGCTCCATGTCGATGCGGATGAAGCTGCCGAGCGCCTCTGCACGCGCGACGAGCCGGCGCACGTTCTCGTATGCAAGCTCTTCGCCGAGCTCGAGGCCGAGGTGGGTGAGCTTGAGCGCGACGTTCGCGCGCAACCCTTCGTCGACGAGCCGCGCGAGCAGGCTCTCGTACGCGACGACGACCGCCGCGGCCTGCGCCTCGTCGTGCACGCTCTCGCCGAGAAGCGTCGTGTTGGCATGCAGCCCGCGCTCGTTCAGCCCGCGCAGCACGCGGACGCACGCGTCGGGCGTCTCGCCCGCGACGAAGCGAGCGGCGCCGAGCCGCAGGCCGTGCGCGCTCACGAAGCAGCGGACGCGCGCATTGTCCGCCGCCGCGAGGATCCCGCGGCGAAGGACGCTTTCGACGGCCGTGGCCGGTCTCACCAGTCGCGCGGGCCGGCCGCCGTGACCTCAGCCGGCTCGCTGCCGCGGCGAGCGACGCCGTCTTCCTCCGCCGCACGCGCGACGGCCGCAGCGACAGCCGGCACGACCTCGCGGTTGAAGACGCTCGGGACGATGTAGTCGGGTGCGAGCTCCTCCTCGGAGATCGTCGCCGCGATTGCGTGACCGGCTGCGACCTCCATCCGTTCGGTGATCGTCGAGGCGCGGACGTCGAGCGCGCCGCGGAAGATCCCCGGGAAGGCGAGCACGTTGTTGATCTGATTCGGATAGTCGGAGCGGCCCGTCGCGATCACGGTCGCAAAGTCCGCGATCTCTTCGGGTGCGACTTCGGGCGTCGGGTTCGCCATCGCAAACACGACGGCATCGGTCGCCATCCGCCTGATGCCGGCCGGCGTGACCGCGTGCGGCTGAGAAAGCCCGATGTACACGTCAGCGCCGGCAAGCACGTCGTCGGCGCTCCCACGCTCGTTCTCCGGGTTCGTCTCCTCCGCGTACTGCGCCTTGACGCCCTCGAGGCCCGGACGGCCGCGATAGACGGCGCCCTGCGTGTCGCAACCGACGATCCGGCGGACGCCCGCTGCGCGCAACGTGCCCGTCACCGCCACCCCGGCGGCGCCGACGCCGGTGAGCACGACCTTCACGTCCTCCACCTTCTTGTCGACGACGCGCAGCGCGTTCAGGAACGCGGCGAGCACGACGACGGCCGTCCCGTGCTGGTCGTCGTGGAAGACGGGGATATCGAGCGACGCCCGCAACCGGCGTTCGATCTCGAAGCAGCGAGGCGCGGAGATGTCCTCGAGGTTGATCCCTCCGAAGCCGGGCGCGATCGCCTCGACCGCCGCGACGATGCCGTCGGTGTCGGTCGTCGAGAGGCAGATCGGCCACGCGTCCACACCGCCGAACTCCTTGAAGAGCAGCGCCTTGCCCTCCATCACCGGCATCGCGGCCTCCGGGCCGATGTTGCCGAGTCCGAGCACCGCGCTGCCGTCGGTGACGACAGCGACGGTGTTGCGCTTGATCGTGAGGTTCCATGCAGCCTCCGGATCGGCGGCGATCGCCTCGCAGACGCGCGCGACGCCGGGCGTGTAGGCCATCGACAGGTCGTCGCGCGTCTTCACCGGCGCGTTCGCGTTCATGTGGATCTTCCCGCCGAGGTGGAGCAAGAACGTTCGATCGGAGACGTGCTCGACCTCGACGCCGCCGATCGCGCTGCAGGCGCGAACGATCGCGTCGACATGGTCCGCGTTCGTCGCGAGAACAGAGACGTCGCGCACCTTGCTGTCGCCCTCCGCGCGGACGAGATCGATCGCGTCGAGCAGTCCACCCGCGTCGGCGATCGCCCGCGCAAGGTCGGCGAAGGTCCCCGGACGGTTCTCGAGACGGACACGCAGCGTGAACGAGAACGATGCGGAGTGGTGCGCCATACCTCGAGCCTATCGCTGCTCAGCCGACCGGCTTGAAATAGGCGGTGAAATGCCGCTGCGTGGGCGGCTCGGAGTAGGCTCGTCCCAGATGGAGAACGACGCCCGAGCCGCGCTCGCCGGCTGGGAAGCGGAACGGCCGACGAACTTCTACGACGCGACGCCGAACCTGGCGCGCGTCCTGCGCATGCACCTGGGCGATGACGGTGTTGCTGCTTTCGAGTCGCGGCTGCGCGAGTTCGGTGCGACGGTCGCGCAAGTCGTCGAGCCCGCCGCGCAGACGCAGGAGCGCGACGGCAACGGGCCGCGCCTTGTCGATGCAGATGCGCTCGGGCGCGAGCTTCAGGAAATCGAGTTCCATCCCGCGCACGACGACGCAGGCCGAGCCGTCTGGAAGAGCGGACTTCTCTCCGCGCCCGCCTTTGAGCAGGCCTCGCTGATGTACCTCCTCTCGCACGCTGGCGAGGCCGGGCAGGCGTGCCCGTTCGCGTGCACGGCCGGCCTCGTCCGCGCGCTACGCGTGCACGGCTCGGCCGAGCTCCAGGCGCGGTTTCTGCCGCCCCTGCTCGTGCCCGACTACGACCGGGCCGAGCGCGGCGCGCAGTTCCTGACGGAGGTGCAGGGCGGCTCTGACGTCGGCGCGAACGAGACGGCGGCGGTCCCGGACGGGCTCGAGCCGGGCGCCTGGCGGCTCCGCGGCGAGAAGTGGTTCTGCTCGGTCGCCGACGCCGACCAGTTCGTCGTCACGGCTCGTCCGGTTGGCGCGCCGGTGGGGACGGACGGCATTGCGTGCTTCCTTGTCCCGCGGCGCGTCGGCGGGCGGCCCAACGGCTTCCGCATCCGCCGGCTCAAGGACAAGCTCGGCACACGCGCGCTCGCGACCGCGGAGATCGAGTTCGAGGGAGCGCTCGCCTACCCGCTCGGCGAGCTCGCGGACGGCTTCAAGATCGCGGCCGGGGTCGTCCTGAACACGTCGCGCTGGCTGAACGCGTGCGGCTCTGTCGGGCTGATGCGCCGCGCCTACCTCGAGGCGTCAGGGTTCGCGCGCCACCGGACCGCGTTCGGACGCTCGATCGCCACCTTCCCGCTCGTCCGCGAGAACCTCGCGCTGATCAAGGCCGAGGAGCAGGCCGCGCTCGCCTCGACGCTCGCGCTCACCGCCCTCGTCGACCGACTCGACTGCGGCGGGACCGACGACGAAACGACCGGCCTCTACCGCTTCCTCGTCAACGCGAACAAGTACGTGACCTCGCTGACGGCGACGCTCGTCGTCCGCCGCGCCATCGAAACACTCGGCGGCAACGGCACGATCGAGGACTTCTCGCCGCTGCCGAGGCTCTACCGTGACGCGATCGTGTTCGAGAGCTGGGAAGGAGCGCACAACGTGCTCGTCGAGCAGGTGCGCCGCGATGCCGCTCGCTTCGATCTGGTTCCGCTCGTGCTCGCCGACCTGCGCGGCCGCCTCGCCGCGCTGCGGCCGAGCGAAGATGGAGCGGCGGTTGCTGCCGCGCTCGCCGACCTCGAACCGCGACTGGAACGCGGGCTCGCAGAGCCGCTGCATTTCCGGCGCCAGCTCGGCGAGCTCGTCCGCGCGCTGCAAGCGACGTGGCTGCTCGTCGAGGCAAGCGCGGACACCGAGAGCGAGAAGGCGGACGTCGCCGCCTTCTTCGTCCGCCGGCGGGTGTCGAGGGGCTACGACCCGGAAGCCGACCCCGGCTATGCACTCCTGATCGACGGCGTGCTCGCCGACGACGTACTGGCACCGGTGTCAGGCCTTGTGGCCGGAAATCGGCACGTGCAGTAACTGCGGCTCTCCCGACGCGAGCGCCTCGTCGACCGCCTGCTCGAGCTCTTCGGCGTTCTCGACCAGTCGGCCGGCAGTTCCCATCGAACCGGCGAGCGCGACGAAGTCGATCCCCGGGTCGCCGAGATCCATGCCGACGTAGCGGCCCGAGCGAGCGGACGCGCCATCCAGCAGGTCGAGTCCGTGTTTGAGGATTCGGTACTCGCGGTTGTCGAGCACGACTGTCAGCACGTTCAGGCGATAGCGGGCCGCGGTCCAGAGCGCCTGCGGCGAGTACATGATCGATCCGTCGCCGACGATGCAGACGACCGGTCGCTCCGGAGCTGCGAGCTTGGCGCCGAGCGCCGCCGGGACGCCCCAGCCGAGCGCGCCCGCGCCGCTCCAGAGGTAGCTCATCGGGTCGCTCCCCCGGTGGAACGCCCGGGTGAACGGGCTGGCCGTGATCGCCTCGTCGACGAGGATCGCGTCCTCCGGCAGGCGAGAGACCACGGCCTGGACGGCGGCAGCGGGGCCGAGCGGCTTCGATTCCCGCCCCTTGAGCACCTGCTCGGCGAGCCTCGCGATCACCTCGCCACGCCAGGTTTCGCTCTCGGCGAGCACGCGCTGCCGGCGCTCGGCGGGGACGCGGCCGGCGAGCAGCCGCGCGAGCTCGGCCGCGCAGCGCGCCGGATCGCCGAGCACCCCGACGCGAACGGCGTGCGTCCGTCCGAGCTGGGCCGGATCCGGATGGATCTGCAGCAGCTCGACTCCGTCCGGCACCGCCTGCGCCGGGGTATACGGGTACACGAGGAAGGCATCCGCGCCGAGCACAAGCACGCGGTCGTACGCGCCCAGTGTGGCGTTGATCCCCGCCGCGTCCCTCGGCAGCGGGCCGCGCCAGAGCGGATGCGACGAGGGGAAGACGAGCAGGCTGCTGAGCGGCTGACCGTGAACGGGCGCGCCGAGCGTTTGCGCGAGCTCGACCGCGGCGCCGAGACCATCCGACCAGGCGAGCTCGTTCCCGACCACGAGGCCTGGGCGTTCCGCGCTCGCGAGCAGGTCGGCGACCTCGGCGAGCGAGCCGCCGGTCGGAGCGTCGTCGACCTGCGAGCGTGGCGGAAGCAGCGCCTCGCCGGTCTCCTCGAGCACGTCCATCGGGAGGCCGAGGAACACCGGGCCCGTGGGCGGCGCGGCGGCGAGCCGGAACGCGCGCCGGACCGCGATGCCGAGCTCGCCGAGCGACCGCACCTCGTGCGACCACTTCACAAGCGAGCCCGCGAGCCCGGCGAGGTCGCCCGAGAGGAGCGGCTCCGCGATCAGGTGTCTTCGATCCTGCTGGCCCGCGGTGACGACCATCGGCGTGCCTGCGGCGACCGCGTTCGTCAGGTTGCCGAGCCCGTTCGCGAGCCCGGCGACCGTGTGCAGATTCACGAAGCTCGGCCGCCGGGTCAGGCGGCCGTACGCGTCCGCCATCCCGACCGCGGTCGCCTCCTGAAGCGCGAGCACGTAGTGCGGCTCGTCACGGCCAACGAGCGCGTCCACGAGCGGCAGCTCGGTCGTGCCGGGATTCCCGAACACGTGCCGGACGCCCTCGTCGGCGAGCGCTTCAAGCAGGATCTCCGAGCCCGACCGCCGCACAGCTCGAACTATGACCTCCTTACGTCGCTAGCGAAGGCCGGCCTCGGTGTCGCTCACGATGTGGGTGATCGGCAGGGCAAGGCGCTCGCGTGCCCGGGTCACCACGTCGCGCTCGAGCCAGTTCGAGTGCCCTTCGGAGTGAGTGGAGATGATGATCTCGTCTGCCCCGAATGTGCGCAAGACATCCTCGATCGCACGGAGGGGATCCTCGTCTCCGATCTCACCCTCGGCCTCGATGCCGACGGTCTGGAGCTGGCTGAGAGTTTGGTCGAGCCGCCGCTGAGCCTGCGCCGTCGCGCCGTCCAGATCGGACACCCAGTGACGAACGGGCGAGGTGAGCGCAGGGCAAACGACGTGCACGTGCTTGCGATATCCCGCGCCTGCCCGCTCGATCGCCTCGGCCAGGCTCGCGTCTGCCAGCGTCTCGTTCGCGACCACAAGAATTCGACGCTCGTCCTGGGCGCCGACATGCGCCGGCGCGGTTCTCACCGAGCGCTCCGCCTGTCCCCGCCTCAGGTAGAAGAAGGCCGCTGCGCCCGTCACGGCGGCGAAGGTCGGCACACCGGCCCAGGGGCCGCCGAGGAGGCTTGCCACGGCGATCGCCGCGAAGGCTGCGACCGTGAGCAGCAGGAAGTGGAAGGCCTCGACTTCGCTGCGAAAAGGGTTGCGCACGCTAGTACACCCGTCCCTAGCTCGGAGGCTCCGGTCGGCTCTTGGCAAGCACGGCGCGAACACGGGCCACGAGCTCGTCTGGCTGAACAGGGGACGCGATCACGTCGCACCCTTGGAGCACGTCGTGCCACGCTGCGTTGTCGCCCGGAGGAACCTCGACGATGAGCGGCGTCCCGGGGCGGCGCATCCGGAGCGCCTGCAGCACTTCTCTCGCCTCGGGCCGTTCGAGGCCGAGGCTCGAGACCACGACGTCGGCGCCGTGGGCAACCGCGCACCCGTCCGGCCCGGTCAGTGGGCAATGCTCTGAGTGCTCGGGGCCCGGGCAGACAGCGACCGCATAGCCGGCCTGGCGCAGGATCGACGCGAGCGCCAAGCCCGCCGACTCATCCGGGTGCTCGATCAGGACGCGCGGCTGCCCCACCCAGGGCCAGGGCTGGGGGCTCAACCGTGTCGCTCGTGCTCGCATTCGCAACCTCCGCGTAGATTGTTCGTCGCGGTCGCGCGGACGCCATCGGGGTAAACCCTACTAGGCAGGCTGGTAGGCGCAGGCCGGATCCTCGGCAAGCGGATCGCCGGCGGCTGCGAAGGCGCGGGCACGAGAGCCGCCACAGAGCTCCCGGTACGGGCACCTCCCGCAGCGGCCGCTGAAGTCGGCCGCCCGGATCCGGCGCAGGAGCGGGTGCTCGCGGTAGACGCGGACGATCTCGTCGTGTTTGACGTTGCCGAGTGAGAGAGGCAGGAATCCGGACGGATGGATCTCTCCGTCGTGCCCGACGAAGACGATCCCCTTTCCGTCGCGCGTGCCCTTCGTCTGCGCGCGCGGCGACGACGTGGGCCCGCCGAGCTCCGCCCGAAGCGCCGATGAGAGCCGCTCGTAGAGGGGGCCGAGCCTGTAGGTCGCGCCAACGTGTGCGTCCCCGAGGTCCTGCTTGCGTACAGCGACGACGCGGCGGAAGAACGGCGCCTCGACGGTGCGGACGATGAATCCGTAGCGGGAGGCGTCGACGAGGAAGTGGCAGACGTCCTCGTTCTCCGCCGGCGTCAGCTCGCCGAGAGCACGACCCCGCCCGACCCGGACGAGGAAGAACACTTCCCAGATCGACGCGCCCGACTCTTTCACGATCCGCGCGACCGCCGGCAGCTCCTCGACCGTATCGCGCATGACGACCGTGTTCACCTGCACCGTCAACCCGCCCTCACGAAGTCTTCGGAGCGCTGCGACCGTCTCCGCAAAGTGGCCGTCGATTCCGCGGACGCCGTCATGTGTCGCGGGCGTCGCACCGTCGAGGCTGATCGAAACGACCTTCACGCCCGCTCGGTGCAGTTCGGCAACCCGCTCGTCCGTGAGCAGCTGCGTCACGCTCGGTGCGAGCGCAACCGGCACCTTCAACGCGCGCGCGCGTTCGAGCATTGCATCGAGGTCATGACGCAAGAGCACGTCGCCGCCCGTGGCGATCAGGACCGGCCGGGGCATCCCGAAGCCGGCGAGACTATCGACGAACCGGGCGGCATGAGCCGTTGTCAGCTCGCCGCGCTGCGGCTGTGAGATCGCCGAGGCGCGACAATGACGGCAGGCGAGACCGCACGCCTTCGTCGTCTCCCAGAAGACGAGGATGGGCCGCTGGTCGAGGTCCAATTCGGTTACCTAGCCGCGGCTGGGACGATGGTCAGCGGGCGGACGGCCCGATCGGCGCGGGGATCTCCCGAGAACACCGCGAGCGCGACGAGCGCCGCCCAGACGGTTCCGGCACCACCCACATGGAGGCCCTGCAGGATCTCGTGCGTGCGACCCTCGCCGCCCAGGACGACGAGCACGATCAGCAGCGCAACAACCGCCCGGTGGCTGTATTCGATGAAGGAGGCTTTCTGGTCGAGCGGGATCGCGTTCGCGGTGCAGAGCGGCCAGTGCGGACAGCCGAGGCCCGACGCGGTGACGCGCACGACCCCGCCGACGGCGACGAGCACCCAGGCGGCGAGCGCAGAGCCGAGCACAAGGAACCTGAATCCCCTGCTCGTCTCACCGTACGGCTGCGGCACGACTCTTTTCGCGAGGTGGCTCGAGAAACGGCGCGCGCGGCTCAAACCGTGCCTGGAAGAAACGCAGGTGCGCCGGTTCGTAAACCATCTGGAAGCCGGGCACGAGCTCCCGTCTCTCGTACACGTCGGTCACGATGTCAGCGACGTACGCAAGGTGCTCCTGAGTGTAGACCCGCCTCGGGATCGTGAGGCGAACGAGCTCGAGCCCGTCGTACGGATCGTTGCCGCGCTGGCCGGAGACGATTCCGCGCTCCATCGAGCGGACGGCGCCGGCGAGGTAGAGCGCCGCCGCGAGTGCCTGCGCGGGGAACTCTTCCTGCGGCACATGAGGCAGGAAGCGTTTCGCGTCGAGGAAGACGGCGTGTGCGCCGACCGGGACGACGATCGGAATCCCGCGCTCGAGCAGGAGGCCGGCGAGGTATGCGCTCTGCGAGACGTAGTGCCGCACGATCCGCTCGTCGGTCGACTCGTGGATTCCTTGCGCAAGCGCCTCCATGTCGTGGCCGGCGAGGCCGCCGTAGTGCGGAAAGCCCTCGTAGACCACGACGAGCTCGCGCACCCGCTCGGCGAGGTCGTCATCGTTCACCGCGAGCAGACCGCCGATCGGGACGAAGTGATCCTTCTTCGAGGAGAAGACCGCACCGTCTGCGAGATCGGCGATCTCGCGGATCAGCCCGGCCAGGGTCGAGTCCGCGTGACCGGCCTCGCGGTCCTTGATGAAGAGCGCGTTCTCCGAGATCCGGGTCGCGTCGAGGATCAACGGCACCCCGTGCGTGCGCGTCAGCTCGCGAACGCCGACGAGGTTCGCAAGCGAGAACGGCTGGCCGCCCGCCATGTTGAGACAAGCCTCGACGCGAACGAACGCAACGCGCTCCGGCGCGGCCGCGGCGAGCACGCGCTCGAGCGCCGCCAGGTCGAGGTTCCCCTTGAACGGGTGCGTCGACTCCGGGTCTTCTGCCTCGGGGATCGAGACGTCGGTCCAGACGCCACCGGCGAGCTCGACATGCACGCGCGAAGTCGTGAAGTACAGGTTGGAGGGCACGAGCTGCCCCGGCTCGACAAGCACCTTCGCCAGCAGGTGCTCGGCACCGCGCCCTTGATGTGTTGGGATTACGTGCCGGTAGCCGTAGGTCTCCCGCACCGCCTGCTCGAGCCGGAAGAAGCTGCGCGAGCCCGCGTACGCCTCGTCACCGAGCTCCATCGCGGCACGCTGCTCCTGGGAAAGAGCCGAGGTGCCACTGTCGGTGAGGAGATCGATGAAGACATCCTCGGAGCGCAGCAGGAAGGTGTTGTAGCCGGCGGTCTCGAGCGCGCGCCGCCGCTCCGGCTCAGGCCCGAGCGCGATCGGTTCGACGACCTTGATCTTCCACGGCGGTACCGTCACGCCCTGATCGTTGTCGGCGTACCCGGGGCACACATCAGGGGAATAACTGAACGACGCGTGGGCGATTACTGATTCCCCGGTCTCAGCCGCCTCGGGCGCCAGGCTTGAAAACCATCAGGACGACGATCGCGACGAGCAGCGCAGCTGAGAGGTAGTTGAGGGTCCGCGCGAGCCGGTCGTCGAGCAGGGCGCGAAGCTCGTCACTCTCAACGTCACCTTCCTTGGCCAACCGCACCGCGAGCTTGCGCGCTCGCTTCGGTGGCTGCCCGCCCACTCCGCCGAGCAGGATCACGACGACGAAAAGCGCAAGCGCCGCGACGACCCAGCCTGCGCCGTAGCCGAACCTGCCGAGTTGGACGAGCCAGAGTCCGAACGCGAGCACCAGCAACGCCCCGAGGGCGACGAGCAGCACGCCGATTCGGGTCAGTCCGAGCAGGAGTGCGATCTCGCTCGGCCGCCGGCGGCGACGGGCGGCTTCAAAAGCGACGCCGGCGACGATCACGCCCGCGATGAACAGGAACGCGCCAAGCAGATGGAAGAACAGCGCCCACTCCTCGGCAGTGGCGACCACGCCAGAACTGTACGGTCACCGCCGACGCAGGACGTGGTCTACCAGCGCCTAGCCCAGGTCAGGCCGGCACCGGTGGCTCCGAGCAACGCGGCACCGATGAGGAGGGCTGCGCCGACGACCGCAACGGCGCGGTTTGCGGCGAGCGCGCCGACCGCGAGCACCTCGACACCGCATGCGAACGTCACCGCCTCGGCGAGCCAGACGCGTCGCGGGTAGAGCGCGTCCTGCTTCGGGCGCGGCCCTGGTGGCCACCAAACCCAGAGCGACAGGGAGAGCAGCTTTCCGAGCTGGCCGAGCGTGACGCCGGCGGCCCAGCCCACCAGCAGAAGGATCACGTACGCGGCGAGGCCTCGGCGCGTGGAGACGAGCCCGACCAGCATCGCCGTGCCGAGCGCGGCTGCCTGGAGGAGAAAGAGGACACCCGCAAGGAGATGAACGAGCGGTGCTTCCGGCTCGATCCGGGCGGTGCGGGCGACGCGGGCGATCAGCCGGGCGAACAGCGCCAAGGTGAGCAGGAGCAGGCCGCCGCCCGCGAGCACGGCAGCGGTCGACGCTGTCGCGAGCCCGGCAAGGAGCGTCCAGAGTCCGGCGCTGAGGGCGAGCTCGCTGGTCGGCAGGCGGCGCGGGGGCGGCGTCGGCGCCTGCGCGAGCATCGGTGCGAGCGTGCGGCCGACCGTGACGATCAGGAGCGTCGCCCAGCCGAACACGGCGAGATGAAGGTGAACGAGCACCCAGCGGTCGTGGACGACGCCTGCGAACGCCCCGTCCCCGTGCGAGAAGGCGAGCGCCCCGAGGATCAGCGCGGCTGCGACGTGGAGACCGACGAGCGCAACCCCCGTCCGGCTGACAACGAGGGTACGGCCGCGGGGAGCCCTGAGCACGAGGCCGAACAGCTCCGCCAGCACGAGCAGGACGCCGGCCGAGACGAGCGCGGCACCGGGCCAGAGGATCGCCGGCCGGTCGAAAGCGACGCCTGGCGCGACCAGGAAGCCACCTGCAAGGAGCGGAAGGGCGAGCTGGAGTCGCCGCGGGTGACGAACGTCGTTGCGGAGCATCACCGGGAGCAAGTGGAAGGAGGCGCCCGTGACCGCGAACGGCAGCAGCCCGAGCGCCACCAGGTGCGCGGCGAGCACCGGCCGGGACGCCGTCGGGGCCCCGCCGGCGAGCTCCGGGGTGGCGACCAGCAGGGCGACCGCCGCCGCGACCCATCCCGTCAGCGCGAGAGCGACGTACCAGGCGAGCACGCCGAGCGCGATCGGCCCGCCCACCGCGCGACCGTGAGCGAGCGGCAGCGTCTTCGTCCCCGGCCGACCACGCAACGGCCTGCTCTCCGCCGAGTCCACCACGCTCGTTTACCAGAAGGCGCCCCCGCGCTGTTGGAGGGACTCGGGAACGCGCAGCCGCCCCGCTCGAAACCGAAACTCAGCGACCGAGCTCGCTGCGGATCTCTTCACCGTGCTCGTCGAGATCCGGTGGCCGCCGCCGCGTGGCGGCCGGGGTTTCCGAGAGAAGGGCGGGGAAGCGGACGGTGCGAACGCCGTCGGTGTCGTCGACGACGTCGAGCCCGAGCCTCTCCGCGAGCGAGAAGGCCTCGTCGATCGTTTGCACCGGGCCGGCGGGCACGCCCGCCCGGAGCAGCACTTCGCCCCACGCGACTCGGCTCCGTGTCCCCAGGTGCTCCTCGAGCAGCGGCCGCAGCGCGTCGCGGTTCACGACCCTCGCTTCGTTGGAGGAGAAGCGCGGATCGTCGGCGAGCTCGGGGGCACCGATCGCTTCCGCAAGCCGCCTGAACTGCGCGTCGTTCCCGGCGCCGAGCATCAGGTCGCCGTCTTGTGCGCGATAGGTAGCGAACGGCTCGATGCTGGGATGAACGTTGCCGAGGAGGCCCGGGACACTGCCGTCGGCGAGCCAACCGGTCGACTGGTTGGCGAGCATCGCGAGGTTCGCGCTCAGGAGGTCGATTGTCACCCGCTGTCCGCGGCCGGTGCTGCGGCGCGCGTGGAGCGCCGCCAGAACGGCAATCGTGCCGTAGAGCGCAGTGACGATGTCGACGATGGCGACGCCCGCTTTCGACGGGGCGCCGGGCGGGCCCGTGATGCTCATGAGCCCGCCGACCGCCTGGACGATCGGGTCGTAACCGAGCATGTCGCGGCCGCCACCCTCACCGAAGCCGCTGATCTCGCAGTAGACGACCTGGTCGTTCACTGCCGAGACGACCTCATAGTCGAGACCGAACCGCTCGATCGTGCCCGGCTTGAAGTTGGAGATGACGACGTCGGCGCGCTCACACAGCACGCGGGCGAGCTCGAGGTCCGGCTCGCGCTTGAGGTCGAGCACGATCGAGCGCTTGTTCCGGTTTGCGCAGTGGTGATAGGAAGAACGGCCCTGCGCGTCGACGGGCGGCACCCAATGCCGCGTGTCGTCGCCGAGCGGCGACTCGACTTTGATCACGTCAGCGCCGAGGTCGCCGAGCGTCATCGCGACGATCGGCCCCGCGAGGACGCGCGAGAGGTCGACGACGAGGATGTTCTCGAGCGCGCTCAGCGGAGGCCCCACGGACGGCAGAGTAGTGAGTGAGCCCCTATTTCCGTTGCCGCGTTACAGGATGGCGCGGGGGTATGCCTTGGCGGCAATCGTGGCCATGGCCGTGAGGAAGAAGGCGCCGACGAGGAAGTCGAGCCAGAGGGTGCCGCCGGTCGAGATGCCGATCAGCAGCTGTCGCATGCCGTGGACCTCGTAGGTGAGCGGGTTGACGCGGGCGACGATGCGCAGCCAGCCGGGCATGATCGACAGCGGGTAGAGAGCACTGGAGGCGAAGAAGAGGGGCATCATCACGAGTTGGCCGATACCCATGAACCGTTCGCGCGTGCGCACGAGCGAGGCCAGGATCATCGAGAGGCACGCGAAGCCGGCGGTCCCGAGAACGAGCAGGACGAGCGCGCCGAGGATGTCGAGCGCGTTCCAGCGAATCGCGATGCCGGTAGCGGCGAGCACGGCGAACAGCACGGCCGCCTGGGCAAGCGCGCGAATGGCGGCCCCCGTGGCTTTGCCGAGCACGATCGCGAGACGAGGCAGCGGCGTCGCGAGCAGCCGTTGTAACTGGCCGACGTCGCGCTCCCAGATCACTGCGAGCCCGAAGAAGATCGCGATGAAGAGCGCCGCCTGCGCCATCACGCCTGGTGCGAGGTAGGCGCGGTAGTCGTGGAAGCCGCCGCTCAGGGCGCGATTCTTTCGCAACGCTGTGCCGAAGATGAAGAGCCAGAGCAACGGCTGGACCGAGCGGGTGAAGATGTCGACGTTGTCGTGGCGGAGCTTGCGTATCTCCGCCCAGCCCATCGCCGCGGCCCCGTCGCGCAGGCGCGCGAAGTAGGCGACGACTCCGCGCGCGGTGTCAGCCGAGCCGGCGGGAAAGCCTGCGGCTTGCTCGAGCATCTCTGAGATTCCCTCCTTCCCCGATCGCATGTCCCGTCGCGACGGTGAAGACGTCGTCCAGCGAGGGCACGTCGAACTGTTCGCACAGCTCGTCCGGCGAGCCCTGTCCCACCAGCGTTCCGAAATCCATGATCGCGACCCGCTGGCACTGCCGCTCTGCTTCGTCCATCTGGTGAGTTGTGACGAGAAGGGTCGTCCCCGCCTCCTCGCGGAGGACCTCGAGCCGTTCCCAGACCATGTGCCGGGCGGTCGGATCGAGACCGACGGTCGGCTCGTCGAGGAAGAGCACCTGCGGGCGGTTCAAAAGCGCGGTCGCGATCTCGAGGCGACGGAGCATCCCACCCGACAAGGTGCGGCCGAGCCGGTCGAGAAACGACCCGAGATCCATCGCCTCGACCGCCTGGTCGATCCGCTCACGGCGCTCCTTCTTCGGCACCCCGGTCACACGACCGTAGAACTCGAGGTTCTCCGACGCCGTCAGCGCACCGTCGATCGAGATCGCCTGCGGCACGTAACCGATCAGCTGTCGCACCGCGAGCCCTTCCCTGCCGACGTCATGCCCGGCGACGAGCGCGCGCCCGCGTGTCGGGCGAAGCAAGGTCGTCAACACGCGGATCGTGGTCGTCTTCCCCGCGCCGTTGGGCCCGAGCAGCCCGAACACTTCGCCTGCATTAACGGCGAACGACACGCCTGCTACCGCCTCGATCTCACCGAAGCGAACGACGAGGTCGTCTACGAGCACGGCGGTCACCGCGCCATTAGCTCCTCGCTCCTCGTGCGCAGCGCGTCTGCGGCTTTCGCCGTCAACCGCACGAGCTCCATGCGTTCGTGCGGCTCGAGCGCGGTCAGAACGTCACAGAAGAACCGCTGCCGGCGCGTGGCCACCTGCCCCACGAGCTCGACGCCCATTGCCGTCAACCCGACGACACTCACGCGGCGATCGCCCGGCAGATCCCGGCGCTCGACCAACCCCGACGCCACCAGGCGATCGACGAGCCGTGTCGCGGTCGTGTCGTCCACGCCCACGCGATCCGCGAGCTCCCCCACCCGCACGCTTTCCTCGGCCAGCACATCGAGCGCACGTAGCTTCGTCGGCGTCAGCGCGGACGCCGCACCGGTGTGCAGGGACGCCAACAGCCTCCTGCTCGAGAGCACGCCCCCGAGCTCGTGCCAGCTGCGCGACAACTCGCCGGCCAGCGACCGAAGCTCCGTTGAAGCCATACCTGCAATATACAGAAGCTGCATATTGCATCGGTAATGAGCCGTGCCGGATTTTGATCACCCGGGTTGTGCGGACTCCGGTGGAACATGTCAGGCGCTGAGCCCCGAGGCTGTGACGACGGCGTCCACAGTCCCGGTGTGAGAGGCCGTAACACGCCTCCCGTTGAGGAACATGTCGAGGTTCCCGATCGCCCCAAACCGCGCCCACAGACGTCGGCCGCTCACGCTGGCCGACTTGCCTTGCCGCAACAACCCCTGGTAGAGGACGCGCCCGCTCGCGCTTCCGGCGCGGATCGTTGCCCAGCAGTCACCACGGACGGCGCTGAAGCGGAAGGTGATGGCCCTTCGCTGCTTGTGGCGAACTGGAGCTGCACGGGTTCGGCCTCGGGTGCCGCCGGTGAGAGTCACGCCGGTCAGGGGCGGCGACGCCGGAGCGCTCGATCGAATCCGAGAAGCTGGCGGCGTTTGAGGTGCGGCCACTGAGGTCGGGTGGGAGCGCTCCCGGGCAGCAGGCCCTTGCGGCTGAGAACGCGGGTTGAACTGGGGAATGCGGAGAAATCCGCCCCAGACGACGACGCTGAACCCGAGAAGCAGCAGCGCAAGTGCGATCCCGCCCAGAATCCCGGCGCGGCGAGCACGCCGACGCCTTCGGCGAGCATGCTCCTCGCGCTCGCTGGCGTGAGCGTTGAGCGCGGAGAGACGCCTGAGCGCCTCGTCCGGAGAAACCCCTCGTGCCTGCTCGCGCATGGTCGCCTTTCCGAGCGGGACTTGCCGGAAGGTTGGGTGACGGTAACACTGTGGGTGTGTCGTCGGATGATTTCGTCGAGGCATCCGCGCTCCCTGTCTCCTTCAGGGGCTATGCGCGAGAAGCGACTGACGCGCTCTTGCACGACCTCGAGGAGAGCTATCGCGCCCTTATTTCCGAGCGGGACGAATCACGCACGCGCGCCGACAAGGCGGAAAGTCGCGCCGAGGAGCTGGAGCGGGAGCTCGCTCACCACCGCGAACAGGCTCAGGCCGTGAGCGATGCGCTCATCAGGGCAGAGCAGTTGAGAGCCGTAAGCGAGCGAGACGCGCGGACGATCGAGGCCGACGCCGCGCGGGAAGCAGCGGCGACACGCGCGCAGGCAGAGCACGACGCGGAGACACTCAAGACCGGGGCGGATCGAGAAGCGGCAGAGGCGCGCACCCGCGCGGAGCAGGAGGCCGAGGCGACCGTGCGCCACGCGGAATCGCTCAAGGCCCAGGCTGCGCAAGAGGCGGCGGAGGTGCGCGCGCGGGCAGAGCGAGAGGCCGAGGCGATCGTGCGCGACGCCGAATCCAGGGCCAGCCGGCTCGTCGAGGAGGTACAGCGCGGGTTGGAGGAGCGCCAGCACCAGGCCGAGGATTTCCTCGACGACACCAGAGAACGACTGGGCTCGCTCGTGCGGGATCTGCTCGACAGGGTCACGGGCGGCTCGGGTGAGGACGTGTCGCCGGACGGCGACGCTCCCGTGCCCGCAGACGATCTCTCGTCCTCTCGGTAGAGACAGCTCCGCAGCGAACTGAGGATGCTAGACCGCGGGCCTGCCGCCGCTGAATGACGTGGAGCCTTTGGGCCCGAACCCGGGTTTAAGTTGTGCGGGTACCCGGTCGACACATGCTGAGTGGCACATTCTTCGCTGCTTCGGCCCACTCTCGCTTTCGCCGTCGCGATCAGCTGCGGGGTAGCAGCCTTCGCATCGACCGGCTCGGCCTCTCCGGCCGCCGCGCCCGTTTCCAAGATGCCAGTCGCGCTCGGGGTCAGCATCTCCAATCCGGCAGCACCGGCGGATTTGCAGGACTACGTCAGGTCGGTCGGGCGCAATCCTGCGATCGTCATGTGGTTCCAGAACTTCGACGAACCGCTCTTCTACCCGAAACAGCTACCCGCTGTCGCGGCGCTCGGAGCGGTGCCGATGATCACGTGGGAGCCTTCCCATAGTGGAGGCGTGAGCATTCCGCTCCGAGACATCGCTGCGGGCAAGTACGACGACTACCTGCGCCAGGCTGCGGCAGCTGCGGCTAGTTGGCGGAAGCCGCTCTTGGTTCGTTTTGCCCACGAGATGAATTTGCGCGGAAGCCCGTGGGGGCCGGGTGTCGACGGCAACACGGCGGCGAATTACGTAGCCGCGTGGCAGCACGTCGTATCGATCTTCCGGCACGCCGGGGCGACGAACGTCCTCTGGGTCTGGTCGCCTAACGTCGAGTGCGGCGGTGCTTGCCCCTTCGCCGATTTCTATCCGGGAGACGCGTGGGTCGACTGGGTCGCCCTCGACGGTTACAACTACTCCAGCATCGATGGCATGCCTTGGATGAGCGTCAGCCAGATCTTCGGCTCCTCGTACGATGACCTCACCGAACTGACGAACAAACCCGTGATGATCGCGGAGACTGCTTCGACCGAGGTCGGCGGAGACAAAGCCGCCTGGATCACACAGGGGCTCCTCAAAGACCTTCCGACGCGTCTTCCGCGCGTGCGGGCCGTGGTCTGGTTTCAGCGCAACAAAGAGACGGACTGGAGGGTGAACTCTTCGGCAGCCGCTTTGGACGCGTTTCGGACGGTAGCCGACGCGCCGCTCTACGCCGGCAATGCCGCGGACGTTGTCTCCGACGCGTCGCCAGTGCGTCAACCGTCTAGCCGAAGCTCCGTTCTTCGGCTCGTTTCGCAATCATCTCTTCGTACAGTCGTTCGAAACGAGGCACGACGCGCTCGGAGGTGAAGTCCGCACTCTTCGCTCGCGCGGCTGACTCCAAGCGTTCTCGTAGGGACACGTCGCGGATCAGACGGTCCATCGCATGGGCGAGTGCCGACACGCTTCCGGCAGGCACGAGCAGCCCCGATACCTCGTGCTCGATCATGTCACTCATCCCGCTTGGTGAGGTTCCGATCACCGCCTTACCTCTGCTCATCGCCTCGTGAACCACGTTGCCCAGCGGCTCCGGCCACGTAGACGGAGCAACGCCAAAGAGGCAGCGGCCCCACGCAGCCATCACTGTGCCGTGAGGAACATCTCGAAGTACTACGACATCGCGCGGAAACGCCGGCGTGTCAGGCTGCTGTGTGCCGATGAACACGAGAGGCGGTGGACTTTCGAGTTGACGGTAGGCCTCGAGGAGCACTCCTACTCCTTTCGTGGGCCGGAGCGCACCGACGAACAGGATGAAGGGCTCGTCGGGCAAACTCGCGAGGATGTGCTCCTGGGGCGGCTCGTCGCGCCCGTCATCGCGGAAACTGGGGATTGTGACGACGGTCGGCACAACGCTCTGAGCCGGCGCCAACAGATGTCGTTCAATCGTGTCCTGCATGTACGTGCTGTTGGCGTGAAGTCCGTCCATGCGGCGCACGAGTGGTCGTCTTCCGCCCAAGACGCCACCGACTGAAACCACCGACTTGATCGGACTCCCGTAATAGCGAGTGGAGCAGCAAAGGCATTTACCAAGACTTGGACCTGAACACAGCTCCTGCCCACCGGCGGTATGACGGACGAGTGTCCGTATTGCGCAGATGTTGGAGTAGTCCCGCATGGAGACCAGGAGAGGGATGTCACGCCTCTTCAGCGCAGCTAGGCAGGAGTAAGTGATCCACCCATAAGAGTGAAGAAGATCGGGATGAAACGACCGAATCTCGCTGACAAGGCCCGCGACCGTGCCGGGATCCGGAACGGGCGGAAGATGGCGACGACGGGGATCGGCGGCCATCCTCCCGAGCCGCGCGGACCAGCCGCGGAGTCGTACAACGTCGACACCGTTGTCTGACTCGTTCGGCTCCATTCCTGGCTGCCACGGTGTAGCAACGGCGACGGAATGACCACGTGCCGCGAGCGCCTCCGCGAGCAGCTGGGTAGTCCGAGTCGCGCCGCCGATGATCGGCGGGTAGGAATCTGTTGCGATCAAGAGACGCACAGATCACGCCCATCATCGGGCTCGTACTCTTGTGCAGATCGGGAAACGATCGGACGGGCGACGTTCCCCTGGGCTTCAAGCCAGGCCTGGAACATGAGTACCGTCCAGAGCTGTGCTCCCCAGTCGAACCGACCCGACATGTGTTCGGCCCATTTCTTTTGGATCGGGGCGGACTCGAGATATCCCTCCCTCGCCAGTCGCTCAGGTTCCAGTAGCCCGCGGGCCCATTCGTTGAGTGGCCCTCTGAGCCAGGTTCCGACTGGAACATTGAAGCCGCGCTTCGGACGTTCGTATAGCTGGCGCGGGAGGTAGCGGTCGAGGACCCGTTTCAGTATCCATTTGCCTTCCCCGTTACGGACCTTGACCGAGAGCGGGAGTCGCCACGCGAACTCGACAACCTGATGGTCAAGCAAGGGGGCGCGAGCTTCCAAGCTAACTCCCATGCTGGCGCGATCAAGCTTGACCAAAACGTTGTCGGGGAGGTATGTGACGGCGTCGAGGTACATCATTCGATGGGTGAGTTCGTCGAGCGAAGGCCACGAGGTGCGGTCGGTGAACGACGTCGGAAGATCGACCGCTTGTCGAACTATCTCGCATGGCTGTGGCCAGTGAGAAGACATCGTCAGATACGCGGCCGCGGGATCACCGCTGCGAAGGAGCTCGCCGAGCGTGCGCACTCGGTATTGCGGACGCGCCCGACTCGATCCGGGGCGCATAAGCAAGCTCAACGTCAGCTGTAGTGCATCCTCCGGAACGATCTGAAGTAGTCGGCCAGCCAACTTTCGAAGCGGGCGGGGAATGGTCTCGACCCGACCCCAGATGCGCTCGAGCTGTCGGTACCGGGTGTATCCACTAAACAGTTCGTCGCCGCCATCGCCTGACAGACTTACGGTGACATCGCGGCGAGCAAGCTCGGAAACAAGATAGGTTGGAATCTGAGAGGGATCGGCGAAAGGCTCGTCAAACAACTCGGGCAGCTTCGGGACAACAGCCAAAGCATCGGCGGACGAAACGTAGAGTTCGGTGTGGTCTGTACCAAGCATCCGAGCGACCTCTGACCCGTGCTGGGCCTCGTTGAAGTCAGCCTCAGCGAAACCGATCGAAAACGTCCGGATTGCAGCGCTACTGCAATCTTGCATCAAGGCAACAACCATCGAGGAATCGACCCCTCCAGAGAGGAATGCGCCGAGAGGCACATCAGCGACCATGCGCAGCGCAACGGCCCGCCTCAACTCGGCTTCGAGGCGATCGATGAGTTCTTCGTCACTTGCAACGTGTGGCTGACGCGCCCCATCGCCCGCAGCATCGCGCATCGTCCAGAACCGAGATACCTGTGAGTCCGCCAACTTGGCACGACCAACGAAGGTGATCGACGAGCCTGGCGGAAGAGTCTCGACGTCGCGGTAGATCGTGAACGGCGCCGGAACATACTGATGTCGCAAGAACAAGGCCACGCTGTTTCGGTCGACTTCGGGCGCAAATCCGGGAGCAGCGAGCAGGGCCTTGAGCTCGGAACCGAACAGTACCCGGCCTCCCACCTCAGCGTAATAGAGCGGCTTTTCCCCGACCCTGTCCCTTGCTAGACGGAGGGTCTCTTCATGCCTATCCCAGAGAGCAAACGCAAACATCCCGTTCAGTTTCCGCAGACAACTCTCAAGCCCCCATTCCTCGACCGCCGCGAGCAGCACTTCGGTGTCAGAGGTTCCGCGGAACATATGCCCGTGTCTCCGAAGTGCATCTCGAAGCTCCCGGAAGTTGTAGATCTCACCGTTGAACACGATCACATATCGCCCGCTGTGAGAGATCATCGGCTGATGTCCGGCGGACGAGACGTCGATGATCGCGAGCCGTCGGAAACCCATGGCGATTCCCGCGCGCGCATCGGTCCACAAACCGGAGTCGTCCGGCCCCCGATGTTGGAGTCGCTGCGCCATGGCGGATGCGCATTCGGCTAGCTCGTTCGCCCCTGTGCGGGCTGCGCGGTCCCAGATCCCAGCGATTCCGCACATCAGGTGGCTCGCTGTTCTTGCGAGCGCCCGCCCACACCAACCGAGTAGCCGAGATCTGCCATCGACGCACCGCACACTTTCTCGATGATCGCGAGATTCTCCGCGGAGAAGAATTCGTGAATGGGTGTCGCCTCGTCGCCACGGGGCTGAAACTGCACCTCGAGCAGATGGCTGATGCTGGCGCGCGGGACCAAGCCCACGGCGTGCGCCAGGCGTTTGAGTTCAGCGATCTTGTCGCTTCGGAAATCCTCGTACCGCACCAGCTCCATATCGTCTCGATGATTGAGATAGACGTCTGCGTAGTACACCCACCTGGCCGCCAGGACCTCGATGTAGGTCGTGCCGTGGAGCCCTAGCCACGTCGGGTCGAGCGCAAGATCCCAACCACGACGCACCAAACGCTTTTCCCGCGTGGTGAGATCCGCTCGATCACCGGGAAAACCCAATCTGTTGAGGACGCTCTTAATGGTCGTACGCGGGTCGCGCACGACCATGATCTTCGGCGCACGAGGAAACCGGGTGCAGAGTTCCGGGTACAGCAGCGTCAGGTTCGGCTCCTTCACGATGTCGCACGAGAAGTCCAGCCTGTTGCGGCGCACGAAGCGCTCGAACGACATCTCCCCCGAGACGACACGCTGATAGCTCGGGCGGCGGTCTTCGTTGACGAGATCCACCGCCACCGATGAGAGGGTCATCTCGGCCAGAAGCGCGGCAACCGCGGAAGTGCCCGATTTTTGGTGACCGAGAATAAAGACGGGGCGTGGGTGCGGGCTTGCGCTTATGGACTCGGCCCCGCGACGGATGCGTCGCGGAAGGGCATGAGCGTTCTCGCGCAGGCGCGCAATCGAAGCTAGGACTGTCATCAGCACTCCGCTTTCGCGGTTCGGTCAGGAAGCGGGTCGGCCCCAAAGCCCCTCGCCACAGGACGGGCCATGAGGACCGCCTCGATCAGGAGCGCTGCCAGCCAGCCGACGGCGAGGCCCACCAGTCCGGCGATCTCAAGGCCGACGATCGCGAGGGCTACTTCGAGCGCGGTGCCGCCCCAGACAAACGGGATCGCTCTGCCGATCCGTCGAGAAATGCGCGTGACAGCTGCGTAGTGGGTCTTGATGGCGACTGGAAACACCTGAAGCACGAGCAGCCGGAGCGGCCAAGCGCCACCGTTGGCGTAATGAGAACCAAAGACCTCCAAGATTCTGCGTGCGCCGAAGAACACGACGATGCTGGCCGCGATACCAAACAGCATCGACAGGCACACAGTGAATCGGATCTTTGCCGGCGCGGTATCCGGCTTTCCAACTGCCGAGGGAAAGAGGACGGTGGCAAGAGCGATCGGGACCATCCACACGAAACCGGCGATCATCAACGCAACATAGAAGCGACTGTTCACGGCCGGCGTGAGCACCGCGGCAACGACCACAGGCAGCACGAGTCCCGGTACTTGCAACGCGAGGTTGAACGCATGATGTTCGATCGGCGACCGGCCGAGGCCTCGTATGAGACGGAACCGAGGACGTTTCGGCCTCACGCCTTGGCTCGTCAGGACTAGCGTCACGACAGAAAGCGACAGCGCGACACCCACCCCCCAAGCCGCGTAGATGGACAGCCCGGAACTGCGGCCGACCGCTGCTCCCGCCAACGCGAGGACTGCGAGCTTGACCACGGCGAAGATGGCGTTGCGCTGTAGCTGGAGATGAGCCCGAAGCATCCCCACAAGAGATTGATCCATAACCAGCCCGACCGCAGTGAGGGCAGCTGAAAACGCGAAGACAGCGACATGCACGGGGCGGTTACCCAAAGAAGCAAAGCCTGAAGAGAGCCGCGGAGAGAGAAGCGCAAACCCACCGCCCAGGACGAGCGCGACGCACCCGGCGATGGTGAGACAGGTTGGGACGAGTGAGCTGGCTTGACCAGCGCGCCGCGGCAGCTCGCCCATCAGAAATGTCCCCAAACCCAGGGTAGAGATCGTCGCGATGAGCATGATCGCGGAGATTGCCGCGCTTCCTAGTCCAACTGCGGCAGGGGTGAAGCTGTGTGCGGCCACCCACCAGAATCCGACCCCAAGCACAGATGTCACGAGCGTGGTGCCGACAAGCGAGGCAGCGTTCGTAAAGATGAGCCTGAGATCACCTACAGGAGGATCTCTGCCAAGCAGCGCGGTGATGGCAGCAACCCCTCTCGCCGCGAGCGGATGCGGGGCCGAAGGCGATGTGTCAGCCACAGTTGATCTCCGCAGAGCGACATACAGCACGTCGAACCGCAGTGGCCGATACTAGGAAGGGTATGAGGCGTACCGTTATCCCTCGGCCGAAGAACTGATGAGCGAGCGTGGGCGTCCGGATGATGAACGCCATAGACCCCGCGAACGGTGCTCGACGCCGAGGTGTGCGCATATGGCTGGGCATCAGCTCCACAGCTGCTTCAACCCGTTCCGCCTTCGGTAACCCAGCGATACGGGGTCCGACTTCCGCTTATGTAGAGCATTGCCTGAATCCGGCGATGGGCAGAAGTCGGCGGAACAACTACGCTGGCGGTCCAGGTGGCGCCGGAAGGAAGCGCAAGAGACGACCATTCCCGAAGCGGGGCCGAACCGTCGATGACTCGCAGTCGGTACGTGCGACCGCCGGTGTCAGTGTTCTCGACGCCAACTCGGAGCATGTTCGAGCCGAGACGGTTGGGCAGGAGCCAGAGCCGCGTCGGAGAGTCGATCCGTTGCCGGTGGGCTGCCGCTCGGTAGGCGACGGCCAGCCCGGCAATTGCGAGGAGTGCGGCTAGCCCGCAACATGACACGAGCAACCTGCGCGGGACACTTGATCGGTCCGGGCGATCCGTCGGCATACCTACCAGCCCCGCGCTCTGCCGCCGGATCCACGCGACGCCCGCGGCGAGCATGGTGATACCCGAGAGCGCACTCAACTCGGACGTTCTGTTAATGCCGCCCGGGACCCAGTTGAGCGCGACGCCCGCCAGGATGGCCACCGCAAAGCTGACCGCAATACTCGTCAATAACCGCTGTACAACATCCAAGTGCCGTGGCCGGAGCGCCTCAAGGACGGCGTAGCCGGGGAGGAACAACACCAGGGGCACGGCAAGTAACGCGTGGAATCTCGATGCAGGGTCAACCGGAGAACTCGCGAGCGCGAGCACGACGGCCGCGAAGACGATGAAGAGGTCACGGTTCTTGCGCACGAGCAACGAAAGTGGACGGCTCACGATCCACGCGCTCCGTTCATGAGTTGCTCGGTGTCGTAGATCACGATGTTGCCGCTGTCGTATATCCGAGTGAGCGTGGAGTGATCAAATTTCTCGAGTGCTGCCCGAGGTAGAGGCTTGAAATGCGCGAAGGCGTTGGGTTCATCGGCCTCGAAGTAGAACCCGCGCAGCGGCAGTACCCCGGCGAGCCTCTTGTCGACGATGATGTATTGCAGGTCATCCGCCACGATGATCCGCCGACTTTTCTTCCCGAACGTCCGCGAGAGGAATAGGGAGGGAACCGGGAGGCCATCGATCACGCCTCTTTCCGGATCCAGGTCTCCGTACGATCCCATGAGCACGGCGTCGCTCTCGTCGGTCGCGATCCGGCTGCCGCTGACAAGGTGATCACGCGCCCACATTGCAGCCGCAACACCTTCCTGGGCGAAGGACCGGTCGCCCGCTGCGGGCAAGAAAGGTCCGGGTAGGCGGCTCCATGGGGCCCAGTTCACGATAAACCCGCCGATGAACACGACCGTCATGCCGGTCATCGCGAAAGAGCGCGCGAGAGGTTGCAGCGACCGCCCCTTGCGTGATCTTTCTGCCGAGCTGCGGCAAATCAGCCACAAGCATCCCGCGACGGCGGCTGCAACGCCGAAGAACACGAACTCCGCCGCCCGATTGGACGTCTCCGTTCCACCTTGGGTCAGCCGCGGGATAAGAGAGACCGGATACAACACCGCCGACAGAAGGAACACCAGAAGGAGTGGAGACCGTTTGGCGGCTCTGCGCATCGCCCACAGGCCGACGGGAAGCGCAAGCAACACCAACACCACAGACGCGAAGCCAAAAATCTGCCCCCAGAGAGGCTCGGCCCCCTGACCGGCACTCGCCTGGAACAGCGCCTTGCCACCCGTGGAGCCGAGCAAGAGGTCGTGGAGGCCGGCCAACACCTGGTGCGGTATCGCACCCAGCTCCGCTTGCGTCGCTGCGCCCGCGACGCCTCGATTCCAGTTCACGACAAGCACGACGCAGAACACCGCTGCCGTCGCGAGTCTTCGAGTGGACATCGCGGTCACCTGCCGCCGAAGAGTCAAACTGGCTAGCAGAAGCGCGGCGAGCATGCCGGCGACCGCGTAACTCGTCACATGGTGAGTTGGCACGACCGCTGCCAGGACCAAGGCGCCCAGCGCCGCAGGAACCCAAGCGCTGCGCCCGCGAGCCCGAGTCCAGCGAGCGATCAGCCAGATGGCAGTCGTTGCCAGGGGCAAAGCTAGCGACTCATAGGCGAACTGCGCGTCGAAGAAGAGGAAGCTGGGATTGGCCATGTAGATGAGCGCGGCGATCCCCGCCAACCACGTGGATCCAAGTACCTCCTCGAAGAGCCAGAAGAGACTTCCAGCGAACACCAGCCGAGCCGCTCCGACCACGAGTACTGCGGATTGGAAGATCGAAAGCCCGGTCAGCTTGACAAGCATCGCGGTGACAACCTCGAGGCCGGGGTAGTACGGGTATGCCTGGACGATCGGGTTCGCGGCGAACAGGTGATGGGACCCCAGGATGTCCGAGGTTGTCCGCAAGTGTCCGAGCTCATCGTGGAAGGTAAACATGGTCGGCTCGTGCATCACCTTGACCGTGTAGAGCGCCATGCCGAGCATCAATACGAGGGCCAGACGCTCCCTCCGATGAGCGCCGGCGGAGAGCATCCTGAAAGCGGGTGCCGCGTAAATGATGGCGAGGCCCGGGTAGAAGACCGGCACCGCCCACGCCTCCTGGCGCCAGGCACCGGCGTCGGCGACGCCAACCATCAACAGGCCGACTGCCATGATGACCATGACGAACGGGAGGTGCCCCCACCTGTTGGCGCGCGAGGGCGCGCAGCCGACCGAATGCTCCACTCGCGCCACCGGTGGAGGCACAGTCAAGGCAGGGTCAGCGCTCATACGACGACCATGGGAACCACAGCCGCGGCAGTCGATCTAGATCAAATGCGTCCTGCTCGTATCCCTCGGCCACCGCGCCTCCTTCTCTAGGACGGCCCGCGGCTTGTCCCGAGTTTCTGCCCACGCGACGTGCCTCTAGCCCTACGAGTGCTTCTCCGGCTTCGCGCGTAGGCAAAGGGCCCCACGAGCATGCCGAACAGCTCGAGCCGACGTAGCTCAGCGGGATAGCTGCCCGACTTCTTGGCATGCTTCTCGGAAGTCGCGCTGAGGGCGTAGCGGATTCCACTCGGCAGGCGACGAAGGAAGTCCGGCACGAGGTCTGGTCGCTCAACGAGCGAGCGCGTCAAGAAGGCTGAAAAACCCACCCCGTACACGTAAATCTGCCGTCGAAGGCGACTGTAATCCCGGTAGTCGGCATGATGGATGATCGCCCGTGGTTCGTACACGAGGCGATAACCCTCGACGATCGTCCTGAAGAACATCTCGACGTCGACGCCCCCGCGAGCGGGCGTGCCGTTGCCGAGCGACGGATCGAATCCGCCCAAGGCGCGAAAAGCAGTCGCTGAAAAAGCCATGCTCGTTCCCGACCCGAGCATTCCTGCGCTGAAAGGGAACGTCGGAATAGCCGGGCGGTACCGGCCGAGATCATAGATCCGCCGGTCGAAGCCTTTGGCGAAGCCGCCGTATTCCTCGAGCAGCGCTTGAGCGGGTGTCTCGATCTCCATCGGGAGAATAAGTCCGGTGACGCAGCCGACGTTCGGGACCAGGGAGAAGGCTCTAGCAAGCGACAAGAGCCACTCTCGGTCAACTCGCACGTCGTCGTCGGTGAAGGCGAACAGATCGCCGCACGCGACTCGGGTACCCGCGTTGCGCGCAGATGCGCTTCCGGATACCTCTTCTCGTATGCAGAGCACACGGTTGTCTTCCCGGAGCTCCTGCACCAGATCCTCGGTGTCCGACGTAATCGAGCCGTTGTCGACAACGATCACCTCGTATCGATCAGGCGGGTAATCACTTGCGAGCAGCGACTCGAGGCAGCTACGAAGTTGAACGGCCCGGTCACGCGTCGGAATGATCACACTGACGAAGGGAGCCACGGCCTTGAACGCGTCAAGTTCACGGCGACATGCCGGCTCGAATGAGTCGGGGATGCCGGCCGCGGTAAGGGTGCCCAGCTCCTTTTGGCCGTCTGCAGCCAGGTGCCCATTCACCTCGCTGCCCAGCTGGTCCCAGATCAGGCGAGCGAGCTCCCCATCGCTGAGCTCGCCGTCGCGGAACTCGGCGGCGACCAGTCCGAGCGGCGCGCCGTGCAGCCGGACGAGACCGAGGAGGCGGCCGTACGGTCGGCCATCGACACTTGCAATCTGAGCGATGCTCGGCAACGGCACGCTCAGCTCGATTTCGGTGATCCTCACCGGCGAGAAGGTCGGCATGACCGGCTCACGAGGCGCGGCACGACGGAGGCTTGTCAGCCCGTGCAGGTACCCGACAGCTGCCGTAGCGACCCCAACGGCGATCGACGCGGATCTCAGCGCGCCAGCAGGCTCACCGCCCGACATCGCCTTGGCGAGTCCTCGTCCGACTCCACTCGGCAACGTCCGGGCGACGTAGCTCCGCTCAGTGGAGAGTCCCTCGACATGTCCGACAAGCCGAGCAAGCGTCGCCTTCGCAACGCCCTCGTCGTGACAGTGACGAACGAAGTACGAAAACGTTGAGCGCTCGGGCGTGACGAGGTGAGTCACCCGGGCAACGGGCTCGTATATGAAACGTCCAGACGGACGCGCGCGCGCTGCCCGAATGCAGAACTCGGGCTCGTGTGCCGCGAACGGTTTGGTACCCACGCGGGCGAGCTCCTCCCGGAATCCCCCGACCTCGAGAAACAGATCGCGCCGCACCGACATGTTCGCGCCGATGAGGTTTCTCACAGGAGCGCGGCCTCGCGGCAACCCACGGTAGCTACACCCGACCACCCAAAGAAACTCGTCGGGAAACCACGCTGGACGGGGGGTATCCCATTGCGGCGTGAGCAGACCTCCGACGCCAAGTACGTCTTCGCCCGTATATGCGTCAAGCAAGGCGGCAAGCCATCCCGGCTCCGGGACCGCGTCGTCATCGAGAAGCGCGATCACATCGCCGGTGGCAGATTCGGCCGCACAGTTGACGGACCCCGAGTGGCCTCGCCCGTCCGTGTTGGCAATTACGTCGATCCCGGTGAACTCTTGCTGTGCCCGTTTCAGTAGTCCGGGGTTATGGTCGACGACCACGACTACCTCATGCGGAGGCGGCTCCTGTTCCAGCGTCGCCGCTACCGCGCGGCAGAGGGAATCCCAGCGCCGCTCTGTGTAGGTGGCGATGATGACCGAGGCCTTGAGCGTGCCTTTGGCGCGATCTACCCGCGCTGCTTCAAGCAGGAGGTTCAAACGAGCGTCTGCCACTTCGACCAAGGACGAGCCAGAAGCGCTGCCTCTGCCGCCTGAGCGCCGAAGAGCGTGGCCCAGGTATTGAGATGGAGGCTTCCCGACGCCGGCTGATAGGGAAGAGCGAGACCTCGCCCGTCAACACGGGCGACCTCACAGAGCCAATCGAGCGCAGCTTCGAGTCCGGGTGGCGCGAAGTCGAGGGCCGCAGCCATGCGAACCGCCTGAGCGGTGACGTCCGCTTGAGCCGGTGCATCCTTCTCCGGTGCCAGCCTGGGCAACGCTCCGCACTCCTGTTGCTGCTGCCACGCCCACTCCAGACCCGCTTGAGCACGAGACAACGCCTCGAGGTCTCCCCGCGCCGCGCCGAAGATCCACAAGCCTTCGACCGCGTAGAGATGAGGATGGAGCATGGTGGGACCGTCAGCGCGGTGCGTGATGAACCGGCCGTCGTCCCCTTGGAGCCTGAACGCTTCCAGTACGACGGAACGGGCTGCTTCATCGGCGCCAGGGACACCCTCTTCTCCTGCGAGGAGAAGGCACTGGGCGGCCTTCGCGAGATGCGCCTGTCCCTCATTTGACCAACCGGGTTCTCGTGATGACTTCCGATGCGACCGGCGGCTGATCGGAGTGAGTCGACCCGCCGATCGCGTCTGGTCGATCAACTCTGCGGCGATCGCCAGTCCCCGCCCACGACTCTCGTCGTGTGCCCTGACGCGGCCGAAGTTTATGAGCCCGGAAGCGATCATCGCCAGGTCGAAGGTGTACGCGGCGCTCCCGTCCCAGCCGTTTCGGGCTGACCAGTCTCCCGATTCGAAACGTCGAAGAAGCCAGTCTGCGGCGCGCCACCCGGCAGTGGACTCCTTGGGTAGTGGCTCGGCCAACCCGGCGAACCAGGTGAGGGCATAGCCCGTGATCTCGGGGTACTCGTAGGCTGGCACACCAGCCCTGGCGTCCATCCATGCATAAAACGCTCCGCACTCGCTCTGGCACGATCCGGAACCCAACCAGCGCCGCAGGCCCTGCGCGAGCTCGGCTACCGAGGCGAATGCGGGCGTGTCGGCCGGCTCACCCAACGCAACGCAGGGGGTTCTGTTCGATGCGTGAGTACTCATCGAATCGCCGCGAGCGCTGCGATCTCATTCTGCTCGCGCACGTCCGACGCCGTAGGTGCGGTCGGGTCAAACGAGGCGAGAGCGTCGGCAATTCGCTGGGCTGCGAATCCATCGCCATAGGGATTCGGTACCTCGAAAACTGGCGGCTGCTCGGCGTAGAGCAGCTGCGCTGCGTGCCACATGAGCTCATCTCGATTTGAACCGACGAGTCGTGCGAGCCCCACGTCGATGCCTTCCGTCCGCTCCGTGCAGTCGCGGAGCACGAGGACAGGCTTGCCGATGCTGACGGCCTCTTCCTGAAGACCACCCGAGTCGGTGATGACGAAGTGGCAGTGCTCGAGCAGCCACACAAGTGCCGGATACTCGAGCGGCGGTACCAAAGTCACGTTCGGAAGCCCGCCGAGTATCGACTGAACCGGCAGCAGAACGTTGGGATTGAGATGCGTCGGGAGCACGAGGTGCACGTCGTCGCAGTTCAACGCGATCTCACGTAGACCCGAGCAAATCTCCGCCACCGCAGCACCGTGATTCTCGCGCCGGTGGACCGTCACGAGCACCAGCCGCTTCTCGCCGACCGGAATCGACGCGAGCGACGACTCGCTGAAGTCGAACGGTCTTGCGCGTACGCTCTTGAAGGCGTCGACGATCGTGTTCCCCGTGACGATGATCCGCTCGGCAGGAACCCCCTCGTCGCTGAGATTCATCGCCGCCTGCTCGGTCGGCGCAAAGAGCAGGTCACTGATCGCGTCGGTCGCGCGCCGATTCATCTCCTCGGGCCGCGGGTCGGCCAGGCTGCCACTGCGGAGCCCAGCCTCCACGTGCGCGATCGGCACCTCAGCGTAGAAGGCAGCGAGAGCAGCCGCATACGTCGTGGTCGTGTCGCCCTGCACGACGACCCAGTCCGGCCGCTCCCCCGCGAGAATCGGCTCCAGCCCTCGAAGGACCTCGATTGTGATCTCGGTCAGGGTCTGGCGGTTCCGCATCACGTCGAGGTCGTAGTCCGGACGTATCTGAAAGAGGTCGAGCATCTGGTCCAGCATCTCCCGATGCTGACCCGTGACGCAGACCCGCGTCTCGAAGGCGTAGGCCCGGCGGTTGAGCGCCTCGATGACCGGTGCCATCTTGATCGCCTCCGGACGCGTGCCGAAGACGCAGAGAATCTTCCGCTTGCGCGGCAGGGCTGCCCCAAAGTTCTCGATGATCAGCGACTGCCGCGCCCACCGGACGCGCGCCGCTCCCGCCAGATCGTCTTGAGCACACGCCAGCCGTCCGGGAACGTGACCAGGCGTCCGACGCCATGGATCCGCTCCGCCTCGAAGCTCGGCACCTCCTTGATCACGAGCCCCGCCTTGAACGCGCGGATGTTGAGCATCGTCTCGATCTCGAAGCCGTCGGCGTCGAGATCCAGTTGCGGCAGCACCCTCCTCCAGAACGCGTTGTAGCCGTAGCAGAGGTCGCTGTAGCGCGCGCCGAACAGGGCGCGCACGAGCAGAACGAAGCCCTTGTTCCCGAGCCGCCGAAGCAACGGCATGTCGCTCGTGCCCCCGCCCTGGATGAAACGGGAGCCCTTGGCGAAGTCGGCCCCGGATAGGAGCGCTCCGACAAAGAGCGGGATCTCCCCGGGATCCTCCGATCCATCTGCATCCAGTGCGACGATGATCTCGCCGGTGGCGCTCGCGAAGCCCGCCTGGAGCGCGTTGCCCTTGCCGGGGCTGCGGAGGTTCTCGACCACCTTGATCCCCGGCAGCAGGCGCTTCGCCACGGCGACGGTGTCGTCGGTGCAGTGGTCATCAACAAGAATGACCTCGTGAACCCACCACG
Source organism: Actinomycetota bacterium (assembly GCA_003152275.1). Classification (GTDB taxonomy): domain Bacteria; phylum Actinomycetota; class Thermoleophilia; order Gaiellales; family Gaiellaceae; genus Palsa-739. The sequence continues at coordinate 48,233 of PLZU01000018.1, forward strand.
GGATGCGTGGAAGCACGTGCGAAAGGTTCTCCGCCTCGTTGAGTGCCGGCACAACTACCGTCACGGTGGTGCCGCCCATGCCGTCTGCCGATGTTGGCACTGCGTGTCTTGGGCGCAGATCCGCCCGTTCGTAGGTCACATCCAAGTAGCTCTCCTCCCCAAAGGCGGAAGCCGCAGGCCTCCGGATCTAGAACCCCTCTTTCGAGTGGTCAGACGACCACTTCCAAGTCAAGTCAAAAGTCCACCATAGCGTCACTCTTCAGGGCCTGCGTATCGTGGGCCTATGTTCCGCAGACCGGCCCCCGCGTTAGATATCTCGGTACTCCGTGGGCGGGTGGGATTGATCGCAGCGCTGCTGGCGTCCTGCATCCTCTGTCTCGCGCTCCTCGCTGCCAGAATGATCTACAGCGGGCGCGAGACTTACGCATTCCTGGCATGGAATCTGGTGCTCGCGCTCATCCCGCTCTCGCTCGCCTTCCTGGTCGACGTGGTGATGCGGCGGGGGTTGCGAATCTTCCTGCCGCTTCTCCTCTTTCTATGGGTCGTGTTTCTCCCGAACGCGCCTTATGTAATCACCGACTTCGTCCACCTCTCCTACGACCCGCCCGTTCCCCTCTGGTTCGACCTGCTGCTCTTCACAACGTTCGCGTGGACAGGGCTGCTGCTCGGGCTCATCTCGATCCACCTCCTGAAAGAACACGCCATCCATCACCTTGGAGCGGCGACGACGTGGACATTGATCGTGATCGTGCTCGCGGCGAGCTCCACCGCTATCTATCTCGGGCGCTTCGAACAGTGGAACTCGTGGGATCTCCTCGTGCGCCCCTTCACCGTGCTGAAGGACCTGTTCTCGCTACGGTCGCTTCCAAGGGCGGCAGGTGTGACTGCCGGGTTCACCGCCTTCCTGCTAGCGGCCTATGCAAGTGTCGAAGCGCTGATCAGCAGCGGCAGGAGCCGCGAGGCTTCGCTGGCATTGGCTCCGAGCGGACCTCGGTCGACGCCTACGTCACAATCCGAATTGCCGTCGCCGGCGGACAGCCACGCTTCACAAGAGCAAACGCTAGACCAACGTCTACGTCAGCATCAAGCGCAAGAGGCACCGCCTCGCGCCAGCTGAATCCGGCAGAAACGAGCTTCTCGAACCGGAGGCGAGCTGGCGCATCCGACGCTCGGACCGCGATCTCCGAGGAAGCCCCTCCTGAAGCTGTAATCGCCACCGTGCTCATAGCGTCGGTCTCGTAGCGGCAAGGCATTACCCTCGAATGGGGTTGGGGCACTCCTTGTCGTGCGTTCGCCGGAAAGGACAGGTTCGCGAGCGCCGATACTCAGTAAGGCGGTAACCCGGCCCTTGCGTGTCGGCCCGGTCAGGCCGGGATCGTGAGGCTCTCGATGTCGCTCGGGTAGTCGGTGAGAATCTCGATGCCATCCTCAGTAACGACGACCGTGTCCGAGTGGCGGAACCCTCCGACCCTTGCGTCGTAGAGCCCCGGCTCGATCGTGAAGACCATCCCCGGCGCGACCGGCGTGTGGTCTCCTAGGTCCAGGAACGGCGCCTCGTGGTTGCGGAGGCCGATCGCATGGCCGGTGTGCTGGCGCCAATACGGCAATAGGTCGTTGGCCTGGAAGTAACGCATCACGGCGCCGTCGACGTCGGCGCAGGTGACACCGGGACGGAGCGCGTCGAACGCCACATGTTGGGCGGCGACGGTGTGATCGAAGAGACGTCGCATCTCGTCGGTGGGCGCGCCGATCACCATTGCGCGCTCGAGCTCGGCGTTGTAGCCCCAGACGGGAGCACCCGTCTCCGTCACCAGCACGTCGCCCGGCTGGAACTCGATGTTGTGGGCGACCGCATGCGCCCACGAGCTGCGCAGGCCGATCTGCCCGCGGTAGCCGGCCTTCACGCCGTCGGACGAGCCGAACTGGCCCCCGAAGGAGTCGCCGAGGACCTCCAGCATTGCAAGCGTCGCCTCCTGCCCGGCCCGTAGGCTCGCTTCTGCCTCGGTCACGCCGGGCCGAGTGAACTCCTGCAGGAGTCGGTGCGCGTGCGCGCACCAACGGCCGCTCTCGCGGATGAGCGCAATTTCGTTCTCGCTCTTCCGCGCCATCATGCTCTCGATGACGTCGTCGACCATCGAAACTGCCGCATCCGTCACGTCGCTGAGCGAAGGCCCGCGGTAGCCGAGGATGCCCGGGTAGCCGTCCTGGTCGGCCGCGATCGATCCGCCGATGCCGAGGTCGGAGAGCACGCGCGCGAGGATTCGCATCGGGTGCTCGACGCCCGGGTACTCGGGGTACGACTCGACGCGCTCAAAGTCGGTCTCGGCGCGTGTCCGCTCGACCTCGAACTCGGGGACGAACACGGCCGCTTCCCCCGTCACGCGTTGCGCAAAAACAACCGGCCGTTCGTTCGAGAGGAACCAGAAGCCGGTGAAGTACTGGATGTACGACGGGCCGAAGAGGACGTATCCGGTCCGGCCTTCGCGACGGACGTGCTCGAGCAGGCGATCCCTCCGCTCCCGCAGCTCGAGCGCCGGGATGCCTGTCCGGGGTGGCGTGCGCTGCTCCAACCCCGTGAGCCTACGCGAGGCGGGACGGCTCTTGGCCGCCCCGCCTCGACATCAACCGCCCGACGATCGCGGCGGTCCGCGCGCATACGAGTCATCGTCATGCAGACCGTCAATGCCCCGCCGCGCAAACCGGCCCCGCCACCTGCCGACCGTCGAGCCGGTACAGCCCAACTCGGCTGCGATCTCCGTGCTCAACCGCCCCGCCGCCGCCGCCAACACGAACCGGCAGCGAAACGCCAACGCCTGCGAGCTCTTCGGACGCCGAGCCCACCGCTCGAGCGTCTCCCGCTCCAAATCGTTGAGCACGAGCCGAGGCCGCTGGAGGCGGACCAGTTGCGGGTCGGCTGATGGATCGGCTCAGGACGGCTCGACGCGCCGAACCGTGGTGACCCGATCGATCGCGCGGTCGAACGACGCGATCGTTTCGACGCCGCTCGCTTCTGCGCTTGCGACGAGATAGGCCTCGGCGAAATCGATCCGATTGACCTCGTAGACCTCGAGCGCGCGCAGGAGTAGTGGCGGGTCGACGACGACGATCGTCGGGAACCCGATCACCGCGCGGGTGAGTTCTGCGACCCGCTCCCGCCCGACTTCGTAGAAGGACTCGAGGACGAAGACCACCTCGGCGATAATCGGGTCGGGCACCAGCAACTCATCGGCAGCGGCTAGGAAGGCGGTCGCTCGGCGCGCTTGCGCTGGCGGGTCGCCGGTGAGGTGGCGGATGAGGACGTTGGTATCGAGGAAGGCGCTCAAGCGCGCGTCTTCGCCCGCGCTGTCCGCGTCCGCCGCCGCACCTCCTGCCACTGTGTGCCGCGCTTCTCCGCCGGCACGGGAACGCTGCCGGCGAGATCGAGCAGGTTTGGCGTTCGCGCGAGAAGGGCGCGCCGCCCCTGGACGCGGAACACGACCTGGTCGCCTTCAGCGAGGCCGAGGGCGTCGCGGACGGCCTTGGGGACTGTCAGTTGACCCTTCGACGAAAGTTGCGCCGTGACATCCATCTTGTTCTCCTTACTCATTGCTTGAAGTAAGGATACAGGTCGACTCGGCGGTTCGCCTTGATCCAAGTTCAGTGGACGGAACTTGGCGTTGCGCAAACCTGAGGCTTCTCGGCGCTCCGCCGCTCGACCTCGTGTGACGGGGCGCGTCGGGCCGACGCCTTTACCCCGCTGCTATGCGCTCCGGAAGGGGCCGCGTCATTCGATAGATATAGGCGTCCGGAATCAACTGGCCGTTGATCGTGTTGTTGGAGAACCTGATACCGGCCACGGCATCCGCCGGAGTCTGAATCGCGACGCTCAACAGGTCGATAAGCGGGTTCTCGGGCGACATGAGTGCGACGGTGTCAAAGTTGAAATGTTCCACGTTCGGGGCGTGTGTGACGATGTCCAGTAGACGCGCATATACGGACTGTGCCGGATCGGTGGCCATAGCTGGAAGCGCAAGAATCAGGCGCCAGGTCTCCTCCTCCGGGAAGAGAAACCACAACGCAGCGACGGGATGCATCGAGGGGTCTGCGGCATCGTCCAGAGCCCGCACGATCGCCTCGCCCTGGCGGATGTCTCGATCTACCAGCGTGTTCTCAGCCATGGGAGGACTCCCTCCGTCGGATCGCTGACAGCCTCGTACAAGCTGCGCGCCTCTGTCTCGGATTTCGTCTCATAACGTGATTGCTCGCGCCAATCCTTCGCTACCAGCCAGTTCACATTCTGGCTCGGACCGAGCTGTCCGTGTGGAACGTCCTCCCCAAGCCCCGCCAGGCCACGCAGTTTGACTAGATCATGCGTGTAGACAGCCTCTGCGAGCTTCTTGTCTGGGAAGTCTCCTTGGTTCACCTGCGCAGCGACCACCGCCTTTAGCGCGCACTCCACGCAATAACCGCATAGGTAGTAAGAGCCGGACCACTCGCCAGCGTCGAGGAGTACTTTCGATTCGCGGAGCCGTGTCGCGGCTAGCTGCTGAAGGTCAGCGCGGTTCACGAGAGTTGCTCACGACGGTAGCGTTCGCCTGGCTCTGCGGCTAGCGTCGGTTTCTGCGATGTCCGCGCCACCGGCGGTTTGCGCAATGTCCGTTATGGAGGGAACTTGGCGTTGCGCAAACCAGGTCGTCACCGGCGAGCGGCTGAGTCTCGAGTGAGAATCGCAGGTTGGCGACTATCAAGCGAGAGCATGCTCGCGCAGGCGAGTCTCAGACGTCCGGCTATCGATGTTCGGGCAGCTCGGGTCTCACCTGAGCCAGGCATCTGAGTGAAACCTGCAGTGCTACGCGGCGGTTGCGTAGCGAGCGGAGGCGCGCTTCGCCGACTCGGCCAGCTGCGCCCGCGCCTCCTTGATCACCGCGTCGTACTCCCGCAGCTCGGTCGAGGTCTCCCCGCGTTCTCTGAG
>PLZU01000094.1 GCA_003152275.1 Actinomycetota bacterium
CGAAGTTCACGAAGCCGACGCCGGTTGGTCAGACGCTCACCGTCTCCGGCGTCGTTGCGGAAACCCACTTCATCGCCCCGGGCCGCAACTACGTGGTCGTCGACATCAAGGTGGTCGACGGCGACGGCGACACCGTCGGCATCTCGCGGGTCGACGTAGCGCTGCCGGACTAGTCATAGGGGTATGCAGACTCGATGCGTGCGCCGGTCGAGACGCTCGGATCGCGCGACTTACGGGCGAAACCGAGTTTGCGCACCTCACAACCGTCGTCGTCGGCGGACAACGGCTCGACCATCTCGACAGCCCGGCCGAGTACCGGGCCGCGATGATCGGGTTCATCTTCCAGGCGCACAATCTCCTGCCGACGCTGACCGCGTCGGAGAACGTGCAGGTGGCGATGTTCGGACACCGCCCACGACGGGAGCGGCGGCCGCGCGCGAATGCACTGCTCGAGGCGGCGCGCTCTCTGCGGGCGCCCACGGCCAATCCTGACAGCGGCACAACCTCCGGTTAACCGAGCGGTCGACGTGTTTCGTGAGTTCGGCCTCTTTTGGTCATGACGGGTAAGCCGGCGGCGGCGAGGGCGTCTCGCGTGTTGCGGCAATGAGCGCGAGGAGTGCCTCCGGGGAGGTCCCGCCGAGGACGCGGAGCCGTGGGAGCCGATACGGATCGTCATTCGGGCGCGCCCAGCCCGGAACGACAGTTGTCGAGCCGAGATAACCCGCAGCTTTTACCGCCGCAATCACGCTCGAGTTGTAGTGGCCGGATGGGTAGCAGAACCAACTCGCGTTGACATGGAAGAGGTCGCGGATCTCCCTGCGAGCGACAGCGATCTGGTACTGAAGCTGGCGCGCGTCGAGCCGGATCAGGTCGGCGTGACTGTAGCCCTGCGTATCGAGCTCCCACCCGGCGGCGACGAGCGCCCGCACCTCAGGACGACCAAGGCCTCCTTGCTTCGGAGGCAGCCCAGTGAGCTGCAGGTTTTCGTCACCCACCCAACCGAACCGCTGCAGCACGGGTCGGGCCACCGTGTACTGCGTTCGATATCCGTTGTCGAAGCTGAGGACGACCGGCCGCGGCGGCAGGCGAGCTTCGCCCCGCCATGCGTTCCAAACGCGGTCGAGTGTCACCGCGTGGTACCCGGCCTGGGCCAGCGACCGCATCTGCGCGACGAACTCCGCCCGTGGTACGTAGAGACCCGGGAACGGGGCTCCGGCGGGCGCGCTTGCGATCACGTGATACATGAGGATCGGGACGGCGGCCGTGCTCGCGCGAGGATCTCGTACACGTCTACGCACACGGCGATGGTCGATCTGCGTCACCGAGTGAGTCGCGCCACGCTGTCCGGGCGGCGCGAGCAGCGCAACCGCCGCCAGCGCGCCCGCGGCGATTGCGACTGCGACTGCACTGGCGTTTCTGCGGCGCCGCCGGCGCCGCAGCGCATCGCGGCGCCGCTCCGCTCGCTCCTCGGCACTCATGCCGCGCGCGCGATTCGGCGCCGAACTCAAGGACGCCGCGCCTTGAACGATCGAGTGATGCGACGGCGAAGTCCCGCGGCGCTCACAGTGGGATCATGTCACCGAGCCCTCCGAGGGCCTAGCACGGGGCGCGCGCGGTCGGCGTGCTGTGCGCCCGGTAGACGGTGTGGAACATCGCATGAATCACAAGGCGAACGATGCCCCCGACCGGAGTCGAACCAGTGCACGCGGTTTAGGAAGTCGCGCGCATCAGTTCGCTGGCGGGCGTCTGGGTTCGCTGAGTCCCTGGTGTCCGGGCTTGAGTGTGCGCGGTGTACGTCTGAGTCCGCTGTGTGACCTGGCGTCCGGCCTATCCTGGTAGATGACGGGTAGACGGAACGACGGCTTGTGCGCCTCAGGCGAGAGGACTCGCGTAAACGATCACCGTCAGTCACTGCGGCTTACCGTCCGTCCTCCCGCGCATCCCGCGCCCCACTTCGCGGTTCCGCGACCTCTACGGGAACGCGCACGGTTGAGCGCGAGTTTGGACGGCTGAAGGCACGACTACGGGCTGGCGCCACTTCGCGTGCCGCGGGACTGAGCGCGTGCAGCTTCACGCCCGCGCACACCAACCACGCTTCACAACAGAAAGGCGGAACACGTGCCGAACGCTTGACCCCAAGCACCACCACAAGATAAGGAGCAACACTGGCCCACGGGACGCAGCTCGCCGTCTAGTTCAAGTACCGCCAGACTGCGGCGATCAGCTTCGCCCCGGGGGCTTTGATCGTGGCGCGAGTGTCGATATCGTGGGTCTGTGGTTCGGCGGCTAGTTGGAGTGACGGTGATCATCGTCTTTGCGTTCGCGGCTCTCCAACGCGACGCGGTCGCGGTCGCCGCTCCTGCAGACCTCGCGATCACGTATGTCTCCCAGGTGTCAGGCTCGGGAGTGCCTCCAGGCCCCACATCCGCATCCACGTGGCGCGTAATGAACCTCGGACCAGGCTCCGCCTCGAGTATCGAGGTGTCCTTCGATGTCGACAAAGGTTCGGGTCCGAGTCCAGTCGGTCTGGAGGTGAGAGGTTGCTCGTATGGAGCTGAGCGGCCGGTCAGCCAATGCTTTTTCGCGGGGCCTTTGGCGCCGAACGCCAGCTTCGACGTCACCGTCGAGTATTACGACTCGTTGTTCGGCGGCCAAACGGATGTCGTGCCCACGACCGCACACGTCGCCCTGGTCGACGGAGGTGATCCCAACAGCACAAACGATGCAGCGACTGCGGACATCGTTAACACCTGGCCGATACCAACAGGGGGTGAGCCAAAGGCGCCAAAGGTCCCTCCGGCTCAGCAGCAGAAAGTTCAGTTCGACACGGTCACTACTGTCAGTTCTCCGACAGTCGTCGTCGGTGACACCGTCGCCGTTCGGTACACAGTCACGAACGACGGGACGATCGGAGCGGTGCAGTACTTCTTGAGTCCCAGAATCGACGGCTCGGCGACGTTCCTTTCGGTGGTGGCATCACAAGGCAGATGCACGGATTTCATGTGTGACCTCGACCTCGCGCCTGGGCGCACCGCGACTGTGGATGCGGTTCTGCTCGTGACCGCTCCGGGACAGATTCTCCTCCACGTGGGTTGGGTCGCGGGACAAGGGGCGGCGCCCTTATGGCAGTACGTCTTTGCTAGCGGTGGCGATGCCACGCTGACTGCGATCGGACGCTCAAGCGATCTGGGCGTTCGTGCTTCGCCATCCGCTCTGGATGTCCGCATAGGACGCCCGTTTCGCGTAACGCTGACCCTGACAAACTACGGACCCCAGAGCACGCCCACCGGAAAAGTCGCGATCGTATCGAACGGCGTTGCATTCGAATCGATGCATGGTCGGTCGTTCGTCTGCCACTCAGTACCGCGTATGTGCCAGTTCAAAGATCTCGTGACCGGCTCTTCAGCGCGGCTCGTTCTCACTCTCATCGCCCGGGCTGCCGGCCGCGGATCGATTACGGCGACCGCTTCGAGTGGCGTCGCCGCCGACGCCGTCCCTGCGGACAACGTCGCTGCCGTTGATATCAAAGTGGCCGAGCCCCGTCGGCGTCCACGTTAGCCCTCACGCAACCGTCGCAAATCAAGTGTGGCCCGACCGGAACCGAGCTAGCGCACACGGTTTAGGAAGTCTCGCGCATCAGTTCGCCGGCGTGCGTCTGTCTCCGCCGAGTCCCTGGTGTCCGGCTCTCGCTGTCCGCCTGGTATCGCGGAGTATGCCTCAGTCCGCGTGGTACAGGCCTGTCCTGGTAGACGGCTTGTAGATGGAAGTCGGTGCGCTTACGTCTCAAGCGAGAGCACGCTCGCGCACGCCAGTGTCACCCGGCAGAGCGTTCGGGGCCGCTCCTGCCCCGGATGCGTCGGGAGTTTGCTGGATCGCGAGACGGCCGCGATCGGCGCGCGGAGCGCGAGTGGGACGGGGTTAGGCCGAGATGTGAATGGCTGTCCGGTAGGTCGACCGTCCGCGTTGGACTGAGATCGTGTATGTGCCGGGGGAGGCCGGATTCCCGAGCTCGGCGCTTTTGGTGAAGCGGAGCGTCACGAGGCCGGGTGCGACGACGTGGCAAAGGATGCCTCCGACATGTGCGGTGGTGATCGTGACCCGGTGCGCGGTGACGGCGACCGCCGCCGAAGGCTTGCCGTCGACGAGGACCGCCGCTGGCGCCAGCTTCGTCGGCACCGAGGCGTCGGCAGGCAATGCGACGATGAGCGGCGAGCCGGGTTGATCGCACACGAGCTCCGCGTGCAGCTTCAGCGTCAACTCCACCGGCTTTGCCTTCGCCTTCATGCTGGAGAGCGACGCCGAGAGCGAGTCTTCGCCGACCGGGCTGCCGCCGATCGGTACGGGCGGAGCGGCTGCGGCTGAGGCGGTCGCCGCGAAGCCCGCCGCCAGCGCGAGGAGGGTTACAGCGCGGCTCACGCGCCGGATTGTAGCTCGTTTGCCACTTGCAATCAGGGTCGGCTTGAGCCAGTATCGGCGGGTCCGCGAATCGGACGCCGGTCGGGGAGGGCCGCGCTGTCCATCGCGTCACCCGCAATCAGAGGGAGAGGCAGAGTGAAGACCTTCAGAGCTTCGTTTCGCGGTCGGTGGCTCGGCGCGATTTTCCTCGTCGCCGCGGTCAGTGCGCTCGTGGCGGTGTCGGCGTCGAGCGCGGCAGGGCCGACGTCGCATCCGATCACCGTCCAGCCCAACATCTCGACGCCGCAACGGATACAGCCGGGCACGGTGCACTTCGGCTGTCAGAGCCGCCCGATCGACGGGTCGCTTGGCCCGCGGTGCTACCAGCCGGCGCAGATCCAGAACGCGTACGGCTACTCAGGGCTGCTCTCCTCCGGCGTGAACGGCAGCGGGCGCACGATCCTCATCATCGACGCCTATTCGAACCCCTACGTCGCGGGCGACCTCGCGATTCAGGACTCGACATTCGGGCTGCCGGCGCCGCCGAGCTACACCGCGATCGCGCCGCAGGGCGTGCCGGCGTTCGACCCCACCGACCCGAATCAGGTCGGCTGGGCTGAGGAGATCACGCTCGACGTCCTCTGGGCGCACGCGATGGCGCCGGCTGCGAGCATCGTGCTCGTCGAGGCGGCGAGCAACCAGGACGCCGACATCCTGGCGGCGACGAAGTACGCGATCGACAACAACCTCGGCGACGTGATCTCGCAGAGCTTCGGCGAGGCAGAGACGTGCGTCGATCCGGGCTTGCTCGCCCAGGAGCACGCGCTGTTCCAGCAGGCCGTGGACAAGGGCATGACGTTGTTCGCGTCGTCCGGCGACAGCGGTGCCTCGCAGTTCAACTGCGCCGGCACCTCCGCGATCCTCTCGGCGAGCTCGCCCGCCTCCGACCCGAACGTGACCGGAGTCGGCGGCACGACACTGAACGCATCCGACCCGGCCGGCAACTACATCGGCGAGACCGCGTGGACGGAGCAGCTCTTCGGCTGCAACCCGCCGGCGCTCGCACCGGCCGACATCAACTGCAGCGGTGGCGGCTTCAGCACCATCTACGGCCGACCGTCATGGCAGCGATCGCAGGTCAAGGGCGGAACGGGTCGCGGCGTGCCCGACGTCTCCTACAACGCGGGCGTCAACGGCGGAGTGCTGACGCACTGCGGGATCTGCAACCTCTTGTTCGGGATCAGCCCGACCGATCCGCATACCTTCTTCATCTTCGGCGGCACGAGCGCCGGCTCGCCGCAATGGGCCGCACTCGCCGCGGATGCGGATCAGATGGCCGGAGCCCGGATCGGAAACATCAACCAGTCGCTGTACCAGTTCAGCCAGGCGCAGCAGAAGTATGCTGCCGACTTCCACGACGCCACGACCGGAAACAACGACGTCGCCGAGCTCGGCGGTAACGGCTACAACGCGGGAACGGGCTGGGACGCGGTGACGGGTCTCGGCACGCCCAACGCTGCAAACCTGCTCCCGGCGCTGGCAAAGAAGAACTAGTCGCCACGCCGCAGCTCCAGCGCAGAAGGGCCGCCGGGAGGCGGCCCTTCGCGTCTGGTGGCCCGAAGGCGCCGCAAGGCGATGGCCGGGCGTCCACCCAATGTCCCGGCTCCACTGTCACCACGTCCACTGTTACCACGGCTATCTGGTCTCGAATGCGGTGGCGTCAGCCCTACGACCACAGCCCGTACGCCCGATGGGCTCACCGGCGGCCAGGTCGGACGCAAAGCTTGCCTCAGCCCGCATGGTAGGGGGTCGGCGCGGCCCTAGTCTCGGGGAGAGGTTGGGGGCCGCGCCGACCGCCTACGCTACGCCTTTTGACGCGAATCCGCGAGAATCCGTTGGGCTTCCCTCCCTTGCTGGCACTTTCGCTGGCGTCGTGCATGCGTTGCATTCACGAGCGCGATTGTTCGAACCTCACTTACCGGAGGCCAGCCCGCAGCGTTGGTCGCCATGTCGCGAATGATCATCGACTCGATTTCTGCGCTACGTGCGTACCTCTTGACCAGCTCCGCGTCCTGCGCTGACTCCTCACCATCGAGACACTGACTGAAGCCGTGTGCGTGTAGGCGCCGCGTAGATGTTCGGGCGGGTTGTGAGGTGGGCCAGGCGGTCGTGGGGGCTAGCGTCTCGGGTCGCTTTCGACCGTTCCGTGTGCCTCGCCGTACTCGGCGAGCAGATCGAGAAACGGTACGGCGTCGAATGACTCTGGCCCAAGAACGCCTGTGCCGCGCCACTTGCCGGCGGCAAGCAGTTCGAGCGCAATCACGGGATTGAGCGCCGTTTGCAGGACGACCGCTTGGTGTCCGTACTCTTGCATCGTGCGTTGATTGTCGGCGACGTGGTAGAGGTAGACCGCTTTCGGCTTGCCGTCGTGTCCGGTGCCGGTGACGAGCGTGCCTGCGCAGGTCTTTCCGCGCATGCGGTTGCCGAGCGTCGCTGGATCGGGCAGTACGGCGGCGACGACGTCGCGCGGTGCCACCTCGACGCCGCGCACCTGCACGGGTTCGGGAGAGTCGA
>PLZU01000058.1 GCA_003152275.1 Actinomycetota bacterium
AAGCTCAATCTGAAATGAGTTCTAAGGGCCGGGCCGGACGGAGATCGACGGACGTCCGCCGCGCGCGACCACGAGCACGTCCCACATCCGCGCCTGCTCGTGCCCCGGAACGAGGCAGGCGATGCGGAAGCTGCCGGTGCGGTTTGCGGTGAACGAGAAGGTCGCCTTCGCGCCGGGAAAGAGCCCGAGGATCGGTTGCTTCGTGGAGGCGCCGCGAAAGGCCGGCGTCAATGAAAGCGAGCCCTTGACGATCGCGCACGAGTGGCGCAGGCCACCGCGGTTCTCGCAGTCGACGACGACGCGCCAGCCGAGCGGGATTCGTACCTGGAGGTCACCGCGACCGTAGCCGTCGAAGTTGAAGCCGTTGTTGGCGGTCCCGAACCCGGCTAGGAGCGTCAAGTGGACGAGCCGGTTTGCTGTGCTCGACGCAAGGAACTGCGCTGGGTTAGGTCGCGCGGCCGTCGCAGGCACGGCAACGGCCAGAACGACAGTCGCTACGAGCGTCGCTGCGCTAGCGGTACGCAAGCTGTGGGAACCAGTCAGTCCCGCGTCCTTCGGGTGTGCAGTCGAACACGCTCCACACCGGCCAGATGAAGTCGACGTGACGGGGGTGCAGGCCGGGGTCGCTGGGCGCGGAGTAGAGCTCGCTGCTCCAGAAGTGGTGAATCGTTCCGTTACGTCTGACGAACACTGTCGCCACGGGATTCTGCCCCCGGTCCGACTCCCCCCGGTAGTCGGCGTTGTAGGTCGTGTTCGCCGAGGAGAGCAGGCGGACATTGCGCCAGCCCCGCGTGCGCGCATGCTCCTGGAACTGCTCGATCGGAGCTTTCGCAACGATGGCGAGATTGACCCGCTGCACGATGTGCGGAGCCTCGCCGTCGACCGCGTCGATGTTCGAGGTGCAAGACGGGCAGGCTCCCTCCAGCGGCAAGCCCCGCCGCTGCTCCGCTACAGCCTCGCTGTGCCGGCGCAGCGCGATCTCCTCGCCGAGGAGCGCGTCGCGTGCGGCTCGGTACTCGTCTGACTCATTCGGGAAGCTGATGCTGTGGAATCTACCGGCCCAGCCCCATCGTGAGCCCGCATACTTGACTCCGGCGGTGCTACCGGACAAAGGAGCAATTCCCCATGGATGACGGACAGATTCACGGGACGATCGAGCAGCTCGTCGCCGAGGAGCACGAGCTCTGGGAGCGAGAGGCAGCAGGCGCGGCGACCGACGACGACCGGCGGCGGCTCGACGCGGTGAAGGTGTCACTCGACCAGTGCTGGGATCTGTTGCGCCAGCGGCGCGCGCTCAGCGAGTCCGGCCGGGATCCTGACGCAGCGTCCGCGCGCCCGCCGGAGGTCGTCGAGCGGTACAAGCAGTAGATGGCTGAGTCCCGGGCCGCAGGCCGGGCGTTCTCGGAGCGGACGGCCTGGGCCCGCAGCCTCGAGACACCGCTGCGGGGGTTCCTTCGCACAGAGATCGGTAGCGCGGCGTTCCTGCTTGCCGCGACGCTGGTGGCGCTCGTGTGGGTCAACGTCGACTCGGCGTCGTACGAGAACCTCTGGCGGACGCAGCTCTCGATCCACGTCGGCGGCTCGGGCGTCGCGCTCGATCTTCGCCACTGGGTGAACAGCGGGCTGATGACGTTCTTCTTCTTCGTCATCGGGCTGGAGGCGCGCCGCGAGTTCGACATGGGGGAGCTGCGGCAGCGCCGGCGGGTCGCGCTGCCAGTCCTCGCCGGCCTCGGCGGGATGGCCGTGCCGGTGGCGATCTATCTGGCGGCGAATGCCGGTCGCTCGTCGGCACACGGCTGGGGCGTCGCGATGTCGACGGACACTGCCTTCGCACTCGGGATGCTGGCGCTCGTCGGCCCGCGCTTTCCAGACCGCCTGCGCGCGTTCATGCTCACGGTTGTCGTCGTCGACGATGTCCTCGCGCTCGTCGTCATTGCGACGGTGTACAGCGGGCACATTGCGCTGATGGCTCTGCTGATTGCAGTCGGGATCGTCGCTGCGATCCTCGTCGTTCGCACGGCAGGCGTGCATTACGGCCTGGTCTATGCGGCGTTGGGAGCGACAACGTGGATAGCCCTCTTCAAGTCGGGAGTCGACCCCGTTGTCGTCGGGCTCGTGATGGGCCTTCTGACCTACGCGTATCCGGCCGCGCGGGTCGACCTCGAGCGTGCGTCCGATCTCTTCCGGCTCTTCCGTGAGCAGCCGACGCCCGAGCTCGAACGAACCGCTCGCGCAGGGTTACGGTCGGCGATCTCCGCGAACGACAGGTTGCAGCAGCTCTACCACCCGTGGACGAGTTACGTGATCGTGCCGCTCTTCGCGCTCGCGAATGCGGGGATTGTGATCAGCGGCGGCTTTCTCTCCCACGCCTACACCTCGCCGATCACACTCGGGATTCTCATCGGCTACGTCGTCGGCAAGCCGGTCGGGATCACCGGCACGGCGTGGGTCGTCACGAGACTGAGTGGTGGACGATTGCGGCCGCCGGTGGGCTGGGTTGCTGTTGCCGGCGCGGGTGCGGTCGCCGGGATCGGCTTCACGATCTCGCTGCTGATCGCGACGCACGCCTTCGGTGGGGTTCAACTCGAGGAGGCAAAACTCGGGGTGCTCTCGGCCGCACTCGTCGCCTCGCTTGCGACCTGGCTCGTGTTCAACGCCGCGGCGCGGCTGCCCAAGCGGTTGCGGCTCCGAGGCCTTCTCGGCACCGCCGAGCCGATCATCGACCTCGAGGAGCCGGTCGATCCCGAGCGCGACCACATCCGCGGGCCTGCGGATGCGCCGGTAACCGTGCTCGAGTATGGCGACTTCGAGTGCCCGTTCTGCGGGCGGGCCGAGCCGGTGATGCGCGAGCTGCTTGCCGACTTCGGCGACGTCCGCTACGTCTGGCGGCACCTCCCGCTCACCGACGTGCATCCACGCGCGCCGGCCGCCGCCGAGGCCGCCGAGGCCGCGGGCGCCCAGGGAGCGTTCTGGGAGATGCATGACCTGTTGCTCGATCATCAGGACGCGCTTCGCGCCTCCGATCTGATCGGCTACGCCGAAGACATCGGCCTCGACGTCGAGCGGTTCGAGGACGACCTTCGACAAGGCGCGGGGACCGCGCACATTGCGGAAGACGTGGACTCTGCCGATCTCAGCGGCGTATCGGGAACGCCGACGTTCTTCATCAACGGCCGCCGGCACCACGGCGCCTACGACATCGCCACGCTCTCGGCAGAGGTGCGCGCGGCGCGGGCACGAGCCGCGATCGCGCAGTAATCGCAGCGGTCATACTTTTCCCGTGCGCACCGTCGCGCTTTGCTGGGTTGTCGCCGCGAGTCTGATCGCAATAGGCTCGTCTTCGGCGGGCGTGATCGCGTACGGCTATCCGTACGCCTCCAGGTGTCCGGGCGCTGGACTTGCGGAGCAGGTCGACCGTTGGAAGATGTATGAGTGCAATTGCACGTCGTACGTTGCGTGGGCGCTCAGCGCGAACGGCCAGCGCACGGATTGGTTCATACCGGGCTCGATGGACGCCCACAACTGGGCGCATGTCGCACGCCTCCGTGGGATCCCTGTCGGGAAGCTCCCGCGCGTGGGAGCAGTCGCGGTCTGGCCGCGACTCTCGGAACTCGGGCATGTCGCATACGTAACGCGGCTCGAACCAGGCGGCGGCTTCGACGTCAGTGAGTACAACCTGCCGGCCGTGGGAGACGAAGACTCGTTCGCTTTCGACGTTCGGCGTGATGTGCCTCGCGACGGCGCGGTGTTCCTCTACGTTCCGAAGAAACGCTAGCCGGTTCCGAGGATGCGGACGTCCGCGACAGCGTGCCCGCTTCGCCGTCCGCCGAGCAGAAACGCCTCGCCCCCCGCTTCGGCAACGCCGGCGTCGGCGACCGGTACTCCCAACCCAATCGGTGTGACCTTCGCCGCGGCTACGTCGACGCGCGTGCTTGCGGTAACCGCTCGTCCGGCGGCGTCCAGGCCTCCGACGACGTAGACCGTTCCCCCGAGCGCCGCGGCACTGGCGTGCCCTACAGCAGTCGCGAGCCGGCCGAGCAGGCGCACCTGTCTCGAGCCCGGATCGAAGAGGTACACCGCGGAGCTCGGGGCGCCGCTCGCGAGGATCCCACCCGCGATCACGAGCCGGCCGGCGGCCGCAGCGATTGCGGGGTATCTCACACCCTGGGGAAGGCGTCCGGCGAGGCGGAAGTGCGTGCCATCGCTCGTCGCATAGATCTCCGCACGGGGACGGTGATCGTCGTACCCGCCCACGAGATAGATCGTGCTCCCGATCGTGGCCGCCGCGAGGTCGGAGAGCGGGCGCGGGAGGTGTGCGACCACCGCGCCGTGCCGGTTGGCGAGGTCGAACGTCTGCACGGACGAGCTGCTCTGGCTCGAGCCGCCCCCGAAGACGAAGAGTCGGTTGCCGACCACGCCGCCCGCGGCATCGTGGAAGGGCTCGGGAACCGTGCCAAGCCGTGCGAGCCGGCCGGACACCGGATCGAGGCGGAAGACCCCGTTCGTCGACGCGCCGTTCGCGTCGAGCCCACCGGCGATGAGGATCTTCGATCCGGATCCGATCGCAATCGCACGCTGGACGGGGGCCGGCAGCCGGTACTGCGCCAACCGCACGCGCACGGGCGATGCGATTGTCGTAGTCGTCGAAGCTCCAGGCTTCGCCGGTACGGTCAGGAGCGCGCGCACCGCAGGCAGGCGCTGCGCGGCGGCTGTCTTCAGCAAGTCGAGCCCGTCAGGGGTGTTGAGGTAGCCCGGTGCACGTCCGGGGTTGTCGGTGTGGCCGTACTGCCAGACGATGTGGTGCGTTCTGATGCTGACGATGACCACGCGGTCCCGGAAGTCGTCGTTGATCGCGATCAGGCCAGGCGCGATTCGTGTAGCAAGCGACGGATGATCGAGCTCTCCTGGTCCTGAGGAAGGTCCGTAACGCCAGAGCACATGGCCGGTCCGGTTCATGATGATCGCGTGACCCGGTCGCGCGTAGTCCGCGAGCAGGATCCGGTCGGGTCCCAGCAGTTCCGGATCGGACGGATATGAAACGGGCGCTTGCACCGCCCACCGCAGTCGGCCGTTCGCGGCGATGTCGTCCACCCATGAACCATTGATCTCGCTCACGAGCGTGCCTCCGTCCGGCAGCGGTGTCGCTCCGTTGACCGCGCCAAGCTCGGAAGGCGGGTTGTGCCCGCAGACAGCGGTCGTGCCGTACTGGCGCACAATCCTGTGTGCCTTGTTGATGAAGAGAACGCGGCAGTTGTACGCATCGGCGACGGTGATGAGTCCGTTCGGTAGCAGGTACGCATCGTCAGGCGTGTTCAGGTAGCCGTTGGCCGAGCCTTTCTGATTGACGTGTCCGTACCGCCACAAGACCTTCCGCCCCGGGAACGAGATGATCTGGATCGTGTCTTGGTCTTCCTGGTTCGAGATGATTCGGTCGGCGCCCGGTCCGAAGAAGGTGTCGTCGTCGAACGTGAACGGCATGGCGGCCGCTCCTTCGGGCGCCGGATACGTCCAGAAGATGTGCTTCGAGCTATTGACCAGGAGCATGCGATTGTTGCCGCGGTCCGCGATCAGCAGGTAACCCGGGATCGGCCCCGGCGGCGCGAGCGCGCGGCGCTTCGCTGCGGCGTTGACGGTCAGGGGCGCGCGTGCGTTCGACGGTTGGTGCCGACGCTCACGTGCGACGCCGATTCCCGCGACGACCGCGAAGAGCAGGATCACGATCGCGAGCGTGCGGCGTTGCTTCCCGCGTCTTCGCCGCGCCTCGGCGCGCATCCGCAACCGAGGCTCCTCGACCGGCATCCCGGGAAAGCTACGGGCCTAAGGGTGAAAGCCGTGTGAATGCGCACATTTTCATTTAGGCCTCATGTACAGGTGGTCAAATGCGATCGTGGCCGATTCTGCCGTTCTGAAGGAACGCCGACACGCCCCGCCGCGCACACATGCGCGCGTCCGTGCCACCCGCCTGGCCATTGGAATCGCGGTCTGAACGTTTCTCCTTGGGAACGCTGCCGGGCTCGTGTGGTTGTGGTGGCACGGCGGCAACGTGACGAAGGTGCACACGACGGGCGAGGCGCTGACGAGCGCCGCCCGCATCACGGGCCTCATCAGTGCGTACCTCGCGTTGATCCAGGTCGTGCTCCTCGCCCGGCTGCCCTTCCTCGAGCGCTTGGCCGGCTTCGACCGGCTCACTGTCTGGCACCGGTGGAACGGACATGCTTGTCTCGATCTCGTTCTGGCGCATGTCGTTCTCGCGATCTGGGGCTACGCCTTGATGGATCGTCTGTCGATACCAAAAGAGATTTCGACGATGGTCTGGGGTGGCATCTATCCGGGAATGATCACCGCGACCGTCGGTACGTTCTTATTCATCGCCGTCGTCGTCTCGTCGATCGTCGTCGTGCGTCGCCGTCTCCGGTATGAGTGGTGGTACGCGGTCCATCTGACTGCCTACGCGGGAATCGCGCTTGCGTGGTTCCACCAGATCCCCACGGGGAACGAGCTCGTGCTCGACCGCGTGGCGGCGGACTACTGGACCTCGCTCTACATCGCGACGCTCGCCGTGCTCGTCGTCTTTCGCATCGGCGCGCCGGTCCTCAACGCGTTCCGCTTCCGGTTGCGTGTCGCGGAAGTCGTGGAGGAGGGTCCGGGCGTCGTGTCTCTGCGGATGAGCGGCCGGCGGCTCGCCCGGCTGAAGGCGGAACCGGGTCAGTTCTTCCTCTGGCGGTTTCTCGCGGGCGACTGCTGGTGGGCGTCGCACCCGTTTTCGCTCTCGGCCGCTCCGACGGACAACTCGCTGCGCATCACGGTGAAGGCGCTCGGCGACTTCTCGGGCAGGATCCGCCGCGTCCGGCCGGGCACGCGGGTCGTCGCCGAAGGACCGTTCGGGACATTCACTGAAGCGGTTCGGCGCCGGGAGAAGGTCGTCCTGATCGCGGGCGGCATCGGTATCACGCCGGTCCGCGCACTGCTCGAAGAGATGAGCGGCGACGTCATCGTGCTCTATCGCGTCATGCACGACGACGACATCATCTTTCGTGACGAGCTCGAGCATCTCGCGAGCGCGCGCGGAATCGATCTACGCTTCGTTGTCGGCGATCACGAGACCGACGAAGGGCGGGACCTGCTGTCGCCTAAGCATTTGCGAGAGATCGTCCCGGACATCGCCGAGCGCGAAGTCTACGTCTGCGGGCCGCCCGCGATGACAAATGCCATTCGAGAGAACGTGCGCAACGCACACGTTCCCACCCGTTTCATCCACGCCGAACGATTCGCACTCTGAGAAAGGACCATCCATGAATCGCCTCCAACGAATAGTCACAGCGAGTGTGGGCGCGGCCGTCCTGGCCGCACCCGCCGGCGGCGCGTTCGCCGCCGTTCCGAAGAAGGTCGTCAGCATTACGCGGAAGGTGAGCGGCTCCCCGGCACAGGCAGGCCAGTGGGGCTACGTCCAGGTGACGCTGACCGTGAAGAAGACCACAACAATCGCGGGCAAGAAGAAGAAGATTGTCCGGAAGATCATCAACATCAGCATCCCGGTCTACCCGAACCACACTTCCCGTTCGGTTTACATCAGCCAGAACGCGCTCCCCTATCTGATGCAGGAAACGCTCACTTCCCAGAACGCCAACATCAACATGGTGTCCGGCGCGAGCTACTCGAGCAATGCGTACATCCAGTCTCTCCAGGCTGCAATCGTGCTCGAGAAGAAGGTCTGACGCTGGTGGCTGCAGTCGCTCCCGGTGTCAGGCGCGTCGAGCACATCATGGGCATGCCGGTCGTCGTCGACGTTCGCGACGCGGAGGTCGACGACAACGACCTCGAGCGCATGTTCGACTGGCTCCGCTTCGCCGACGCGACGTTCAGCACGTACAAAGACGACAGCGAGATCAGCCGCATCAACCGGGGAGAGCTCGCAATCGCCGAGGCGCATCCGGATGTGCGCGAAGTCCTTGACCGCTGCGAAGCGCTACGGATCGAGACGGACGGCTATTTCGACGTGCGCGCAGCGGCCGCCGATGTGATCGACCCGTCGGGGCTCGTGAAAGGGTGGGCGGTCGACCGGGCGGCAGCGATGCTCATCGAGGCAGGTCTCTGCAACTTCGCCCTCAACATCGCGGGCGACATGAGGTTGCGCGGCCGCGCCGTGCCCGAGCCGTGCTGGAGCGTAGGCATCCAGCACCCGCTGGAGCCGAATAGCATTGCGGCGGTCGTCGAAGCGAACGACCTCGCCGTTGCGACGTCGGGCGCATACGCGCGCGGAGACCATGTGATCGATCCGCACACCCGCCGTCCGCCAGTCGGAGTGCTGTCGGTCACGATCGCCGGGCCGGAGCTCGCGACTGCAGATGCGTACGCGACCGCCGCATTCGCGATGGGCGAGGCCGGGATTCACTGGACCGCGCGCTTGCGGGGCTACGAGGCGATGACGATCCTCGCGGACGAGCGGGTGCTTTCGACGCCCGGTTTCCCGTCGGCGCACTGATCTGCGCTACTCCGGATCTCGTCTGTCGGAGAATCCGCATTCGAGGCACACGAACTCTGTCTCGACGCCGTCCATGACCATTCCCTGCGTCACGCCGCAGGCCGGGCAGATCGGCGGGCGATCGTCAGGGTCGAGCTGCGGCTCGTCGTCTCGCGCCACGGACTGAGGCTAGCGTTCGTTCCATGGTCGAGGCCGTTCGCGGTGACATCACACAGCAGACCGTCGACGCGATCGTCAACGCGGCGAACTCGAGCCTGCTCGGCGGAGGAGGAGTCGACGGCGCGATTCACCGAGCGGCCGGGCCCGGGTTGCTCGCGGCGTGCCGCCTTCTTGGCGGTTGCGACACCGGGGATGCGAAGGCGACGGGCGCGGGCGGCCTGGCCGCACGGCACGTTATTCACGCCGTCGGCCCGGTCTGGCGCGGCGGCGGCAACCGCGAGCCCGAGCTGCTCGCCTCGTGCCACCGGCGGTCGTTGGAGATCGCGGCAGAGCTCGGTTGCCGGACGGTTGCTTTCCCCGCGATCTCGACCGGGATCTACGGGTATCCGGTCGAGCTGGCAGCGACCGTCGCCGTTGCGGCGGTTCGCGAGGCGGCGGTCTCCCCGATCGAGCTGGTGCGCTTCGTCCTCTTCAGCGATGAGGCACTCGAGGCCTTCCATCGCGCAATCGACCCATGAGCTTACGATGCCTCTCGAAATGAGCGACTACAACCGGCAGATCATCGAGGAGTTCCGGGCACATGGCGGAGCGGTGGGGGGCACCTGGGAGGGGAGAGATCTCCTTCTCCTCACGACCACCGGAAGGAAGAGCGGTCGCTTGCACACGACGCCGATGGTCTACACGCGCGATGAGAACCGTCTGCTCGTCTACGCGTCTAAGGGTGGCGCGCCGAACCATCCCGATTGGTATCTGAATCTCGCTGCCGACCCGCAGGTCGTCGTCGAGGTGGGCTCCGAGCGCTATGACGCGATTGCGACGCCGCTCGCAGGCGAGGAGCGCGATCGCGAGTTCGCGCTACAGACGGAGCGCCGACCGCAGTTCGGCGAGTATCAGAAGCAGACGAGTCGGGTGATCCCGGTCGTCGCTCTCCGGCGAGCCTAAACGGCGCCCACGGGAACCGAGAGCCGTCCGTCGCGCATCGAGATGCGTCGCGGAGCGCGCTCGGCGAGTCCGGTGTCGTGCGTGGCGACGATCACCGTTGCGCCATGCACGGCCGCCATGTTGGCGAGCAGGTCGATGATCTCGCCGCCGGTCGTCGAATCGAGATTGCCTGTCGGCTCGTCCGCGAGCACGACGCGAGGTTCCACCGACAACGCGCGCGCGATTGCGACGCGCTGCTGCTCGCCGCCCGACATGTGCGCAGGAAGATGGATCGCGCGCCCTGCGAGCCCGACCTCGTCGAGCAGTGCGAGCGCGCGATCGCGGAGATCCGGATTGCGGACGCCGGTCGGGGCGAGCTTCACCTCGACGTTCTCGACGGCGGTCAGCGTCGGGATCAAGTTGAACTGCTGAAAGACGAATCCGAACGAGCGCAGGCGCAGGCCGGCGAGCTCGTGGTCCGGCAGCTGGGCGAGGTCGTTGCCTTCGAAGAGCACACGGCCGGCACTGGGTCGATCGAGCGCGCCGAGCAGCTGCAAGAGCGTCGTCTTACCGCTGCCACTAGGTCCTTCGAGTGTGACGAACTCACCGGCCTCGATCTCGAGATCGACGCCGTCGAGAGCGCGGACCGTGGTGGGGCCGCGCTGGAAGAGCTTCGCGACACCGTCGAGCGAATAGAGCGCCGTCATTCCATCTGCCTCAGCGCGTCGGCGGGACGCAGACGCGCTGCGCGAAGCGCCGCAGCGGTGCCGGCGATCAAGCCGCCGAGCAGGGCGAGGGCGAAGCCGAGGGCGAGGATCCCGGCGCCGACGGGCGCGGTGAGCGACACCGTGCTCGTCGCGGTGCGCAGACTGGCCGCTCCGAGGAGCGCAGAGCCGCCGCCCGTCGTTGCGCTCGCGGTCAAGGTGGGTCCGAAGGCGTTGATGGCGAGCGCGGCGACCACGCCGAGCACGATGCCGAGCACGCCTCCAACGGCGCCCGTGGCCAGCGACTCGCCGGCGACCTGCCGCACGACCATGCGTTGCGTCCAGCCGAGCGCCTTCAGCGTGCCGAGCTCGCGCACGCGCTTCCCGACCGACGAGAGTGCGAGTAGAGCGGCCAGCAAGAACGCGGCAGCTGCAGCGACGATCGAGAGCACGAGCCCGAGGTCGTGCGAAAGATTTGATGCGTTGACGAGCGAGCCGCTGATCTTGTCTGCGACCTGCTTCGAGCTCGCGACCTGGGCCTGTGGCAGCGCACGCTTGATCGCGGCCTCGACAGCGCCGACCTTCGAGCTGCCGGTGGCGCGCACGAGAATCACGTTCGCCAAACCCTTCTCGTTCGCCAGGGTCTGCAGCTGGGCGAGTGGCAGGTAGACGTCTGCGCTCTGGCCGCCGAGCGGTGGGTTGACGAGGCCGACGATCGTGAACGACGTGCCGTTCAGGTCGAGCTTCGAGCCGACCTTCAGCTTGCCCTTCACCGCGTAGGTCGTCGACACGAGCGCCTCTTTGCCGCCGCTTGGCGCGAGGAAGCGACCCTTCGTGACCTGGGCGGTTGTCACGACGCCCATCGTCGGCTGCGTCTGGTCGACGCCACCGATCGTGTACGCGGTCGTCGTGATGTTCGTCTGCGGTGGGTTCAGTACCTGCTGCAAGGTCTTCTGCGGGGTCGTGAACTGGGTGCGCAGGCGGCGCAGGCC
>PLZU01000031.1 GCA_003152275.1 Actinomycetota bacterium
GGTTGATCACGTCCATGCCGTCCTTGACGGCCTCCTCGATGCCCTTGGCGATCTCGGGGGAGTTGCCGTCGAGCCCGAACTCGGTTGTCGGGACGGTGAGCACTTTGTAGTTACCCAAGTACGCGTTCGGTGCGATCCCGGAGACGCGAGGGCGGCTGCCGGGGATGGTGGCGACCGTGTTGTAATCGCCCGCGGCGATGCCCGCGACGTTCGTCGCGTGATCGGAGTTGACCGGGTCGAACGGAGTGTTCGCGTACTTCCAGTGGTTCGTCGCCGGCGAGAACGCCTTCGCGACGATCACCTTCGGCGTNNCGTCGAGGATCGCGATCTTCATCCCGTTGCCGGCGGTCGCGAGGGTGGGTCCCCACACTGCCGGTGCGGAGATCAGTTTCGGGGTGCGGTCGAGCAGCGAGTGGTACGTCAAGCTCGGCCAGACGGTGGCGCCGGGGATCGAGCTGAGCCGGCCGAGCTGCGAGCGGGGAACGACGACGGCGATTCCGTTCAGGACGACGCCGTAGTGCCAGCGCACACTCGAGTCGGGGATCGCCGCGCTGATCCGAGCCTGCAGCGATCGCTGCGCCGACGCGAGCGTTCGCAGATAGCTCACGCTGGCCGGCGCGCGAACGTCGAGGCGGTGACGCGTCGTCGTCGCCTTCGCGAGCAGGCGGTCCTGCGTGATCGCCTCGGCGAGCGGCGGCTGCGGGAGCGTGACGACGACCTCGACGAGCCCTCCGCCGGACGGCACCGGCGAGCGCGCGGACGTCCCGGCGCCGGCTGCGGTGAGCAGCATGAGCGACCCCAGTACTGGCGGCAAGACGAGAGCGAGACGATGCAGGCTGAGCACGGTACACGCGTTTCTCAGCGTGTCGCAGGCCGGGCTACACTGTCGTTCCGCGCGGATGTGGCGGAATTGGTNNTGGTAGACGCGCACGGTTCAGGTCCGTGTGGGCGAAAGCTCGTGGAGGTTCAAGTCCTCTCATCCGCATGAGGCCCCGGCGACCGCGTGTCCCGGGGCTTTTCGTCTCACCGTCGCCGAAGATGGCCCTCTGTAGAGGCGCAGCAGCCGCGGCGGGCCAAACGGCCTACATGCGCGGCTCACCGACGACGGATCAAGTCTCGGTAACTGCAACGGGTCACGCGCGTGCAAGCGCTGCGGGCATCCACGCCGTCAGCATCGCGGCACGTTCGGCGGTGGCGAACAAGGATGCAAGGTACGCGTGGCCGTCGAGTCCGGGCTTGCGGTCGGGCGGTGTGGCTGCGCCGGATTCACAACCGACGCGGCCGCGTTCGCCGAAGCGGTCCCGATCGTCGACGTGAACGACCTGCAGCTGCGACGCACCGGAGATTCGACGTCCACCGATCCGCCACTGCTTGCGCCGGTGCGCGACATGTTCGACGAAGGACGACGGCAACGCGACCTGTCCGAGTTCGACGGATTGCCCTGGCGCCCGCCGAGGTAGGCCGCGCCGAGCCTAGTGGAGCTCGACGTCGGCGTCGGGGTGCATGACCCCCCAGACGCGGAGGTAAGCGTTGAGCTCGTCACCGGGCGCATCGACCTCGATCTGACCGGGACCGCTCACGAGCGGTCGCTGACCGACGCTGCGGAGAAACGCAGCGAGTTGGTCGGTGAACTCGGGATCACGCAGGAGGAGCCGCAGGGTTGAGGGGCCTTTCGCGCCTTTGGCGCGATCCTCTCGTTTCGACTGCGCGAGCGTCACCCTCGAAGGGGTGATTTCTGTCAGTTCGAGAGCGCCGCGAGCACCTCGTCTGCATGCGTTGCCGGCTTCACATCGTGCATGACCTTCTTGATGTTCCCGTCGGCGTCGATCACGAAGGTCGAGCGGCTAACACCCCAGTACTTCTTTCCGAGGTACGACTTCTCGTTCCAGACGCCGTACTCCTCGGCGACGGAGTGGTCGGTGTCGGCGAGCAGCGTGAACGGGAGCTCGTACTTGTTCTTGAACTTGACGTGCGAGCCCTCGTCGTCGGGTGAGACTCCGAGCACGACCGCGCCCGCGCGCTCGAACTCGCCGTACGCGTCGCGAATGCCGCAGGCCTGCTTCGTGCAGCCTGGCGTGTCGTCCTTCGGATAGAAGTAGAGAACGACGGGCTTGCCGCGCAGGTCTGCAAGCGACACTGTCTCGCCGCTGTCGCTTGTGAGCTCGAAGTTCGGGGCGGGCTTTCCTTCCTCGATCACGTTGGGTCCTCCCTGTAGCGTTGGGCGCCGATGCTAACGGCCCACCACACCGTGGCATTCCTGGTCCTCGCTGCGACGTTCGGCGCCGCTGCGCTCGCCGGCCTCGCGTATTACCGCCACCGCGAGCCGCACGGCATCGTCACCCACCTGCTCGCGCTCGCGCAGACCCTGGTCATTGCCCAGGTCGGGCTCGGCCTGCTGCTGCTCTCCGATCATCGCCGGGCTCCGCAGCGGCTCCACTATCTCTATGGCTCGCTGTCGCTCCTCGCCGTCCTCGCGCCCTGGCTGTACGCGCCGGCCGACCGCCGCGCCCGGCTCGCCTGGTTCGCCGGGGCTACCCTGGTCGCAGGAGCGCTCGCCGTGCGGGCGTACATGACCGGGACGTGATGAGACGAGGCTTCTTCTCCCGCATGAACCCGACGCTGCGCGGGTTCCTGATCATCCTCGCGATCGTCGGGGTGATCGTGGTCCTGCAGCTGCAGGCGACCCTCGTGTCGCTCCTCGTCATCGCGCGGATCGTCTTCATCCTCGCGATCGCCTTCTTTGTCTTTCTCATCTGGCGCGAGCGCAGGGAAGAGATCTCCGCCTGGCCGCTCCGGGCGCGTGTCGTCTTTTACGGTGCAGCACTGCTCGCGGTCGCCGACCTCGGCGTCAACTGGTACGGCGGCGCGCACGGCCTGCAGGTGCTCGCGTTCATCGGAGTGCTCGTCTTCTGCGGGTTGGCGATGTGGCGAACCTGGCGCGATCAGCACACGTACGTCTAGCAGCTACCGCTCGACGCGAGCCGAGGCGCCGTCCAGCGCGGCGAGCGCCTCGCGGATCGTTACGTGCTGGCCGACGAAGATCGGCACGTCCCGCTCGGTGTAGACGGACGCCTCACTGTCGCGCAAACGCAACATCAGGTGCATGAAGTCCGCCGGCTCATCACACTCGAATGCGGTCATGAACTCCTGGTCGTCGATCCCGAACGAATAGCTGGTGTGGTTCTTGATGCCAGGGAACTCTTCGCGACCGATCCGGATGTGTTCGTCCATCGCGCGCTGACGGTCCGCCTCGGAGAGGGCGTACCACGGCCGCACCTTCACGAACGGATAGACGACGAGATACGGCGATCCCTGCGGCACGAGCTTCCGCGCACGGCGCGCGTTCGTGTACTGCGAGGCCTTCGTCGTCGCAAGGTACGAGTACGGCGTCGTCAGCCAGCCGGCGAGCGGCGTGCCGTTCAGGGCGGCGCCGAGCTCACCGAGCGACTCGTAGCGCTCCGTGATCTTCCAGAGGAAGAAATCCGTCTCGGCCCGCACGCCGGTCGTCGTGTAGGCGCGCAGGTGGTCGAAGCGATCGGTGAAGTCCTCGATCACCTCCGCGAACGCGTCCTTCGCGGCCTGGCGCTCCTCTACCGGGAGCCGCCGCCAGGCCGGATCGACCCGGTAGCAGGTGTACGCGACGTACTGGCCCTCCACAGCGTAAATGCTAGCCGCCGTGCACGGAGAAACGAAGCGTCACCGCCGGCCCAGGGTTCACCGGTGCAACGGCCGAGAGCCGCAGGCGATACGACCCCTGCTGCTTTGGCACGCGCAGCGGCAGTGTGGTCGGCTTACCGCCGACGGCACGGCCGTGCTTCGCGACGAGCAGTCGCCCTGGCAGCCGGTAGAGCTGGGCGACATACGAGCAGTCGAGGTCGCAGGTGAGCGTGAGAACGGAGCCGTGCTGTACGACCTTCGGGTGTACGGCGAGCTGCAAGCCTGCGCAGTGCGCCACCGTGCCACGGCGGGACTCCTCGAACGCGAGCCGCACCGCGTCGAGGCTCGACTTCGGTGTGTCGTCGGCGTAGTAGAGCCCCGACTGCCATCCGGTCAGATCCCGTTCGTCAAAGACATGGAAGAGGAAGAGCCCACGGACGTTCGGCTGGCAGAACGCGAGCTGCACCGCCTGCCGGTAGTAGGCCGCCTGCGTCGCCTCGGGCACCGGCTTCGTCGTCGCCGGCTCCGTGTTCGTGTAAAGGCTCTGCTTCGCGGGCGGGATCTGCGACTCGACGCCGAACTCGTCGTACCAGATCGGCAGCGTGTAGTTGCCGAAGGCCTCGCCGAGCAACGCGACGAGCTTGCCGTAGTCCGCGAGCGCGATCGTCGTCGAGTTCGGGTGCGTGCCGTCCACCGGCGCGATGCTCGAGTTGTCCTCGTACGGGTGGAACGCGAAGCCATCCATGATCGGCGTCGTCCGGCCGCTGCTTCGGTACGCCTGGCCCATGTCCTGGATGAAGACCGTCGGCGAGTGCGTCGGCCGGATCCCGTTCGCGACGTCGCCCCCGCGCGGCGAGACCGCGCCGCCGAGCACTGTCACCGACGGCGCCACCGCCTTGACCGCGTCGTAGGTCGTCGCGAGCAACGCCTCGTAGGCGGGCGCGGCTGCGTCGCTGCCGTCGGCGTTGAACTGCGGCAGCCAGTAACGGTTGAGGTTCGGCTCGTTGCCGACGATCAGGATGCGCAGCGCGGGCACCCGCTGCACGAGATTCGCCGCGTAGGCGGCGAAGTCGGCCTGATCCGCGTCGGTCAACGGCGTCGTCTTGCTGCCCTGGTTCAGCACGCTCGTGAGGACGGTGATGTTCGACAGCTTCGCCGCCGCCGCGACGTTCGCAAGCACGGTCGCGTCCTGTGCCGAGAGCGCGCTCTCACCCGGCACCCAGATCTGCGTGACGCGCACGGCGCGGAAGCCGGCGAGCGCGAGCAAGTCCATTTGCGCCTTCGCCGTGGCGAGCGTCGTCGAGCGGACGGCGTCCTCGGTCGCTCCGAGCACGAGGCCGGGACCGCCTGCCTCCGCAGCGGACGCGAGCGCAAGCCACGCCGCGAGCACCGCGAGAAACCGCAGAAGAGACCCCCACATGGCCTCGGCTACGGTAGCCATGGCTATGGCTCCACGCCTCGAAGACCAGCTGAAGCAGCTGCCGGCGAAGCCGGGCGTCTACCTCTTCCGCGACTCGAAAGGTGACGTCCTCTACGTCGGCAAGGCCAAAATACTACGCCCGCGCGTGCGCTCGTACTTCCAGCGCGGCCAGGACGGTCGCGCCCAGATCGCGTATCTGCCGGACCGGGTCGCGGACATCGAAGTGATCGTCACCGGCTCTGAGGTCGAGGCGCTCCACCTGGAGCAGAACCTCGTGAAACGGCACCGGCCGCCGTTCAACGTACGGCTGCGCGACGACAAATCGTTCCCGTACATTGCTGTGACGGTCGAGGACGAGTACCCGCGGGTGATGTTCACGCGCGAGCGCCACCGGCAGGGCGTCTGGTACTTCGGCCCGTACGCGAACGCGAAAAAGGTGCGCGAGACGCTCGACGTGCTGAACCGGGTCTTCCCGTACCGGCCGTGCGAGGGGCCAAAGCCGGGGCGACATTCGGGGATCCCATGCCTCGATTACCACATCGACCGCTGCCTGGCGCCGTGCGTTGGGTACGTCTCCAAGGAGGACTATCGCGCGATCATCGACAGCGTGATCGAGTTCCTCTCGGGCGATGTGCGCCCGATTCAGCGCGAGCTCGAGCGGAAGATGAACGACGCTGCGGGTGAGGAGCGCTTCGAGGATGCGGCGCGCTACCGCAACCGGCTGCGCGCGGTGCAGCACCTCGTCGAACGGCAGGCGGTCGAGCGGCAATCGGTCGGCACGATCGATGTGATCGGGTTCGCCGCCGAGGGCGACCGTGCGGTCGTCCAGATCTTCCCCCTGCGGGGCGGCAAGATGGTCGACCGCCACTCGTTCCACCTCGAGAACGTCGGCGGACAAGACCTGTCAACGGTCATCGAGTCGTTCGCGCTCGAGTACTACGGCTCCGCGCCGAGCGTGCCGCCGCAAATCATCGTGCCGCACGGCTGCGGCGATCTCTCTGCCCTCGCGGAGTTCCTGTCCCAGAAGCGCGGCGCCCGCGTTGAGGTGCGCGCCGCCGAGCGAGGCGAGAAGCGACGGCTGCAGCAGCTCGCGGATGAGAATGCGCAGCACGCACTCGTGTCGGAGCAGGCGGCGACCGAGCAGAAGCGCGCGCGGCGTGTCGAGGCGCTCGAGGAGCTGCGTGAGGCGTTGAACCTCGAGTCGCTGCCGCTGCGCATCGAGTGCTACGACATCTCGCATGCGATGGGACAGGATCCCGTCGGCTCAATGGTCGTCTTTCAGGATGCGCAGCCGCGGAAGTCCGACTACCGCAAGTTCGGCATCAAGACCGCCGGCGACGATCCAGACGACTTCGCTGCGATGGCCGAAGTGATTACGCGTCGGTTCGCGCGCCTGTCGGACGGGACGGGCGAGACGCACGACGCATCGTTCGCGACCGCGCCGAACCTCGTCGTGATCGACGGCGGCAAGGGCCAGCTGTCGGCCGCGCTCGCGGCGATGCAGACCTACGACCTGCCGCGTGTCGCGGTGATCGCCCTCGCGAAGCGGATCGAGGAGGTGTTTGTGCCCGGGCTGCCGGACCCGATCGTGCTGTCTCGGCACAACCCTGGCCTTCAGCTGCTCCAGAGCCTCCGCGACGAGGCTCATCGGTTCGCGCTTGGCTTCCACCGCCAGCGCCGCGAGTCACGCGGGTTCGCCTCGATCTTCGACGACCTCGAGGGGGTCGGGCCCGCACGGCGGCGCGCGCTCTTGAATCACTTCGGCTCGGTCGAGCAGATGCTCGCGGCGACCCCGGAAGAGCTCGAGGGCGTGCCCGGGGTCCCGTCGAAGACGGCGCGCCGCATCTACGACCAGCTGCACAAGGCCGGCCGAGCTTAGGAGGGTTTGGCCGGTGACGGAGGAGCGGCCCGAGGTCGGACCGAGCGCTGCGCTGCGCCTGATCGGCCACCGCAACTTCGGGCCCTACTTCATCGGCAACGCGTCGTCGGCGAGTGGGACGTGGTTCCAGAACCTCGCTGCGTCGTTGTTCATCTACCGGCAGACGCACTCGCCGTTCCTGCTCGGCGTCCTTCAGTTCGCGACGTTCGTCCCGATCCTGCTCCTCGCGCCGTGGGCCGGGAGCGCCGCGGATCGCTTCGACCGCCGCAAGCTCGTGCTCGTGTCGCAGCTCGCCGCGACCGCACTCAGCGCGGCGCTCGCCGCACTCGCGTGGTCCGGGCTTGCGCCCGTCTGGGTCGTGATGCTCTGCTCGCTCGGCCTCGGCGTCGTCAGCGCGTTCTCGGCGCCCGCCTCGCAGGCGCTGATCTCCGACCTCGTACCCCGCTCCCAGCTGCAGTCCGCCGTGGCGCTCAACTCGATGACGTACAACCTCGCACGCGCGGTCGGCCCGGCGCTCGCCGCGCTCTCGGTGCGAAAGCTCGGGATTCCGGCCTCATTCGCCATCAACTCGGGCTCCTATCTCGTGCTCGTCGTCGGCGTCTTGCTCGTGCAGCCCGCAGCGCGCGTGCTTGCGACCCGGGGCGAGGCCCGGCTTCGTGAGAGCCTCCGGCTCGTCCGCGACGATCCTCGCCTGCTCGGGTTCCTGCTCATCGTCACGGCGGTGGGCTTCGCGTCTGATCCGATCAACACGGAGGCCCCGGCGTTCGCGCACGCATTCGGGAGACCGGACACCGACTCGGGCTACCTGATCGGCGCCTTCGGGGTGGGGGCCGTCGCGGCAGCCTTTTTGCTCGCTGGGCGGGTCGCCGGCTCGCGGCGGCGGATGCTCATCACGCTCGTGCTGCTCGGCGCGGGTGTGATCGGCTTCTCGGTGGCGCCATGGCTCGACGTCGCCTACGCGTTCCTTGCGGTCGCCGGCTTCGGCTATCTCGCGTCGAACACAGCGGCGACCAGCCGGCTCCAGCTTGACGTGGCCGCGCACCAGCGCGGACGGATCATGGCCTTGTGGAGTGTGGCCTTCCTCGGCCTGCGTCCGATCGCGAGTCTTACCGACGGAGCGATCGCGGGCGCGTTCGGCGTCCGAGCCGCCGGAGTCGTGCTCGCGGTTCCGGCGCTCGGCGCCGCAGCCGCGATCCACTTCTTACAGCGCCATCACCGATCGCTAACGAATCGGGCGTAGCGTTCGGCGCATGGAGCTGCACTTCATCGCGGACGACCTCGAAGAGCACGCCTGGTACGTCGATCTCGTCGCCGACTTCGTCGAAGACGTCGAGGCGTTCCTCGCGGAGCTCGAAGAAGCTCGCTAGCGCCCGGCGTCGCCCTCGGGGCCTAGGTACGGGTACCGGTAGTCCGTCGGTGGCACGAAGAGCTCCTTGATCGTCCGCGGCGAGACCCAGCGGATCAGGTTCCACATCGAGCC
>PLZU01000092.1 GCA_003152275.1 Actinomycetota bacterium
AGCGCTTGTAGGAGTTGATCGTCGGCGCAGAGAAGATCGCGAGCTCAGACGCGAGCGCGATCTGGCCGGCCAGGTAGTGCTTGAAGACGTCTGTCTCGCCGGCAAACGCCGATTCGCCGTTCTGCCAGAGCGACGAGTGGATGTGGCATGAGGAGCCGACCCACGTGTGATCGGGCTTCGCCATGAACGTCAGCGACATCCCGCACTGGTGCGCGAGCTCCTTGGCGCCGGTCTTGTAGATCACGTGGTCGTCGGCGGCCTTCGCACCCATCGCGTAGCGGAAGTTGATCTCGTGCTGGCCCGGCCACGCCTCGCCCTTCGACGATTCCACTCTCATCCCGGCGGCCTTCATCGCAGTCCGGATCGCGCGCAGGAACAGCTCGTCGTAGCCCGCCCCGAGGATGTGGTAGTCGAGGATGTACGGCACCGACGGCGTCAGATCGCGGTAGTGCTTCGCGTGCGCCTCCTCGTAGCTCTCGCGGAAGAGGAAGAACTCGAGCTCGGAGCCGAAGGCGGCGTCGAAGCCCATCCCCTTCGCCCGTTCGAGCTGTGCCTTCAGCACCTGGCGGGGCGACGGAGCGACGGGTGAGCCGTCGTGCCACTGCACATCGCACAGCACGAGGGCCGTCGCCTCGTGCCAGGGGATCCGCCGCATCGTCTCGAGGTCGGGCTGGAGGCCGAAATCCCCGTAGCCGCGCTCCCAGCTGGCGAGCGAATAGCCCGGAACGGGCTCCATCTCCATCTCGAGCGCGAGCAGGTAATTACAGCCCTCGACGGTGTTGCCGGAGTCCAGCTCGTCCAGGAAGAACTCGGCGTCGAGCCGCTTGCCCATCAGCCGGCCCTGCATGTCGGTGAAGGCGGCGATGACTGTATCGATGGCGCCCGTCTCGACATCTGCCCTGAGTTCCTCGATGCTCAACATGAAATCGACCCTATCGCACGGTTGAAACCGTCCGACCCAAAGCGTTAGCTTCACGTGCGGCTTCTCACGATCAAGGAGGATGGATGAGCTCCGAAGCACCAGCGGTGCACTCGCCGGACGACGACGAGCGCCTGCTTCACAAGCTCGGCTACGCGCAGGTGCTCTACCGCGAGATGGGCGGGTTCTCGAACTTCGCCATCTCCTTCACGATCATCTCGATTCTCGCGGGCTGCTTGACGTCGTATTACATCGCGTTCCAGTGGGGCGGCCCGGTCGCGATCACCTGGGGCTGGCTGCTCGTAGGCTTCATGTGCATCATCGTCGCGCTCGCGATGGGCGAGATCGCCTCGACCTACCCCACCGCCGGCGGCCTCTACTTCTGGGCGTCGAAGCTCGGAAGCCCGGCGTGGGGTTGGTTCACCGGCTGGTTCAACCTCATCGGGCAGATCGCGGTCACTGCGGCGATCGACTACGGCGCGGCCATCTTCACGACCTCGCTGCTGAACCTCTGGTTCCCGTCGCTCCCGAACACGCGGCACGCGATCTTCGTCACGTTCACCGTGATCATCGCCCTCCACCTGGTGATCAACCTGCTCGGCGTCAAGCTGCTGGCAGGACTGAACTCGATCTCGGCGTGGTGGCACATGGCCGGCGTCGCGATAATCGTCGCGATCCTGATCATCGTTCCCGATCACCATCAGTCGGTGAGCTACGTCTTCACGAAGACGATCAACAACTCCGGGTTCTCGGGGCAGAGCTGGCATAGCCCCGTGTTCTGGTTCGTGTTCGGGCTGGGCCTGCTGATGGCCCAGTACACGATCACGGGCTACGACGCCTCGGCGCACATGAGCGAGGAAACCCGCAACGCGTCACGCGCCGCAGCCTGGGGCATCGTGATGTCGGTCGTCGTTTCCGTGGTCTTCGGCTTCGCGCTGCTTGTCGCGGTGACGTTTGCCATTCCGAGCACCGCGGGTGCGCTTGGCGCCGGCGCCAACGTCGTCACGTACATCTGGCAAACATCGATGAGCACGAAGTGGGCCGAGTTCCTACTCGTGATCGCGGTCGTCGCGCAGTTCTTCTGCGGGACGGCATCGGTCACGTCGGCCTCCCGCATGATGTTCGCGTTCTCGCGCGACGGCGCGATCCCGGGGCACCGGCTCTGGAGCCGTGTCGCGACCAATCGCGTTCCCATCAATTCGGTGGTGGCGATCGTCGTGCTCTCGTGGGCACTGATGATCCCGACGTACTGGAACAACGTCGTCGGCTATCTCGTCGGCACATCGATCGCGGTCATCGGCCTCTACATCGCGTTCGCGCTCCCGATCATCCTGCGCTGGCGCGCAGGCGAGAGCTTCGAGCGCGGCCCGTGGCACCTCGGGAAGCACTACAAGTGGATCGACGCGGTCGCCGTCGCGTGGATCGCGCTGATCTGCGTGCTCTTCCTGATGCCGATCACGCCCACGGGGGTTCCGTGGAAGGCGGGCTTCAACTGGAACGTCGTCAACTACGCACCGATCACGGTCGGCGGCGCCTTGCTCCTCTTCGGGGGCTGGTACCTGATTTCGGCCCACAAGTGGTTCAAGGGCCCGGTGCGGCAGGGCTCCGACGAAGAGCTCGGGCGGATCGAAGCCGGCCTCGACGCCGTGTCGCACGGGCATCAGCCGGCGCAAGCGTAAATTGCTCGTTGGAGGGTGAGCGGGCTCGCCCCCGCTCACCCTCCAAGAAGGGTTCAGCGAATCACGCGGCCTCGGCGAGAACGTAGTGAAGGTTCTCGAGGCGCCGCATGCCCGACTCCACCGGCCCGCTCTCGATCTCTTCGAGGCCAAGGCGCGGCAACCGCGACGCAATTCCGGCGAGGTCGAATGCGACCTGACGCCCGCTCGCGGCGTGCATCGTCCGCCTGTCGTCCTGCGGCCCGCCGATGTCGACCGCCAGCATCCGGCCGCCCGGCTTCAACACGCGACGGATCTCGGCGACGCTCGCGCGGAGAGCGTCGTGCGACAGATGGTGGAAGACCAGCGTGCTCAGCACAACGTCGAACGACGAACCGGCGAGCGGGAGCTTTTCACCAGGTGCGACGGTGAATGCGACTTCGACGCCGGCCCGGCGCGCCTTCTTGCGCGCACGCGCGACAAGCTCGGGCGACGGATCGACTCCGTGCACCACTCCTTGCTCGCCCACGCGGCGCGCGGCGGCGATCGCAAGCGTGCCCGTCCCACAGCCGACGTCGAGCACCGCCTCCCCGAGCGCAATGCGCGCAAGGTCCACCTGTCGTTCGCGGAACACCCGCTCTCTGCCGCGCGAGGCGATCCAGGCCATGAGGTCATAGCGAAGCGGGCTGGGCATCGCGCGCACGGTCATCGGTTTCTCCTTCGTGAGGTGGCGGGTTCGAGGCCGGTGACGAGCGTGGCTGCGATCGCGGACAGCCGTTTACGGGCGCCCGCGGGTGTGACGGCACCGAGCAGGCCGGTGAGAGCGACCGTCGCAACGGCGCCAACGACGAGATCGGCCGCGGCCTCGACGTCGACGGGGCCGATCCGGCCGAGCTTCTGCTCGCCGGCGAGGTATTCGACGAGCGGATCGCGAATCTGCTTGCCGCCGAACGTCTGTCCGGGCGAATGGATGTCGTTCATGAACCGGCGCAGGAGCGCCGGCTCGGTCAGCAATTTGCCGAAGATCGGAAGCGCGTCGGTGTGCAGGTCGAGCAGCGCTGCGGCGAACACGCCGAGGTTCGCCTCGACCGTCGCCGAGCCCGGTTCGGGCCGCTTCGCGTGGAGCCGTTCGACGATGCCGCTGAATCGACGCACGAGCGCAGTGAGCAGCAAATCGGTCTTGTCGGCGAAATAGTTGTAGAGCACGCCATCCGAGACGTCCGCGGCGCCGGCGATGTCGCGAATCGTGATCGCCGACACCTGCCGCTCTGCCAGGAGCTCCTCGGCGACGGCGACCAGATGCTCCCGCAGTGCGACGCTTGGATCGCCTTTCCGCCCTGCGACGGCCCGCGCGTGCCTAGGCATCGCTCTTAAATGAACAGATATTCATGAACATGCGCTCACCTAACAGGACCGCCGCGCGCAGCCGGACGAGCGACCACCTATGGTGAGACCGATGACGAAGCCGATCCTGACCCGGAAGGCGATTGAACTCGTGGGCGCGATCGCGGCCGGCATCGGCTTGTGGCGCTTTACGAGCGGCCACTGGCTCAGCGGAATCGTGTTCGTCGTCGCGGTCGGCGGCATCACAGGGTGGTACCTGTGGAGCAGCCGCCGCGTGCGCGCCGGACGACGCTACTAAGCAAACCAGCAGGGATCCACAGCGCCAAAGGATCGCGGCTATGGTGTCAATTAGCGCGTTGGCTCTCGCTGTTGAAGCCGCCGAGGCTCTGCACGTTCCTCTCCGACTGTGACCCTGGCCTGACCGCTTGCAGTGCGCTCATTCGAGTGCTCTGTCCTGTAGCAGCACAGTAAGGAGCTTCACATGCATGCGACCATTCGTCGTTACGAAGGTGTCGACGCGAGCCGCACGAACGAGCTCACCGGCAAGATCAACGAGAAGCTCGTCCCGCAGCTCCGCAAGCTTCCCGGCTTCTCTGGCTATTACCTCATCGAGGCCGGCAACGGCGTCCTGAGCTCGCTCGGTCTCTTCGAGACCCCCGCGCAGGCCGACGAGTCGACGAAGTTCGTCGCGAAGTGGATCCATGACGAGAACTTCGATTCGGCCATTCCGAACGCACCGAAGATCACGAGCGGCAAGGTCGTTGCG
The DNA here is from genome assembly GCA_003152275.1 of Actinomycetota bacterium. Lineage (GTDB taxonomy): Bacteria > Actinomycetota > Thermoleophilia > Gaiellales > Gaiellaceae > Palsa-739. The sequence goes on from PLZU01000092.1 coordinate 4,685, forward strand.
CACAGCAACGGCGTCACCGTCGCCTAGCTCAACCGAACTCGCATCACCGAGAGGGTCCGGTTTTTGCCGGGCCCTCTCGCGTTCTAACGCTTGCCGAGCGTTGCATGCACTTCTTGGGTCAGCGCGAGCACTGACTGCGTGAGCTGCTCGAGTCGCTTTCCCTGCTCGATCAGCTCGAGGTTCTGCGCTTTCTCCTCCTGGATCATCTTGTACTGATCGTCGGCGAAGACCTGACGCCGCGCATCCGCGCGGTTCTGCGAGATCATCACGAAGGTCGAGAGGAAGATCGCCTCCAGGCTCACGATCATGGTCAGCAAGCCGTACGGATATTTCTCGACCGGCAGCAGAATCCAGAACGCAAACCAGGCCATGTGCACGTAGACGAAGGTCATCGACCCCGCGAAGCCGGTGATCGCGTCGGAGATGCGGCTCTGCACACTGGTCGCGCGCTCCTCCTCGTGCTTGATGAGGACAGGCGAGAGCGGCCCACGCCGGGTCAACTCGTGGCCAATGAACTTCAGGACGGCACTCGATGTCACGTCGTCTCCTTCTGCCGGCGCCCGCCGCAGGTATCTGACCCGTGAAGTGTGCGGACGCTTTCGGTCAGCGCTCATTGCATCGCCCGATCCAAGGGCATAGCCTTCGCCCCAACTTCAGACCCGACTAACGGAGGTCGAGATGGCTGCAACAGAGACCGCCTGGCAGCTTCGCGGCGAGTACCTCGAGAATTGCAACTGCGATGTCGTATGTCCTTGCCTCTTCTCGACGAAGGAGCCGATGACCTCGACGCCGACGCAGGGAGCGTGCGAGGTCGGCTTCGGCTTCCACATCGATGACGGCAGCTTTGGCGATGTCTCGCTCGACGGCCTGAATGTCGCGCTGATCGCCCGGACGCCCGGGCCGATGGCCGACGGGAACTGGCAGGTCGCTCTCTACCTCGACGACCAGGCAGACGACGGGCAGCGCGAAGCCCTCCAGGCGATCTTCACCGGCTCTGCCGGAGGGGTAATGGGGAGCCTCGCACCCCTGATCGGAGAGGTACTCGGTGTCAGAAGCGCGTCGATCCGCTGGCGCAAGGAGGGCAGAGAGCGCGCGGTCGACGTTGACGACGTGATGAGCATGGCGGTTCACGCCGCTCCAAGCATCAATCCCGACGGCGAGATCTGGGCGACGAACGCCCATCCCTTCGCGCCGGAGGCGATCGCGATGGCCGTTGGGGCTGCCAACAGCACGTATACCGACCACGGGCTGCGCTGGGACAACTCCGGCAAGAACGCCCACTACGCACCGATCAGCTGGTCGAACTAGCGCCCCGCTCGCCGTTCTTGCGGCGACACGCTCTCGCCACCAGCACGGCCGTGCTCGCCGCCGCGCTCGTTACCTGGCTCGTCACCGTGCAGCGGATGCGCGGGATGGACGCTGGACCGGGCACCGACCTCGGCAGCCTTGGCTGGTATGTCGGGGTCTGGGTGACGATGATGGCGGCGATGATGCTCCCATCGGCGTTGCCGATGGTGCTCCTGTTCGACCGCATCTCCTACGAGCGCACCAGGCGCTGGAGCCGCGCCGGCTCGACCTGGCTCTTCGTCGCCAGCTATCTCGCCGTCTGGACGCTCTACGGCCTGGCCGCGTTCGGGGTCTACCGGGCAATCGTCGGCCTGCATCTCCACTTTCTTGCGTGGGACCGGTCCGGCGCACATGTCGCCGGAGCCGTCATCGTGCTCGCCGGCGTGTACGAGCTGACACCGCTCAAGTCCGTCTGCCTGCGCCACTGTCGCTCGCCACTGCATTACGTCCTCACGGGCTGGAAGAACGGTCGTCTCGGCGCGATTCGAATGGGCGCAACCCATGGCAGCTACTGCCTTGGTTGCTGCTGGGGGCTGATGCTGCTCCTCTTCGCAGTCGGCGTGATGAGCCTGTTCTGGATGGCGGTCGTGGCGGCGCTGATCTTCGCGCAGAAGCTTCTGCCGTTCGGAGCTCGGCTGCCGTATGTGTTCGCGCTCTGTTTCATCGCACTGGGCATCTGGGTTGCCGTAGCTCCGGGCAGCGTGCCGAAACTCACGCAGCCGAACTCACCGGGCTCGCACACTCCAGCGCGAATGAACCAGATGCGCAGCCCTTAGGCGCACCGGTATGCCAACGCCGCGCGCGCGGTCGCGCGAAAGCGAAACTGCTGCTCCGCCGCGCGACCGCCGCGCCGAGATCCGGAAGCTAACCCGTCGTTGTCGTCCCCCCGATTCCACAATTCTTCTGGGCCCAGGCCGAGAGATGTTGCTCGGCAGCCCGTAGCTTCGGCGCGCCGAACGACTTCGCCGCGGTTGCCAGCACGGCCAGCTGGGCCGCGCTTGGGGTCTTGCCCGCCTTGAGCCCTGCTTTGGTCAACGCCTGCGCGTACGCAGAAAACGCCCCCGAGAACGTCTCGAAGTCGCCGCGGATCGCCGCCGGAGCTGCGCTCGCCAGCGCCTTGAACACATTCGCCTCGGTGCCGATGCTGTTCAAACCGCCCCCGGCGCTCGACCGGAGCGCCTGCGACATCTTCACGCCCAGCGTCATCAGCTGCTGACAGTTCTTTGTCGATGCGAATGTCGGCGCGACCGCCGGCGTCGTGGACCCGGTCGTCGTAGCGGCCGCCGCGGTCGTGGTCGAAGCCGCAGTAGTCGCAGGCGCCGCCGACTTCTTCTTGCCGCCGCCGCAGCCGGCCACGACGACCACAAGCACCATGACCGACACGGCCATCAGCTTGACTCTCATCCCTCAACCTCCAGTTGGAATCGATTGGCGACAGGTCCCGACGAGAGCGGTCGCCTCCGTGGACGGCCGCCCTCGCGAGATCCCCCTTACGTCGGGTCGGTGCCTGCGGGTACGGAGGGCGGCTCGTCATCGCCCGCCCGAGTTGATGCGTCTGGCGTGCCCGCCGCGGACGCACCCGCCGTAGCGGTCGCGACGCGGGGGAGCGACTCGCCGCTTTCCTGGAACGCCAGCCAAGCGCCGTAGGCGACACCCGCGCCAAGAACGATGCCAACGTAGCTGGGCCATGCGGAGTAGCTCTCGGTCAGCGTTTTCAGGAGGGCGAACAGCACGATCAGTCCGCCGACCGCGAGTGTGGCGAGCCCGTCCGGAATGTTCGCGGGCAGAGCGACACCGAACGCTCGGGCACCGACCCAGAGCACAAGGGCGACCGTCAGCAATCCGAGCAGCACACCCAAGAACCCATGCCACGCGCTTTGCCCTGCCGAGACGACCGTGACCCCGGACACGCCGACAGAAACGCTCTGCCAGTTAAAAAACGTGTCGATCAACAACACTACGCCCGCGCCCAAAATGAGTTTCCTACCGAGAGAGAGACCTTTCAACTGATCCATCAGCGTCCTTTCGCTAGCAAGCCCGCCGTTCGATTCCCACACCCAACTCGAAGCCTTGTCAAGGAGACCTTCTGCTTTTGACCAGGTCCGGTCAAGTGATCCACGACTCCGCTCCGCGCTGCCGAATCACGGCTCGCGTGTGCGCTTGACGAGGGGGACGGCCATAGGTAGGCCTGCCTCAGACGGTGACCGACGTGATCGGCGCCGAGCTCTGGGAGGCCGGTCACTCCTACAACGCCTCGCAGGTCTCGGACATGGCCGCGGCGCTCGCGCGGATGGATCCCCATCGACACGTACCCATACCTCCACGAACACGGCCACCAGCACTTCACGGAAGGCCCGCACCGCGAGGTGAGCGCGTTCGAGTTCGGCCTCGACCTCATCATCGACGGCCTCAAGAAGATCCACGACATGGTTCCGAACGAGAGAGCGCTTTGAGCGGGAAAAGTGGCCCTCAAGGGAGTTCTTGCAAACCTGCCGGAGAATCTGCAAGCTCTGTTGGCCTCTTCGGGATCGCCCAGGCCGTGATGTCTCGCTGGGAGCAACGTCGCGACTGTTTGAGAGCTCTTGGCCAGGTCGAGTGCTCGGCCGACTCCCTGCACGGCTGTGGCTGCCATAGTCCGAGCGTCCCGCAAGGTTGATCTCGATTTTCACTAGGCCGTTGAGGAGATGCTCGGGCGAAGGTGCCGCAGTCGACCGTCAACGACGCGGAGCCGCGTTGCCTCGTCTGCTTCAGGAGGCTGCGGCCGTCATTTTGACAAAGCACCCACCGCGGGCAACCGGACCCGGAGCGTGACGAGCGGGGCGGCCTGTGCGAGGCTGTCCGCCGTGCCCCGCCCCATGCTCGTCGCGGCCGCGCTGGCGGTCTCGGCCACATCGGCCGCAACGCTCCATCCCGGGTCGGGCGGAGCGGCGGCGTCGCCCGGCTGGTCGGGCTCCGCCTCGTGCACGATCACGGTGAGGGGGCCGGGGTACCAGCACACGGAGACGCAGAGATGGCAGGTCAGCGGACCCACGAGGGTCCGCGGGAGCTTCCACCTCGTCCCTTCGCGCTGGACGGACACGGGCAGCGGCTCCTCGCAGGAGACGCAGGGCAACCAGACGAGGAACATCACATGGACCGTGAAGGCCGCCGCCGCGGGGCAGTTCCAGTTCGTCGTCAGGGCGTCGGACAACAAGCTCGTCATCGGTCAGGCGAACGCCCAACTCCGCGTCCAGAACGGCATCACCGGGACTCAGCAGATCACGATGGGAGGCGTTGCACAGACGCCCGGCCCGGTCGGGCTGGAGGCGTTCGAGACCCAACTGCCGCGGATCGTCACCCGCCGGACCAGCCGCAGCGTTTCCGGCTCGACGCCGCCGACGCCGGTGAACGGGTCGGTCGCGCCTTTTCAGCCTGCTGCCGGGGCGGTGACGAAGAGGTGCGCCTGGAGGTTCGCCAAGGCCGGGTGACCATCCCAGCCGGCGCCGGGTGAGTGGAGGCGGCGGGAATCGAACCCGCGTCCGACGGATCCGACGAGGACTCAGAAGGGGAATCAGACTTACCAAGCCCTGACGCGGGGCAAAGCGCGTCGGAGAGCAGTCACGAACTAGACGTAACAGACGACGACCCGCGTCCTAAGCGCTTGCACCGAGGTACGGCTTCGGGTTCGTGGATACGAAACCGCTCTACGTTGAAGAACCGAAGCCGGCGCGGGAAGCGGCGGCCTACCTATCGGGCTATTTCATCGTCGGGCGCGGGAAGAAGGCGGCGATCACCGAGACGGTGCGGTCGAGGGATGTTCCCGCGCTTGTGGTGTATGTGTCGCCGAAACTGACGCGGCAGACGTTCTGCACAATGCGGAACCTTCGACGGTCGCGGCGGCTGTTTATGTGGCGTTGCGGTGTCGCTGTTCAACCGACGTGGTTTGAAGCCGAGCTGCTCGAGGTGCGGGTCGTGCTGGATCGTCTGCCTACAGCGGTCGCTGCTCGGGCGCCGTAAGCCGGACGCGGCGCCGGCGCCCCTGCCGCCAGGTAGGGGTGGCGGCGCGGCCGGCTATGGAGGCCAGACAGTGGCATCACATCAAGCCCTCCTAGTCGGTGATCCCGCTGTTTAGTCGAGCAGCTCGCGCAGCGTGTGGGCCAGTTCTTCCATCGCGTAGGGCTTCTGCAGGTACCGCGCTCCCGCGACCTTCTGCAGGCTGCTTCCGCTGTCGTTGTAGCCGGAGGTGTAGAGAACCTGTAGCTCCGGGTGCAGGGTGGAGAGCCGCTTTGCGAGCTCGATCCCGCCCATCTTCGGCATCAGGATGTCCGTCATCAAAAGCTGGATCG
>PLZU01000061.1 GCA_003152275.1 Actinomycetota bacterium
CGGGCGCGACCGGCGCCGGTGCAGCCGGAGGCGGCGTGGCCGGAGCGGAGACGGCCGGCGGCGGCGCGAACTGAGCAGAGACAGCCGGCGCAGGGATGACGGCGGGAGCGGGTGCCGGAGCGGCGGGCCGTGCGGCCGGAGCCGCAGGCGGCGCGATGAGCCGGCTTTCGATCTGAAGCTGATGGAGCGCCATCTGGGCCTGGAGGCGCAGCCCGACGGCGCGCTTGTCGCCGATCGAGCGGCCGAGGAAGCCGCCGGCGATCGCCCCTAGGAGAACGGCGAAGTAGTTCGCGCCGGGCGAGATCACGCTGTGGGAGAGAAAGCCGGGAACGGCACCCAACACGGCCCCGCCGATAGCCCCGCCCACGGCGAAGGTGACGACGACCGAAGAGGCCCTCTTCAGAAGATGTTCCGCGTACCGCTCGACGATGCCCTCGCTCAAATCTGTCATTTCCCACACTCTTCATCGGCTTCTCGGGGGCAGGTCTTGAGCCTGCTTAACGAACGCTTCACCGACTCTCACCCGACTCCTAACCAGCGTGGGCACACTGCGCCTACCCAGGTACGAGAAATAGGAGAAAAGGCCACGTGAACAGGCATACATTCCTTCGCCGCGCCCTCCCCATCGGGGCTGCCCTCGCCATCGGCAGCGGGGCCGGCGCGGCCATCTATGCAGGCACCACCGGTGGCTCGACGAGCGCCCCGACCACGGTTGTCGCCTCGGTCCCGGCCCAACCGGCGGCCGCGACGACGACGAGCCTGACCCAGCTCTACAAGNNCGAACCAGCACGTCGTCGCCGGTGCAACGGCGATCAAGGTCACGTTCCAGGACGGCAAGACCGCCAAGGCGACTGTCGTCGGCACCGATCCGTCGACCGACGTCGCCGTGATCAAGGTCGACGTCTCTGCGTCGGAGCTCCATCCGCTGACGTTCGCAAGCTCGTCTGACGTCGAAGTCGGCCAGTCGGTCGCAGCGATCGGCAGCCCGTTCGGCCTGCCAGAGACGCTGACCTCCGGAATCATCAGCGCCCTCAACCGCACGATCAGTGCGCCGAACAACTTCTCGATCTCCGGCTCAATCCAGACCGACGCTCCCATCAACCACGGCAACTCCGGCGGCCCGCTGCTCAACTCGAGTGGCCAGGTCATCGGGGTCAACGCGCAGATCGAGAGCGACTCCGGCGGCAACGACGGTGTCGGATTCGCAATTCCGTCCGACGCGGTGAAGAGCGTCGCCGACACGATCATCGCCGGCGGGAAGGTGCAGCACGCCTACCTCGGTATCACGATCGACACGGCGTCCTCCGGTAGCGGCGCGCAGGTGAGCGCGGTCAAGGCCAACACGCCGGCGGCAAAGGCCGGTCTCAAGGCCGGCGACATCATCACCGCCCTCGACGGCACCGCCGTCGCGAGCGCAGACGACCTCACGGCGAAGATCAGCGCGCATCAGTCGGGCGACAAGGTGACGCTCACCGTCATGCGCAACAGCTCGACGCTGAAGCTCGCCGTCACGCTCGGCACGCGCCCGTCGTAACGAGCTTCCCCCTGTTCCCGCCGGTCGAAATCAGTCGGCCGGCGGGGGCGCCCAGCGGGGATAGTGCCGCTTCGCCCAGTCTTCCCTGACCGTCCCGCGCGTCATCCCGCGCAGCGAGTGCCGCGTCGCAGGGTGGATCACCGCGAGATACAGGTGACCGACGAGAAGCGTGAGCGCGGCGTACATCAAGATGTCGTGCAGGAGCACGGTGCTCGTAAAGCGGAACCTCGTGTCGCGCTCGCCGAACCAGAGCAGAAGCCCCGACACGAGGAACAGCAGCGCGAATGCGGCGTTCAGCAGCGCGTTCACCTTCTGGCCGACGTTGAAGCGGCTCGGTTCGAGGACCTCGAGCTCGCGCGCTGTGCGCAGGATCCCGCGACGGTCGCCTAGCAAAACGACGATTGCGAGCGCGCCGATCCAGCCGATGCCGCCCCAGAGATGGACATCCTTGATCAGGGGGCGGCGGCCGACGAGCACGGAGAGCCGGGGCAGATAGAGGATCAAGCCGCTGGCGAGAAGCAGCAGGAAGCCGGCTGCATTGACCCAGTGCAGCGTGCGCTCGGTGCGAGAGAAGCGGCGGACGAACCTCACGCGCCGTAGCCGTTCGAGCGGCCAACCCATGCATCGCGGTCGTAGCCGAGGTACTCCCAGTAGCCGTCTCCGGCCTGCGGCACGAGGTTGATGCGGTTCAGCCACTTGACGCCCTTGTAGCCGTACATCTCCGGGATCACGAGCCGCAGCGGCGCGCCGTGCTCGCGCGTGAGTGGCTTCCCGTCCATCTCATAGGCGAGCATCACGTCCTTCAGTTGCGATTGCTGCAGAGTCAAATAGTCGAGATACGGCTGCTCCGCCGAAACGAACTGCAATGCGTGCGCCTCGGGGAACGGGCGAGCGCGGTCGAAGATCTCACTCAGTCGGACTCCCTTCCAGTGCACGTTTTTCACCGTCCACCCGGTGACGCAGTGGAAATCGGTGATCTGGTGAGACTGCGGCAGCGCACGCAACTCGTGGTAGCTCAAGGCGAGCTTCTGCTGGACGAGCCCGTCGATCGCAAGCCGCCAGGTCGCCGGATCGAACGTCGGCATCGTGTCGGCGACGGAGTAGATCCGCCAGCCGTGCGGTACGAGCGGCACGAGCGACTCGATGCCGGCGAGCGACCCGGAGAGGCGGCTCCAGACCGGCCGGCCCCACGCGATCGAGGTGAGCCCGCCGAAGAGGGTGGTCAGGAAGAGCCCGCGGCCGTAGCGCTTCGGAGAAGGGTCGTCCATCAGTTCATATTCGGCAGGCGGCGTCGAGCGGTTCATTCAATTCCTGTTAAGTCTCGCTCACGTGGCGGCTTCTACGCGGTTAACGCTGGTCGCAGCGATCCTGGGCTCCTCGATCGTCTTCATCGACGGATCTGTCGTGAACGTCGCCCTGCCCCCGATTCAGCACGATCTGGGCGGGGGCCTCGCCGCCCAGCAGTGGATCGTCGACGCCTACCTGCTCACGCTGGGGTCGCTCATCCTCGTGGGCGGCTCGCTCGGGGACATCTTCGGCGAGGCGCGGGTCTTCCGCCTCGGCGTGGCGTGGTTCGGCCTTGCCTCCGTGCTCTGCGCGGTGGCGCCGAACGTAGACACGCTGATCGTCTTCCGCGGTTTGCAGGGCATCGCAGGAGCGCTCCTGACGCCGGCCTCCCTCGCGCTGATCACCTCGACGTTCGCCGGCACGGCACGCGGCGCTGCAATCGGGACCTGGACCGCCTGGAGCGGCATCTCGACGGTGATCGGACCGTTGCTCGGAGGCTGGCTGATCGGAGTCTCGAGCTGGCGCGTGATCTTCTTCCTGAACGTGCCGATCGCGATCGCCACACTCGTGATCGCTGCGCGAATGCCGCATAACGAGTCGCGGCGCGAGAACGTGCACGTCGACTACGTGGGCGGCGCGTTGTGCGTGACCGGTCTCGGTGCGCTCGTGTTCGGCTTCATCGAGCAGCCGCGACGCGGCTGGGACGTCGCGGTCGTTGCGTCCCTCCTCGCAGGCGCTGCAGCGATCGCGGCCTTCGTCGTGTGGGAGCGGCGCATACCGCAGCCGATGCTGCCGCTGCGTCTCTTCCGTCTGCGCAACTTCAGCGTCACGAACGTCGAGACCTTCTCGGTGTACGGCGGCCTCTCGGCCTGGTCGTTCTTTCTGGTGCTCTTCCTGCAGCAGCTCGCCGGCTACTCGCCGTTCCGCGCCGGCCTCGCGACGCTGCCCGTGACGATCGTGCTCTTCGCGCTCTCCCGCTACGCGGGCCGATACTCGATGCGCTACGGGCCGCGCCTGTTCATGGCGCTCGGCCCGCTGATCGCGGGCGGCTCGGTCGTGGTGCTCATGCGGTTGCCGGCGCACCTGAACTACTGGACGGATCTGCTACCACCGCTCCTGGGCTTCTCGCTCGGCCTCGCGCTGACGGTGGCGCCACTCACCACCACCGTGCTCTCCGACGCGGGCCCACTCGATGCCGGCGTCGCGTCGGGTGTGAACAACGCGGTCGCCCGGGTCGCCGGGCTCTTCGCGATCGCGCTCATCGGTATCGCCGCGTCGAGCGGCACCGCACGGCTGACCGAACACGGCTTCCATATCACGATGCTCGTGACCGGCGTGCTCATGTGCGCCGGCGGCGCGATCGGCGCGGTCGGGATCAGGAACCCCAAGCCCGCCTAGCGTCCGTTCGTCGAGAAGTGCTGGTAGTCGGGCGTTCCCGCGAAGTACCCGCCCCAGCCCCAGCCGACGCTCGCGAACGCCCGCACGAGCACACCTCCTGCGACAGCCATCCCCGGCCGTACCTTCGAGCGATCGACGTATGCCTTGCCCGCCGGCGGGATCACGCGTGCGCCCTCAAGGTACGGATTCTCGACGTCGTTCACGTCGATCGCCTCTCCGAAGGCGTGCATCGACCACGACTTCGGTCCCGCCGTCACCGCCGCTCGGCAGTTGAACGCAGACGTGTTGTCGGCGGCCGCGGAGCTGTCGTCGCTGCCGTGGTACGCGTCGACGGGCTCCATGCGCCGGATCGGGAAACGTGCGCGATAGAGTGTTCTGAACACGACGACGACCTGAGGGACGACGCGCGCATTGATGACGAGCGCACCGAGGTGCCGCTTGCCGTCGAATCCGACGTAGCTGAGACGCAACCTGCGGAGCTGGGCAGGGCCGACGGGACAGCCGGAATGCCACGAAAACGGCAGATCGGCGGCCGTGACGCGCTCCACGCGCGCGACGAACGGCGGCAGCGTGGCTGGGACCGCAACCATACGGCCAATGAGCGTAGCCGCCCTCGTCGCCGCCGGCGCCCTGCTCTGTTCGGGACCCTCGAATGCGCAGCAGCTCGTGACGGTGCAAGCACACCCGGGCGCGACGGTCGCGTCGCTCGAGCTGTGGCGGCGGAGCGGCGCGTGCTTCCGGCGCGTTGCCGGACCGTGGACCGCACGGCTCGGCAGTTCCGGGCTCTCGAGCCACAAGCGCGAAGGTGACGGCACGACACCGACCGGCACCTACCGGTTCGGCGCCACGGTGTACGGCATCGCGCCCAATCCCGGCGTGAAGTACACGTATCACCGGCTCGTGTGCGGCGACTGGTGGGATGAAGATTCCACCTCGCCGACCTACAACACCTTCCGTCACGTCGCGTGCGGCACGCAGCCGCCGTTCGGCGGAGGCAGCGAGGCTCTCTGGCGCATCTCGCCGCAGTACCTCTACCTCGCGGTGATCGAGTACAACGCGCACCCGGTCGTGCCGGGTCGCGGATCTGCGATCTTCCTCCACGTGAGCACTGCGCATGGGACCGCCGGCTGCGTCAGCCTTCCGGAAGCCCAGCTCGTGCAGCTGCTTCGCTGGCTCCGGCCCGCGGCCAAGCCGATGATTGCGATCCGGATCGAGTGAGCGTTCGGTCGGGAGTTGGCCTAGGCAGTTCCTAGGTATAGGATTCGCCAATGGCGAAGCAGCTCTACTCGGCGAGCGAAGCGGCGCAGGCACTCGGCATCAGCCTCGACACGCTACGCCGCTGGGACCGCGACGGGCGGATCAAGACGAAGCGCGACGCCGGCAACCGGCGCGTCGTGAGCGCGAAGGAGATCGAGCGCCTGCGCGGCACAAGCGGCTCACCGACCATGAGCGCGCGCAACCGCTTCCACGGCACCGTGCATGACGTGAAGGTCGAGGGTTTGCTCGCGCAGGTCGAGATCCTCGTCACCGAGCCGACCCGCATCGTCGCGATCGTGACGCGAGAGGCCATCGAGGAGCTCGGGCTGAAGCCTGGCGCCGCGGCGACCGCGATCGTCAAGTCGACGTCGGTGATGGTGGAGCGGTGAGCCGACGTGCGGCGCGCACTCCTTGGAGTCGTCATGTTCGCCGCGTGCTTCGCGGGCCTCGCGTTCCTCGCGCTGCCGGTCATCGCGATCTTCGTGCGCGTCTCTCCCTCGCGCCTCGTCGCACAGCTCGGTAATCCGGTCGTCACGGATGCCCTCGTCGTCACCCTGAAAACGACGCTCATCGCGCAGGCGCTCATTCTCGTGTTCGGAACTCCGACGGCCTACGTTCTAGCGACGCGACGCTTCCGTGGCCGTGCAGCGCTCGTCACGCTCGTGGAGCTGCCGCTCGTTCTGCCGCCGGCCGTCGCCGGCCTCGGCCTGCTGGCAGCGTTCGGACGCACAGGGCTCCTGCACACGAGCCTTCCGTTCACGCAGGCGGCCGTCGTCCTCGCCGTGGCCTTCGTTGCGAGCCCATTGTACGTCCGTGCCGCGATCGCGGCGTTCGAGGCGGTGGACACGAACATCGTCGCCGCGTCGCGAACGCTCGGCGCTGGTCCGGTGCGGACTTTCTTCCGGGTCGTCGCCCCACTCGCGCGGGGCGGCCTCGTTGCCGGAGCCGCACTCGCGTTCGCGCGCGGTCTCGGCGAGTTCGGAGCGACGATCATGTTCGCGGGCAGCCTGCGCGGTGTCACGCAGACGCTCTCTCTCGCCGTCTACGCCGAGTTCGACGTCAACTTCGATGTCGCGCTCGCTGTCAGCGCTCTGCTGATACTCATCAGCGCCGCGCTCCTCATCACACTCAAATGGCTGCCCTCACTCTCGACTTCTCACTTCCGCTTCGCGACTTCGAGCTGAGCCTCGCGCTCGAGGTCGAGCAGACGGTCGCGCTCGTTGGCCCCTCGGGCGCGGGCAAGACGTCGGCGCTGCACGTCGTCGCCGGGCTCGCGCGGGCACAGGGACGCGTCGCACTCGGCGACGATGTCTGGCTGGACGCGAACATCGACCGCCCACCGGAAGAGCGTCGCGTCGGACTCGTGTTCCAGGATTACGCGCTGTTCCCGCACCTGACCGTCCGCGCGAACGTCGCCTACGCGCGCAGCGACCGAGTGGACGAGCTGCTGGAACGATTCCGCATCGCCCACCTCGCCGATGTGCGACCCGGGGAGCTGTCCGGTGGTGAGCGCCAGCGCGTTGCGCTCGCCCGTGCGCTTGCGCGCGACCCCGCAGTGCTCCTGCTCGACGAGCCGTTGGCGGCGCTCGATGCACATACAAAGGCGGAGGTGCGGATCGAGCTGCACGAGTTGCTGCGAGAGCTCGCCCTCCCCACGCTCCTCGTCACACACGACTACGAGGACGCCGCCGCGCTCGCTGACGAGGTCGGAGTGCTCGTCGACGGCACGCTGCGCCAGCTCGCTCCGCCGTCCGAGCTCGTTGCAAATCCGCGCGATGGGTTCGTCGCCTCGTTTACCGGCGCGAACCTGCTGCACGGCAGCGCGCGCCGTGGCGAGTTGACCGAGGTCGTGCTGACGTCGGGCGAGCGGCTCTTCTCGACCGACGAGGCCGACGGTGACGTCGGCGTGGTCGTCTATCCGTGGGAAATCTCGGTCGCACGCGAGCCGGCGCACGACTCCGCGCTGAACGTCGTGCGCGGCGACATCGGGTCGGTCGTCGAGGTCGGCAACCGCGTGCGCGTGCGCATCGGCCCGATCACAGCGGAGGTGACGGCGTCGTCGTCGGCGCGCCTCGAGCTCGCGCGCGGCGGCGTCGCCTACGCGACGTTCAAAGCAACGGGCACCCGGCTCGTCCCTCTTTAGCCGGCAGCCTCGGGATACCGGGTGGTTCCGTCCTCGGGAATCGGCTCCCAGGGCACTGCGTACGCGGTGAAGATCCGGTACGACGGGCGGACGCCGGGATCGGAGTCGAACGTCCCGAGCCGAACGCTCGCGATCTCGCCCTCGTGGTTCCGGCTCCAGAGCGCGCCGCCGCAGGCGGTGCAGAAGCACTTGCCGAAGCCGTCGTCGGGCTTCCACTCCTGCACGAGCTCCTCCCCCTGCAGGATGCGCAGCGAGCCCGGAATGATTCGGCCCTGCGCCGAGGCAGCCGCGCCGGTCCGGCGCTGGCAGCGCGTGCAGTGGCAGTACCCCGCCGAAACGAGCGGTTCGGCGATTTCGTAGCGTACGCCGCCGCAGAGGCAGCCTCCTGTGAGCGGAAGCTCGAGCATGAGAACAGCATAATCCGGGCGAATGCGCACAACTGCCAAAGCCGACTACGCCGTCCGCGCCGCCGTCGAGCTCGCAGCCGCAGGCGACATGGTCACGGCCGAGCACATCGCGCAGGCAACGGGCATCCCGCACAACTTCCTCGAGAACATCCTGGGCGACCTGCGGCGCGCTGGTCTCGTCGAGAGCCGCCGCGGGCAGGCAGGCGGCTATCTGCTCGCGAAGCCCGCGGAAGAGATCTCGATCGCCGACGTGATCCGCGCGGTCGAAGGCCCCCTCGCAAACGTGCGCGGCCTCTCCCCCGACGCACTCGACTACGAGGGCTCGGCCGCGAAATTGCGTGACGTCTGGGTCGCGTTACGCGCCAGCGTTCGCTCGGTGCTCGAACGGGTGACGCTCGCCGACGTCGCGCGGGGCGACCTGCCGCCCCACGTGACTGAGCTGACGCGCGAGGCGGATGCCTGGGTGCGGCGATGAGGATCGGCGCCGCTCGACAAGTGAAGCGCCGGAGGGAACCACCGGAGTGGTGATTCCGTGAAGCAAGCCGGAAGGGCCATTATCAGGGCATGTCTGCGGCACAGATCAAGCTCCTGTTTCCCACCACGACGAGCGCGGCGCTCGCGTGGCGGCTGATTCAGGCCAAGCCCGTCAAGCGCTGAACGTCCGCTCCTTCCGGGTGCGGACGTACACGATGTCGCCCTGGGCGAGCTCCAGCTCGTCGGCCTCATTGCGCGTCAGCTGGGCGTAGAGCCGCTCGCCGTCGTCGCGGACGAGCTCGATGCGCGTCTCGAAGCCGAGGCGCACGATCCGCTCGACCTGCGCCTCCCTCGTGCGGCCGAAGGCCGCCTCTCCCGGCCGGGCGTCGGCGGCGCCGCCGCCGACGCTTCCAGCCCGGAAGCCGTTGGGCTCGTGGCCGAGCTCGATGTCGTGCGGGCGCACCCACGCGTCGTCGAGCTTGTTGACCGGGCCGACGAAGCTCATGACGAACTCGTTCGCCGGCTCATCGTAGAGCTGCCGTGGCGGCGCCGTCTGCTCGACGCGGCCCTTGTTCATGACGACGATCGAGTCCGCGAGCTCGAGTGCTTCCTCCTGGTCGTGCGTGACGAAGATCGTCGTGACGTGCATCTCGTCGTGGAGACGCAGCAGCCACGAACGCAGCTCCACGCGCACACGGGCATCGAGCGCGCCGAACGGCTCGTCGAGCAGCAGCACCTCCGGCGCCGGTGCCAGCGCGCGCGCCAGCGCCATCCGCTGCCGCTGGCCGCCCGAGAGCTGCGCGGGATAGCGCTTCCCGAGGCCGGCCAGCTGCACCAACTCCAGGAGCTCGTCGACTCGCTGGTCGATCTCGGCCTTCGGCCGGCGGCGGATCTGCAGCCCGAACGCGACGTTGTCCCACACCGTCATGTGCTTGAACGGGGCGTAGTGCTGGAAGACGAAGCCGACGCCGCGCTTCTGCGGCGCAAGCGCCGTCGCCTCCTTCCCGGAGATGTAGACGTCGCCGCTGTCGGCAACCTCGAGGCCGGCGATCACGCGCAGGAGCGTCGATTTGCCGCTCCCGCTCGGGCCAAGCAAGGCAGTCAGAGACCCACTCGCAACGTTCACGGAAACATTGTCGAGCGCGACGAACTCGCCGAAGCGCTTGGTGACGTTACGTGCTTCGATCGCCATGAGTCTCCTGTCTAGGTCTGACCATCGTCATCGCCACGAGGGTCAAGATCGCGAGCGCGGCGAGGAGCACCGCCCCGGCATACGCACCGGTGCCGCTGCCGCTGTTCTCATACGACGACTGGACATACAGCGGCAAGGTCTGGGTCCGCCCCGCAATGTTCCCCGAGACGATCGCGACCGCACCGAACTCGCCGAGGGCCCGCGCCGTCGTCAGCACGACGCCGTACGCGACGGCCCAGCGGATCGCGGGCAGCGTGATGCGCCGGAACGTCGTGAGAGCCGACGAGCCGAGCGTCGCCGCCGCTTCCTCTTGCTCGGTCCCGATCTCTCGCAGCACGGGCACGACCTCGCGCACGACGAACGGCAAGGAGACGAAGATCGTCGCGAGCAACATGCCCGGGTACGCGAAGAGGATTTGGTGGTGATGGCGGAAGAGCCAGTCGCCGAACCAGCCGTCGCGCGCGTACAGCAGATACAGCGAAAGGCCGACGACGACCGGCGAGAGTGCCATCGGCAGGTCAACGACAGCGTTCACGAAGCCCATCCCGGGAATGCGATGCCGCACGATCGCGAGCCCGCAGAGGATCCCGAACATCGTGTTCAGCGGCACCGCGACGAGCGTGATCTCGAGCGTCAGATTCAGCGCGTGGACGGCGTCAGGGTTCGAGATCGCCGCCCAGAACGGATGCATCCCGTGCTCGAACGCGCGCCAGAAGATGAGGCTGACGGGCGCGACGAGGATCACCGCGAGGTAGCCGAGCGAGCCGTACCGAACAGTTCTAGCGATCATGACGAGTAGCCCACCGGCGAACGCCGCCGATCACGAGCAGGACCGCGAGTGAGATCACGAGCAGCAGAACGGCGAGCGCGGCCGCGCCGGTCTCGTCGCCACTGTTGATCCGCTGGAAGATGTAGAGGGAGGCGACCTCCGTCTTGAACGGGAGGTTGCCCGCGATCAGGATCACGGCGCCGAACTCGCCGATTGCGCGCGCGAACGCGAGCGCGACGCCGGAGAGCAGCGGGGGCAGCAGGTGCGGAAAGACGATCCGCCGGAAGATCGTGAAGCGGCCGGCGCCGAGCGACGCAGCAGCCTCCTCCATTTCGCGGTCGAGCTCGATCAGCACCGGCTGCACCGTGCGCACGACGAACGGGAGCGTCACGAAGAGCAGCGCCATCAGGATGCCCCAGCGCGTGTAGGCCGCATTCACGTGCACAGCGCTCTCTGGCCCATAGAGCGCGAGGAGCGTCAAACCGGCAACGATGGTCGGCAGCGCGAACGGCAGGTCGATCAGCACGTTCACGAACCGCTTGCCCGGGAAGTCGTCGCGCACGAGCGTCCACGCGAGCGCGGTCCCGGTCACCGCGTTGACGGCGACGACGGCGCCGGCGAGCCCGAGCGTGAGTTCGAGCGCCGCCTTGGCCTCGGGGTTCCAAGCGACCTGCCAGAAGTGGTGCCAACCGCCGTGCGCTCCCTTCGCGACGAGCGCCGCGAGCGGGACCAGCACGATGACGCTGAGGTATCCGAGCGCGAGCCCACTACTCAGGGTGGGAGCGCCGAGGGCCCGCCTTCGGGCCCCCGGCATCTGCGCGGCGTCAACCGCCAGTGGAGACTCCCAAGCCCTGTTCGATCTTCGCCACGATCCCGTTCGTCGGGTCGAAGAACTGGGTGTTCACCTTGTCCCAGCCGCCGACGAAGCCGATCTTGAACAGCTGCGGCCGGGGCGGGAACTGCGCCTTGTACTTCTTCAGGATCGTCGAGTCGACCGGGCGGAAGCCGTTCTGCGCCCAGATCGTCTGCGCCGCCGGCGTGTACAACCAGTTGACGAACTTCTGCGCCTCGGCCTTGTTCGAGCCGTTGACCGCGGCGAGCGGCGTTTCGATCTGAAGCGTCGCCTTCGGGATCAGATAGAACACGGGCTTGCCCTGCGACTGGGCGAGCTTCGCGTCGCTCTCGTAGTCGAGCAGGACGTCGCCGCGGCCGGACAGGAACGTGTTCAGCGCGTTGCGGCCGCTCGTGTCCTGCGAGACGTTGTGCCTGAAGAGTTGCGCGAGGTACGCACGAGCTTGCTTCGGCGTCTTGTGCTCGCGGAGCATCGCACCGTACGCCGCCATGACGTCCCAGCGAGCGCCGCCGGAGCTGAACGGGTTCGGGAAGACGACGCCGACGCCCGGCTTCACGAGGTCGTCCCACGTCTTGATGTGCTTCGGGTTGCCGTTGCGGAGGACGAACACGACGACGGACTTCGAGACGATGCCGTGGTATTTGTTGTTCGCCCAGGTCTTGTCGACGAGCTTCGACTGGACGAGCCGGTCCATGTCGGTCTCGATCGAGAAGTTGACGACATCGGCGGGCAGTCCCGCAGCGACGGCCTTGCTCTGCACCTCGGATGCCGCGAACGAGGTCGAGAAGTTGACGTCCTTGCCGGCCGGGGTCGCCTGGTAGGCGGTGATCAGCTTCGGAAAGACCGCGGTCGGGATCGAGTACCCGACGAGCGAGAGATTCGTTCCGGCGGCCGCGGCGGCCGCCGCAACGAGGGCGGAGACAGTGACGAGCATGAGCACTGAGCGGCGCAAGAGTTTGGACCCCCCTTTCCCCATCGACTTAGTTGAGTTTGGAAGGCTAATGCCAGAGATAAGCATTCGTCAAGTTTGAACCGCAAAAAAGGGCCCCTCTCGGGGCCCTCGGTACGACTGCAACCTGGTTGAAACCAGGTTGCGGGACTACGCGGTCAGGCGGACGTTCGTCGCCTGCGGGCCCTTCTGACCCTCAGTCGGCTCGAACTCGACCTTCGCGCCTTCGGAGAGGGACTTGAAGCCCTCGCCTGAGATGCCGGTGTGGTGGACGAACAGATCCTTCGATCCGTCATCGGGGGTGATGAAGCCGTACCCCTTCTCGTCGCTGAACCACTTCACGGTTCCGGTTGCCAATGAATTCACCTCCCCCGCACTTACCACCGGGAACGCCTGCCCCGCCGGCTCGTGTACACGAGCTTCGGCCGGGCGCTACTCATTCCCGTACTCTCGAATTGTTCTTTGTGCCCGAGGCGGGCAGCAACGCGACTCACGTCGCTTTGCTGGTCCGGTAGGACGAGCGTGCTGCCGCGGCCGGAGCGACCGGCACGGCCGGTCCTTCCGACACGGTGCACGTAGCCCTTGTCATCCTCAGGCGGGTCGAAATTGATGACGTGGCCGATCGCCTCGAGGTCGAGGCCGCGTGCAGCAACGTCCGTGGCGATGAGCGTCGTTGCGCGACCCGAGCGGAACCGCTCGAGTGCGCGCTCGCGCTGTGACTGGCCCATGTCGCCGTGCATCGCGACGACATCGACGCCGCGCCGAGCGAGCTTCTGCGCGAGCCGGTCGGCACCGCGCTTCGTCCGCACGAAGACGAGCGAGAGCCCGTCTTCGGAGCCGAGCAGCTCGATGAGCGTGTCGATCTTGCCGTCCTGCGTCACGGCAACGAAATCGTGCTCGATCACGCCGTCGTCGTTCTCGACCTCGCGCCGCGACTCGAAGGTCACGGGATCGCGTGTGTAAGCGTGTGCGAGCTCGCCGACTTCGCCGTCGAGCGTCGCGGAAAAGAGCATTGTCTGGCGGTCGCTCGGGATCCGGCGAACGATTCGCTCGACCTGCGGCTTGAAGCCCATGTCGAGCATGCGGTCGGCCTCGTCGAGGACGAGGATCTTGATGTTGTCGAGCGAGATCATCTTCCGCTCCACGAGATCCTGGAGGCGGCCCGGCGTGGCGACAACGATGTGCGCGCCCTTCAGCCGCTTGGCCTGCGACCCGACCGGCGTGCCGCCGTAGGCGACACCGACCCGGATGCTCTTCGCAGAGGCGAAGGTCTGGATCGCGTCAGCGACCTGGAGCGCGAGCTCTCGGGTCGGCACGAGCACGAGAGCCTCGGGGGTCTTGCCGTCTCGGGCGACCCGCTCGACGAGCGGGATTCCGAAAGCGAGTGTCTTGCCCGATCCGGTCGGCGCCTTGCCAAGGACGTCACGTCCGGCGAGCGCATCGGGCAAAACGAGAGACTGAATGCGAAACGGCTCGACAATGTCGAGTGCCGCGAGCGCTTGCTCAACGGCCGCGCTTACGCCAAGCGCGTTAAACGAAAGCTGCATGTGGTGTTCGACTCCTTTTAATACCTGCGGTTCGAGATCACACTGCTCGAAACCGCCAAAGGAGGAACGAGAGCTGAAATCTCACGGGACAGCCCATTGCTGTCCGTGGCATCAGGGTAGCACTGATTCCAGCCAAGGCGTGCATACGTCCTGCCAACGCGCCGAAACGCTGCCTTCTGTCTACGTTCGCCAGGTTCCCAGGCGCTTGGCCTCCTCGACAACACGGCGGCCCGGGGGTCGCAGCAGGCCCGCGGCCTCGAGCTTCTCGATGCGCGCTACGTTCGATTCGGACCACGCGCTCTTCGGTTTGCGCGGTGTGAAGTAGAGCGAGGTGCGCTCGTCGTCGACCGACCGTGACTTGCTGTCGACCCAGCCGAAGCAGAGCGCCTCTTCGACGGCGGCGTCGTAGTCGATGCGCGGCTTCCCGGTCGGCTTCTTCCACGTCACGAGCCACACCGCCGGCGCGGTCTCGTGGTTGCGCTCGAGCCACTCGCGCCAGTCCGCACGTTCCTCGAGCTGGACGAGCTCGACGTCGCCGGTCAAACCGACTGGATGCCGTCCGCCGCAGCGACCCCCTCGAGGTCGTCGCCGCTGAGCGGCCGCGTCGAGCTCCGCAGTGGCACCTCGCGTAGCAGCCACGTCAGGAGAAAGGAGACGGCGGCGATCACCGACGCGACGACGAAGACAGGATGGAGCGCAGCCGCGACCGCATGCACGTACGCCTCGTGCGCGGCCGGCGGCAGCGCACGAATCACAGCAGGGCTGACCGTCTTCGGTGGCTGCACTCCCGGCGGAAGGCGAGACGCGACCTCCCCGCGCAGCCGGTTCGAGAAGATCGCACCGAAGACTGCGATCCCGATCGAACCACCGACCTGGCGGAAGAGGAGCGAGCCCGCGGTCGCAACGCCCATGTTGCGGTAGTCGACGGCGTTCTGCACCGCCAGCACGAGCACCTGCATGACCATGCCGAGCCCGAGACCGAGCACGACCATCGCCAGCGACGTGTAGGTCGTGTTCGAATGCAGGTCGAGCCGCGAGAGCAGCACCATCCCCACCGTCGCAACCGCAGTGCCGACGACCGGAAACGGCTTGTACCGCCCGAACCTGCTGATCAGCCGGCCGCTCACGATCGACGTGACGAGCAGGCCGGCCATCATCGGCGTCAACTGCAGTCCAGACGACGTCGGACTCCGGCCTTTGACGATCTGCAGGAAGAGCGGCAGATACGTCACCGAGCCGAAGAGCGCGAGACCGATGATGAACCCGATGCCCGCGCACACGCTGAAGATCCGGTTCTGGAAGAGCTCGAGCGGAAGGATCGGCTCGGAGGCACGTTTCTCCGCGAAGATGAAGAGCGCAAGGAACACGACGCTGAGCGCGATCAGCACGGCTATCTCGGGTGAGCGCCATTTGAACGTCGTGCCGCCGAGACTCGTGAACAACACGATGCAGGTGAGCGTGCCGGCGAGCAATGCAGCGCCGAGATAGTCGATTGCGTGCTCGACGCGCTCCATGCGCGTATGGAAGACGGCCGCGATCACAAGGAGGCAGACGGCGCCGATCGGAAGGTTGACGTAGAAGATCCAACGCCACGAAAGGTTGTCGACGAAGAAGCCGCCAAGGAGCGGGCCGATGATCGTCGACACGCCGAAGACCGCACCGAAAATACCCTGGTACTTGCCGCGGTCGCGCGGCGGGATGATGTCGCCGACGACTGCGATCGTCGTCGTGAGCAGCCCCCCTGCACCCAGACCCTGCAGCGCGCGGAACGAGATCAGCTCGGGCATATTCTGCGCGATCCCGCAGAGCGCCGAGCCGATCAGGAAGATGACGATCGCGACCTGCAGCGTCCCCTTGCGCCCGTAGAGGTCGCCGAACTTCCCGTACAGCGGCCCCGTGATCGTCGATGCGAGCAGATACGCAGTCACGACCCAGGACAGGTGTGAGAGCCCGCCGAGATCACCGACGATCGTCGGCAGCGCGGTCGCCACGATCGTCTGATCGAGCGAGGCGAGCAGGACGACGAGTATCAGCGCCCCGAAAATCAGGCGCACGCGCGGGGCAGGCTGCTCCGGCGAGCTCACGCTCAATTCGTACCATTAACGGTATGAGCCGAATCGAGAAGACCGAAGAGCAGTGGCAGGTCGCCCTCTCGCCCGAGCAGTACCGGGTCCTCCGCGAGAAGGGAACCGAGGCGCCGTTCAGCGGCGACTACGACCACACGTTCGAGCCGGGCACGTATCACTGCGCCGGCTGCGGTGCGACCGTGTTCGAATCGGAGACGAAGTACGACTCGGGCTGCGGCTGGCCCGCCTTCTACGCACCCGCGAGCGAAGACGCGGTCGACGAGGACAGCGACGTCACGCACGGGATGATCCGGACCGAGGTGCTGTGCTCGAACTGCGGCGGCCACCTCGGCCACGTGTTTCCGGACGGGCCGCAGCCGACCGGCCAGCGGTACTGCATCAACTCGGCGGCGTTGAAGCTCGAAGAGAAGTGAGGCCCCGGCAGCGCCGGGGGCCGGCCTCTCCTAGGACATGTTGCCCGTGAGCCACGGATCGGGGCCGGCGTCGCCGCCCGGCGCGGCGATCGCGAGCCGCTCGAAGTAGTGATCCCAGCCGTGCGCGTGCAATCCAGCCGCTTCGGCGGACGGAAGCCCGCTGTGCACGAACCGCACGTGCGTGCCGTCGCCGTCCGCCGTGAGCTCGAACTCGATCGTCGACGAGCCTGCCGGGACGGGATTGTCGTCGCCCTCCCAGCCCCAGGTGAAGACGAGCCGGTTCGGCGGGTCGAGCTCGACGTACTCGCCGCGCGCAATGCGTCCGGGAATGACCTCGACGCGGTACAGGCCGCCCGGCTTCGGGTCGGACCACGACTGCAGGCCCATCCACGTCGACGCCTTCTCGGAATTACCGCAGTAGCTTCGTCAGCTCGGCGTGGGCGAGCACAAGCGCCGGCTCCCGCTGCATGAGCGAGAGGTAGCGCCGCCCAAACGCCGTCTTCTGCTGCGGCGGCAGGAGCAGGTCTCGCGTTCGCGCCAGCAGCTCGTCGTCCGGCGCCCGCTCCTCCTCGTCCTCCTCGAAGGCGAGGATCAGCTGGCTGAGCGGCTTCAGCCAGC
The DNA here is from genome assembly GCA_003152275.1 of Actinomycetota bacterium. GTDB lineage: Bacteria > Actinomycetota > Thermoleophilia > Gaiellales > Gaiellaceae > Palsa-739. Next base: position 16,929 of record PLZU01000061.1, read on the forward strand.
CGTAGCGGACAGGGTCGGAGACGATCTGCAGGAAGGCGGCGTTCGAGAGGCCGCCGTGGACCCGCTCGAGGTTCTCGCGCTCGGCCGCGAGCACCGCCTTGTGGAGAGCGAGGAGCGCGCGGCGCAGGGAGTCGTCAGCGAGCATGCGGTTACCTTAGGACGATCGAGCTTGGTATCTACACCTTCGCGGAGCTGACGGACGAGTCCGTCACCGCAGCGCAGCGAGTCCGCAACCTCCTCGAAGAGATCGAGCTCGCCGACCAGGTAGGGCTCGACGTCTTCGGCGTCGGCGAGCACCACCGGCCCGATTTCGCCGTGTCGTCGCCTGCCGTCGTGCTCGCAGCCGCCGCGGAACGCACGAAGCGGATCCGGCTGACGAGCGCGGTAAGCGTGCTGAGCTCCGACGATCCGGTGCGCGTGTTCCAGCAGTTCGCGACGCTCGATCTGCTCTCGGGCGGCCGCGCGGAGATCATGGCCGGGCGCGGCTCGTTCATCGAGTCGTTCCCGCTCTTCGGCTACGACCTCGCCGACTACGACCGTCTGTTCACCGAGAAGCTCGAGGAGTTGCTCGAGCTGCGCGACGGCACGAACGAGCGCGGCGTGTATCCGCGCCCGTTGCAGGAGCGGATCCCGATCTGGGTCGCGGTGGGCGGGACGCCGGAGTCCGCAGCGCGGGCAGGCGCGCTCGGCCTGCCGATGGCGCTCGCGATCATCGGCGGACGGGCGGAGCGGTTCGTACCGTTCGCGGAGATCCATCGCCGCGCCGCGATCGAGGCGGGGCACATTCCGCCGCCGCCGCCGCTCAGCATCAACTCCCACGGCTTCGTCGCGGACACATCGCAGGAGGCGTCCGACATCGCCTTCCCGGGACACGAGACGATGATGAACCGCATCGGCCGCGAGCGCGGCTGGCCGCCACTACAGCGGCAGGACTTCGAGGCGTCACGCACGCTGCACGGCGCGAGTTTCGTCGGCAGCCCGCAGGCGCTCGTCGAGAAGATCCTCTTTCAGCACGAGCTCTTCGGGCACGAGCGGTTCCTGATCCAGTTCAGCGTCGGCTCGGTCCCGCACACCCAGCTGCTGCGCTCGATCGAGCTCTTCGGCACCGAGGTCGCGCCGGCTGTCCGCAAGGCGATTCCCTCGCAGGAGGGAACGGGCTAGCGCAGTTTCGTCCGATGATCCCTGCAGTCCGTAGCGGTCGCGGATACCGATTCACGCGATCGAGGGGGATGAACGGACATGGCAAGAGGATCTTTCGCACGGCGGCTACTGGTCGCCGGCACCGTCGTATGGTTTGCACGCTGGGCGGTCGCGCAGGGCGACGCGAAACCTGCGCCGATCGAAGTGCCCGATGACGCTCCGGAAGCAGCTGTCGCGCCGGCCGCGCAGCGTCACGCGTTCCGCAAGCGTCTGGCGACGAGCCTCGTCTTCTCGACGCTCTTCTTCGCCGGCGCCGCGTTCACCGCAGGCGCGGGAAATCAGTTGGCGCATGTCGACGACTTGTCGACCGATGCTCCTACGGTCGTCGACACGGCGACGGTTCCGCCGCCCGCTCCCGCGGTCGTGACGGATCCGGCTCCGGTTGCGGTCGAAACGGTCGTCGACACGGCGACGGTTCCGCCGCCCGCTCCCGCGGTCGTGACGGATCCGGCTCCGGTTGCGGTCGAAACGGTCGTCGACGCGGCGACGGTTCCGCCGCCCGCTCCCGCGGTCGTGACGGATCCGGCTCCGGTTGCGGTCGAAGCGGTGCCGGCACCAGCAGATCCGGCACCGGCCGACGATTCGGCGGATGCCATCACGCTCCACCCCAGCGTCCCCGCCGTGTCACCGGCGCCCGTCGCGGCAGCTCCGGCCCCAGCACCGGCAGCGCATGCGAGTCAACGCCCTGTCGCGCCGCGGCACGCCCGGCGGGTCGTCGCCGCACATGCGGCGCCCGTGCAGGTCGCCCTCGCGCCGATTCCGTTCGAGGCGATCGCCTTCAATCCGCAGGCGTGGCTGCATGACAACCCGGCGTCGCCGACGGGCGCCTCCGCAGTTGCGATCGCGCAGCATTACCTTGGCGTGCCGTACCGCTGGGGAGGCGCCACTCCGGCGTCGGGCTTCGACTGCTCCGGCCTCACGCGGTTCGTCTATGCGCAGCTGGGCGTCAACCTCCCCCACTACGCGGCCTCGCAGTTCGCGGCCTTCGCGAAGCTCGATCCCGCGGAGCTGCAGCCGGGCGATCTCGTGTTCTTCGAGCCGAAGTTCGACGGCCCCGGGCACGTCGCGCTGTACATCGGCAACGATCAGATGATCGAAGCGCCGCACACGGGTGCACTCGTTCGCATCAGCAGCTTCTCGCGAGCCGCTGCCCAGATGGGCTTCCTCGGCGCCGTGCGCCCGTACACCGAAGTCGCGCCGGTCGCGGAGGACACGACGATGTTCTTGCGCGCCGAGTAGGTCTCTACGTGTCGCGGCGGACGAGCAGAACAGCCGCAACGGCGAGTGCCGCCGCCGCATAGCCGCAGAAGAGCGCCAGGCCGACCCACGGCGAGAGATGGTTCCCCGGCGTGATCGAGAGGATCGACTCGCCGGCTGCGAGCGGCAGGTACGGCGACGCTGCATTGTTCCAGTTCGTCGGAAGGACGTTCATGAGCGGAGGCAGCACAAACATGATTCCGGCGAACGCGGCGATACCGCCTGCCGTGTTGCGGACGATCGCGCCCAGGCCGAGCCCGAAGAGGCCGACGACGGTCAGGTAGAGCGCCGCTCCGATCACCGCGCGCGCAACGCCCGGGTGCGAGAACGGGATGTTGATGTGGTGCCTGGCAAAGAGCGACTCGCCGACGAGGAAGGCGAGCAAGACCGCGGGGATCATCAGCGCCAGCACGGTGAGGCCGAAGACGATCGCCTTGGCCCAGAGAACCGGGAGGCGCTTTGGCACGGCGGTGAACGACGCGCGAATCATTCCGGTCGAGTACTCCGCGGTGATCACGAGGACGCCGAGCACGCCGATTGCGAGCTGCGCGAGCTGGACGCCGGCGAGATTGACCTCGAGCGGGTGGAAGTCGGCGCGGTCGCGGAAGCTCATCTGCGCGTAGTGGTGCGAGGCGATCGCGCAGGCGAGAGCAGCGATGCCGATCGTTGCGAGCACGGCGGTGGCAAGCGCGTAGCGCGTCGAGCGGACCGAACGCAGCTTCGTCCACTCCGACACGATGACCCGGGCCTGGGTGACTCGGCCCGTCGGCATGGGCATGAGGCGCGTGACCTGTGCGACCGTACTCATGCAGCAGCCGTCTTGAACTCGACGTCATCGCGGGTGAGATCCATGAACGCCTCCTCGAGCGAAGCCTGCTGCGGGGTCAGCTCGTGCAGCACGACGCCGTGCCGTGCAGCGGTCTCGCCGATCTGCTGCGCGGTCAAGCCCTGCACTTCGAGCAATCCTGGCTCGAGCGCGACGACCGTGACATCGGGCCCCATGACATGGCCGCGGAGCTCTTCCGCTTGCGGGGAGCGGACGATCACGACGTTGCCGGACGCCTGTTGCAGGAACTCCTGTGTCGTCGTGTCCGCGATCAGACGCCCGCGCCCAACGACGATCAGATGGTCGGCCGTGAGTGCCATCTCGCTCATCAGATGCGAGGAGACGAACACCGTGCGCCCTTCGCTCGCAAGGTTTTTCAGCAAATGCCGGATCCAGTGGATGCCTTCCGGGTCGAGACCGTTGACGGGCTCGTCGAGCATCACCGACTTCGCGGATCCCCGAGCAACGCGGCTGCGATCCCGAGCCGTTGGCCCATGCCCGAGCGAGAACTGGCCTGCGCGCTTCTTCGCAACCTCGCTCAATCCGACGAGGTCGATCAACTCGTCAACGCGACGGCGCGGGATCCCGTGCGTCTGCGCCAGCGCGAGCAGATGGTTGAACGCGGAGCGCCCCGTGTGGACGGAGCGTGCTTCCAGCAGCGCGCCCACCTCGTGCAGCGGAGCCGCGTGGTCGCGGTAGTGCTTGCCGTTCACGGTGACATCGCCGGCCGTCGCCCCGTCGAGACCGAGGATTAGGCGCATCGTCGTCGACTTCCCTGAGCCGTTCGGGCCGAGGAAGCCCGTGACGACGCCCGGTTGGACCGTGAACGTCAACCCGTCGACGGCACGCTTGTCCCCGTAGTCCTTCGTCAGACCCTGCGCCTCGATCAAGGCGGTCACCGTAGCAGGGTGTATATGAACTTCCTGTGAACTCGGAGGTTCTTAACCCATTTCGATTTCGGCGGGCACGCCCATGCGCCCGAGCGCGCGCAGGTGGCGCTGATGCGAGCGAAGCGCGGCGCGCAGCGAAGGCTGCGCGGTGTAGCGAACGCCGTGCTTGGCCGCGTTACGCCTGACGATCTCGGCGATCTGCGGATAGTGGGTGTGCGCCACGCGTGGGAACAGATGGTGCTCGATCTGGTAGTTGAGCCCTCCGAGCACCCACGTGAGAAACGCGTTGCGAGGACAGAAATCGACCGTCGTCTCGACTTCGTGGACGGCCCAGATTCGCTTGTTGGCCGTGAGTTCCTCCGCGGATGCGAACCCGGCTTCCTCGACGCAATGGGCAAGCTGGAACGTCGTCGCGGTAACGAGGCTCGTCGCCATCGTGAAGCCCACGTAGCCGGCCGCGACGACCCACCATGGGTAGACGAGCAACGGCACGACGATCGCCCAACAGACGAAGATGGCTTTGCCCGCGACGAGGCCGACCAGATCCCAGCGCCGCGGCGGGTGCATCGGGCTGTTGCCGATCCGGCCCCGAACGAGCGCAGCGATGTCGGCACCCGTCTGCATGCGCAGCACCATGACGCTGTACAGCGGCCAGACGTAGATGTGCTGCAGCCGGTACCACCACCTCGGTGCCTGCATCGGCGCAAGCCGCATGAACGGGGTCTGGCTGATGTCGTCGTCGTACCCGTCGACGTTCGTGTACGTGTGGTGGGCGACGTTGTGCTTGACCCGCCAGGCGTAGCTGCTGAAGCCGAGCAGCGCGTCGGCGGTCCAGCCCATCAGGTGATTGAAGCGCCGCGAGCGAAAGTACGCGCCGTGGTTCGCGTCGTGCTGGACGCAGAACCCGGTCAAGATCGCCCCGATGACGAGACCTGCCAGGGATGCGAGGCCGCCCCACAGTCCCGGGCGAACGACGATGAGCATCGTCCACGAGGCGATCGAGATGGCCAGGGCGACGAACGTCTTCGCGTAGAGCTGGATCCGCCCGTGCAGACGCGTCCGCCGGGAGCGGAGATAGAGCTCAACCTCGCGGCGCGTGTCGGAAATGAAGTCGCCACCGGTGGCGAACGACAGCTTTGGGACGGCAGTTCTCATGGTCAGACGCTACCTACCCATAGGGCCGACCCGGTACACAAGTGGCCGGTTGGCCCGAATCGTCGTCAATTCCGACCGACCGGATCCTGGAGCTCACGGCGCCGCCCACCACATTTCACCCGGCTGCTCCCTCAGCAGCACGCGCTGCAGCACGTCGACCGCCTTCGCGAGCCCCTCGTCGATCGAGAGAAGCCCGTCCTCGTGCTCGATGCTCAGCACGCCGTCATAGCCGGCGATGCGGAGCGCGCTCACGAAGTCGCGCCAGAACTTCTCGTCCTGGCCGTACCCGACGGTGCGAAAGGACCACGACCGCTCGGCGAAGCGCGCGTAGACTCCACCGCCCCGCCTCGTTAACCCCTCTTCAGCAGCACCGTCGTTGATCGGCTCTTGGCAATGCCGCCGGTCGGCGCGAACGTGATCGTCACTTTCACGCTCAGGTGACCCACACGGACAAGCGTCAGCTTGGACTTGCCCGTGGCCTGCACCGTCAACGTCACCTTGGCGGCGCTCGACGGTGTCGTGACCTTGACGCGCCTCACCCCCGCTCCGCTCAAGGTCAGCGTGCCTTGACCGGGAGCACTGACGGTGAGCTTCGCCGTTCCCGTGCTGAGGTTGCCCTTGACCACGCCGATCGTGAACAGGTTGCTGGGTGCGACCAGCGAATAGCGGGCGATGTAGCTCGCGAGCGGATCCCCGCCGGCACTAGTGAAACTGCCTCCCGCATACACGTCGTTGCCGAGGATCGCAAGCGCCAGCCCATTGCCGATCCATGGTCCGTTGCCGGCGCCGTTCGAGCCCAGCGGCTTCCAGGCGGTCCCGTCGAACATGGCGATGTCGTCGGCGAGAGGGTTTCCGCCGGCGTTCTGGAACGAGCCGGTCACGACGACCTGGGACCCCTTCGTGGCGATCGCGTTGATGAAGGCCGTCGCGGGAAGCCACCCGTCGGTGCCCGCGGCGTTCGCACCAAGGGCGCTCCACGCCGAGCCGTTCCACTTCGCGACGTGGTCGGCCTGCGGGATGCCCGCGACGTTCACGGAGTCAGTCCCGATGTAGACGTCGTTCCCGCTCGACGCCATGCTACGCACGTAGTCGTCGACGGCGCCACCGCCCGTGCTGGGGCCCGTGCCCATCGCGTGCCACGAGCCGTCGTAGGACGCGACGTGGTCGGCGGCAGGGATGCCGGCCGCGTTGATGAACTGCCCGCCCGCATACAGCGTGCCGTTGGCGTCGGCCGTGAGCGCGTAGACGCCGCCGCCGATGTCCCCCGGCTTGCCGACAGGCCTCGCAACACCCGTGCTCAGGTCGCACGCGATTAGGTAGTTCGCGTTGTGAATACCCGCGCCGTTCTGGAACGACCCACCCACATAGAGCGTCGAACCGATGATCTGAAGCGCGGCGACACTACCGCCGAACGGACCGCAGAAAGGCGCCCAGTCGCCGCCCGCGGAGCTCACCGCGAGGAAGTCAGCGTTGGCGTTGCCGCCGGCATTGGTGAAGTTGCCTCCCACGAAGACCCTTTTGGTGGCGGGATCCGAGACGATCGCATGAACACCACCGTTGAGCGGCGCGAATCCCCCCCACATGAAGCCGCCCGGGAGGGTCGGAGTCGGCGGCGCCCAAATGCCGATGGGCGAAACGGCATTGCTATCTCTGCCGACGCTCGTGAAGCTGCCGCCGATGAGTATCGCTGGCGTGCCGAGAACGCCGGAGTCCTCGAGGGCGTAGACCGCGCCGTTGAGTTGCCCACGGTCTCCGAGGTGGTCCCAACCACCGGGCCCGGCCGCCGACGCAACGGCGATCGGGAATGCGATCAGGAGCGCGAGGACCAGACTCCACCGCGCTCGCTTGGGTACCTGCTTCACGATGCCTGCTCTCCCTCGGTTGGTGACGCAGTCTATCGCTGGAGCGACGTGAACCAACCCGGCACAGATCCAGGGTTCACGCTTTCAGCGTAGAAATAGTGTGCGGTTTGAGGCAGTCGTATGCTTTACGTCGTCAACCGAAGGAGGCGGCCGCATGAACGACGAGGGGCGCGCGACGTGAGCGAGGTTCTCCGGGAGGCCGCCCGCCTCGCCGAAGCGGGCGAGCCGTTCGCGCTCGCAACGGTCGTGAACGTGCGCCGACCCGCCTCCGCGCGCCGCGGCGACCGCGGCCTCGTCACCGCGGACGGCGCGCTCGTCGGCTGGGTCGGCGGCGCCTGCTCGGAGCCGATCGTCGTGCGTGAGGCCCTGCGCGCCGTTGCCGAGGGAACGCCGCGGCTCGTCCGGATCGGGCCGCCGGGAACGCATGCAGGACCCGGCGAGGAGATCGTCTGCGCCGAAAGCCACTGCGCCTCGGAAGGGGTGGTCGAGGTGCTGATCGAGCCGCAACGACCCGCGCCGCTGCTCGCTGTCGTTGGCGACGGGCCCGCCGCGCGCACGCTCGCCGAGCTCGCCCGCACGATCGGCTGGCGCGTCACGTCCGACGCAGCCGCGGGCGCGGAAGCGATCGTCGTCGCGACGATGGGGACGGGCGACGACGAGGCGCTCGCCACCGCGCTCGCGCTGTCCGCGGACTACGTCGCACTCGTGGCGAGCGCCCGCCGCGCCGGTGTCGTGCTCTCGCGCCTGCGCGAGCACGGCGTGCCGGAGGAGCAGCTCGCACACGTGCGGAGCCCGGCCGGGCTCGACCTTGGCCCGTGCACGCAGGAGGAGATCGCGGTCGCGGTGCTCGCGGAGCTCGTCGCGTGGCGGCATGCGCGCGCGCCGGCGGCGGCGGCGCCGGCGGAGGCGGTCGACCCCGTGTGCGGGATGACGGTGTCGGTCGAGGGCGCGACCGCAACAGTCGAGTACGAGGGAACGACGTACTTCTTCTGCTGCCCACACTGCCGCGCGGCCTTCCTCGAAGAGCCGGCGCGCTACGCGCAGCCGGCGGCGACGTAAGGGACGTCCGAACGCCCGGCGACGTGCAGTCGGCTTTCGCGCAGGCGGCGGCCGAAGACGGGATCGTGCTCGGGAGTCAGTCGTTCGACTGGNNCGTCGGGCTCGAACGCGTCGCGAAGACCCGGCGCGATCCGGCGCTCGTCGGGCCGGTGCAGGCGGCGCTCGAGCGGCTCGGCGCGATCTACGCCCGCCTCAAGGGCGACATCTCGGTCCTGTACGCGGCGCGCGAGAACCTGCTACTCCCTGTCGACCTCGTGCACGAGCCGACTGGAACCGTGATCGAGGTCGACGAGTCGCGTCACTTCACCTCGTTCCGTCTGGCCGCCCTCGAGCTCTATCCCGCCGACGTGAGCGTGGGGTTCGCCCTCGACGAGCACAAGGAACTCTGCCGTACCTGGTGCTCGAGGACCGATGGCCTCGAGCGCGGCCTCCCCGCCAAGGGCTTCNNCGGATCGCGGCCGTCGATGGCGATGGGGCTGCCGCGTACCGCCGCCACCGGGCGTCGCTGCTGACGCTGCTCGGCTCTTGACTCAGCGGGCGGGCGCTTCGTACCCGTCGATCACCGAGACGT
>PLZU01000038.1 GCA_003152275.1 Actinomycetota bacterium
TCGCAGCTTCTGATCGACGAGTTCCTGCCGCGCTACGACTTCGCGGTGGTGCACGCCAGCGTCCTTCCGGCTCGGCCGGAGGCCTGCTACCGGGCAGCTCTTGGCGTTGACCTGCTGCGCGACCCGGTCATCCGAACCTTGCTCGGCATCAGGTCGCTGCCGCAGCGTTTCGCCGACCGCTTCGCCCGGCGACACCGCGCGGCGGCGGCTGAACCCCCGCGCACATTCAGGTTGGGCGACATGGTCCGCTACGGCTGGATCGTCCTCGACGAGGAGCCGAACGCCGAGCTCGTCCTCGGACAGATCGGCCGCCCTTGGAAGTCGGCTGGGGCGTCGAGTGGACCACCGGTCGAACCGGCCGCGTTCGCCGATTTCGACCGTCCGGGGTTCGCGAAGATCGCCGCCAACCTCAGGGTCGAGCCCTACGGGGCCACCGCGTCGATCCTCACGATCGAGACACGGGTCGCACTGACCGACCCGCAGAGCCTGCGACGGTTCACCCGCTACTGGACATTCATCCGTCCCTTCAGCGCTCTGATTCGCCGGATCGCATTACGACTGGTCGCTGCCGACCTGCCGCGGTCAGGTCAATAGAGATCCATGGCACAGCATCGTTCGCGCACCTCACACCACGACCAAGGAGCCCGCTATCGTCGCAGCCGTCTAACCGATCACACCGGGACCGCCGCCAACGAAAATCCACGCCTCGACGATCGCGTCCGCCGCACCGCATTCTGACACGGGCGCGTGAACTCGATCCAAAACGGGCCTCGAATGTGGGACCGCTTATCGCTCGCCGATCGGGCGTCATCGAGAAGCACTGGCGCAACTCAGACTCCTCTCACCAGATCCGGTCGGCTCCGGCTCATGGAGAGAAGTCTTCCTGGTCTTCGAGGAGCCGCTTCAGGCTGCTCCACACCCGCTGTTCCTGCCGCCGACCCATTCGCTCCACGAGCGGCGTCAGCAGCTTCATCGCCCGAGGCGTGTCCACCTGCCACGACCAGCGCATCCGCGTCCCTTCTCGGACCCGATCGAAGGTGAGACTCCCCACGATCACCAGAGGCCGCCCCTTGCGTCCCTGCATCACAGAGCGGGAGGTGGAACCGAGCAGACGCGGCCGCTCGAAGGCGGTGAACTCAACGGTCATCTCGACCGTGCGCCGCATCATCGTGCTCGCGACGAGGAACCGTGACCCGGCCCCGATCGGCTCCGGCGTCACCAGTTCGGCGTGGAACATTCGATCGTTGAAGCTGGGCTCGTTGCGCTCGTCGGCGACGAAGTCGAACACGTCCTCGACCGGTCGCCTGATCACGATCTCACCTTCGATCTGCGCCATCCCCGTCTGAAAAACACTAGCTGTCTACCGCTTCCGGGGACATTCGCGGACTCGCCCAGGCGAGGCTCCTACCGCCTGACGATCGCGGCGACCTCGTCTGGCGTCAAGCGCAGGCCGGCTCCCTGTGCGAGTTCGGCCGCCTCGCGCTCATTCCGCACGCCGACGATCGCGCCCGTGACGGCTGGGTGAGAGAGCACGAAGGCGATCGCACCTTGCGCCGCCGTTCGCCGATCGCCGCGCAGCGCAGCGCGAACAGGCTCGAGCTCAAGTTGTGCGAAGGCGTGCCCGCGTCGGAAGTCGTCCTCATGCAGTCGCTCGACCGAGAAGCCGTCTGTCAGGAAGCCGCTCGCCAGCGGAGCCCAGACGATCACGCCCAGGTCGCGCGCGAGCGCAAGTGGCAGGATCGCTTCCTCGACGCCGCGCGCGAGCACGCTGTACTCGTACTGCAGCGCCGCGACCGGCCCGATTGCGAGCGCCCGCTCGACTTCCTCCGGACGGTGATTGGAGATGCCGCCATAGCGCACCGTGCCGTCGGCGACGAGTTCGAGCACCGCGCCCCACGTCTCTTCGATCGGTACGGCCGGATCGCGATCGTGAATCTGCAGTAGATCGATCCGCTCGACGCCGAGCCTGCGCAAGCTGCCCTCGACGTCGGCTCGAATCGCCTCTGGCCGCAAGTTCATGTAGTCACCACCGTCCGCGTGTCGCATCGTTCCGCATTTTGTGAAAACGAGCACACCGTCGCGGCCACGGATCGCGCAGCCAACAATCTCCTCCGCTCCGCCCCAGCCGTAGAAGGGCGCGGTGTCGATCCAGTTGACCCCGGCGTCGAGAGCCGAGTGGATCGCGCGCACCGAGTCGCTCTCGTCCTGCGGGCCCCAGTTCACCCACCAGGTTCCCGGTGAGGAGCCGATCGGCGCCGTGCCGACCCCAACCGACGTGATCGCGAGATCGCTCCCGCCGAGAGCGCGATGCTCCACGACGCTCTTCAACGCAGACACGCACGCGTTTATGCCAAACAGGGCCCCGCCTTCTCAGCCGCGGTGGGCGTGTCCCACGATGCCACCGATGAACGTTGCCAGCCCGGCAAGCAGCCATGGCAACGGGTTCAAGTGCTGGTCACATCCGCTTGCCGTCGCGGTCCGCCAGCAGGTCGTGCCCGGCCCGGCCCGTTGCACCCAAGCGACGTAGAGAAGAAGTACCCCAACCCCAGTGAGGAGCCCAAACGCGGAGCGGCGGATCGCCGGCTTGGAAGCCATCAGTGCGCCGACGACAGCTACCGGCGCGAGAACGAGAACGCCGAGCGACACGAAGCCGAGCGCGGCCGCACATCCGAGAAGCGCCCACGCCCAGAACCAGCGGCAGTCGGCGACATGAGCACGAAGCGTCGTTTGAAAAGCGGCCGTCCCTAGCTCCCTCGGGTCCGCGGAGAGTATGGCAAGGACAGTTCGGGGACATTTTGCCCTCACCAGCTAGGGCGGGCGTGCTATGCATTCCCTTGAGGCGGGTGCAGCGGTCGAGTGATCACGACTGAGAGGGGCAAGGTGAATCCTTCAGTGGTATCCGCGTTATCCGGGATCAGGCGCAAGCGGGTGGAGATGGCGGTTGGCGTTGGCGTGGTGGCGGCCGTGCTGGTTGCCTCGGCTGCGGCCTCGACGTCGCCCACCGCTAGGGCGTGCCCGTCCGCGTCGAGCGTCAAAAAAGTGCTCAAGGTGCCTACCGGAGCGCCGGTCGTCACGAAGACGCAGTTCAGCAAGACCTGCACCTATCCGGGAGGCGGCGTCGGGTCGACGAAGATCACCTTCCAGGTGGACACCGCCAAGTCGTTCGCTGCCAGCGAGAAGGCCGCCGGCAGCTTTGGCGCCAAGATCACCAAGGTGCAGCACCTGGGTCAGGCGGCTTGGACGACCGGGTTGGGGAGCGTGTACGTCTTCGACGGCCACGAGACGATCAAGATCCTCGCGCTTGCGGTGGAGTTCCGCTACCCGAAGACCGCAACCGCCATGGTGGAGGCCTTAGCGCACAAGCTGGTCTGATCCGTCGGCGACGGCGGCTCACCCGATCGTGGCGCTATCCGTACGGTCTGGCGGGGCGTATGGTCGGCGAATGACAGCACGAGCGGGCGAGCGGCGCAGCTGGAGGCATCCCGGCTCGTGGCTCCCGGCTGCGATCACGGCCGGACTCGTCTCGTTTGAGGTCGTCCTCTACATCGCAGTCGGGTTGCTGCTGGCGGTCGCGTCCGTCCTCGTGCTCGCCGGCACCGTCACCGGCCTTGTTCACGCGCTCGACCAGGGCAGCGGTGCCGTCGAGGTCGCCGTCGTCGTCCTAGACAGGATCTTGCTCACGCTGATCGTCGCCGAGCTCGTGTACACCCTCCGTTTCGTCCTTCGAACCCATGAGATCGTCGTCGAGCCCTTCCTCTACATCGGCCTGATCGCCGTCGTCCGGCGAATCCTGATCGTGACCGCGGAGTTCGAGCGGACAGCGATATCGGGGCGTGCTCTCACGAATCTGCTGCTCGAGCTCGGCTTGCTCGGCTTGCTGGTGCCGTCGCTTGCGATCGCGATCTTCCTCGTGCGGCGCAGCAACGGGCCCCGCCCCGTGAGCGAGTCGCACGCCTAGACGCAGGCGAGCCCGCTACGTGCCTACAGGAGCTTCTCGAACCGCGGAGCGTCGTCGAACGGGCCGATCAGCGCGAGCCGCAGCTTCTCGTCGGAGATCAGATCCTGCGCGACGCGCTGCACGTCCTCGGCCGTCACCGCGTTCAACCCGTCGAGCACCTCGTCGAGCTCCGGCGCGCGCCGCTCGAGCACTTCACGGCGGAGGCCGAAGAGGATCAGGCCTTGTGGGCTCTCGAGCTGGAGCACGAACCGTCCCTTCGAGAAGTTCTTCGCCTTGTCCAGCTCGTCCGCGGGCACCGGTTCGGCCGCGATCGCCCGGAGCTCGGCAAGGATCGTCGTGACGGCTTCGTCGATGCGGTTGATGTCGACGCCCGCTTGTGCATACAGCGACCCCGCGTCCGTGTAGCTGTGGTTCAGCCCGAACACGTAGTACGCGAGGCCGCGCCGCTCGCGCACTTCCGTGAAGAGGCGCGACGACATCCCGCCGCCGAGCACCGTCGCGAGCACCTGGAGCGAATAGCGGTCCGGATGCTCGATCGGATAGCTCGGCACGCCGAGGATCACATGCGCCTGGTCGGACTGCTTCGTGAAGACCTTGACGCGGCTGTTCTCATACGGGGCCGCCGGCTCCGGTTCGCCTGTTGATCCCTGCGGCATGTCGCCGAGCAGCTCCTGGGCGCGCTCGAGCAGGCCGTCCCCGATCTGGCCGCCGACACCGAGCACCATGCGCGGCGGGTGGTACCACCGGTCGAGATACGAGGTGAACGTGTCGCGGGTCGCGCCGCGCACCGTCTCCTTGCGGCCGATGATGTCCCAGCCGAGCGGCTGGTCGCCGTAGAGCAGCTCTTCGTAGACGCCGCCGATGTAGTCGCGAGGCGTGTCGAAGTACATGTTCATCTCCTCGACGATCACGCCCTTCTCGCGGTCGATCTCCTCGGCGTCGAAGCGCGAGTTGCGCAGCATGTCCACGATCACATCAAGTGCGACGTCGCGGTGTTCCGCGGCGCATTTGACGTAGTAGGCGGTGTACTCCTTGCCGGTGAACGCGTTGAACTCGCCGCCGATTGCATCGATCTCGCCTGCGATCTGGCGCGCGCTCGGCCGCCGCTCCGTCCCCTTGAAGAACATGTGCTCGGAAAAATGGGCGATGCCGTTCGTGTCCGGCGTCTCGTACCGTGAGCCCGCCGCGAGCATGACCATGCACGTCACCGACTGCGCCTGTGGCATCGGCGCCGTCAGGACGCGCAGTCCGTTGTCGAGGATGTGACGCTCATACGTGCTCACTCGTCCGTTAGCCTCCTTCGCCAGCGCTCGGGGATCGGCGTGCTCTCCGCCTGCTCATAGTCGTACCCGACGAGCACGCTTTTCGCCTCCGCAACCACTCGCCCTCCCGCCTGGAGCTCGTATTCGAGCTCGAAGCTCTTCGTGCCGATGCGCGAGCTCCGGACACCGATCTCGACGACCTCGCCGTGGCTCACGGGGGAGCGGAAATCGATCTCCGTGCGGGCGAGGATCACGTCCTGGAGCGGCTGAACGTCGGCTTCGCCGAACCACGCGAGGCGCGCCTGCTCGAGGTAGGTCAGGAAGACAGCGTTGTTTACGTGCGCCATTGCGTCGAGGTCACGGAAGCGCACCGTCTCACGGTGCACGAACGGATAGCCGTCCATCACGCCGGCCCGAGGCGCCCGTCGCGCACACGCTTCCAGTCGTACTCGCTGGGCTCGGCCGCGAGGTGCACGGGGACGACGCCCGCCCACACTGGCAGGTCCTCGTCCTCCGGCTCGTCCTCGGGCGGGCCGTTCCGCACCTTGGCGGAGACCTCCTCGATCGGGAGCGAGAGGATCCACGTCGCCTTCAGCTCCTTCGCGGTCGGCTGGCGTGCTTCCTCCCACCGCCCCGGCGCGAGCTGTTCGGTGAGCGCGTGCAGCGCAGCGAGCTTCTCGTCGTCTTCGACGAGCGTCGCTTCGCCGAGCAGGACGACCGAGCGGTAGTTCACCGAGTGGTTGAAGACGGAGCGCGCGAGCACGAGCCCGTCGAAGAGCGTGACGGTCACGCAGACGCGCACGCCGCCCGCAAGATGCCGCAACATCCGGCTCGCTGCGGATCCGTGCACGTAGAGCTTGTCGCCGACGCGGGCGTGGAGCGTCGGGATCACATAGGGCTGTCCGTCGATCTCGAACCCGAGGTGGCAGAGCAGCGCCTCGTCGAGGATCAGGTCGATCGTCTCCCGGTCGTAGCGTCCGCGCTGCGGCTCGCGCTTGATGCGGATGCGCTTATCGGGCCGCAAGGATCTCTCGTTCCTTGTCGTGTGCGAGCGTCGGACGATTGCCGTCGACGGTGCGATCCCACGCGAGCGTGTCGACGATCGTCTCCTCGACCGGGCGAAACGCCAGGCCGGCCGCAAGCGCGTTAGAGATCTCCGCGCGCGCCATCCCTGCGTAGTCATCGCCGGGGAGCCAGAGCGGGAGCTCCAGCCACGGCTGCACGCCTGCATCGAGAACACGCTGCTCGTCGACCCAGACGACGGCGGCCTGGGAGCCGATCGCGTTGCGAGCGCGCTCGAGCAGCTCTGCGAACGTGAGCCGCTGCGCCGGGCCGGTCGCGTTGAAGGTGCCGCCCGGCCCGTTGAGTGCGAGCCGCACGAGCCACGCGGCGAGGTCACGTGCGTCGACGAACTGAACCGGTGCTTCGGGATCGCCCGGGCCGAGCACCTCGCCGCCGAGCGCGATGCGCCTCGGCCAGTACGTGAACCGGTCGGTCGGGTCATACGGACCGACGATCAGCCCCGCGCGTACGCGCGCGCTGCGATCGCCGTAGACCTCCTCGACGACCCGCTCGCAGGCGGCCTTCAGTGCGCCGTAGTGCTCCTCGACCTCTTCGGTTGCCGGATCCTCGAGCTCGGCAACCTGCGTGGCTTCGGTGATCGTCCCGCTGAAGTCGGCGTAGACGGAGATGCTCGAGACGAACACGTAACGCTCCACCCGGTCGCGCAGCAACTCCGCCGATTGGCGCACGACGCGCGGTACGTAGCCGCTCGTGTCGACGACGCCCTCCCACGCGCCGCCGCGGAGCACGTCGAGGCCGCCGTCGCGGTCGCCGTGCAGGTGCTCGACGTCCGGAAAGAGCTCGGGGTTCGTCTGCCCGCGTGTGAAGATCGTCACCTCGTGCCCGCCGGCGAGCGCGGCGTCGACGGCGTGCCGGCCGAGGAACTTCGTGCCGCCGAGAACGAGCAGCTTCATGCCGGGTAGCGGGCGATCGCCTGTGTGATCGCCTCGACGCCGAACGCGAGCGCAGCTGCCGGCACGCGCTCGTCGGCGTTGTGAATGAGCGGGAACGGTTCGAAGTCCTCGGGGAGCTTGAGCGGCAGATAGCCGTAGGTCTGGACGCCTGCGCGGCTGAGGAAGCGTGCGTCGGTGACGCCCGCCTGGAGCATCGGCACGGGCACGCTCCCCGGATCGAGCTCGCGGATGATCTGTGCGAGCGGCTCGTAAAACGAGAGGTCGGGATCGGGCGGTCCGGGGTCGTGGCGCAGGACCTCGAACTCCACCTCGTCGCCCACGAGGTCGTGCAGCTCACGGATCAGGTCGTTCGGTGTCTGTCCGGGCAGGATCCGGCCGTCGAGCTGCAGCTCGATCTCGCTTGGGATGACGTTGATCTTGTCGCCGCCGTGCACGATCGTCGGGCTGACCGTGTTGCGGATCACGCGGCTCAGCTGGCGCCCGCGCGGCCCGAGCGCGCGGGCTGCGAGGTCGGCGGTCTTCGGATCGAGCAGCCGGCGCAGCATGATCGCCTGCGGCCGCGGGAGCGCGTCGGCCATCTGTCCGAACCAGTCCCGCACGATTGGCGTGATGTGCACCGGCGGCTGCTTCCGGTCGAGGGTGCGCAGAATGTCGCCGAGCTTCCGCATCGCGCCGCCTTTGACGCCGAGCGCGCCGTGCCCGCCGGTGCCGCGTACGTGTGCGCGCATCCAGCACATCTGCTTCTCGGCGACCTGGATCGGATAGAAGGGTTTGCCGGCAATCCATTGCGTCGCACCGCCGAACTCCCCGAGCGCGTGCTTTGCGCCGCTGAACACCTCGGGCCGCTCCTCGGCGAGGAACCGCGCGCCCACGTCTCCGCCGTTTTCCTCGTCGCTCAGGATCACGAGCAAAAGCGGCGTCGGCGAGCCGGACGCATGCGCAGCCACGAACGCCGCAATGCACATCGCGACGCCGCTCTTCATGTCGAGCGCGCCGCGGCCCCAGACGAAGCCGTCGTGGAGCTCCGCTGCGAACGGCGGCCGGGCCCACCGCTGGCCGGCGGTGGTCACCACGTCGACGTGCCCATAGAGAACGAGCGGCGGGCCTCCGTTCGAGCCCGCATGGCGCGCGATCAGATTCGGCCGGCCGGGGACCTTCTCGTAGCGCTCCGATTCGATGTCGTGCTCGTGCAGCAGAGCCTCGACGAACGCCACGCACGTCTCTTCGTTCCCGGGCGGGTTCGTGGTGTCGAAGCGGATCAGATCCCGCAACAGCTCGACGGAGTCGATCACAGCTCGTCCAGCGCGCCGAGCAGGCGGTCGACTTCGGCCGCGGTGTTGTAGTGCACGAGGCCCGCGCGTACCGCGCCGCCGTCGGTGAGGCCCAGCCGCTGCATGACCTCGACGGCATAATAGTCGCCATCCCAAACCGCGATGTCGCGCGCGCCGAGATGCTCTGCGACCGCGCGGGGCGAATGCCCGTCTACGGTGAACGCGAACGTCGGCACCCGGCCCTCCATCGTCGGCAGGCCGAAGAGCGTGCAGCGTTCGGGTAGGCCGTCAAGGAACTGCTGGCCAAGCGCGCGCTCCTGCGTCTGAATCGCCGGCCAGCCGATCGACTCGATGTACTCGACGGCGGCGACGAAGCCGGCAAGCAGCTCGTGGGCGAGCGTGCCGGTCTCGAAGCGGTGAGTCGCGGGCCGCACTTTGTACGTTCGCCACTGCGCGGCGAGCTCGGTGCGGACGGTTGCAAGCCCGAGGTGCGGGCCGAAATACTTGTAGGGCGAGCAGAGGAGGACGTCTGCCTTCAACTCGTTGACGTCGATCGGTGCGTGCGGCCCGTAGTGCACGGCGTCGATCCACGTGAGTGCGCCGGCGCCGTGTGCGAGCTCGGCGATGCGCCGTGCGTCGGTGAGCGTTCCGACCGCATTCGAGGCGAGCGTGTAGGCGACGACGCGTGTGCGGTCGGTCAGCTTCCGCTCGAGGTCGTCGTAGTCGAGCGTCGTGTCGTCTGCGATCTCGACGAAGCCGACCTTCAACCCGAGGTCGTGTGCGAGCTCGAGCCAGGGCGAGACGTTGCCGTCGTGGTCGAGCTTCGTGACGAGGATCTCGTCGCCCTCCCGCAGTGTGCGGCCCACGGCGCGGGTCAGCGCGAAGTTGAGCGTCGTCATGTTCGCCCCGAAGATGGTCTCGTCGGGGTCGCAGGCAAGGAATGCAGCTGCGGTGAGCCGCGCTTCCGTGAGCAGCGCGTCCGTGCGCCGGCTCGAGCCGAACGCTCCACCGAGATTCGCATTCGACTCCCGCAGGTAGCCGGCGATCGCGTCGATCACCGAGTCGGGCACTTGCGTCCCGCCGGAGCCGTCGAAGAACGCGGTCGGCGCGCGCAGTGCCGAGAAACGGGCGCGTACGGAATCAATATCGAGGGCCACGAGGCTCACGATTTGGACACTACCCTTCTCCGATGAGCACGCTGACGCCTCCGAAAGAGCGGCTCGACCGCGGCAGCGGCACCGGCCTCGGGCGCCCCTGGAACGTGATCGTCCTGAACGACAACCACAACACGTTCGAGGGCGTCGCCTTCGCGCTCTCTGCGGTTCTCCCGGGGGTCTCCTACGACAACGGCATGAGCCTCGCCAATCGCATTCACACGAGCGGCCAGGCGATCGTGTGGTCGGGAGACCAGGAGCAGGCCGAGTTGTACTGGGAGCAGCTCGGCGGTCACGGGCTGACGCTTGCTCCGCTCGAAACTGGCTAACGCGTCGTCCAGCGGTAGGTCGGCTTGACGGTCAGCGACGCGCCGACGAAGCAGTCGCGCTCCGCTTTCGCGAGCAACTCCGCGAGCTCGTCGTCGCCGGGCTTCGGCGTCAACCGCACCGCGAGCTCGACGTCGCACTCGGTAGCGCTATAGCGTCCGTCATCCTCCCGTTTGGTAAAGAGCGCCCGCGCGGAGCCGTGCGAGTCCGACACCTCGATGCGCCTACGCCGGGCGTGGTAGCCGAGGCTCTTCAGTGAGCAGCGGACGAGCGCGGCGAGCAGCAGGTGCTCAGGCGTCCAGGCCGGATCGAGCGCGAGCGGCGTGCCGTCCTCAGCCCGGAGCGCACCGCCTTCGTCGAGGTCGATCGCGTAGCGAAACTCCTTCGCTTTCGCGGCCATCCAGGGCATCTTGCCGTCCGGACCGGTTCGTACGCTGCGACTGTGATTCGGCTCAGGACGCTGACGGAAGCGGAGTGCTACGCCCGCTGCTACCGGGGCTGGGAGCCGACCGTGACGGTCGTGCGCCTCGAGCCCCGCCGGCCCCGCTTCCCGACCACCGTCTCCGGCGAGGATCTCCGCAGAGATCTCGAAGAGCGGCTCGACGCGCGGCTGGCGGCTGAAGCAGAAGCGGCATAACGACGGGCACTCCCAGCGACGTCCCCGACGTCCTCGCGCCGGGGCTTCGGGTCGTCTTCTGCGGCATCAATCCCGGCCGGGTCTCCACGGCTGCGCATGCGCACTTCGCGAATCCGCGCAACGACTTCTGGCGCCTCTTGCATGCGGCCCGGTTCACGTCCCGCCTGTACGCGCCGAGCGAGCAGCTCGAGCTGCTGAACGAGGGCGTCGGCGTGACGAACGCGGCCTATCGAACGACGCCCGGATCCGGGGATCTTCGGCGCTCGGACTTCGTGGGAGCCGCGGAGCGCCTGGAGGCGATGGCGCGCGAGTTGCGGCCCGGCTGGATCGGCTTCGTCGGCAAAGAGGCGTATCGCGGGGTGTTCGGCGAGCGGCCGGAGCTCGGCGTCCAGGAGCGGACGCTCGGCGACACACAGCTCTTCGTGCTTCCGTCGAGCTCGCCGGCGAACGCCGCGGTGCCGTGGGGCGAGAGGCTGCACTGGTTCAGGGAGCTCGCCGGCCGCTCATCCGGGCTACCGACGCGGGTCGGCGTGCGCGGTCTCCTGGTCGACGACGCCGGCCGGACGCTGCTCTTCCGCTACGGCAACGAGTACGCGATGTGGTGGATCTCGCCGGGCGGCGGTCAGGAGCCGGGCGAGACCGACGAGCAGACGCTCCGCCGCGAGTTGCGCGAAGAGTGCGGCCTCCCCGACTTCGAGCTCGGCCCGCTGCTCTGGGAGTCTGAGCGGTGGGGGCTCGACGAGCTCGGGCACGGCGGAACGATCCACCGCTGGTATCTCGTGCGCGTGCCGGCGTTCGACAACGCGCCCGAGCTAGACCTGCGCGCGGAAGGCTCGCACGAGGAGCGTTGGTTCACGGCCGACGAGCTCGCGGGACTGCCGACGAGGCCCGAAGATCTTGTCGAGCGCCTCAGGAACGCCAGCGGTTCGTGATCGGCGTGCGACGGTCGCGGCCGAATGCCTTCGGGCGCAGCCGCACCCCGGGTGGTGCCTGCCGGCGCTTGTACTCGGCACGATCGACGAGCGCGACGGCGCGCGCGACGACGTCCTTGTCGAAGCCGTCCGATGACAGCTCTTCGAGTGTCCGGTCGTCCTCCACGTACGCCTCGAGCACCCGGTCGAGCTGCGGATACGGCGGGAGCGAGTCCTCGTCCAGCTGGTCGGCGCGCAACTCGGCGCTTGGCGCTCGATCGATGGTCGACTGCGGGATGAGCTCGCGGCCCGCCCGCTCGTTCAGGTGCCGCGCAAGCCGGAACACGTCGGTCTTGTAGACGTCCTTCAGCAGCGCGAAGCCGCCGGCCATGTCGCCGTACAGCGTCGCGTAGCCGACAGACATCTCCGACTTGTTGCCGGTGGCGACGAGCAGCCAGCCGAATTTGTTCGAGAGCGCCATGAGGAGGACTCCACGGGCGCGCGCCTGCAGATTCTCCTCGGTGAGATCGGGAGCGACATCGGCGAACGACGTTGCAAGCGCGCCGATGAACTGCTCGACGATCGGCTCGATCGCGATCTCGCGGAAGTCGCAGCCGAGATTCTCGGCGAGCCGCTGGGCATCGCCGCGCGTTCCCTCGGATGAGTAGCGCGACGGCATCGAGACGCAGTGCACGCGGTCGGTGCCGAGCGCTTCCGCTGCGAGCGTTGCCACGAGCGCCGAGTCGATTCCGCCCGACACGCCGACGACGATCTCCTTGAAGCCGTTCTTGCGCATGTAGTCGGAAAGCCCGAGCTCGAGGGCGAGGCGCATCTGCTCGAGGTCGTCGAGGAACGGCGTGAGCGGTGGCGTGACCGTGTC
This sequence comes from Actinomycetota bacterium, assembly GCA_003152275.1. Taxonomy (GTDB): domain Bacteria; phylum Actinomycetota; class Thermoleophilia; order Gaiellales; family Gaiellaceae; genus Palsa-739. The sequence goes on from PLZU01000038.1 coordinate 12,377, forward strand.
CTTCTGCTCGTGCGGGACGCCGACGTGAATCGTCTCGACAACGTCAAGCCGGCCGCGGTCCTGCGCGAGCGCGCGACGGCGCGTGTCGGTCAGCCGGCGCGTCACTACAGTGGAGGGGTCGACATCGATCAACACGAGCGCCTCCTCGAAGCCGGGCGCGCGTGCGAGAACTGTTCCCTCGTCGTCGATCACGAGCGAATGGCCGTCGAAAATCAACTCGTCCTGTCCGCCGACCGTGTTGCAGAACGCGACGTACGCAGAGCAGTCACGCGCGCGCGTGCGGAACATCTCCTCGCGTTCGCGGTCGCGCAGCAGGTGGAACGGCGACGCGGAGATGTTCACGATCAGCTCCGCTCCCGCCAGCGCGAGATCGGTCGCGGGCGGGCCCGGCTGCCACATGTCCTCGCAGATCGTCACGCCGATCAGCGTGTCGCCGTGCTCGAAGAGGTAGAGGCCATCCCCTGGCGCGAAGTAGCGAAACTCGTCGAAGACGCCGTAGTTCGGCAGGAAGCGCTTCCGCACGAGCGCCTTCACCTCGCCGCCCGCGCAGACGGCTGCGGCGTTGAAGAGGTCGCGATCGAAGTGCGGCGTGCCGACGACCGCGACGATCGCGTGTGCCGAGCGAGCGATCTCCTCGAGCGACTCCTTGGCTGCGCGCACGAAGCCGGGACGCAGCAGCAGATCCTCTGGCGGGTACCCGGTGACCGCGAGCTCGGGGAAGAGGACAAGGTCCGCTGCGTGTCCCTTAGCCTCCTCGAGCCGGTCGAGGATCATCGCGCGGTTGCCGTCGAGGTCGCCGACGATGGGGTTGATCTGGGCGAGCGCGATCCGCATGGCTCGCTCCTATTGTGCCTTGAGCGTCAGCGGCGGAGCCGAATGGCGTTGAGATCCTGCGCCAGGATCTCGTCGATGCGGCTGCGCAGGCTCGCGGGCGGGTCGTGTTCGGCGTGCAGGTAGCGGCCGGTGAGCGCATCGAACTCGCCCGACGCGAGCGCGAGCACGAGGCGCGGCGCGCATTCCGGCGGCGTCCACGGCGCGTCGTCGGGGAAGCGCTTCGTCATCTCCGTCTTCACGAGCCCCGGGCTGATCGAGAAGACGAAAACCTTGTTCGGGGCGAGGTCGGCCGCGAGCAGCTCGGAGAAGCGGTGCACGGCGGCTTTGCTCGCTCCATAGGCCGTCGGCTGGTTCGCGCGCGGCGGCAAGTAGGCGGCGCCGCTCGCGATGTTCACGATGCGCCCGCCGCCGCGCGTGACCATCCGCGGTGCAAATGCGTTGCAGCAGAGATAGAGGCCGCGGACGTTCACCTCGAACGCGCGCCACCACTCGTCCGGGTTCCCGAGCGGCAGCACGCGTCCGCCGATGCCGGCGTTGCAGACGAGCAGGTCGATGTCGCCGGCCTCGCGCGCCCAACGCTCGACGTCCTCGGGCTTTGAGACGTCGCCGACCAGTGCGCGCCCGCCGATGTCGTGGGCGACCGACTCGACCTGCTCTTGCGTGCGTCCCGTGACAGTGACGTGCATGCCCGCGCCTGCGAGCGCGCGCGCGATGCTCTCGCCGATCCCGCGGCCGCCGCCCGTGACGAGCGCGTTACCCGACGACGGCACGGCCGATCTCCTCCAGGCACTCCGGGTTCTCGAGCGCGGACAGGTCGCCGGGATCCTTCCCGAGCACGCGGGCGCGAACGGCGCGGCGCACGATCTTCGCCGACCGCGTCTTCGGGAGCGCTCCGACCCACAGGATCCGTTCCGGCTTGAACGCCTTGCCGAGAGCGCCGGCAACGGCGTTCGCGACGAGCTCGTCGTCCTGATGCTCGCCGGCGGGCACGCAGAAGATCCACGCAGCCTCACCTTTCACGGCATGCGGGACGCCGATCGCGGCCGCCTCGGCGACGATGCCGCTCGAGATCGCGGCCGACTCGAGCTCCGCCGGCCCGATGCGCTTGCCGGCAATGTTCAGCGTGTCGTCGGAGCGGCCGTGGAGATACCAGTAGCCGTCCTCGTCGATCGAGGCCCAGTCGCCGTGCGTCCACACGCCGGGAAAGCGCTGCCAGTAGGCCTCGAGGTATCGCTCGTCGTCCCCCCAGATCCCGCGCGTCATTCCCGGCCAGGGCCGGCGGCAGACCAGCTCGCCGACCTGCGTCCGGCGCACCCGCTGGCCTATCTGATCGACGACGTCCATGTCCTGGCCGAGCGCCGGGAAGCCGAGCGCGACCGGCTTGATCGGCTCCGTGAGCACGGTCGTGAGGAAGCACGCACCCACTTCGGTGCCGCCGCTGATGTTCACGATCGGAACGCGTGCGCTGCCGACGCGCTCGAAGAGCCACATGTACGGATCGGGATTCCACGGCTCGCCGGTCGTGCAGAACGTGCGCAGTGACGACAGGTTCGCGCGAGGTTCGCCTTTCGGGATCAGCGCGCGCACGAGCGTTGGTGAGAGGCCGAGCATCGTCACCTGCTCCGACTCGACGAGCCGCCAGAGACGGTCGTCCGGCCAGTCGGGTGCGCCCTCCGCGAAGACGATGGTCGCACCGGCAGCGCCGCCGCCGACGACGGTCCACGGTCCCATGATCCAGCCCATGTCGGTGGCGAAGTGAATGCGGTCACCGCGGTTGACGTCGGTCTGGTACGCAGCTTCGCGCGCGATCGAGACGAGGAAGCCGCCCTGCACGTGAAGAGCGCCTTTCGGACGGCCGGTCGTGCCCGACGTGTACGCGAGGAGGTACGGCGCCTCGGAGCCAACCTCGAGCGGCGGCAGCACGCCCGGCTGCCTCGTCACTGCCTCCGGCCACGCGCGGGTTTCGCGGTTCCATTCGATCACGAACTCGACCGCAAAGGGCCCGGCGTCGAGCAGCGTCTCGGTCATCTCGACGCGCTTGCCGCGGCGGAGACACCAATCGGCGCAAATGACCACCTTCGCCTGCGAGTCTTCGAGCCTCGACGCGAGCGCCGGCGCTGCGAAGCCGGAGAAGATCGGCACCTGCACGGCACCGACGTGCGCGCATGCATGCGAGGCGACCGCGACTGCCGGGCACATCGGCATGTAGAGCGCGACGCGGTCGCCCTCGCGCACTCCGAGCTCGACAAGGTACTCGGCGAGCTGCGTCACCTGGCGCGACATCTCCGCCCAGGTCAGCGATTCGCGGACCCCGTCCTCGTACAGGCCGACGAGCGCCTCCTCGTCGCTTGCCCACCGGTGGACGCAGACGCGTGCGACGTTCACTCGGCCGCCGTTGAACCACGTCGACCACTCGGGCCCGCGCGACGAGTCGACGACGGTGTCCCAGCGCTGTGAGAACTCGATGCCGAGGTCGTCGATGAGGACGGGCCAGAAGCGGTCGGGCTCCTCGATCGAGATTCGGTGTAGCTCCGCGTAGTCGGAAGCGCCGAGCTTGCGCTGGAGCCGCGTCAGGTTCGCCCGCTCGATCAGCTCCGGCGACGGCTCCCAGATGAATCCAGGTTTGCTCACGTTTGCGGAACCGTAGTCCGTTCAGCTAACCTAGCGTTTACTAACTTAGTGGGCACTAACCAGGAGCACGAATGAAGGCGCGGATTTTCGCCGAGGAGAACAAGAAGTGGTGGACGCTCGCCGCTGTCGCCTTCGGCCTTTTCATGATCATGCTCGACAACACCATCGTGAACGTCGCGCTGCCCTCGATCGAGCGCAGCCTGCACATGTCGATCTCCTCGCTCGAGTGGATCGTCACGGCCTACGCGCTGACGTTCGCCGCGCTGCTGATCACGGGCGGCAAGCTCGGCGACCTCTACGGGCGCCGCAAGATGTTCATGGCCGGGCTCGTGGTCTTCACGCTCGCATCGCTCGCCTGCGGCCTCGCGCCAAGCGCCGGCTTCCTGATTGGGGCGCGCGCGGTGCAGGGCGTCGGCGCTGCGCTGATGAACCCGGCCACCCTGTCGATCATCACGGCGACCTTCCCGCCGAAGGAGCGCGGCCAGGCGATCGGCATTTGGGCCGGCGTCTCGGCCCTCGCGCTTGCGATCGGCCCGCTCGTCGGCGGACTGATCGTCGACAACATCAACTGGCACTGGATCTTCTACGTCAACGTCCCGGTTGGCGTCGTCGGGATTATCGTCTCGCGTCTCGTGATCGCGGAGTCGCGCGACACCTCGCGCGAGCAGAGCATCGACATTCCCGGCCTCGTCACCTCGAGCGGCGCCCTGCTCGCGTTGAGCTACGCGCTCATCGAGGGCAACCGGCACGGTTGGGGCTCGGCGGAGATCATCGGCCTCTTCATCGGCTCGGCCGTACTACTCGCCGTCTTCATTTGGCTCGAGCTGCGCCAACGGCTGCCGATGCTCGACCTCGGGCTGTTCAAGATCGGCTCGTTCGTCGGGGCGAACATCGTTGCGATGCTCGTCTCGCTCGGGATGTTCGGCGTCTTCTTCTTCATCTCGTTGTACGTGCAGAACGTCCTTGGCTACTCGCCGACGAAGGCGGGGGCGATCTTCCTGCCGATGACGGTGCTGATCATCGTTGTCGCGCCGATCGCCGGGAAGCTCTCCGACCGTGTCGGCTCGCGCTGGCTGATGGGCTCGGGCATGGGCATCCTCGGCGTCTCGCTCTTGCTCTATCAGCGCATCGGTCTCCACACCGGCTTCTGGTCGCTCCTGCCGCAGCTCGTGGTCGGCGGCATCGGCATGGCACTGACCATGTCGCCGATGACGTCCGCCGCGATGGGCTCGGTGCCGGTCGACAAGGCCGGCGTCGGCTCCGGCGTGCTGAACAGCTTCCGCCAGGTCGGCGGCTCGCTCGGTATCGCGCTCATGGGCGCGATTCTCCTGACCTACCAGCACCCGACGACGTCGAAAGTGGTCGCCGCGCAGCAGTACGTGAACGGCCTGCACGCGGCTTTGCTCGTAAGTGCGTTTATCGCGTTCGCCGCGGCGGCCGTCGCGATCGTGCTCGTGCGGACGAAGCCTGCGGTCGAGCACGCGCACATCGCAGAGATGGCCGCATGACGACCGCCGTCCGCATGCCTGCAGCCGAGCGGCGCCAGGCGCTGATCGACACCGCGATCAAGGTCTTCTCGGAGGGGAGCTACCACGGCACGACGACGGCGGAGATCGCGCGCGCGGCGGGCATCTCCGAGCCGATCCTGTACCGCCACTTCGCGTCGAAGCGCGAGCTCTACCTCGCCGCACTCGACCACGTGTGGGGCAACGCGCGCGCGTCGTGGGAGCACGCGCTTGCGACGACCGACGACGTGCGCGGGGCCTTGGAGGCGATGGGCCGCGCGCACGTCACGGTGCGCGACTGCAAGTTCCAGATGGCGGAGCTGTGGGTGCAGGCCCTCGGTGAGGCCGCGGAGGATCCCGAGCTGCGTAAGCACGTGCGCCGTCAAATGCGCGAGGTGCACGACTTCATCGCTGCCGTCATCACGCGCGGCCAGGAGGAAGGTGTCCTCCAGCCGGAGCGCAACGCCGACGTCGAAGCGTGGTCCTTCCTCGCCGGCGGCATGCTCGGCATGGTGGGCCGGCGTGTCGGCCTACTGGACGACGAGGAAGTATCCGCAATCCGGACTGCCCGCCTGGACTGGCTCACGAAGTAACGGAGCGGCAAATGAATAGGCCCCCCGGCTGCGGCTCCGGGGGGCCTACTCAGAAGGTGCGCCCATCCTGTGCGGGCTTCGGAAGCTCGGCTCTGCGGCCCAGCCGCGCCTCCTGCCCTACACCGGATGTGGCGGCGCACCCCCTGCAAACCTCAGCCTGGCGTCCGGCCTGGTTGCAAGGTGGCCTGACTATAGGCTCCATGTCCGATCCAGTCAAGTAGCTAGGTCAAGTGATTCTTGATCCTGCTAGTTCACTAGGATTCCGCATGAACATGCCCTTTTTGGGGGATGCCCGAGGGGACAGCTTGCACTTTGGTGAAGCGTGAGGTTCACTTCACCCTGCCGCCCATGACCAGAGACGCCGCCCTCACCCAGACCCGCACTGCCGCCCCCAGCGGACTTCGCCTGGGCGAGCGGCTGCGGCAGCTCCGGGTGGCCGCAGGGCTCACCCAGAGCGAGCTCGCGGGCGAGCGCTTCTCGAAGGAATACGTCTCCCAGATCGAGCGCGGCAAGACGCGCCCGACGCGCGAGACGATCGAGTGGGTTGCGGCGCGGCTCGGGGTCGACCCCGGCTTCCTTGCGAACGGCGTTGCGACCGACGAGCGCGGCCGCCTCGAGGGCGCACTCGCCCGGGCGGAGGCGCTGATCGAGGCGCTGAAGAACGAGGAGGCCGCAGCAGAGTTCGAGTCACTCGTCCCCGCAGCGCGGGCGACGGGCGTTCCGGAGCTCGCAGTTCGCGCCCTCGTCGGCGCAGGTCGCACGCAGATGCGCACGGGTGCGCTGCGCCAGGGGCTCGAGCTCCTGAACGAGGCGCGCGGGCTCGTCGAGGCGGGCAGCTTCTCCGATCTCGAGCGCGCGGAAGTCCTGTACGCGCTCGGTGTCTGCCGCTACCAGCTGAATAGCGTCCAGACCGCCCTTGGTCTCCTGAACGAGTCGCTCAGCCTGGCCGAGCGCTCCGGGATGCCTTCCGACCAGCTTCGCTCGAACATCCTTTCGTGGCGCTCGCGCTGCTGGCGCCGCCAGCGCGACTACGAGGCCGCACGCGAAGACATCGAGCGCGCACTCCAGCTCGCGGAGGCTGCGAACGATCCGCGCACGATCGGCGCCGCGTATTTCCAGGCGTCGCTCGTCGCCGACCGCGAGGGCCATTGGGTGCTCGCGCGCAACTACGCCGAGCGTGCACGCGCAGCTTATGAGGAGCTCTCCGACAAGGTGCACGTCGGGCAGCTGACGAACAACCTTGGCGCGCTCAACTTCCAGCTCGGCAACCCCGACAAGGCGATCGTGCTGCTCAAGGAGGCGTTCGGCATCGCCCTCGATACGGGCCGCGACGCGGATGCAGCGCAGGCGGTTTCGTCTCTCGCGCAGATCCACTTGCGCACGGGGAACCTCGACCAGGCCGAGGAGCAGGCGCGTCACGCGCTGCGCCTCCTCGAGACCGCCGGCCACGAGGACTACATCGACGAGATCGGGAGCGCGCAGCTCGTGCTCGGTCGGGCGCTGCTCGAGCAGGACCGGATCGACGAGGCGGAGGCCGCGTTCCACGCTGCCGAGGCCTGCTTCGACCAGCTCGGCTCCGCCGGCCATCGCGCCGCCGCGTGGGTCGCGCGTGGCGATCTCGCAGCTCGGCGCGGCGACGACAGGCTTGCAGCACACCTCTTCCGCACCGCGGCAGAGGCACTTCAGGACATCAGGTTCTAGGCGACGAAAGGAGGTGAATCACGTGAGAAAGGCACGGTTCTTGTATCTGCTCGGGACCCTCTCCGTCCTGTGCTTCCACCTCAGTCTGTTCCGTCCGGGTGGCATGAGCGACGGCGGTTACTGGTAGGCGGCGGGTCGGTCTGAGTGCTGATCCCGCCGCTGCCGTCGCGCGACTCTTTTGGCGCGGCGGCGAGGTCCTTGCGACGGGAGTCGAGCATTCGACCGGAGTCTCTCCGGGTATGCCAGTATTCGCCGCCTGCCCTTTTTCGGGCGGCGCGGCGTTTCCTTCGCGGCCGCGGAGTCATCAGCGAGACGGCAGCGCACGCTTCGAGCGGGCTCGTCACGGTGCCTCTGCTAGGCTCACTTCACATTCTATAGTAATGGAGGGCGAACGTGGGCTACGCGAATGACGTGCTGGTCTCGAGCGACTGGGTTGCCGAGCATCTGAGCGACGACGGCGTCGTTGTCGCGGAGGTGGACGAGAACACGGATCTGTACGAAGAAGGTCACATCCCGGGCGCCGTCAAGTTGCACTGGCGCGACGATCTGCAGGACCCGATCGAACGCGACCTCATCGACAAGGATCGCTTCGAGCAGCTGCTCGGCGAGCGCGGCATCGGCAACGACACGACGGTCGTGGTCTACGGCGACAAGAACAACTGGTTCGCGGCGTACGCGTACTGGTACCTCAAGGTCTACGGACACAAGGACATCCGCATCCTCGACGGCGGGCGCCAGAAGTGGATCGACGAGAGCCGCGAGCTGACGACGAACGGCCCGAAGCCGGCCGCGACGAGCTACTCGGCAAAGGACGCGGACGAGTCGATTCGAGCGCGCCGCGACCAGGTGCGCGACTGGATCGGCGTCGGCGACCGTGCGCTCGTCGACGTACGCAGCCCGCAGGAGTACTCCGGCGAGCTGATGGCGCCGCCCGGCTACGAGCAGGAAGGCGCATCGCGCACGGGCCACATCCCGAGCGCGCAGTCGATCCCGTGGGCGCAGGCGGTGAAAGACGACGGCACGTTCAAGTCGGCCGACGACCTGCGCGAACTGTACGGCGGCAAGGGCGTCACCGAGGACAAGAAGGTGACGGCGTACTGCCGCATCGGCGAACGCAGCGCGCACACATGGTTCGTGCTGCACGAACTGCTCGGCTTCAAAGACGTCCGCAACTACGACGGCTCGTGGACCGAGTGGGGGAATCTTGTTGATGTTCCGATTGAGCGCTAGCGCGTTCGCTGGGTGGGGGTACTGAACTGCGCGCGCCGGAGAGCGCAGTCTCAGGCGCGCTCCGTGCTGTTTCGCTGCCGGCGTTCTGGGCGGGTTGGCTGCCCCGGTCCGCTGTTTGGGTGGGCGCCGAGTGACGGGACCGTGGCTTGGGCCGGTGCTCGGCAATCTCACTTGAGCGCTCCGAAATCATTTCCTCCGGCAAGCTCGCTTTTGCCGACAACAGCTGCGAGGCTCGGGTCAGCGCGCAGGTGAGCTGCCGCAGTCGAGTTCGGGGGTACGAAATGGTCGCAAGGACGTCAAAATGGGCGGGCTCTCCCGAGGCGCTCGACAAATGGGCCGAGCACGTGACCGCTCAGGTAAGCGGCTTCGTGTCGGGCCTTCCAGGGAACGCGGGCGGCATGTTCTTCATCGATCGCGACTCCGGCACAGCCTTGACGCTCACCCTGTGGGATAGCGAGGAGGCTGCGGCCGGCACAGACAAATTCGCAGAGCAAAGCCGGGCGAGTACGGTCGAGGCGACAGGTGTCGAGTTGGTCGAGCGAGGCGCCTACGCTGTTGTACTGCGGTTCTAGCGTCCGTCACCTTCCAACCGCGGACGGGCGAACGCGCCGAAAAAGTCAGGCGCCCGGCCGCACGACCATCAAATAGATGAAGGCGAGGAGGATGACGTTCTGCGCCGCGCCGAAAATCATGCCAACCGGAGCGGCGGCTTCTCGGCCGAGCTCGTCGCTGTCTTCGACGCCGTCTGCAACGAGCCGCTTCGCGTGCCGGTTCAGGCGCACGCTGTGCCGGCCGAGAATGCCCCACCCGATGCTCATTGCGATCACCCAAAGAACGTATGAGGCCACGATCCACGCTTGCCCGAAGCTGTAGCCGACCTGATGGACGAGAAAGCTGCCGGCAACGAGCGCGAGAATCGCACCGGGAGTGATCACGTAGCGCTCGGCGATGATCGAGAGGCCGGAGAACGCAGCGATCGTTCGGGCGTGCACGCTCTTCGATCCCTTGATGGCGAGGGCCGTGGCGATCGCCGCGCCGCCAACGATCAAGAACACGCCGAAGATGTGCAGGAACAAAAGCGACTTGTACACCTATCTCCCCCTCTGGCTAGGAATGGGCGCAACCGCCTCAGGGCGTGGAGCCACGCACAAGGTCGCTTCCCTTGGTCTCCATCCTGTCAGATTCCGCGGCGTCCTAACGCCGCCGAAAGAGAGCGCGAGGAGATACGACAAGCGACACGTGCATCGTCTGGGCCGGCGTTTAGGCCATCGGGTGCGTTAGGCCGAAGCGTTCGCAGAGGCCGGGGACGCTTTCCGGGTCCATCTCTAGGGCGTAGCGGGCGCAGAGGTCGGCGAAGCGGGCGAGATCGGGGCCGCCGTCGGTGGCGTAGACCTCGGCGAGCTCACGGAAGAAGTTCTCGAACCCGGCGGGCGAGATGATCTCGATGATCTCGCAAGGTGTGTCGCCGGCGTTCCAGAACGTGTGCCACTGGTTGCGGGGCTTGAACACCCATGTTCCGGGGCCGGCCGTTACGACGTCGTCGCCGAGGAGCGCGCCGAGCGTTCCCTCGAGAACGTAGGAGTACTCGTCCTCCTGCGTATGCCGGTGGAGTGGCGCGGCCAGAGCCCGTGGCGCGAGCGGGTGGTGGACGACGGAGAAGCGCTCGCCGGTTTCCGCGCCTTCGATCTTCCAGACGATGCCGAGCCCACCAAGCTCGACGTGTTCACTTCCGTCCGCCGGAATCGTGACTCTGTCGAGTTGCGTGCTCACAGGCTCTCCTTTAGGTAAACACCATTGCTCACTAGAACGGTAAGCTACAAGCAGGCTTCGACGCTGTCAACCGGAGCGGAGCACGAACGATGGCTAGGAAATACGAACTCAAGGAGCGAGCCGAGAGTCTCAGCGTGACGCGGCAACGGATCGTTGAGGCGACGGTCGAGCTCCACGACTCGGTTGGGCCGGCCCGGACGACGATTAGCGCGATCGCACAGCGTGCCGGCGTTCAACGTCTGACTGTCTACCGTCACTTTCCCGACGAGCGCACCTTGTTCCAGGCGTGCTCCGGCCACTGGACTGCGCAAAATCCGCTTCCCGATCCTTCCGAGTGGGCAGCTGTCGATGATCCGGAAGAGCGGCTCAGGATCGCATTGGTCGCGATCTACGGCTTCTACGGGACCACCGAGGGGATGACCGGCAACCTGCTTCGCGATCTTCCCGAATCGTCCGTGCTGCAAGAGGTCGCCGCGCCGTTCATGCAGTACTGGCAGACGGTCCGGGAGGTGCTCGACCGCGGTTGGAAAACCCGAGGGCGCAAGCGAACGCTGCTGCGAGCGGCGATCGGACACGCCATCGCGTTCGACACGTGGCGCTCCCTCACTCGCAGTGAGGGTCTCGACGACACTGACGCAGTCGAAACGATGGTGAGCCTCGCACGCGCCACACTCGCCGAACTGCCAGAGTGAGGTTGTGGAAGAGCACTATGGTGCGCGGTTTTTCGGGGAGCGCGAGGCGGCGGTCTACGAAGACCATCTAGCCGACATGTTTGACGCGGCCGTTGTCACACCCATCGTGGAAACGCTCGCGGACCTGGCCGGCCAGGGTAGGGCGCTGGAGTTTGGAATCGGCACCGGCCGGATCGCGCTGCCGTTGGCAAAACGCGGGGTGCGTGTGCAGGGGATCGATGCCTCAGAGGCGATGGTGGCCAGGCTGCGCGCCAAGCCGGGAGGCAAGGAGATCGATGTCACGATCGGCGACTTTTCGACGTCGCGCGTCGAGGGACAGTTCTCGCTCGTCTACCTCGTGTTCAACACGATCTTCAACCTGATTACGCAGGATGAGCAGGTTGCCTGCTTCCAGAATGCTGCGGGGCATCTCGACGCCGGAGGCCGCTTCGTCGTCGAGCTTACGGTGCCCGAGTTACAGCTGCTCCCACCGGGCCAGACCATCAACGTGATCGGCGTCGATGCACGCGCGATGTCGTTTGATGTCTACGACGTGGTCACACAGCGGTTGACCTCACATCACTTCGTGATGAGCGAAGAGAGATTCAGCTCTTACCCGGTAGAGGGGCGTTATGCCTGGCCTTCGGAACTCGACCTCATGGCCCGGCTTGCAGGTTTGCGCCTGCGCGATCGCTGGGGTGGATGGCAACGGGAGCCATTCACGAGCCTTAGTCGCTCGCACGTGTCCGTCTACGAGAAACCCTGAAACGCCGCGGCAACCTCGCGTCGTCTGAACGCGAGTCCCGCGGCGGAAGCACTCGCACGGAGACACCAGGCTGGCGACGGCCCCTGACGGACCGACTCAGCGAGTCTTACCGTCCCTAGAGCGTGTGAAGCGGCACCTCGTAGAACTCGACCGAGGTGCGGCTGCCGGCGTGTCCGGGCCCCGCGTTCATCGCTTCGTCGGCCTTGCGCATTGCCTCCTCACTGTCGAACAGCGCCACCCCGAGCATTCCGCCCGACGTGCGATCGACGAGCATCAGAAGCTTGGCGTCCGCGAGCTCGGATGCGAGCGTACCCGCATCGAGGCCAGAGCGAAGTCTCTCGACCCTCGCATCGATGTCTGCCGGATCCCCCTCGAACCTCGCCACACGCGCCCACATTCTGTGCTCCCTTCGGCTTCGGACTCTTGAGCGGCGAGCCTATACGACGTCGTCCCGGCGAGATGGTGCTGCCTTGCGCCAGTGAGTGCGCGAATAACCCCCGAGGCCAGTCTCAGGTCGAGGCTGTTGACGACTCGTGCGCGCTGTTGCGAGAGTCGCCGCGGTGGCAGAGCGGCCGGAGAAAGCCCAGCCACATGCTGCACCACGAAGCAACCTGCGTGCAGACAAGGCTCGCCTACCGGGCTGTTCACCCCGTGCTTCGATCTGGCGGTCGTGCGCGATCGTCGCCTGGGTTACGTGACGGTAAGCGTGAAGGGAGCGGTGAGATAGTGGCCGTCGACATAGACGAGCAGGAACAAACGCCACGTGCCGGGGACGGGAACGAGCACGCCCACGGTGAGCTTGCCCGGCGTTGTCGATGTTCCGGTCACCTTCGCGGCACCGAGCAGGCTCGTGCAGTTGGTCGCGCCGCGGCTGCAGACATGGGTGTGGAAGTAGTCGAGCGAGCCGGCGCGGATGAAGATCGCGTGCGCAAGCGCGCCGCGCCAGGGCGTAAAAACGGTTGGCCGGCCCCGCGGGTCGCGCACCCCGATCTTCATGAAGGCAGCTTGGTCTGCGTGTAACGACGGCCGTCCTTGGACCGTAAACCGATAGCCGTCGACACTGACGGTCGGGTTGAAGGCGGGCACGGTTCTTAGCTTGGCTGCGCCGGCAACCGTGACCCAGCGGAACATCTGGAAGTTTCGCGGTATCGCCGCACTGGTCTCTATGGGGTAGGCGTCGATGATGATCCGGTAGCGCCCAGGCGAGGGGAAGACGACCGGCTGCGTGATCCGCCCGTTGGCGGCGATGTCCGTGTCCTCATAGAGCAGCGAGCTATCGTCGCTACGGACGATGATCAGGTCGACACCGGTATGCGGGCCGCTGCCCGTCTTGTAGGCGGCCAGCGGCGACCCCGATGGCTGGATGATTGTGAACGAGATGAGGGTCGGGCGGCCGGCGTGTGCACGGCCCGCCGGCCTGAAGCGCGCAAGGTGGAACGTTCGCGCCGCCGCGATGGTCGGCGCGCTGGGAGCCGAGCCGGAGCCGCAGCCGGCACCGAAGAGGGGCGCTGCCACAAGCGCGGCACACAGTAGGTGGCGACGCGCGAGGCCGGCCCTCACGCATACCTCTTCGATCCTGACGTCATCCGCGTCGGCTTCTGCTCGTTGCGATTCTCTTCGGCGTAGCGGCCAGCGACCGCTGCCGTCGCAACCGTAGCCGGAAGACAGCGGCAGTGCGCCCGATCTCTCGGCAGGCGGATCACCAGAGGCCAACCCAATTACCCTGAGGTCAGCTCTGTCGCGTGGGCCAGTGTTCAGGAATGTCCCCTGAGCGGCTAGGGTCGTCAAGAGGCTCATCGCCGATTATCTCGGCCAGCCCTATTTGAACGGCACGCTGACGGGGCCTGCAACCCTGCGGTAGACCGCGAAGAAGTCGCGGTTGTCGGGGGTGAGGTAGCGGCTTGCGGACTGCATCGGCTGCGGCTCCACCATCGTCGGGACGAGCTGACGGTTCCGATGGTTGTAGGTGATCAGGGTGTGCCATTCAGGGTTGATGTCGAGCTCCATCGCCTCCACCGCGCCGGCGTGTTGGAGGACCTGCGCAAGGGTGATCACTGTCTGGTTATCGACTGCGACGAAGATCAGGTTGCCGTGAAGGTCGATGCCGAGTCCAGTACGCCAGACCAATCCGACGTGCCCGAGCGTGTACCCCCACTGGTAGCTGTTCGGATCCGTGTTCAGCGCGGGGTTGAGTCTTCCGTTCCAGACGATGGGCGCGAGGCTCTGGCGTGCGAACGCGACGTTCGGGCCTGCGTTCGGACCGCCGCTCCACTTCACGATCGCGACCCGGCCGTTCCTGTACTGGATGAGCGTCGCGTTACCTGCATGGAGCGGCTCGTTGACGCGTCCGTTATCGGCTGAGCCGTTGAGGCCCTGCTTGTAGACGAAGCCGCTATTGAAGGTTGCGAGAAGCCGCCAGCGCTGATCGTGTGGAACCATCATGGGCCCGCGCACGGCCGCAGTCGGCGGCTCAGAAGCGCCCGGGTAGTACGCGAGCGTCGTGCGCCTGCGGTCGAACCAGGCGACATAGGCAACGACGCTGGGATTGTCGAGCTGCGGGCGGAACGTCGTCACGAGTACCGCCGGGCCTCCATCGACGAGCGGGCCTGTTCGCCGCCAAACCCCCTCGCCCGGCAGCGGATGCGGAAACACCGGCTTGATCCGGGCCGGCCATGTCGCAGCCACCGCATGGGTCTTTGTATGTCTCCGACCCGCGCGAGGCGGTGAATCGGAGCGTGTGGCCGCTCCGCGGCTGCCCGCCTGCATCAGCACTCCCGCCAGGACACCGAGCGTCACGATCAGCGCTGCCGCCCAGACGATCAACCGCCGCCGGCCGCGCCTCCGCCGCTTCGCAGCCTCCCGCCGCTGCTTGCGGTACGGCGACTCACTCATAGCCTCGTCCCAAACGGTGCACGATATCGACCGTACGGCTGAAAGGTGAGGAAGTGCTGAGGAACTTCACTCACTCACAGGGCGCCTTCAACGCGCGGCAAGACGCATCGTGCGGATCCCTACTACTGCTCCGGTCAGCGGCGACGTGTCCTTCACCCTCCCGTAACGCTCGACTGGGCCAGGTTGTTGTCCTCAGAAGACGCCCGCGTACGCATTCAGCGCCGGCTGACCGCCCAGATGCGCGTACAGAACGCGTGACCCCGGCTCGATGCGGCCGTCGCGGACGAGATCGATCAACGCGGCCATCGACTTGCCTTCGTACACCGGATCGGTGAGCACGCCCTCGAGGCGGGCACACAACCGGATCGCGTCGAGTGTCTTCTCGTCGGGGATCCCGTATGTGCCGGCGTGCCACTCGTCGAGCAGGACGATCTCGTCGTCTTCCAAAGCACGACCGAGCTCGATCGCCTCCGCCGTTTGTCGCGCGATGCGGGCGACCTGATCCCACGTCTGCTGCACCGTCGCCGATCCGTCGATGCCGAGCACGCTGCGCAGCTCGTCCTGCGCCGCGAAGCCGGCAATCATTCCCGCCTGCGTTGAGCCCGTGACGGAGCAGACGACAATCGTGTCGAAGAAGATGCCGAGGTCGCGCTCCTGCGCGGCAACCTCGTCTGCCCAGCGCGCGAAGCCGAGGCCTCCGAGCGGATGATCCGACGCGCCCGCCGGAATCGCATACGGCTTGCCGTCAACGGCTTCAACGGAGGCGAGCGCGTCCTCCCAGCTCGGCCGGAACGCGATGTCGAAGCCCGCGTCGGAGAGGCGCACATCTGCGCCCATGATCCGCGAGAGCAGGATGTTGCCCACCGTCTCGTAACCCGGGTCGTCCCAGTCGACCCAGTGCTCCTGCACGAGGACGCACTTCAACCCGAGATGTGCGGCGACCGCTGCGACCTGCCGCGTGTGGTTGGACTGCACGCCGCCAATCGAGACGAACGTGTCGCAGCCCTGCGCGAGCGCATCGGCCGCGAGGTACTCGAGCTTGCGGGTCTTGTTGCCGCCGTACGCGAGCCCGGAGTTGCAGTCGTCGCGCTTCGCCCAGATCTCGACGCGGCCGCCGAGCTGCTCACTCAGGCGCTCGAGGCGATGGACAGGCGAAGGCCCGAAGAGCAACGACTCACGCGGGAAGTCGGCGAGCGCCACTACGCACCGCTGAGCGGTACGTCACCGTTAATCGAGCCGGCGCGTTCGATCACGACCTGCGGGATGCGCGCATGCGGCGACAGGCGCAGCAGCATGCGCACGACCTCGGCGCAGTCCTCGGGCTGGATCATCTCGTCGCCCGCGATGCCGGACCATTGCGCCATCGGGGTGTCCACGAAGCCGGGGCAGATCGCGATTGCGCGCACGCCATCCGCGTCGAGCTCCTCGTTGAGCGAGCGTGTGAGCGAGATCACGGCGGCCTTTGTTGCGCCGTACGTCGCGAGACCCGGCGTCGGCAGCGTCCCCGCGATCGATGCGAGGTTCACGATCAAGCCATGCGACTCGCGCAGCAGCGGGATCGCCGCCTGCGTGACGAGGAACAGCCCACGGAGGTTGACGCCCACCTGCAGATCGAAATGCTTCGCGGGTAGATCCTCGACACGGCCGGCGATGCCGATCCCGGCCGAGTTGACGAGGACGTCGATGCGGCCGAACCGCTCGCGGTGTTCGGCGACGAGGCGCTCGCAATCCTCCGCATTCCCGACGTCGGCCGCGCTGGCGACGGCGCCGAGCTCCTCCGCGGCGGCCTGCACGCGCTCGGCGCGCCGCGAGGCGAGCGTCAGCTCGAAGCCCTCGTCGCGGAGCATCCGCCCGATCGCGAGTCCGATCCCCGACGAGCCGCCGGTGATGAGCGCTGCCCGGTCCATATGTGTTGTTTATCAGGAGGCAACGTCCTGCGGAGCGCGAACAATCCGCGCGAGGGTGCCTTCTGGGCGCTCTCCTCTCCCCAAGAAGACGGCGGCTTCGGCCGCCGTCTTCGTACCATCAGCTAGTCGTGACCGCGCTTACCGGATTGACCGTCGGCGGCGGCTGCGCCGCGAAGTACTCGGCGGCCCGCCTCGAGGAGCTCTTGAAGGGCTTCGTCCCCGTGGAGGCGGAGAATCTGCTCGTCGGCCTCTCGCCCGCGGACGACGCTGCCGTCTACAAGCTCGACGACGACCGCGCGATCGTTTTCACGCTGGACTTCTTCCCGCCGCTCGTCGACGACCCGGCGACGTTCGGGCGCATCGCAGCCACGAACGCGCTCAACGACGTTTTCGCGATGGGTGGCACGCCCCTGCTCGCGCTGTCGATCGCCGCGTTCCCCGAAGAACTTCCGACCGAGGTGCTCGGCGCGATATTCGCCGCCGCGGCCGAGCAGGTGCTCGCAGCCGGCGCAATCCTCGCAGGTGGACACACGATCCGCGACGCAGAGCCGAAGTACGGTCTCGCCGTCGTCGGCACGGTGCATCCGGATGGCATCTGGACGAAGAGCGCGGCGCGGCCGGGAGACGCCGTGTTTCTCACGAAGCCGCTTGGCACCGGGCTCGTGCTCGCAGCGAAGGGCGACATCGCGGCCGCGGTCGAGCAGATGACGACGCTCAACGCTGCTGCGGCCGACGTAGTGCGACCGTTCATGCCAAACGCTGTTACTGACGTGACGGGCTTCGGTCTCTTCGGCCATGCACACGAGATGGCGGAGCGGAGCGGCGTACGCATCGTGATCGACGACGTTCCCGCCCTACCCGGCGCACTCGAGGCGGCGCGCGACGGCGTCCGCACCGGCGGCGATCCGCGCAACCGTGAGTTTGCCGAGATCGAGGCTGAGGGGGTACCCGAGGAGGTGCTCGCGCTCGGCTACGACGCGCAGACTGCCGGCGGCCTGCTGATCTCCCTGCCGGCGGACAGGGCGCTGTCGCTCGAGGCGGAGTTTCGCGCCCGCGGTCTCTTCCTCGCGCGCGTCGGCACTGTCGAGGTCGGTGCAGGGCTCGCTCTACACTCGCAGTTGTGAACACGGCTTCTGAGGCGCTCTCCCGGGGTCGCGCGCTCGAGCTGACGCCGGAGCGCTTTCGTCGAGTCGCCGCGTGGGCGGTGGGCTGGCTGATCCTGATCATCGCGACCGGCGCCACGGTCCGGTTGACAGGCTCCGGCCTCGGCTGCCGCCACTGGCCCGGCTGCCAGACGAATGACTTCTTCCCTCAAAGCGCACGCGGCTACCACCCATATGTCGAGTTCGGGAACCGGGTCGTCGCGTCGCTCACGGTGCTGACAACGCTCGTGCTCGCGGTTGCATCGCTGCGCACGCGGGCGCTACCGACCAGCGTGAAAGGTGTCGCTTGGCTCGTCTTCGCCGGAACGCTCGCGCAAGCACCGCTCGGTGCGATCACGATCCACTACGACCTGAACCCATGGCTCGTGCTCACGCACCTACTCGTTTCGCTCGTGGTGCTCGGACTCAGCGTGATCGTGCTCCTCGAAGCTGCGCGGCATGCACGTGGCGGCGGCGAGGCGCTCCCCGCCGGCGTACGCGCCACCGGAGCGCTGCTCGTCGCGGCGGTGTGTGCGCTCGTCGTTACGGGCACGCTCGCGACCGCTGCGGGCCCGCATCCCGGCAGCACGATGGTGCGTCGCATCGGCTCGTTCCAACCTTCCGTCGCGATCCACGTGAGAGCGACCGCGGCGTTCGGCATTGCCTTTCTCCTCCTCGCTGCTTGGGCGTGGCGAGAGCGTGCGCGGGCGCCCTGGCTCCTCCGCGGCTGCGCCGGCCTGCTCCTTCTGCTCGGCGTGCAGATGGCGATCGGCGAGACGCAGTACCGCACCGGCCTTCCGTGGTGGCTCGTACTGATCCACGTCACGATCGCCGCCTGTGTGTTCGCATGGACGGTCGGTCTCGTGGCCCGGCTCTGGCGGCCGGTCGCCCGAAACCCTGACTAGACTTGGGAAATGTCCGAGCTGAACGTTTCGTTCATGCCGGAGCTCCGCCGGCCCGTTCTCGTCGCTGCGTTCCGGGGCTGGAACGACGGCGGACAGGGCGCCACTCTCGGTGCCGGGTATCTCGCCAAGCAGTGGGAAGCGGAGCAGTTCGCCCACATCGAGCCGGAGACGTTCTACGACTTTCAGGCCACTCGGCCTCAGGTCACGCTCGAGGACGGGATGACGCGCAAGCTCGAGTGGCCGGAGAACAGCTTCTTCCATTGCGAGATCCCGGGAGCCGGTCGCGACGCGGTGATCCTGCTCGGCACCGAACCGAACCTGCGCTGGAAGACCTTCTCCGGGCTCGTACTCGGCCTCGCGCGCGACCTCGGTGTCGAGCGCACGGTCACGTTCGGGTCGCTGCTCGCCGACGTGCCGCACACGCGCCCGGCACCGGTGACTGCGGCCGCGACCGATCAAGAGTTGATGGAGGAGCTCGGGCTCGAGCCGTCCCGCTACGAAGGCCCCACCGGCATCGTCGGCGTGCTGCTCGACGCGTGCCGCAACGCAGGTATCTCGTCGCTCAGCCTCTGGGCTGCCGTTCCCCACTATGTGTCACTCGCGCCGAGCCCACGCGCGGCGCTCGCGCTCGTGCGGCGGTTTGGCGAGCTGCTGCAGGTCGACGTCGACGTCACGGAGCTCGAGCACGCGGCCGACGAGTACAGCGAACAGGTGAGCGAGGCTGTCTCTTCGGACGCGGACACCGCCTCGTACGTCGAGGAGCTGGAGCGGCGCGTCGACATGCTGAACGCCGAGGAGAACCTTCCGTCCGGCGACACGCTCGCCGCGGAGCTGACCCGCTTCCTCCGCGAGCGAGACGAGGAGCAGGACGAGCCGGACGAGGGCCCCGAGGGCCCAGCCTCCTAAGAGGGTTCGGGCTGCGGCTCGGCGGCGGGAGCCTCGGCCGTAGCGGCCGTAGGTCTCTCACCCGCGAGCTTCGGCTTGCGGCGCCGGCGGCGCGGTTTCGGCTTGGCGGCTCCCGCGTCGCCGTTCTGCGGTTGGCCAGACGTCGCAACCGCGGCGGCGCCTTCGGCCCCCGCAGACGGTTTCTTCTTGTGGCGCCTCCGGCGACGTTTGCTCGACTGCTGCTTTGGCGCGGGGAGGTTGTCGGCGAGCGCGAGCGCGACGTCTTGCACCGCTCCAAGGTTCTCGCGCGCGTCGTCGATCAGCTTGGTCGAGCGCGGCGTGTACCCCTCGGCCGACGCCAGCAGCGCGGCGCCGACCTGAATCGGTTGCTCGAGTGCCGTTTTCACGAGCCGGGCTGCGTTCTCCTCATGACGATGGCCGCGTGAGTTCGCGAGCGCACCGAGGAGGCGCTTCGCCTCGGGATACTCGCTTGACGCGCGACGGTCTTGCACCTTGCGCGTCGCGCGCGCGAGCC
Organism: Actinomycetota bacterium; assembly: GCA_003152275.1. Taxonomy (GTDB): domain Bacteria; phylum Actinomycetota; class Thermoleophilia; order Gaiellales; family Gaiellaceae; genus Palsa-739. The sequence goes on from PLZU01000038.1 coordinate 32,344, forward strand.
GCCACGTCCAGCGCTCGAGAATCTGGTCGGGCGCGTCGGGCTTCGCGTCCCCGATCGCTCGCAGGAGAACGCGGATGCCGGCGAGCCGTTCCTTCTCCCAGGTCGGCGCCTGCGTCACGAGCGTGACGAGGTCGTCGAAGTCGGCGCGCTCGATCCGCATCGACACACGATCCTGCAACGCCATCATGCGCAACCGGCGATTCGGATTCTCCGCTGCGCAGGTCGCGAGGAACTGCTCGAGCGCACCCTTGGACGCGCGCCCGTCGGTCAGCTTCTGCACGAACGAGGCGCGCTCGTCGAAGCGAATCTGCCGGCCGGCGATCGTCGCCCAGTAGCGCTGCTCGTCTTCGTCGAGGAAGCGCGGGTCGATGCGCTGCCATTCCCGCTGGATGACGGCGATCCGCCGCCGCACATCCGGCGTGACCGGGACGAGCCACGGTGCAGGAGTGAGTCTGCGGCGTGCGCGGCGCTGCGAGCGCCTGCGCGGCGCGGGGGTGACGCGCGCGCCCTCGCGATAGAAGTCGGCGTCGAGGAGCGAGTGGAGCGAGACGACGCGCTCGTTGTGCGTCGCGCCCTTCGGGACGAAGTCGACGACGATGCCCGCCTCCTTGCGTGGGTGCAGGCGCATGATGCGGCCGATGCGCTGCTGGTACACGCGCTTCGACGCCGTCGGCGCGAGGTGCATGCACACGGTCGCACGCGGCGAGTTCCAGCCTTCCGCGAGCAGTTGAGCGTTGATTAGGACGTTGATCTCGCCACGCTCGTAGGCCGCGAGCGTCTCGGCCAGCCGGACCGGCGGGGTGCGTCCAGAGACCGCCTCTGCCTTCAGCCCGGTCGCGCGGAACTCCTGCGCGAGGTTGTACGCGTGATCGACGCCGGCTGCGTACACGATGCCCGGCGTGTTGTCGAACCGATCGCGGTAGAGGCTCGCTGCGGCCTGGTTCAGCGCCTGATGGTCGAGCGTCTTGGCGAGGATCTCCTGGTCGAAGTCGCCGCCGACGATCGGCACGGAGTTGATCGCCGCGACGGGCGGCACGCGCAGGCAGCGTAAGGGCGCGATCAGGCCGCGCCGCGCCGCGTCCTGCAGCGGCAGATCGTCGACCGACGCGGGGAAGACGTCCGAGACCTGTTTCGCGATCAGCTGCTCGGTCGCCGTCATGCCGATGTAGACCGGCTCCGGGAACGAGCGGATCGCTGCGGATGTCTTCTCACCGAGTGCCGTGTGCGCCTCGTCGCAGATCACGAGCTGGTACGCGTCGCGGCTGAGTGAACCGACGTGACGCGCGAACCACGCGTACGTCTGAATCGTGAGTGGGTTCGTGCGTAGCGGCTCCTTGCCGGTCTCGATCGCGACGTTGAACCGGTCGCTGTAGCCCTCGGTCGTCAGGTCGGTGGTGAACTGCGTGACGAGCAGGCGCCTGTGCGTGAGGATCAGGACGCCGAGGGTGCGCGCGGCGTCGACGAAGCCGGCGGCGGCGATCGTCTTGCCGGACGCCGTCGGATGGCGGAAGCGGTAGCGGCGGATCGCGCCGGGATCCTGCTCCGGCGTCAGCTGTACCTCTTCTTCCTCGTCATCTTCGACTTCGGCGAGCGGCTCGTCCTCGTCGTCCTCGTCGACGACCTCTTCGACGACGGCGTGTCCGTTGCCGTTCTCCTCCTGCCGCTGCGCCGCGGCGATCAGCTCGGTGAGCATGCCGGCGAGCGCGTCGATCTGGTGCTTGCGGAGCGGAGTGCCGGCTGCGGTATGCGGCTCCGGATCGGCGAGCACACGTTCGAGCCCCAGCATCAGCGCGTAGTGGACCTTCCACTGCGGGCTCGGCTGGGCGCGGCCGGCGTCGATCTCGCCGATGGCGTCGTCGAGCGCGCGACGGCGCGCGGTTGCGGGTGCGAGCACCTTCTCGACGTCTTCGCCGTCGTGGAGGAATGGCTCGCCCGCCCACGTCTCGGCGCGGTATGCAGCGGCGGCAAGGGAGTTCGCCGCCTCGGAGAGGGTGGTCGGCTGTATGGCTTCCTGCATGTGCGCAGCACGTCGTTCGTGCTGCAAACCTCAAAAGGTGCGCGCCCGGGAGTTCCCCTGGTCGAGCGGCGCCATCTGAAGCATACCCACGGCGCCGGGGTCGTCAACTAGAGCGTTTAGCCGGCCGGGGTCCCGGAGCTGCCCATGCCGCCAAAGACGGCGAAAGGGTTCCCCGGCACGGTCTCCCAGACGAGCTCGCCACCCGGCTCGACCTCGCCGTGCACGCGCTTCGCGAGCGCCTCGGCGTCCTCCTTCGAGGCGGTGCCGACGATCAGGTACTGCCAGCGGCGCTCGACCGAATAGCCCTCGCCTTCGAGCTTCTCCGCGAGCGCACGAGCCTCGCGGTGCGACGGGAGGGAGACTCTGACCTCCCACGGCGCGTAGCCGCGCTGGAGCTCCTCCGCTTCCCAGCTCTCGCTCTTGGGCTCGTCGTCCCAGCGCTCCTCGGCTTCGAGCCAGTGCTCGACCGGGCTTGTCGTAGCGCCGATCGACTGCTCGCGCAGCACGGCGTCGATGATCTCGCCGGCGCGCACCGCTCCGTCGCGCGAGGCGGCGTAGATGAAGAGCTCGTCGCCGTCCTTCGACACCGCGAGGCGGCGCTTCTCGAGCTCCTCCGCGAGCTCGCCGGCCTCGCCGCCGAGTGCGCGCCCGAGTCGGTCGAGCAGGCCATCCGCTTGCTCGGTAACGGTGAGGTGGATCCGCCAGTCGTCTGCCATCAGGCGGGAATCTTGCCGTACTCGGCGAGCCTCCCGCCGATGACCCGTTCCGAGATGCCCGTCTGGTCGAGATGCTTCGTGATCCCGCCGAGGAAGAAGGGGTAGCCGGCGCCAAGGATCAAGCAGGCGTCGACATCGGCGGCCGCTGCGACGACGCCTTCGTCGAGCATGTGACGGACCTCGTCCGCGATCGCCTCGAGCGCGTCCTCACGGATCTGCTCGACGCTTCTGCGCGCATTGCCGCTGACGATGATCTCGTCCTTTCCTTCGGCGAAGTTCGCGAGCGTCGGCGAGAGCGGGAAGCGATCGGGGTAGGCCTCATGCAGCGTCTCGAGCACGTGGTTCGCGACGCGCGGACCGACCATCTGCAGGAGGACTGACGGCGCCATCGGCAGCCCGAGCTGGAGGGCCGCTTCGTCTGTCTCCTCGACCGTGTTTCCGTTCTCGAGCGAATCCATCAGCACCGTGGTCATGCGCGTAAGTACGCGGTTGACCACGAACGCAGGCGCGTCGCCGACGAGCACTCCACGCTTCTTGAGCTTCTTGACGACGTCCCATGCGGTTGCGAGCTGCTCGTCGGTCGTCTGTGGCGTGCGCACGATCTCGACGAGCGGCAGAACCGCGACCGGATTGAAGAAATGCAGACCGACGTCTGCGCCCATCTCTTCGACCGAGAGTGAAGACGTGTTCGTCGCGAGGATCGCGCCCGGCGCCACCTTGCGCACCTCCGCGAACACGTCGCGCTTCACGTCGAGCTCCTCGAAGACGGCTTCGAGCACGAGGTCGCAGCCTGCGAACTGGTCCCAGCCGGTGCCGCCGTCCACGATCGTCGTGAGGAATGGCTTGCGCGCGCCGACCTCCTCGCGGATCGTCGCGAGCGACTCGTCCACCCGCGCTTGATCGAGGTCACGCAAGACGACCGGGACCTCGAGCCGGCGGAGGAAGAGCGTTGCGAGCTGTGTCGCCATCAGGCCCGCGCCGACGATGCCCACCTTCTGCACCTTGCGCGGCTTCGCGTCGGGCAGATTCGGCGGCTTCTTCGAGCGCCGTTCGACGACCGTGAACGCATACGCCGAGGCCTGCGCCTGCGGGCTGACGAGGAGCTCGGCCATCGCGTTCTCCTCGGCCGCGTAACCCTCTGCGATCGGCCAGTCCTTCGCTCCTGCGATCAGGTCGAGCGCGACGTACGGCGCACGCGTCGCGCCGTGTACCGCGTCGTCGATCCGCGAGCGTGTCTTGCGCACGATGGTCTCGAGCTCCGACCAGTCCGGCTCAGGCCGCTGGAGCTCGCCGAGCTCGCGCGCGAACTGAAGCGACTCGTCGACGAATTCCACCGGGTCGATTAACCGGTCAGCGATTCCGAGCCCGAACGCCTCCGGTGCGGTCAGCAGCTTGTTCTGGCGCAACGGGTTGAGCACGATCACCTTCGCCGCGGCTTCCGGGCCGATCAGCTTCGGCAGGAGCTGCGTGCCGCCCCACGCGGGGATGATCGACAACGCGACTTCCGGGAAGCCGATGTGGCGTACGTTCGACGCAAGCGTGCGCGCCGTGCAGTGCAGCGCGAGCTCGAGACCGCCGCCGAGCGCCGCGCCGTTGATCGCAGCGACCGTCGGGAACGGCAGCGCGCGAATGCGGCCGAACAGGGCGTGGCCTGCGCGCGTTCCTTCGAGCGCGTCCTCGGCCGAGCCCATCTTCGTGAACTCGTCGATGTCGGCGCCGACGCAGAAGACGAACGGCTTGCCGGTGAACACCGCTGCGCTCCAGTCGCCGCGCTCGAGCTCGTCGAGCACGGCGAGCGCCGATGCGAAGGCGGAGCGGCCAAGCGTCGTCGGCTTGCGGTAGTCCTCGCCGTTGTCGATCGTGACGAGCGCGACCGAGCCGGCGCGATTCAGCTTGAAAAGCGTATCGCTCACTGTGTGTTCTCCCAGAGAATCGCGCAGCCCATGCCCATGCCGATGCAGAGCGCCGTGAGGCCGTAGCGTCCGCCGCGCTCGCGGAGACCGCAGGCGAGTTGTGCGATGAGGCGCACGCCGGTTGCGGCGAGCGGGTGGCCGCAGGCGATCGCGCCGCCGTACGGATTGAGCCGAGGGTCATCGGCGGGAACGCCGAGCTCGTCGCACCAGGTGAGGACCTGCGCCGCGAACGGCTCGTTCAACTCGAAGAGGTCGACATCGTCGATCGCGATACCCGCCTGCTCGAGCACGCGGTGCGTCGCCGGCACTGGGCCGTAGCCCATCAGGTGCGGCTCGACGCCGGCGTAGGCAAAGCCGACGAGGCGCAGCTTCGGCTTCAGGCCGAGCTCTGCGACGGTGTCCTCTGCCGCGAGGAACGACGCCGTCGCGCCGTCCGTCAAGCCGGCGGAGTTGCCCGCCGTGACACGGCCCCCGGCACGGAAGGCCGGCTTCAACTGCGCGAGGCCCTCGAGCGACGTGTCGGCGCGCAGGAACTCGTCGCGTTCCGCGACCTTCCAGCCGTCGTCGGTGAACACCGCCATTGGCACGACCGTCTCCTTCATCACACCGTCCTCCCACGCGGCTGCGGCCCGCTGCTGCGACTGCAGCGCGAACGCGTCGGCGCGCTCCTTCGTGATCGCCGGAAACATGTCGTGGAGGTTCTCCGCGGTCTGTCCCATCGAAGCTGCGGACTCCTCGATCAGCCGCTCGGAGACAAAGCGCGGATTGAAGTCGACGTCTTCACCCATCGGGTGATGTCCCATGTGCTCGATTCCGCCCGCGAGCGCGACGTCGACTGCGCCGAGCGCGATCTCGCCGGCGGCGGCGGTGACGGCGGTGAGCGCCCCGGCGCACATCCGGTCGACCGCGAAACCCGGCACGGAATGGGGGATGCCGGCGAGCAGCCCGACGTCGCGGCCGAGCGTCAGCCCCTGGTCGCCGACCTGCGCGGTCGCCGCGAGGACGACGTCGCCGATTCGCTCCGGCGGGATCGCCGGGTTTCGGCGCAGGAGCTCTCGGACGGCCTTCACGCCCATGTCGTCGGCGCGCGTGCGCCAGTACTGGCCCTTGGGTCCGGCCTTGCCAAACGGCGTCCGGACGCCGTCGATGAAGAAGACGTCGCGGGCTTCGCGCATCGTTCAGCACGATAGCCCGCTCTAGACTGGCCGCGTGAACTGGGGCGAACGGGCGGAGGCGGCGATCGAGCGCTATGAAGGCGGCGAAGCGCGCGACCTCGACCAGCGCCAGCTCACGCAGCTCGCGAACGCCGCGTGGGCGGCCGGGCTCGCGCTCCTCATGGCCGGACGCTCGAACGAAGCGGCAGAGTGGCTTCGGCGCTCGGCGCAGCGCTACCGCGAGAGCTGGGAAGGCGCGCCGCCCGACTCGTGGGGCCGGCCGATCGCAGCGATGAAGGCGCTGCTACTCGCGGGCGACGACGCAGCGGAAGCGGCGCGCTGGGCGCTCGACGCCGGAGCTGCGCAAGCACAATCGCCGATCGGCCGCTACGCCGGCACGCTCGCGCTACTCGTACTCGGCGACGACGTCGGCGCGCGGGTGCTTGGCTCGACGCTCCGCGACCTCGACGACTTCCCGCAGTCGGTCGCAGACGCGCTCGTCGAGCTTGCGGGCGCCGACCGCGTCGACTACTCGATCTCGGTCGAGAACATTCTCGAGTCGTTCGAGCAGCGTACCGATTTCCTCGAGGACATCCCGGTGGCCGACACGGTGCTCGTGCTGCAAAAACTCGCCGCCGCGCGCGACCTGGCGGTCGAGCTGGCGCCGTCACCCGTTCTTCCCTAGAGGAGCGCTGCAGCGTCCGCATCGAGCACGGCCGTCGTCCGGCCACCCGCCGCGCGCACGAGGCTGCCGGGCGTCGACCGTGACGGCTCGCCGGCGAACGCGCGCTTCGCGGCATCCGCCTTGTCCTTGCCCGTGACGAGGAACAGCACCTCATTCGCGCGACGCAACATCGGCAGCGTGAGCGTGATGCGGTCGACGTACGGCTCGAGCTTCGCCTCCGCGCCGATGACCCGGCGTTCCATCTCGTCGAGCGTCGCCTGGCCCGGGTACAGCGACGCGAGGTGCCCGTCGGGCCCGAGCCCGAGCAGGACGAGATCGAAGCGCTCGAGCGCGCCGAGCTCCTGCTCGTACAGCTCGGCTCCCTGGTCGCGGCCGAGCTCGCCGCGCATCCGGTGCACCGCTCCCACCGAGATGCGGTCGACGAGCGCCTGCTTCGCCATGCCGTAATTCGATCGCTCGTCGTCAGGTGGCACGCAGCGCTCGTCGCCCCACCACAGCTCGACGTCGGTCCAGTCGGTTTCGAGCCCGGCAGCGAGCTCGTACGCAATACGCGGCGTCGAGCCGCCGGTCAGCACAATGTGTCCGCCCTTTCGCGCGGCCGCGGCGAGGCGCTCCGCGACGTCTTGTGCGGGGTGCTCGGCAACGACTATCTCGATGTCGCTAACCACCGTCTGCAAGCTCGCGCGCCCGCGTCATCGCGGCCTGGATCGCATTCAGGAACGCCGCGCGCACGCCGGCTTGCTCGAGCTCGCGGATGGCGGCGATCGTCGTGCCGCCGGGAGAGGTGACGGACTCCCTCAGTTCGACGGGATGCATCTTCTCGTCGCGCAGCTGCTTGCCCGTGCCGAGCATCGTCTGCACGACCAGGGTCGTCGAGATCTCGCGCGACAACCCGAGCAGGATGCCGGCCTCGATCATGGCTTCGGCGAGCAGCGCGAAATATGCGGGCCCAGAACCGGAAACGGCGGTGATCGCGTCCATCGCATCCTCCTGCACGCGCACGACGCGGCCGAGGTGCGAGAGCACTTCTTCCGCCTGCGCGAGGTGGGTGTCATTCGCATGCGCTCCAGCCGAGATGCCGGCCATCCCCTCGTGCACCGTCGACGGGGAGTTCGGCATTGCGCGTACGACCGGCACGCCGTCCGCGATTCGCGCCTCGATGCGTTTGGTGGGGATGGCCGCGGCGACTGAGAGGACGGTCTGCTCGGTCGTGAGGAGCGGACCGATTTCCTCGAGCAGCGCGTCGATGTCCTGGGGCTTCACCGCGATCACGATGATCGCCGCGCCCTGCACAGCGTTCGTGTTCGAGGTGGTGGCCTCGACGTTGTGGCGTTCGTGCAGCTCGGCGACGCGGGCCTCGCGTCGCGAGGTCACGACGATGTCGCTCCAGCCCGAGCTCAGCAGGCCCGAGAGCAGCGCTTCGCCGATGCGGCCTCCGCCGATGATTGCGATGCGCTCCATGCGCAGAGGTTACGCGGCGAGCAGACCGCGCGAATGGCCCGCGAGCAAATACATGCTCGCGAGGCCCGCCCACTGACCGTAGGGCTCGAGCAGTTCCGCCGTTTCCCAGCCCTCGACCGGCCGTCCCCGCAGCGCGCGCAGCAGCTTGACGAGGCCGAGGTCGCCAACGAGTCCGTAGTCGTACCGGCCGAGCCCTTGCAGGCAGACGACGCCGATCGACCATGGCCCGAGGCCGCGTTCGCGTTCGAGCCGTGCCGCGACGACCGCGGTCTCGACATCGTGGAGGCGCTCGAGCTCGACCGTGCGGCAGAGTCGAACGAGAGAGGCGCTGCGGCGCGTATGCAACCCGAGCGCGCGCAGTTGTGCAGGCGCTACAGCGGCGAGCTCCGCCGTGGTCGGCGCGAGGTGCAGGCGCTCCCCGCCTTCCGGGCAAATCGTGCGGATGATCGTCTGCTCCAGCCGGCGAGCCAGCTTCGCCTCGATCAGCTGGCCGCAGTACGCGCGGAGCAGGGCTTGCGCCACGGTCGCGACCCGCAGCGGGCGGAGCCCGCGCAGAGCGCGAGCTGCACGGCCGAGCATAGGGTCGTCGCGTACCGCGCGCAGAAAGTCGGAGTGGTCGTTGTCGAGCGCGAGGATCCAACGCATCCGCTCGCCTCCCGGGGGCGACTCCGCTCTGATCGTCACGGCTCCGTCAGGCGATTGCCATGCGCGGACAAGCTCCGGCCGTCCGTCGACTGCGAGCAGGGCCGTGAAGAGCCCGTCGCGGAAGGTGCGTGTCGCATCGCTTGCGAGTCGCGCGGAGAGGGCGAGTGAGTAAGGGCCTCGAGGTCTGACCGCGAGCTCGAGCGTCACCGCTCGGCGTGCGCGCCGTCGGGTGCTGCGCGCATCCCGAGGTCGGCGGCGCGATCCAACACGTCGAGCGCCTCGGCCTCGTTGCCCTCGTCGCGGAGCAGGCGACCCCAAGCGCGGCAAGCAGCCGCCGCGGGTCGCCAGCGTTTCGCTGTCTCGAGCAGATCCACTGCCCGTGCGTAGGCGTCGCTCGCCGCGTCGAGCTCGCCTCTGAGTGACAACGCATCGGCGAGGGCGAAGCTTGCGACTCCTTCGTCGGCAGGTTGAGCTGCTTTGCCGATGACGAGCGCTTCGCGCGCGAATCTGACCGCGAGGTCAGGCTGCCCTCTAAGCAAGGCGATCCGAGAGCGATGCTGCTTGATCTCGAAGGTGTCTTGCGGCGCTGTGGCCGAGCCGAGCAAGCGTTCGGCGTTGTCGACGTGGGCTTCTGCGGAGTCCGGACTCTCGCGGCCGAGCATGATCCCAGCGGCGAGGATGTGCGCCCGTGCGAGATGGAACGTGTCGTCGGTCGTCTGCAGCAGTGCGATTGCCTTGCGCACGTTGGTGAGCGCCACCGACTCGCGTCCTTCGGTGTGGGCGAGTCGCGCCATCGACCAGTACAACCGCACGCGCATGTATGGATCGGCCGTTTCGTCGAGGCGGTCGAGCGCACTGCGCACGACTTCCTCGGCGCGCGCGATCTCGCCGGCGTCGCTTAGCGCGTAGCTCAGGAGGGTTGCGTACCGCGCGACGAGAGACGCGTCGCCGTCCACGCCCTCCAAGCACTCCTGGTACAGCTCGACTGCCCGCTCCGGCCGCCCTCCGGCAGCGTAGGCGCGGCCTAGGTTCGCGTAGATGTCGAATCGGTCGATCGGAAGGAAGGGCTCACCAGCCAGCGCGCCTTCGAGCAACGCGGCGGCCTCCGCATACGCGGCGCTCTCGAGTGCGAGTTGCGCGAGCGCAACTCGGGCGCGCAGTTCCGACGGGCGATCGCCGGCGATGACAGCCTCTTGGAGCGCCGCTTCGAGCTCTGCTCCGACGCCTTCGGGTTCGCCGAGCCGGACCGCCAGCTCGAGATCCGTCAGTCGCAGCTCGCGCGCGGCCGAGGGGGCGAGGTCGGAACCCGTCTCGAGGTAATCCGCCGACACGCCGAGTTTCGTCGCGAGACGCCTGAGCGCCTTGACGGACGGTTGGCGCGAGCCCGCCTCGATGCGGGAGATATAGGCGTATGAGACTCCTGGGGCAGCGAGCTCGCGCTGGGAAAAACCCCGTTCCAGCCGCAGACGCTTGAGCCGCTCCCCGATCGTCTCGCCTGCGGCCGGCGGAGAGTTAGGTAGCACTTCGGTCGTAGTCTGCCCGGTTGCCAGCTGTTCGTCAACCGATTCCGCTTGACAACGGACAGCGGGCTTGCTCCAGTCGAGCATCCAACAAATCGAGTCCCTCGTTCGAGGGACTCCCGAGGCCAAGGAGGCCCACATGTTCCGCAACGCTCTGACCG
>PLZU01000053.1 GCA_003152275.1 Actinomycetota bacterium
TCGCCGGGCGGCGGGTACGGCTCGGTGGGAAGCACCATCATGGTCTCCTATACCGGGAGCAGGGCTTTGCGAATCCTCTCGTCCGCCTCGCCCAGCGCCTCCAAGAGCGCGAGGTACTCCTACTGTGGGCGCAGGCAACGCGGTACCGGCGCCGAAGGAGCGTCGTCGTGCAGATCGGGACGCTCAACGAGGGCGCGCTCCACGCGCAGCTGAAGGAATGGTACCGCCGTCCCGGCGACCTGCTCGAGCAGGTCGCCGGCAGTTTCGTCGTCGACCTCGTCCGCGGCGACCTGCTGGTCGAGATCCAGACCGGCGGCTTTGCACCCCTGCGGCGCAAGCTCGAGCTGCTCGCGCAGGAGCACCCCGTCCGGCTCGTCGCGCCGATCCCGCTGGTGCGCAGGATCGTNNACCGTCCCGGGAAAGCGTTCCGCCGGCGCGGCTGGGTCGTGACCGGCCGCCAGTTGGTCTCCGTCGAAGAGCGCCGGCTGCTCACCACGCCCGCCGACGCCGCCCGGCTGCTCCCGCTGGCGCTGCCCGAGCTCTTCGACACCGCCGAGCTGGCGCAGGCGGCGGGGATCGAGCGCCGGCTCGCCCAGCAGATGACCTACTGCCTGCGGGCAATGGGCGTGCTCGAGACGGCGGGGAAGCGGAGCGGCGCCGTCGTCCATCGGCGCGCGGCCTAGCGAGGCCCCGCACAGTCGCACGCCCAACAACGCGAGGGGAACCGTCGCAGGCCTGCCCGAACCAACCGCCACGCACCGCGCCGGCGCCAGGTTCAGCGTCGTCGCCCGTCCCGACTACCGTCGGGTGAATGGCTCTCGACCCGGTCGCTGCCACCGCCGCGCTCGTCGACGCGATCAACACGCTACGCGTCGTCGAGGAGCCGTGCTCTGATGCACTGCGCTCGGCGTGGCGCTCGCCGAAGTAGTTCTCGGGCATGGGGCGCACTCTGCCAAAGTCTTACGCGAGCGCATACCAGAACCGCGCAGCGCGTGCACGGACGGGAGGAGAGCCTTTCACCAAGTCCGTCGAAAGTAGGGGCAGGTAACCGGATACCCTTGTACACCCGAGCAGCGCGAAGTGTCGCGCTTTGCGGGAAGAGCGACTGTGCGGCACACGGGCAGCTAACCAGCTCGTTCCCGCGAAAGTGGATCAGCAGAATGAGCTATCCCACGATCGGCTCAACCCGCACAGTTACTGGGCTGGAGCGGACTTCGATCACCGAGAGCTGATTCCGGTGACCTTCACCACGTAGAGCCGCTCACGTCTTTGTGATCGTGGGTCGGAGCAATTTGGAACGGGCATCTCGCGTGATGGCTAAAGAAACGACACACCCTGCGGATCTATTCCAGGTGGCTTCTCGTGCGGGCGCGACTGTTGGGGAGATCGAAGTGATCTACCGGCAGCGGTTCAACCGGTTTGTCCGGGTCGCGCAGGCGATCACACGCTCGCGCGAGACGGCGGTTGACGCGGTACAGGAAGCGTTCGCGTCGGTCTTGCGCAACCGCCACAGTTACCGTGGCAGCGGCAGCGTGGAGTCTTGGGTGTGGAGCTCGGTCGTGAACGCGGCTCGCCAGACAGTGCGGCAAGTGGCCGCCGCACCGCTCCGTGATCCCGAGGGCCCAATAGATGCCAACGGCGCGGGTGATGACGATCGGCTTCGATTGCTGATTGCGGCGCTGCCGGAGCGGCAGCGGCTGGTGCTGTTTCTGCGCTACTACGCCGATCTCGACTATCGGGCGATTGCGGACGCGCTCGCGCTTGAAATCGGCACGGTCGGCGCGACCCTAAACCAGGCGCACGGAAATCTGCGCCGCTTGCTCGCGGAGGTGAGCAACTAGATGAACGACAGCTTCGCAATCGATCTGCTCGAGCGTTACACACCCCCGGCGCTTGACGCCGCGCCTGCTTGGGGTGACGTGCTAGAGCGCGCAGGGATCGCGCGCATAAACGCGGATCCGGTCGTTGCCAGCGCACCGTCGTTGCCGCGACGGCGTTCGTCGCTGAAGCGTTCGCTTGTTGTTGCCGCTGCGGCGATCGCAGGCGGGGTGGTGCTGGCAGCTGCGACGCCGGCCGGATCGGTGATCGTGCGAAGCTTCGGCGATTTTTCGGCCTGGCTTACAGGCCTGCCGGGCAAACCAGCGCCAACGTCGGACAGAGCCGCGCTCGACCGGGCGACCCGCAGCTGGTTTGCGTTCCCGCAGGGAACGCGATTGCATCGTCTGAGCGAAACGAAGGTCGATGGGATCACCCTCGCACTCGACGGGTTCCGGGTCGGCGACTCACTCTGCCTGCAGGTGGTCGCTACCGGACTCGTACGCGGATCTGACCAGAGTTGCGTGCCGCTCTCGCAGTTGAAGAGGCAAGCGGCGCCGGCACTGGTGCTGCTCACTGATACTCCGTTCGGGACGATTGGCGGCAAGCACGTGCAGATCGGCCCGTACCTATACACGCACTCGGTCCGCGTCGATGTCACGATCGGCATCGTCGCGGACGGCGTCAATCGCGTCGATGTCCTCGGCAGCAGCGGCGGGTTGAGGCGGGCTCTGATTGGTGGTGATGCGTTCATGGCGATCGCGGACCGCCCCCCGGTCGCCTACCGGACGAGACATGCGTGGGCGACCGTCGCTGGCACGCGTGTCGTGATCCCGCTTGCTGAGGCCCCGTTCGATCAGCTGAACACAGCCTCGTCGAAGCCGCGGAAACCACTCGGGCCAAGCCACCTTCAACGCCATGTCCAGGGCGGTAAGATCGGCTGGCTCGACCGCCGCGAACCGCGCGGCGCCCCGGTGTCAACGACGGGAACGTTCGCCCGCCTCGATCACGGCCCCTTCCTCAAGCGGATCCTCTTTCAGCGGCTGATCGCGCCTGACCCAAACAGTCCGCTCAAGGAGATCGTCAGGTTGCAACTCGGCATCTCGCCTTTCAGCGGCAAAACAAGCGTGCAGGTCTGCAACATGCTCGTGGATGGCAGCAGCGCCGGGGGTGGCTGCGATCCGGCATCGAAGCTCTTTGCGCAGGGTCCGATGAACATCGGCGAGAGTTTGCCGGAAGGCGGCGACCAGTACGAGCCGATCAACGGCCTGACAAGCGACGACGTCGATCGCGTCGAGATGTTTCTCGCGACCGGCGAACGAATCGCGGTGCCGCTTCTCGACAACGTCTTCATCGTCCAGGTCGCTCGCTCGAGCTTCCCCGTACGCGTGGTCGCCTACGATGACCGCAACCGCCGGATTGGCGTGCAAACGCTGGCTGATGCCGGCGGCAGCATGGCCGGCCCTAGGCTGGCAGCAGGCACAAAATGGCGCGTCATCCTCCGCGCTACCTCAGCGACCGGCAAGACAGCGCAGACCTTGATTGCGGCCAAGGCCGACGGTGGCACCTGTTTCTCATTCCGCGTCAGCGACGGCAGCAGCCAAGGAGGCTGCACCACCAAACGCTGGCGAGGCCCAGCACTGAGAATCACCTACTCATCGTTCACGAACACCGAAGGCCCCGGCTTCGTCTGGGGCCAAGTACGGCCTGGCATCGCGACCGTCGCCGTCCAGCTCGCCAACGGAACCACCCTTCACCTCAAACCGCTACACGGACTCGTACTCGCTGCGCTACCGCGCGGTTTCCGGCTCGGCCCAGGCGACGTCGTCATCGGCTACAACAACCACGGACAAGAAACAACACACGAACGACTCCCCAGCTCGTAAATAGACGACGGCAGCCTCATGCCTGGTCGACCCAAGGGCCGAAGCCCTGTGTGTGTCTCGATTCGCATTCGCGCGAGAAGTTCGGGGTGGCCTGATCGCTTGCTCGACGCGCGCGGTTGGCGGGATCGGGGCGTGAGCGGCTCGCTTGCGCTCGTGCCTGTATCGCTCGTGACCTGCGCGCGGAGGGCATGAGGCTCGGCCGGCCGCCCGAGATGGATGAGCGAACGCGTGGGCGGAAGCAGTACGCGCGGCGGTTGCACGCGCAGCGTGCCCAGTACCCGGTCAACCTTCTGCAGACTGTTCGCGGCGAGCGGCTTCGGGCCAAGATCTGCGACGACCTCGACCTGCTCTCCTCCAAGCAGCACGCTGCGGACGGCGTAGACATCGCCGGCAGAGAAGCCTTCGAGCGAGCCTGCGGTCTCGTGGAGGGGCAGCTCTGTCTGTTACCCCAGGCGCGAACAGCGTTTACCCCAGGGTCGCCCGAGGCTGTCGAGCGAGAGGACGCTCGCGCAGGCGAGCGGCGCTCGCCGATCCCGGAGCAGCTGGTGGACCGGAGTGTTACGGATGGGTCGTAGTTGGTCTCTGCGCGCAGATGCGGCAGGTGGGGATGCCAGGCAGTGCGGCCGAACTTGTTGAGCCGTCGGTGTGCATGGCGGTGATCGTGATCGGTCCCGTGCCCTTGCCGTTGAAGGGCAGAGCTGGGGTGAGAAAGACGTTGTCTGCCGTCGTCGCGTGCACTGGCGTCGTCGTGCCGAGGGTCGTCGCCGTGGACTCGATCGAGACGGTGATCGAGGTGATGTCGTTTGCAGCCACGCCGCTCACGAACAGTTTGCGGTCGACGACAGAGACGCTAGAGCCGAGCGATCCGTCGGCCTGATCCAGGGTGCTGTGACACTGCCCCGAAGCGCCTCTGATCGCGATGTAGGTGCACAGCTCGTTCGATCCGAGTGTGACGAGATAGATCGATGCTGTTCCAGCTATTGGTCTCTGGATGCTGGTCACGGTTTTCCCGGCGCGGCTTGCGGCTTCGCCCATGAGCTCTGACACGCCCGGCGGCAGGTCTACAGAACGAACCGGTCGAACGGTGCGAGTGAACGCCAGCAGCGAGCGCACATCGGTCGAGGCTTGGCCGGTAACGGGCGGATGGGTATGGGTGCTCGACCCTCTCAGACCGAAAGAAAACACTCCCACTACCGCAGCGGCGAGCACTAGTACGGCCGCGGCCATGCCCACGCGTGCAGACCTTGGGTGTCCGCTGCGCACGCTCCTGTGGCCTCCCGTCGTTCGAGCTTGAACATCTCTAAGAGCGCTCAACAGCTCTGCGTCGCTGACGAGAGCGGCAACGCGTTCGGACGGGACAGGATTCGCAGCGGCGAGGGCTTTCAAGGGATCGAATGCGGACATCAGCTCTCCTCCATGGTCTGACGATGGTGCAAACTCTCGGAGCCAGCGTCTCTCGCGAGCGCGGCGGCGAACCGTCGTCGAGCTCGATGCAGACGGACCCGGCACGCCACCTCCGAGCTCCCCAACACCACGGCGAGCTCCTCGGTGTTCAAGCCTTCCCAGGCCACGAGCTGCAGGATCTCGCGATCGCTCGCGCCCATGCGCATAAGTACCTCCAGAACCTGTGTGCGCCCCGTCTCGCTTTCATGCCCAGGGCTAGCAGCGGCCTTGGCGTCAACGCTTAACCGTTGCAGCAGCGCCCGGTCGCGCCGAACCGAACGCCGCGCGTTTGCGAGCACCCTCCGCGCAATCGCGAACAGCCACGGACGGGGCGACGCCGGTACCTGATCAAACCGCCGCCAAGCCACCACAAACGTCTCCGCAGCAACATCTCGCGCCGTCTCGGGATCAGCGCGCCGGAGCGCGTATCCGAGCACCACCCGATAGTGCTCCCGAAACAACTCATCGAACGCTGCGGCGCGCGGCCCAACCCCACTCACACAGGCTCCCATGTCCACCAACACCCGATTTGTTACACCAACCACCAACCACCAACCCTCAGCCGCCAGCGGAAGACACCGAGGCTCGGGGGAGGCACCCGATTAACTCTTGCCCAGCACTTCGCGGTCCTCGCCTAGCTGAAGACGGCGCCCGAAGCTCGCCGTTGACGAGGATCGCTTCCGCGCTCGGCCGCTCAGCCGCTCCGATCCAGAGACGCGAGCTGGGCAGAGGGCGCCGGGTTGACCGACCGGTGCGAAGGGCATAGAACGAATGCACGTACAGCGGGAGGAGGCCGGTTGTGCGCAGGTGCGTTCAGTGTTCCAGCGAGCTCGCGGAGGAGTTCCGGTTCTGTCCGCACTGCGGTGCTGCCCAGCGGCGCAAGGTCGTCGAGTACTTCCGCGGCCACGCCGAGATCGATGACGGCGGGCTGCGCGTCTCCGCCTACCTGACCTCGCCGCGTCATCTGCGGATGAGCATCTGGCGGGACGAGCGAGCCGAGGCCGCGATCTCGCTCGATCCTGACGAAGCGCACCGGCTCGGACGCTTCCTGCTTGCGATCACTCCGAGGCGCGACGCTCTCCGCGTCAGGGAGTCAGTTCGCCGCAGTGCACAGGCTCTGCGCGAGGTCCTTTCTGGCCGCGGCCGAGCGATGTAGTTTGCCGCCGACACTCTGTCGAGCGACACGACGCTCGCGCACGCGAGCTGTGCGAGACGGGCACGCGGGGGTGGCGGTAAATCTGGCCCCTACGGGCCAGACGTCGTCGGCGCTGAAGTTGTTGCCGGTGCCGGGCCTGCTCCCGACTCGACCGGGGTCGAGGTGGCCGGGGCAGTGATCGGCGGGGTGGAACCGAGCTGGCTGTAGTTGACGGTCCAGGTGTAGCTCGTCGGCCCAGGCGTCTACTCCTCCCAGGTCAGCCACCTCTTCTTCCTCGACCGCGACGGACACCCGCTCCTCTACTGGCAGCACACCTAACAACTCGACACGGAATCCGTACAACGCTGGCGTAGCCTCGCTGTGACCGATGCGAAGCACGGCGTCGTATCTCACTGTGATGAGTGGGCTCATGGCCGCCTTCGTGCTGCTCGGGTTCGCACCCTCGGCGCTCGCCGCCGCGGGTGGGCCGCCTGCTTGGCTGCGGTATGCGGCACAGTCGGCGGCAATGCATCTGAGCGATGGAACCATCCCGACGACGATCTCCTACATCGGGCCGAACGCCCGCTTCCCGCGCGTCGTTTTGACCGGCAGCTTCGTCTGCAACGACTGCTCTCGTCCGAGCAACAGCACGCCGGCGCCGAGCGGCACCGTCGCGGAGTTGCGCTTCGATGGCGAGACGCACCAGTCTCGTGATTTCGCGCTCTGCAAGACGCGCGCCCAGTGCGACGCGAGTCTGTGCAGCTTCGGCGCCTGCACACGCGCCCAAGACGCACTCGACGCCGCCTTCAGCGCACTCGACGCGCGACTGAAAGGGATCCCGGGTGACCCCGACCCGTTCTCGCATCGTTCCGGCACGTTTAGCTGCCACATCCACTACCCGGTGCGGGAGATGCGCTACCTGATCGGCTCGTGCACAACCGCCGTTCGACTGCAAGCCTCGCGGGCAGCGACGGTGAGCTTCGTCGAGCGCTGGCGGCCGCGCGAGTACGAGCATCGCCGTTGGGTGCGGCTGCCGACGCGCACGCACACCTGGCGCGTAGTCGAGACGGAGGATGGCTGGCAGGCGCGGATCAGCTCGAGCGGAAGCCCGGCACCACAACTACCTGTGGGAGTGAAGCGATGACGTTGCCGTCGTTGCGCGCTACGGTGATCGCGTTGCTGGCATGCGCCACGTGTATGGCGACGGCGGGATCTGGCGACGCGGCGCGCAGCCGTTCGACAAGCGCATCGACCTGCGCGCTTCAGATCCCCAACCGGATCGTCAACCGGAACCCGCTTGCTTCGACACGACTTGTCCCGGCGAGTGCGGACTCGCTGTTGCTGTGCCGCTACGGCGGACTGAACGCCGGGCCGAATACCGGACGGCTCGCCGCTTCGGTAACCGTCAAAGCCGCGGCGACGCTCGCACGTCTGACGAGCGGCTTCAATGCGCTTCCCCGCCAACGGTCCGGATTCCACTGCCCCATGGACGACGGCAGCGCCATCATCGCGACCTTCGGCTACGCGAACGGCGCTCCCGATCCGGTGCAGGTCGGGCTGAAGGGCTGCCGGACGGTGAGCAACGGCCGCTTGACACGAACGGCTACCTCGCCGACCGGCGCAGCTCTGGTCAGCTTGCTCGAACGACTGATCCAGCCTGCTGCGACTGGCACGCCACACCCGTGCGCGAGCTCCCAGCTCGCGGTGTCCCTGCGGACACAGGGTGAGAACACGACCGCCTGGATCGGGGTGACGGTGCAGAACCGCGGCCGCGCATGCGCCCTTGCCAGAGCTGTCGGCCGCGTCTCGTTGTTGGTCGAGCGGGACGGTCGCCCGGCGAACGTGAAAGGCAATCCGCTGACCCTGTTCGCAAGCGGCCGTTTTCAGCATGGGGGGACGCGTCTGCTGATCGCGGACTGGGGAAACTGGTGCGGATCGCGCCGGGCGATCCGTCTCGCCGTTACCCTCGCTGGATCGACGACGCGGGCGCGGTTCTCCACCTTGCCTGTCTGCCTGCAACCGCGTCAGCGGTCGCGGCTGTCGGCTGTCCACTGAGACTCGTGCCGGCAGGCGGTCAGAAGCGAGTTGTGCAGCGCCAGGCGCCGTAGGCGCGGAAGAAGCGCCGGTGCCCCGAAAGGACGGCTTCGAAGCGGCCGCCGAAGCGTGCGCCTTTCGCCTCTGTGAGCGTGACCGTGCCGTGGTTGTCGTGGAACGTCGTCCAGCTCTGGTTGCCGAAGCCGCCGCTGACGGTGATCTCCGCTTGCCCGAGAGTTGCGTCGTTGGATCCGGCGCGTCCGTAGGTGCCGAGGCCGCGCAGGTGCGGTAGGTCGATCAGGACGCGCCACTCGATCTGGTCGCGATCCATGAACAGGCGGCTGCGGAAGCTGAGAGCGCCGCCGGCTGTCTTGGTGCAGGTGTCGCCGTCGCTGCCGGGAACGGTGCCATGCTCGGGCGACGTCGTGAACGAGCCAACGAGGCCGATATGGCTGTATGGCCTTGGCACGCATTCGATCCCGGCGGGCCGGTGCAGCAGGAGCTTGGCGCCGTCGAGCGGAAAGGTCTGCTGCTGCACGCGTCCCGCCCCGACGCGGTAGCTGACGATCAGTGAGTCGCCGCTCCGGGTCGTCGCCGCTCGCGCCGCTGCGCAGGAGACGAGCCGGTAGCTGAGCTTCACGCCGAAATAGCGATGCGGGGCGACGGCGAGCGGCGGCGGCGCGGGCGGATGGCGCGGATCGGCCAGGAAGGAGCAGGCCACGTGGCCGCTGCAGGGAGTAAATGGCGCGAAGCGCGCGCCGACCTGGCCGACGAGGCTGCCGGCAGGCTCCGGCGTTCGCGCGCCGACGATCGTCAGCTGTTTGCGCGAGGTGTTTCGGAGCAGGACGCCGATCCAGAAGCTGCCGCGGTCGATGAACCGAACCCCGGTCCCAGAGGGGCCCGACCCGGCGAGCGGATAACCGCTCGCTTCCGACCCGGGTATCAACGCAAACGGCCCACCGGACGCAGAGACTCTGTTCGAGGCTGGTGCGCCGACGGCGGTCGCGGCAAGGACAGCAACCGCGCCGGCGCATGCGACGACCGCTGTTTTCGTGCGGGTCACCGAGCTATCCGTGTGGGAATGGGTAGAGGCTTTCGCGTGCGGCCCATTCGCCGCCCCCGACGTGTGGTGCCCGCCAGTGATTGAACGTCGCCAAGTACGGGGCGCCGCTGCGCGTCTCGGCGACGAGGAAGTAGCCCTCGTACGCGTAGCCGCTCGGATCGGCCCGGGTAGGACGGCGGGGGTCGAAGAGGCCGATGATCTTCGGCGTCGCGCGTCCGATCGACCGCGCGCGGTCAGACCGGATGACGATCACCGGTGCCGCTTGCAGCGGATGGAGCATCCGTACGCTGACGATCTGGAAGCGGTACAAGCTCGCCGCCCTACGCAGGCGCTGCAGGAGCCGCGGCCGCGATGGGTTGGGGAAGCGAGCGGCGCGATCGCCGGTCCTGGCGGATGCGCGCATCTCGCTCAGCCACTCCGCCTGCGCCCGCGCGATGACGCGAATCGGCGGTGGCACCGCATGTACATCGGCAGCAGCGAGAGAGGCCGCGCAAAGGGTCACGATCAGCAATGTCAGGAACAGACGCCTCACAAGTGGCTTCACACCGAGTTGTACGTTGCAGAACCCGATTCCGTCACAGAGAGATAGGAACCGCCTGTGAAGGAGCTGTTAGTTGAGCACAGCGCTTCTTTCGGCCGGAGCGACGGCGCACGCCCGACCGGACTACCTTGGGCCGACCCGGCTTCGTGTGACTGTCACGCACTGCTCGCTCGCGCAGGCGACGCTCTACAGCCTCTCAGGCAATCGGGGAGTCGACGCACCGAAGCTGCTTTATGTTTGCTGCGCACAAGGACGATGCCGCCTGACGCGGAAGAGCATCACGATGCAGCCCCTGAACAGCGTCAGCGAGCGTCATGATCGCGCCGTGCTCGAACGAGACCTGCGTGAATGGCGAGCCGACAACCGCGGCGTCATCGTCGAACCTGGCTGAGGCCGAAGTAGCGACAGGGATAGTGAGCCCTCAGCCCTCGCGCGCGCCTCGGGAGTAGGCCATCGCAGCTCAACATCTGCATTGATCGTTTGAGACGACAACCTGGTGGGGAGATTGGGAGTCCATGCCTCCGGGATTAGAGGAATCGGGCGTCTCCCAGGGCATTCCTTTGCCCTTGTCGATGCTGGAGCTGCGCTGTGCAGGCTGTGGCTACGGGGCGCGCAGGCGGACGGAGCCTGCGCGCTGCCCAATGTGCGGAGGAAACGTGTGGACATCTAAAGCTGATTAGGTAACGCCAGCACTCGCCTTCGCCAACTACGGCTCGCGCGCCGACCGACCGACGGTTGCGCTGTTCGCGGTCCCCGGTTCGAGCTAGCGCGTTCCTTACATGACGAACCAGGAGAGGAGAATCATCGCTGCATGTCCGACTACACGATCGCAAACCTGAAGGAGATCGACGACTCCGCCGGCGAGTACGCACCCGACCTGGAGGCGCATTTCGCTCGCAAGCACCTCGACTCCGAGCACCTGGGCGTCAGCTACTTCCGCTACGGCCCCGGCTTTCGCTCACCGATGGGCCACAGCCACCGCGAGCAGGAAGAGGTCTACGTCGTCGTCAACGGCTCCGGCCGGATCAAACTCAACGACGAGATCGTCGAGCTGCGCCAGTGGGATGCTGTGCGCGTCGCACCGACGACCGTGCGCGCGCTCGAAGGCGGACCCGACGGCCTCGAGTTCATCGCGGTCGGCGCCGACCGGCCGGAAGGCGGCGACGGCGTTCCCGCGAAAGACTGGTGGACCGACTAGACCGAGAGACCGATGTGCGCTCAGCCGACGCAAACAGCGGCACGCCGGACTGCCCTCGGTTCCAAGTGGCCGCTTGCGCATCGGGACTTCCGCCAGATGGAGGAGAGATCGAGATGAGCACCGCGATCACGCACCAGGACACGATCGAGGATTGGGCCGGGTCGCATTGGCGGCTCGAGCGCGCGGAGTCCGTGGCCGAGTTCCGCGTCAAGCACTTCTGGGGACTGATCACCGTCGTCGGTCACTTCGACCGTTTCGATGGCACACTCGACGTTGACGCCGACGGCACGCCGCACATCGTGCTGACGATCGACGCCGACAGCCTCGACACCGGCAACGTTAAGCGCGACCTCCACCTTCGCTCGGCCGACTTCTTCGATGTCGCAGAGCACCAGCAGGTGCGCTTCAACTCGAGTACCGTGACCGGTGCCGGCGACGAGCTTCTGCACGTCAGCGGCGAGCTCGAAGCCGCCGGCAAGCGGATCCCAATCAGCTTCGACGGCCGGCTCCGCCAGCTCGACCAGCGAACAATCGAAGGTGAAGCGACCGCGACCGCCGATCACCGTCAGCTCGGGATGAACTGGAGCCCGCTCGGAATGCTACGAGCTCCCGCGACGCTCCTCGTCAAAGCACGCCTCACACGACAGACCGAGACAGGGACCGCGTGAACGAGCCCGCTATCTGAGCCGAGCGAACGGTCTCGACCCTCGGGATGTGCAACTCACGCTCAGCTACCGCGAGCGGGCGCTCGATCTCGACGGTCCGTCCGGCGAGCGGATTCGCCTCACAAACGCTCAGGAAGCTCTCGCGCGATTGCCGAAGCGTCGGCGGCCGCCGTCAGACCCAAAGGGATGCGAGATGAAGATCGGACGCTTGCTCCTGCGTCTCGCGGTCGGCGGCATCTTCGTCGGCCACGGCACGCAAAAGCAGTTCGGCTGGTTGGGCGGCAGCGGCCTCGAAGCCACTGCGCAAGGCTTCGAGCAGATCGGCCTACGTCCGGGCCGGCGCAACGCGTTCGCGGCCGGTGCCGCCGAGACCGGTAGCGGTGCGCTGCTTGCTGCAGGGCTTGCGACGCCCCTCGCCGCGTCGGTTCTGACCGGGACGATGTCGACGGCGATTCATCGCGTGCACTTGAAGAACGGCCCCTGGCTAAGCAACGGCGGTTATGAGTACAACGTCGTGCTGATCGCGGCAGCGCTCGCGCTCGCCGAAGCCGGGCCGGGCGAGCGCTCGCCGCGCTGGCAGCCGGCGCGCTCGGCGCAGTTGCCGTACACCTCCTCGCGGCGCGATATCCCGCGCCCCTAGCCTCGCCCGAGGCCACTGCCGAAGCCGAGAAGGTGTCGTGATCCAGGCGACGCTCTCCAGCGATCCGGCTCGCTTGTAGGTGTCCCCGGGGATCGCAGCGCCGACCGGGCAGCCGAGCGCGCGCAGCCGCTCGAGCGTCTCCCGCGGTTGGTGTTCGCTGGCGGCGACGTCGCCGAGACAGACGAGCTCGTCGGCGCGCCGCCGGCCGATGTCGGCCTGAAAGTCGGCTCTTGCCCGCCGAACCCGCCCGTACGCAATCGGACGTGTACGCCCGCGAGTTCGGCACTGACGGCCGCGTCGGGTCGCGTCAACCAGACCGCGATCCCGATTCGACCGCACGTTGTGACATTTGGGCCAGGACAGGCCACGCCAATCATGGGTTGTTGCGACAACCCAAGCGAGAGCGCGGCGAGCAATCCGGCGACGAAAGCCACAACTACTAACTGAGCTTGAGCTTGAGCCTGACCCGGCGGTGACAGGTAGGGGCGCGAATTGGTCAGCGATTGGTGAGTAGAGCCGGAGAGGTGCGGGGAAACCCGGGCCTCTTCTGGGTTCGAACGTGCCCCGTTTAGTTCCACTTCCCCGCAAACGCCCACTGGGAAAGCGCAAGCCCGCTCTGGTGAGACTAGGTCACAATGGTGCGATGAGCACCTGCGCTGCCTGTGGCGCCGTTCTTCCCGAGGCGGCACGCTTCTGCCCAGTCTGCGCGGCGCCCGTCGAGGCGAAGGGGGACGAGCGCGAGCGGAAGCTTGCGACGATCGTCTTCGCCGACCTCGTCGGCTCGACCGAGCTTGGCGGCTCGCAGGACCCCGAGCGGACGCGGGCGCTGCTCGAACGCTTCTACGACGCCATGGCCGCGGAGATCAGTACCGCTGGCGGGACTGTTGAGAAGTTCGCCGGAGACGCCGTGATGGCGGTGTTTGGCGCCCCAGCGTCGCTCGAGGATCACGCCGAGCGGGCGTTGCACGTGGCGCTGGCGATGCAGCGGCGCCTGCGCGAGCTCTTCGGCGACGCGCTCGCGCTACGAATCGGCGTCAACACGGGCGAGGTCGTCGTCGGCAAGCCGCGCGAAGGCAGCTCGTTCGTCACCGGCGATCCGGTCAACGTGACGGCTCGGCTGGAGCAGGCCGCCGAGCCCGGCGAGGTCCTGGTCGGCGAGCGCACGGTCGCGGCCGCGCGCGGTGCGTTCGAGTTTGGCGAGCCGCGGACGATCGAGGCGAAAGGGAAGCCGGAGGGGGTCGGGTGCCGGCGCCTCGTGCGTGCGCTCTCGCTGATGCGCCCCCGTGGCGTCGGGGGCCTTCGCCGCGCTTTCGTCGGGCGCGACGAAGAGCTGCGCGTGCTCGAGCGCGTCTACGAAGAGGTCGTCGAGGAGCGGCAGGCGCAGCTCGTGACCATTCTCGGGGACGCGGGCGTCGGCAAGACGAGACTGCTGCGCGAGTTCTGGGATCGCCTCGGCGGCCGCTCGCCGGCGACCCTGCGGCGTACCGGACGCTGCCTTTCGTACGGTCAGGGCATCACCTACTGGCCCCTCGGCGAGGTGCTGAAGGAGCATCTCGGCATCCTCGACAGCGACCCGCCGGCGTTCGCGCTCGAGCGGCTCGGGTCGCGTGAGATCCTGGGGCTGACGCTCGGGCTCGACGTGGCTCAGGGGCTCCACCCGCTCGCCGCGCGCGATCGCTTCCAGGACGCGTGGGTCGAGTTCCTCGAGGAGGTCGTCACGGAGCAGCCTACCGTGATGCTGATAGAGGACGTCCACTGGGCCGAGGAGCAGCTGCTCGATCTTCTGGAGCGCTTGGTCCGTGACACGGGGGGGCCGCTGCTTCTGGTCGCGACTGCGCGGCCTGAGCTGCTCGAGCAGCGACCCGGCTGGGGTGCCCGCGTCCGCGGCACCAGCGTGGCGCTCGAGGCGCTTGCGCCGGAGGACGCAGTCCGGATGCTCAACGAGCTACTCGGCGGGACGCTCCCCGCCGGCCTAGGAGAGGTCGTCGTCGAGCGCGCGGAGGGGAACCCGTTCTTCGTCGAGGAGCTCCTGGCGACCCTGATCGACCGGCACTTGCTCGAGCGGGCGAACGGCTCCTGGCGGCTGGCGGAGCTGCCCTCGGACTTCGCCGTCCCGGACACCGTGCAGGCGGTCGTCGCGGCGCGAGTCGATCTGCTCGACCCGGCGGAGAAGCTGGCGCTGCAGGCCGCGTCGGTGATCGGCCGGATCTTCTGGGCCGGACCCGTCTACGAGCTCGTCCAGGAGGCGGAGCCGGATCTGCAGGTGCTCGAGGAGCGCGACTTCATCCGCCGTCGCGCCGGCTCCTCGATCGCGGGCGACCGCGAATACGCGATCAAACACGCGCTAACGCGCGAGGTCGCCTACGCCGGCCTGCCGAGGGCCCGACGCGCGCGGCTGCACGCCGGCTTTGCACGGTGGCTCGAGCGGACCGGCGAGGGGCGTGACGAGTACGCGCCGATCCTCGCCCACCACTACGCGGAGGCGGTCCGGCCGGACGACGTCGATCTGGCGTGGGCGGGCGAAGAAGGCGAGCTCGCCGAGCTGCGCGCACGCGCGCTCGCGTGGCTTCGCCGCGCTGCCGAGCTCGCGATCGGCCGCTTCGAGATCGACGACGGCCTCGCGCTGCTCCACCGCGCTCTCGACCTCGAGCCGGAGGAGGCCGAACGGGTTGCGCTGTGGCGAGAGATCGGACGCGCAAACGTCCTCAAGTTCGACGGCGAGGCCTTCTGGACTGCGATGCAGAAGTCGCTGGACGGTAGTGACCCGGCGACCGCCGCGAACACCTACAGTGAGCTCGCCTTCCACACGGCGACGCGCGCAGCGATGTGGCAGCGCCGGCCGGACCCCGAGCTGATCCAAGGGTGGATCGAGCGAGCGCTTGAGCTCTCCGAGCCGGACACCCCGACGCGGGCGAGGGCGTTGATCGCGCGCGCCTACTCCGACCCTGAGAGATTCGGCGAGGCGGCCCGAGAGGCCGGCGAGCTCGCCGAGCGTCTGGACGACAACGAGCTGCGCTCATGGGCTTGGGAGGCCCGCACGATGGCGGCAAACTCCCGCGGTGACTACGACGAGGGATTCGCTTGGAACCGGCGGCGCTTCGACCTCGTGCCCCAACTGACCGATCCCGATCACATTGCGCTGATCTACTTTTTTGGCCACAACGCGTCCCTCATGACCGGCCGCTTCGACCAGGCCCGCCGCGACTCGGAGGCGCACGACGCAGTCACGAGCAGGCTCACGCCACATCATCGACTGCACGCCGTTTCAGCGTTGATCGACGTCGAGGTCGCCGCCGGCCGCTGGGAAAGAGTCCACGACTTCACGTCGCGTGCGGAGGCGGCGGTCGCCGCCAACATCACAACGCCCTGCGCGTTGAACGTGTGGGCGTTGCTCTGCTGCGCGCTCGCCAACGTTCGTCTCGGGAACGAGCAGGAAGCGCGACGCCTCGAGCAGAGCGCCGAAGATCTAGGCATGGAGGGCTACAGCGCGATGTTCGACCCCATGCGCATCGAGATCTCGCTTGCTCGAGGCGAGCTGCCAGAGGTCGAGCGGAAGCTCAGCGAGTGGAGTCCTGAAGGGTTTCTGGATGTCGAGGGGCTCGTCGCCCGACTCAACGCGCTCGTCGCGCTCGAGCGACGTGCGGAGATCGAGCAGGTGGCGCCGGCGATCCTGGGGCCGGAGACCTACCTCGAGCCGTTCGTCCTCCGAGCGCTGGGCTTCGCGCGCGCCGACGACGGGCTAATCGAGCGAGCGGTCGAGCGGTTCGAGGCGATGGGCCTCGACTGGCACGCCGCGGAGACAAGGAAGCTTTTAGTCCATGCCTGAAAGGCGCTCGCCTTCGACTCCCCTTTCAGGCTGGACGATCTGAGCGATGTCGATCGCCGTTCGTTCGGTGTTCGCGTACGGCACCTGCTCGTCTGTGAAGTCGAACCAGTTCAATTGTAGAGCGCCTTCACAAGGGAAGAGCGGCGCTCCGCGCCGCGGGATTGGCGAAAGGCGGTCGGTACGCGAGTCAAGCTCGGCGGTGCGCTGAGCTTGCCCCGCTTTGCTTGACACCGGGTTTCATGCGAAACGGGTCGGGCTCACCCCGGCCCGGCGGTGACAGGTAGGGGCGCGAATTGGTGAGCGATTGGTTAGGCCGTCGCGGCCAGCAACCTCTCGCCCTCGCGGATGAAACGCGTCGCTTGCACGCTGCGATAGAAGGTCAGCGCCTGTCGGAGCTGCGCGTCGGCGTCGGCGCGCCTGCTTTCTGTGGCGAGAGTTTCGGCCGCGCGGAGGTGGAAGAAGGCCTCCTGCGGCCGGGAGCCGATCTCCGCGTAGATCCCGGCTGCTTGCGCGTAGTCGTGGGCGAGGATCGCCTCCGCGGCGGTCCGCCAGGGCGACTGGCGCAGCTGCTCGACAGCCCGGGTTAGTGCTTGGTGGTCGAGGAGCTGCTCGAGAGCCCAGATCGCGATCCCGTCCAGGGTGTCGTCGGTCCGCAGCCCCTGGATGAGGCGGGCTGCCGGGTGGCGGGCCCGCTCGGACTCGCCCGCAAGAACAAGGATTGACGCGCTCGTCGCCAGCGCGGGATTCAGGGCCTGCGGCTCGCCGGTGGCTTCTGCGTGCGTGAGCGCGCGTGCGGCGTCGGCCAGCGCGTCGCTGGTCTGGTCGCGGGCGAGCAGGATCTGCGCTCGTACGATGCGCGCGCCATGTTCGAGGTAGTGCGGCGAGCCGGCCGCGATTTCGGCGATGAACGCGTCCGCGGCGGCGAGCGCATCGTCCCAGCGCCCGCCCTCGAAGAGAAAGCCCAGCCTTTGCGTCCTTGAGCGGTGTGCTGCAGGCGATGACGATGACGATGCTGCGCGCGGAGATCGTCGCCGTGCTCGCTTCGCTCGAGCAGTCGACGCCAAAAGGCGAGCCCTCCGAGAGCTAGCGCATCCGGGTCACGAGAATCGTTCACGCGCAAGGGCGCGTGATGAGTCTTGCCCCGTACGCGCGGGCTCCGTTCGCCAGGCAACCCTGTTCGTTAGGCGTGGTGGTGGATCAGTCGAGTCCGTCTCTTCGGCGATCGATCGTGCGGCGGCACGCACGTCGCCGGCACATTCGTACGCGGCGAGTTGGCGTTCGGCGCCCGAGCCGTGCCGAACGAGGCGTTCCAGATGCTCGAGGTGGGGCAGCGTGCCGAGCTCCTCCGCGGCCGGCACGAGGTCGTCGAGCGTCGCGAGGATCCGACTCGAGAGCGAACAGCTCCCTCCGCCGGCGCGCGGGTCGACGATCTGCGCGGCAAGACCGTGGCGGACAGCCTGCCACTTGTTCTCGCGCACAACCTGGTCCTCGAGCGCCGGACGCCACGGGCGCGTCTGCGGATGTGCCGACCGCCGTGCCAGGGCCTGGATGTATGCCGCGATCGCGAGCACGTCTTCGACTCGTCCGACTGCATCCATCGCGCGCACCTCCACCGTGCCTAGCCGTGGGTGCGGTCGAATGTCCCACCAGATGCGTGTGTAGTCCTCCAGCACGCCGGCACGCTCGAGCAGCGCGACGAACGCTGCGAATTCTGCGTAGTCGCCGAAGGCAGGCGGGACGCCCGAGCGCGGAAAGGTCGCGAACACCGTCTGGCGCGTCGAACGCAACCCCGTCGGGGTCCCTCGCCAGAAGGGCGAGCTCGCGGAGAGGGCGACGAGATCGCAGATGTGCGGCCGCAGCCCGTTCAGGACTGCGATTGCCGCCTCAGGGTCGCCGACCCCCACGTGGACGTGCAGCCCGAAGATCAACTCGCGGCGCGCCGGGTACTGCACGGCATCGACGATGCTGCGGTAGCGCGCCTTGTCGGTGAGCTGCTGGTGTTCGTAATAGGCGAACGGGTGCGTGCCTGCCGAGCCGAGCACGAGCCCGGCATCGTGCACGAGCTCTTGCAAGCGGAGGCGGAGCTGGCGCAGCTCGGTCTCCGCCGCGGCGACCGTTTCGCAGACGGGCGTCTGGACTTCGATCTCCGACTGAAAGAGCTCGGAGCTGATCGAACCACCCGCGAGGGCGCCGCCGCCCGCGGCGGCGAGGACCGCGGCCGCACGCTGCACGAGGTCGAGCGTGGCGGGGTCGAGCAGCATGAACTCCTCCTCGATCCCCAGCGTGAACGGAGGCGTAGAGCCGAAGGCATGCGCCGAGGCACTCGAAGCGTCGCGTCCCACCGCCACCCCATTCCGTCTGGTTGCGCCACGATCACCGACTAAGCGCCGAGGCGTATCGGTAACCCGAAGCGGATCGGCTGCGGCTTCCTACGCAGCACGGAAAGGGCCGTCTCGGATGCGCGCCAGGGCCTCCGGGCGGATCGGGCGCTCATGGAGAGATACGCGGTTCTCTGGCAGGAAGGTGGAGCGGCGCCGGTGACGGGTCGGCTCGACTTCGGCGCGCGCAGCCTCACGCTTCACGGCGGCCCACGCGGCGCGGAGGTTCGCGTCGAGATCCCATACACGGACATCTGCGCCGCCGAACGCGGCCGTGAGGCCATCGGCCCGCTCCGCGCGATCCGGCTGGACAGCCGAACCAGAGGCAGCATGCTGCTCGCGACGCTCGGCGGGCTGACGCTGCGCGGGGAGATCCTCGAGTCGCTGCAGCGCGCAGTCAGCGCCGTCGTCTGATCCGTCTCTCCGTCGCAGGTCGGAACGCAGTCGTCCTGTCCGGCCAACCAGGTGCGCGCAGCATCCGGTCTCCACTTGATAGGCAAGGGTCGCCGTCCGCGCGAGACGGCGTGGAGCGGGTCGGAGTCGGGCTGCTTGGCGTACATCGCGAAGCCCTCCTGGCAGACCGACGGCGGTTGCTCCGGCCGATCGGCTGCCGACGTCTCCGCTAGACGCCGACCCGAACACCGGCGCTGCGGTCTACGACTCGGTCCGCTACCAGGGGCAGGCGGGCTGGTTCCGGGTCGGTGGCACGAGCCTCGCCGCGCCGCTGATCGGCGCCGTCTACGCGCGCTCGGTCATCTACGGCTCGTACCCCTACTCGAACACGAGCTCGCTGCACGACATCACCTCGGGCAACAACGGCAGCTGCGGCGGCAGCTACCTCTGCACCGCCGGCACGGGCTACGGCGGCCCGACCGGGCTGGGCTCACCCAACGGCACCGGCGGCTTCTAGCCTGCGCATCCAAGAGCAGCCCGACAAGCTGCAATCCGTCTCGCGCGGGGTCGCCACAGCACGGTCGTGAGCGCCAGGCTTCGGGAACAGAGCCGTGCGGCCGTCCGGCACGGAGGGGGAGTCAACGCTTGGTGAGTTGTTGGTGAGTAGAGCCGGAGAGGTGCGGGGAAACCGGGGCCTCTTCTTGTGCGCGAAACGGCTCAACCGTCCCCTCTAGTCCCCACTGCCGCACGCTTACCATGGAGGTGCTCTACCGACTGAGCTAAGAGGGCAATGCCCACATTCTAGGCGCTCTCCGGCTTGACCGTTCTCCGCAGGAGGCGGACAATCGCGCAGGGATTCCGCACACAACGTGGGGGAGGGGGAAGGCCATGAGCCGTCGCTCGATCGTCAAGGTGCTTGCAGTCGCACTTGCTGCGGCTCCGTTCTTTGGAACGACACCCGCCTCCGCATCAGTCACGTCGTTCGTCGCGAACTCCCTCACGGATATCAGCACCTCATGTGCTGGGCAGAACGCGGAGGTCGAACAGGCGGTTGACCAGACGCGTGGCTACGTCTACGAGCTCTGGATGGGCTGTAGCGGCATCGCGTTCGCGCGCTCGACGGACGGTGGCGCGCATTTCAGTAAGCCGATCTCCGTGCCCGGCTCGGTCGGCTCGAACACGAACGTGTGGGATCCGGCGGTCACCGTTGCTCCCGACGGCACCGTCTACGCGGCCTTCATGATCGCGCACGGCTCGCAGTGGTATCCGGTCGTCGCCGCGTCGTTCGATCACGGCGTCACGTTCCCGCAGGTGAGCTCGCTTGTACCGCCCGATGCGAAGAACTGGGGCGACCGCGACTTCATCGCTGTCGGCCCCGACGGCACCGTCTACGTCACGTGGGACTACGGTCCGAATCGCACCTCGGTGACGAACATCTGTGCTGCCGGCGGCAGCTGTGCGTTTCTGACCGGCGATCTCAACGCTGTCATGCAGCGCTCGACGGACGGCGGGAAGACCTGGAGCTCGATCATCCCGATCAGCCCGGGGTTCCCGGCGAGCGGCGGCGACCTTGCGCCTCTGGTGGTCGAGCCGAGCGGTCGGGTCGACGTGCTCTACCAGGGCTACCAGATCACGAATACGACGACGTACACGATGAACCCGGCCGTCAGTTACTTCACGTCGTCGAGCGACCACGGCTCAACGTGGTCGACGCCGGTCGCGGTCGGTGCTGCGGTCGGAACGATGTCGCTCTCGGAGTGGTGGATCGACGACGACATCGGGATCGACGCCGGCGGCAACCTGTACGCCGCCTGGGACACGCAAGGAACGAACGCGGATGGATCGGCGAACGACGTCGGCTGGCTCTCGTTCTCGACCAACCATGGTCGGAGTTGGTCGCCGCCGATCCAGGCGCCTTCCGACCAGTTGAATGTTCCCCACATCATGGAAGTCGTCGGCGGAGCAGCCGGAACCGCGTACGTGAGTTGGCTCTCCTCGAGCGATCCGCGCGGGTACGCGCTGTATCTCCGTGCCTTCTCGGTCAAGAGCGGCTGGCTGTCTGCGCCGCAACAAGTGTCGACCGAGTTTGGTGATCCTTCCGTCTGGCCTGGCGACACGACAGGGATTTCGATGCTCTCGCCGAGCCAGCTCGTCCTCAGCTGGGGAAGCGCGACGCCGTCGAGCGGCAAGAAGTCGGACATCTTCGTCGCGAACGTTGGGGTTAGCACGCACTGAAACGGACACTGACGGTCGTCGGCTGCCATGCCGGCGGTGAGATCGGCAACGTCGTCGTTGGCGGCGTGCTGCCGCCACCCGGTGACACCGTGTTCGCGCAAATGCAGGCGCTCGCCCGCGACGACTCGCTGCGACGCCTCTTGCTGCGCGAGCCGCGCGGCAGCGTCGCGGTGCACGCGAATCTGATCGTCCCGTCAACGCGCGACGACTGCGCGGCTGGTTACATCATCATGGAGCCAACGGAATATCCGGCGATGTCGGGGTCGAACACGATCTGCGTCGCGACGGTGCTGCTCGAGACCGGCATGGTCGCAATGGTCGAGCCGGAGACGACGCTTCGGCTCGAAGCGCCGGCAGGCGTCGTCGAGGTGACGGCCAGGTGCAACAACGGCAAGTGCGAGAGCGTCGAGTTCACGAACGTTCCGTGCTTCGCCGAACACCTAGACGCGGAGCTCGAAGTCGACGGCATTGGCACCCTCGCCGTCGACGTTGCGTTCGGCGGCATGTGGTACGCGATCGCCGACGCGCATGCGCTCGGCTTCGCGCTCGAACCATCTGAGGCGCGCGAGCTCTCGCTCGTCGGCGAGCGCATCCGCCTCGCGGCTCGCGCGCAGCTGCCGTGCGCACATCCGGACAACCCCGAGATCGCGGGAGTGAGCATCGTCGAGATCGCGGAGCCGTGGCAGGGCGTCGGCGCCGTCTCTAAGAACGCTGTCGTCGTTGCGCCGGGGCGGCTCGACCGGTCGGCAACCGGCACCGGGCTCTCAGCGCGCATGGCGACGTTGCACGCGCGCGGCGAGATGCGTGTCGGCGACGCGATGACGCACGCGTCGGTGATCGGCTCGACCTTCGACGGCCGCATCGTCTCGGAGACGACCGTCGGCGAGAGGACCGCGATCGTCCCTGCGATCCGCGGCAGCGCCTGGATCACCGGCATCACCCAGGTGATCGTCGACCCGACCGACCCCTATCCCGAGGGCTACCTGCTGTCGGACAC
Source organism: Actinomycetota bacterium (assembly GCA_003152275.1). Lineage (GTDB taxonomy): Bacteria > Actinomycetota > Thermoleophilia > Gaiellales > Gaiellaceae > Palsa-739. The sequence goes on from PLZU01000053.1 coordinate 22,250, forward strand.
CTGGCCGGGGCCCGACGTGCAGGTGCCCGAGGAGGGTTAGTAGTCCTTCTTCTTCGCCTTCTTGGCTGCGCGCTGCTCTTTGAGCGTCTTCTGCGGAGCCTTCTTGGCGAGCTGCTTTGGTTTCTGTTGACCCTTCATGGCGCTAAGCGTCGCACATGGGGCCGACGTCGTGAAGTCGCCACGTGCCCGGAGTCATTGCTCGGGGTGGTTGACGAGGTTGTTTCGGTAGGCGTAGGTGACGGCTTGAGCGCGGTCGCGAGCACCGGTCTTCTGGAAGATGTGGTTGATGTGCGTCTTGACGGTGGCGCTGCTGAGGTAGAGACGCTGCGCGATTTCGGTGTTCGAGAAGCCTTGGGCGATCAGTTGCAGGACGTCTGTCTCGCGGGGTGTGAGGCCGTCGGGCAGTTCGTCAGGCTGGGGCTGGGCGATTGGCGTAGGGGTCAGGACGGCGGCGACGAGGCGTTGCTGGATGGCTGGGTCGAGGTGCGTTTGGCCCGCATAGGCGGCGCGGATCGCGTGTTCGATCTCATCGCTGCCTGCGTCTTTGGTGAGGTAGCCGAGGGCGCCGGCCTGGAGCGCGGGGAAGAGCGATTCGTCGTCGGCGTAGGTAGTGAGGATCACGACTTGAGTCTCGGGTAGCTCGGCGCGGATCGTGCGGGTTGCCTCGACGCCGTCGATCTTCGGCATACGTAGGTCCATCAGGACGACGTGCGGGCGTTCGCTGCGGGCGAGGTCGATCGCCGCTTGTCCGTCGGATGCAGCGGCGACGAGTTCGATGCCGTCGAGGAGTCCGACGAGCATCGTCAGTCCTTCCCGGACAGCACGCTGGTCGTCGGCGAGCACCACGCGGATGGACTCGCTGGTCAAGCTGGTGCCTCGACTTCGACCCGGAAGCCGTCGCTCGTGGGGTTGGCACTCATGTATCCGCCGAGGCTCTCGATCCGCTCGCGCATGCCCGCTAGCCCACGGCCGCCGCCGACTTTCCCGAGGGCAGCGCTCGCACCTCGTTCCGTGGAGCCGTGATCTTCCACAGCGAGCGAGACACAACCGTTCGCATAGTGGAGGGTCACGGTCGTGTGGGAGCCGGGCGCGTAGCGGACGGCGTTGGTGAGCGCCTCCTGGGCGGTGCGGTAGAGCGTGAGGCTCGTCTCTTGGGGAAGCGGGCGCGCCTCGCCCGTGATCTCGAGCGTGACGTCGAGCCCGAGCTCGCGGAAGCCGTCGAGCAAGCCTGGGAGTTCAGCAATCGCGGGCAGGCTGTCTCCGCGCAGGGCACCGACGGCCTGCTTCGCCTCGGCGAGTCCGTGCTTGACAAGCTCAGCCGCGCGCGCGATCACCTCGGGCAATTGCTTGCTCGCCGGTTCGCGCGTGGCGAGCACGCGTGCTCCTTCGATCTGGATCGCCAGCGCGGAGAGCGAGTGGGCGAGCACGTCGTGAAGGTCGCGCGCGATGCGGGCGCGCTCGGCAAGCGCTGCCGCCTGCGCGTTCGAATCGCGCGCGTCCTCGAGCTCGGCGAGCAGGCGCGCCGTCTGATCCTGGCTCTCATTCGCGCGACGCATGAACCTCGCCGTTGCAGCCATCAGGACGCACAGGACCGTCCCGGACGCCGCTGAGTACTCCCAGTGCAAGCCGGTGAGCGCGATAGCGAGGTCGAACCCGAGCGTGATGGCTGCCGCAAGCGGTAGCGAGATCGGCTGTGGCAGCCTGGCGGCTGCAAGCCAGACGGCCACGCTTGGCGCGATCTCGACCGGCCCTTTCGGCTGCAAGGCAGCGAGGGCGACACCGGCGGACCCGAGCAGCACGACGGTCGAGATGCATCCTCGTGCGCCCAAGCGGGACCTGAGTTGCAGCACGAGTGAGACGAGGTAAACCGCGAGTGCAAGCGTGACCGCGAGGTGCATGCCGCTGAGTCCAGGTGCCGGGTGGCCGGTCGCGGCGGGCACGGCGACGAGAGCCAGGATCGCCCAGCCGAGCGGCCGCAGCCGCTCCCGTTGAAGCTCGCGGCGCTCGATAGAGCGAGCCTGGGCCACGGCCACACGCTCGCTCACAAGCGGGGAGGACGGGGGGACGAGGGGTTCGCGCATGCTTGGTCTCGACACTGACACGGTAGGCCGCAATGAGTGGAAGCGGAACAGCCTCTCAGGCGGCGGCCGGGACGAGCGCCGCGGTCGGGGCGCCGTTGGCGAGTTGCCGGGAGCGCAAGAACAGAACGAAGGTCCGGGTCAGGACATCCGCGAGTGCCATCAGAAGGAGCGCTGCCACCCAGGCCGACGCGCCCGTGATGTCGTGCCGAACGCTGAAGCGTGCGATCGAGGGGCCAAAGCCGTGACCTGAGCTGTAGACGAACGCCATCCGCGCGCTCACGCCGCCAACCCACAGCGCCGCTGCCACGAAGCCGGCGCGGACGAGCGCGACGCGATCGTTCCCAAGCCGCATGTGGGTCGTCAGTGCGCAGAGCGCGCCCATGAGTGCACCCGTAGCCCCCAACGCCACCTCGAGCACGACGTCGTTGCTGCCGAGAGGAATGCTGTGCAAGTACGTGACGGCTACGACGGCCACGAGGATAACGGGGCGGACGAGGCTCCGCGCGTTGAGCTGCGACTCACGAATCTGATGGATGACCAGCAGAACCAGGATCGCGTTGATGATGTAGGCGGTGCTATTCATCGTTGAACCTCCAGGATCGCGGTGCTGATGTAGGCGGGCGTGCTGATGACCCAAGCCTGCCGGGACGACCCCCAGAGCACATCGGCGCCCGGGTTGAATGCGGGTTGAGATTGCGCGTCAACCTCAGGGTTGACTCGCGAGCGGCCTTACTCCTGGTCGAATGGGACCTGCCCGCGAATGGCCGCAACACGTTGTCGAGACGACAACAGGAATGGAACTAAACGGAGCACTTTGGAACCTTTACAACCAGGGGCGGCTGCCCAAGCTGACTGCCCTGCACCGGCGCCTGCTGGCACAGCCACCCGTAACAGAGGTCGTTAGGCGACCGCTACGGAGGCGGCAGGGAGCCCTTCTTGACGCGGTCACCACCGTTCTTGAACGCGCCAGCTGTCCCTTGCGAGTGCGTGAGGTTCACGCCGCCGTCGAGGAGCTGTACGGAGAACGGGTGCCGTTCTCATCTGTGAACGAGGCGCTGTCCACCCAAGCGAACGCTCACGAAGGACGGTTCCGGCGGGTTCGTTACGGCACCTACGAGCGCAGGCGCTCGCGTTAGCCATGCCGCGCGCCCGATTGGTTCAAAGTTTCTCGATTACTCGTTGTGGTGTGGTTGGTTGTCGTGGTCGGGTTCACGCTGATGACGAGCTTTCCGCGTGCACGTCCGGCTTCGAGGTGCCGCATGGCGTTGGGCATCTCGCTGAGCGGGTAGGTCTGCTCGATCGCAGGCACCAGCTGGCCGTTCTCGATGAGTTCGGTTAGGCGTTCGAGCGGAGTGCGAGCGGCGCGATCCGAAGGGTCTGTACGCCGAGGCACTCGCACGGAGGATCGCGAACCTCACCGGCATCTCCGACCCCTACGAGGAGCCCTTCGACCCCGAGCTGCGCCTGGAGACGGCCGGCGCGACGCCGCACGAGTCGGCGGCCGCAGTACTCGCCATGCTCGCCTCACTCGGACTGATCGCCACGGACACCATCGCAGCTTCCGGGAGGGACGACGCA
>PLZU01000077.1 GCA_003152275.1 Actinomycetota bacterium
TCAACTTCTTCTTCTTCGTCGCCGAGGAGGCGCGGCGGATCATGGCGCAGCTCGGCATCGCGCGCTTCGACGATCTCGTCGGCCGCGTCGACCTGCTCGACGTCGACACGGCGCTCGCGCAGTGGCGGGACCGCGGCGTCGACCTCTCGGCGATCCTGCACGACACCGGTGCCGACGGACCGCGCCGGCGCACGGAAGCGCAGCCGCCCGCGCTCGAGGACGCGCTCGACCTACGCCTAATCGACGCGGCGCGTGAAGCAATCCAGGCCGTGGTGCCACAGCAGGCCGAGTTCGTCGTGGCGAACCGGAATCGCACCGTGGGCGGCCTGCTCTCGAACGCGGTGACGAAGGCACACGGCGCAGCCGGCCTGCCACCGGGAACGATCCGCTTCACGCTGCGCGGCTCGGCAGGACAGTCCTTCGGCGCCTGGCTCGCGCCCGGCATCGAGCTGACGCTTATCGGCGACGCGAACGACTACGTCGGGAAGGGCCTTTCCGGCGGCGTGCTCTCCCTACGGCCACCAGAGAACGCTGCGTTCCGCCCAGAGGAGAACGTGATCGCGGGCAACACGATCCTCTACGGTGCGACCGCGGGCAGAGCGTTCTTCTGCGGGCTCGTCGGAGAGCGCTTCGCCGTGCGCAACTCCGGCGCGACTGCGGTCGTCGAGGGCCTCGGCGATCACGGCTGCGAGTACATGACGGGCGGCGCGGTCGTCGTGCTCGGCCGCACCGGACGCAACTTTGGCGCCGGCATGAGCGGCGGCATCGCGTATGTGCTCGACGAGGATGGAACGTTTGCAGAGCGCTGCAACCGCGAGCTGGTCGGTCTCGATCCGCTCGCGTTCGACGATGTCTCGATCGTGCGCGAGCTCGTGCAGGAGCACGAGCGGCGCACCGGCTCACCGCTCGCGGGACGCATCCTCGACGACTGGCAGCATGTGCAGCTCCGCTTCGTCAAGGTGATGCCGCACGACTATCGCGCTGCACTCGAGCGCCACCACGATCACCCGGTGTCGGCCGGTGGGCACGGCCTGTTCACCCGCGAGACCGAAACGGAAGAGGCGGCCTAGTGGCCTATGGGTGAGATCGGCGGCTTCAAGAAGTTCAGCCGCGCGGATCCACCCGAGCGCGTTCCCGGCGAGCGCATCGGCGACCACCGTGAGTTCGTGCGCGCACTGCCGCTCCTGGAGTTGCGCGAGCAGGGCGCGCGCTGCATGGAGTGCGGTGTGCCGTTCTGCCACCACGGCTGTCCGCTCGGAAATCTCATCCCCGACTGGAACGACCTTGTGTACCGTGACCGGTTCCGCGAGGCGATCGACCAACTCCACCGCACGAACAATTTCCCGGAGTTCACCGGGCGCCTCTGCCCCGCACCGTGCGAAGCGGCCTGCGTGCTCGAGATCGAGGAGGGCAACGCCGTCACGATCAAGCAGATCGAGCTCGCGATCGTGACGCGCGCGTGGGAAGAGGGCTGGATCGTCCCGGAGCCGCCGGCGACCCGCAGCGGCCACAGCGTCGCCGTCGTTGGGTCGGGACCGGCGGGTCTCGCGTGCGCGCAACAACTGAACCGAAGCGGCCACGCGGTCACCGTGTTCGAGCGCGACGAAGCCGGCGGCGGCTTGGTCCGCTTCGGAATTCCAGACTTCAAAATCGAAAAGAACGTCGTCGAACGCAGGCTCGCGCAGCTCGCCGAGGAGGGCGTCGAGTTCCGCTTCGGCGTCGACGTCGGCGGCGACGTTGACGCCGCCGAGCTGCGAGACCGCTTCGATGCGGTTGTGCTCGCCGTCGGCTCCCGCGTTGCGCGCGACCTCCCAGTGCCCGGACGCGAGCTCTCGGGCGTGCACTTCGCGATGGAGTACCTCTACGGCCGGAACCGCGACCTCGCCGGCACGGCTGAGGCAGCCGTCAGCGCGCACGACAAGCACGTGATCGTGATCGGCGGCGGTGACACCGGAGCCGACTGCGTCGCGAGCGCGCACCGGGAGGGCGCGGCGTCCGTGACCCAGATCGAGCTGCTCGGCGAGCCGCCGGCGCAGCGCTCGGACGCCCTCTCGCCGTGGCCGCTCTGGCCGGTGAAGTTGCGGACGTCGTACGCATTGAAGGAAGGCGGCGAGCGCAGCTTCGCGATCTCGACCACCGGGCTATCCGGCGACGAGCGAGTGGAGCGCATTCACTGGCTGCAGAACAGCGGCGCGCCGCCGTTCGCACCGATTCCGGGCACCGAAGAGTCGCATCCCGCAGATCTCGTCCTCCTCGCGATGGGCTTCGTCGGTCCTGAGCCGAGGCTGCCGGACGCGCTCGGCGTCGAGCGGGACGAGCGTGGCAATATCGCGGCCGCCGAGTACGCGGCCAGCGTGCCCGGTGTCTTCGCCGCGGGCGACGCACGCCGAGGGCAGTCGCTCATCGTGTGGGCAATCGAAGAGGGACGCCGCTGCGCTGGCGCGGTCGACGTGTGGTTCCATGCGAACTGCCGCGAGCCGGTCGCGGCGGCAGCAGGGCAATGAAGCCGGGCCCGCGCGAAGGGTTCCGCTGGACGCGGGAGACGATCATCTACGCGTTCGAGCTCTGGCACCGCCGTTACCTGTGCTCGCCGACCGTCGCCGAATGGCGGCGCGCCGGACGCGACAACCCGTCAGCGACGACCGTGCGGAGCGCCTTTGGCTCGTGGAACAGCGCAGTCAAGGCGGCAGGGCTACGGCCGCGTCGGCCGGGGGAGGCTCGCAAGACTGGCTCACCCATGCTCGACCATCGACCGGCGGAGGCCGTCACACGCTGGCCGCCGCCACGGGTGGTGGAGCGCTTGCAGGCGTGGGCGCACGAGCACGGCCGGCCGCCGACGCTCGAGGAGTGGCGCCGCGCCGGCGCGCGCCATCCGTCCGCCGCAACGGTTCGCCGCCTCTTCGGCAGCTGGAACGCCGCGCTGGTCGCGGCCGGCTTCGAGATGCGCCCGCCCGGCGTCCCGGTCGAGCCGCGGAGCGCCACGCACGCGCGCTGCGAGAAAACGGGCCGCTGGACCGCACGGCCTGCTTGACACTCAGGCCGCCACCGATGGATCATCGGTGGACCAGCCTGCGGCCCGCTCCGAAGGAGGCCGCATGCCCGCCACTGGAACGACCGTAGCCCGGATCACGAACGTTGCGATCCAACCGGATACCGAGGCGGCAGACCTGTACCGCTCCGCGCGCGTGGCCGGCTTTCCGGCCGACCCGAGCCTGAACCTGCAGCGCTTCGCCGGCAAGACAATCGAGCACCTCACCTTCACGCACGTCTACCTCGGTGGCGCCGCGGCCTGGCGCTCGGACGACATCCAGCAGATCGACTGGGCGCTGCCGGCAGCGATGCAGGACTCGCAGCTGAACAACGTGCTCGCGCAGTACTTCCCGGACGGCAAGCCGACGACGACGTTCAAGCCCTCTCGAATCTTCGACAGCTCGGTTCCGGCACGCGTGTACCGGGACACGATCGAGAGCCTCGTCGCCTCGCTCGATCAGTCAGGGACGCTATCTGGCTTCGATCTCGCGTCGAGCGTCTTCTGTCTGCTGCTGCCGGAGGGGGTCGTGCTCGTGGACGGAATCTCGACCGGCCACAACGGCGTCGACTCGAAGCACGGACTCGGTGGTTACCACGGATCGATCCACGCGAAGCGCGGCTCGAAGATGGAGACGGTCTACTACGCCGTCTGCGTGTACTCGGAAGGCACGAACGGCATCGCCGTCTTCCCGGACGCGTGGAAAAACACGTGCGCGGTCTTCTACCACGAGTTGTGCGAGGCGCGAACGGATCCGGACGTCGAGGACGCGATCCGCGCAGGCAACTCACCGCATGCGAACGACTTCCTCGGCTGGTACTCGCTGCAAGGCGGCGAGATCGGCGACATCCCGCTCGAGGAAGCGGGCGCGAACCTGACGTCGATCATCAGGGAGGTCAAGCTCGCGGCGGGCAGCAAGACGGTCCCCGTCCAGTTCATGTGGTCGAACGCCGTTGCCGGCCCCGAAGGGCCGATCACACGCAAGCACGCTCCGTAAGATCGGAGTGATGCAGCACGAGTTCGCGATCGCGACCCGCTGGCCCGACTTCGACGCGCTCGGCCACTTGAACCAGGCCGTCTACCACGTCTACCTCGACGAAGCGCGGGACGACGCGCTGCGAAAGACGGTCGGCGACTTCACCGCGTGGCCGAACATCGTCGTCCACACGTCGATCGACTATCGGCGGGAGATCGCGCTCGGCATGCGCGAGATTATCGTCCGCACGCAGATCACGGAGGTCGGTCGGTCGAGCGTCCGCTTCAAGCAGACCGTGTCGACGCCGGACGGTGAGATCGCCGCCGAGGCCGAGGCCGTGCTCGTCGCGTGGGATCTCGAGGCGCGCCGGTCGCGCGAGATCACACAGACGGAGCGGGAGCGCTTGACGCGGTGACGGGCTCGTTCTCGCCGGCATCCAGGCGGAACGGCGGATACTCCGGCGTCAGCAGCGCCGCGTAGGCCCAGACGCGCCAGGCCCAGCGGTTGAGCCCGAGCACGAAATCGAAGATCGAGCGCGGATAGTCGCCGCGGAAGAGCAGCACGAGACTCGCGACGAAGACGAGCAGGCCCGTGAGCCCGAACGAGCCGCCACCCGACCAGCTGGTGTGGCCCGCCGCGAAGGAGATGCCGCCGCCGGCAAAGACCCCGGCGATCACGTACTGCGGGATGCCCGCGAGCCACCAGCCGATCAACGCGAGGCCCTTGCGCTGCCGCTCCGGGTACGCGATATCGAGGCGCGCCGGATAGTCCGGCACGTCTTCGAGCGTGAACGGCGGATAGCGGTCCGTCCCGTTCGCGCCGTACAAGTAGAAGGAGACGCGCCACGACCACCGTAGAACGCCGAGATTGAAGTCGAAGATCCCACGCGGATAGCTGCCCGTGAAGAGGAGCGTGAAGAACGCGACGATGGTGAGCACGAAGAACGCGATGAAGAGGAACAAAAGCACGATCACGTGCGGGATCGCGAGCAACCATTTGACCAACCAGAGCGCGCGCGACGGGTTGTCGAAATGGCCTTCGACGCTCACCGAAGAGCGAGCTGCAACGGTCGCCTGCACCGCCGCATCATTTCACGAATTCACATCGAGGACTTACACCCCGCTTCTACCTTCTGTGCATGGACGAACACCTGAAGCTGAGCCGTCGCGACTCGCTGCTCGCGGCCGGCGATCTGACCGCCGCAGCGCTCATCCCCGAGGCCGCGTCCGCGGCCCGGTCCGGGCCCGCGGCCGTCGCATCGGGCGCGATCTCGTGCGTCCTCACGCCGGAGCTGACCCAGGGGCCGTACTACGTGCCAAACGAGAAGGTGCGCCGCAACATCACCGAAGGCAAGCCCGGCGTCCCGCTCGACCTCCGCCTCACCGTCGTCGACGCCTCGACCTGCAAACCGATCAAGAGCGCCGCCGTCGACATCTGGCACGCGGACGCGCTCGGCGTCTACTCGGGGGCGATCGCCAACGACCCCGGGACGAATTTCATGCGCGGTGTGCAAAAGACGGACAGCACCGGGCTCGCCCGCTTCGAATCCGTCTACCCCGGCTGGTACCAGGGCCGCGCGGTGCACATCCACGTGAAGGTGCATCTCGGCGGCACGGTCGTGCACACAGGCCAGTTGTTTTTCAACGACGCCTTCACCGACACCGTGTACAAACGGTCGCCGTACAACACACGCGGAAGCCGCGATACACGCAACGCGAGCGACTCGATCTACCGCGGCTGACCCAACCGGGGGTTGACACTCCCTTAGCTCCCACGGAAAACGTGGGTATCAGGGGTCTGCGGTTACCAGTAGCTCTTTTCGTATGCGCCGTCACTGCCGCGCTCGGCCTGGCCGCGGCCGCGGGCGCGGCCGACGATCCCTACGCGGCCCTGCTCGCCCCGAGCGGCACGTGCGGGGCTGCAGCCGACCAGCTCGACCTCGACTCCGCGACGGCGCAACTTGCGATGCAGTGCCTCACGAACTACGCGCGCGCGCAGCAAAGCCTCCCGCCGTTGCAGCTGAACCCAACGCTGAACACGGCGGGACAGACAAAGCTAAAAAGCGACATCACGTGCGCCGAGTTCAGCCACACGCCCTGCGGGCAACCCTTCGACGCGGTATTCGCGACGTACGTCATGGGAGCGACGAGCTACCAGATCGGCGAGAACATCGCCTGGGGCACCGGCAGTTACGGAACACCGCGCCAGGCGATGAACGGCTGGCTGCATTCGACCGGACACCGCGAGAACATTCTCACCGCCGCCTATGCGGAGCTCGGCATCGGCTACCTACCGGAGCAAACGTTCCAGGGCTACAGCGGAGCGACGCTCTGGTCACAGGAATTCGGACTTCGTAGCCCGTCGTCGAGCACCGTCTCCACGCCGCCCGTCGCGCATAAGCCGGCGCAGAAGCAGAAGCCGAAGCCCAAACCGAAGCCTCACAAGCCCAAGCGCTAGCGGAACGTGTAGCGCAGGAAGAGGTGCTCGCCGGCGCGTCGCAACGACAGCAGGCGTGGAGCCACGCGCGCTTTCGGCAGCAGCTCGACACCTTCGACGAGCCCGAACCGTCGGCCGGACGCGAGCCTGCCAGCGAGCACCGGTGACACGGTGAGGAAGAGCTCGTCGACGAGACCCTGGGCAACGAGCTCGCCGAACGTCGACGGGCCTGCCTCTGCGAGCACGAGCGAATGCCCGCGGCTGCGCAACAGCTGGAGTGCGGCACCGAGGTCGACCCGATCGCCGTCATTGACGGCGACGACATGCGGAACGACGCCTTCGAGCCCTGCCGCACCGCGCACGGTCGTCAGGACGGCGGCGTCTGCGAGCACCGGGTGGGTTACATCGAGCGACGCGCCCGTGGTCACGACCGCCACCGCCGGGTGCTCCGACTTGCCGAGTCGCGTCCGCAAGTCGGCGAACGCGTTCTTGCCGGCGGGGTAGACGCCATCCGGCCGCCAGCGCCCCTTCGGGGACGCGAGCAGCGTGCTGGAGCCGATCAACACGACGTCCGCGAACGCGCGCAACAACCCCATCACGAATTTGTCGTCCTCGCTCTCGTCGGCGATAAGCGCGTTCGAGCCCTCGAGCGCAGGGATCGCGACGACACCATCGAGCGTCTCGACGAAGTTCGCGTAGACGCACGGCCCCCGGAAGCCGAGCGCTCCTGCATAGAGCGCACGCAACTCATCCGGCAGGTCGCGCTGCGGAAGCCCATCTTGCTCCCACAGGAGCTCGAGGGTCATTGGCTCCGGTGGGGGCTCCGGCGAGCGCGCACCTCGTCGAGGAACTCGCGCCGCAGGTCGGCGTCCTCGTCGTAGAGCCCGCGCCAGAACGTCGTCACCGTGCGCGACCCTTCCTCCTCGACGCCGCGCATCTGCGTGCAGAGGTGGGCGGCCTCGATGTGCACCGCGACGCCGCGAGGTTCCACGAGATCGAGAAGCCGGTCCGCGATCTGCTCTCCGAGCCGCTCCTGCACGGTGAAACGGCGTGCGTACAGCCGAACGAGCCGCGTCAACTTCGAAATGCCGAGGATCTCGCCGTTGGCGATATACGCCAAATGCGCCACGCCGTGAAACGGCAGTGCGTGATGCTCGCACAGCGAGAAGAACGAGATCGGCCCTTCGACGATCTGGCTGTGCAACCCGTTGACGCCTCGCGGCCGCTCGGACGGAAAAGCCGTGCGCAGCTTCTCGTCGCCGTCGTAGCCCGCCGTCGCCTCGAACATCGCACGGAGAAAACGGCGTGGAGTCTCGCGCGTTCCGGGCGTTTCGAGATCCATGCCGAGCGCCGTGAGAATCTCGGCGATGCTGCGCTCGTAGCGCGCCCACTCCTCCAGTGAGATCGTGCGTTCGTCGTCCGGTTCCGGTCGCGCCGGCAATTCAACGATGCTCAAGCGAAACCTCCTGATTCGATGGAGTCAGCAGAAAGAGTCCGGCGACGAACACGACCTGCGTGAGCAGAATCCACACGTACACGACCGGCTGGCCCGCCGCGATGCAGATGCCGAAAACCGCAAGCTGCGAGGACATGCCGAGCTGGGCAAGCGCTCCGACCTTGGCTAGATCGGTGCGTCCGCGCAGGAAGAGCTCTACCAGCCGGTCCTGCCACCCGTAGACGAGGCCGTAGACCCGCCCGAGCACCGATGCATCCCAGGCAGCCGGCGCACCCCGCGCAAGGCGCTCGACGTTGAAGTTGATGCTCAGCACCGCAGTCAGCGCGACGAATCCCAGCGCAGCGACGAACGGCCGGCCGGTGTACCACCCGAGGCCGGCGAAGAGTGCGGCGTCGACGAGCAGGTCGCACTCGGAGTCGAGGTAGCGGCCAAACGCGGTGACGCGGCCGGTGAGCCGCGCGAGCTGGCCGTCCGCGTTGTCGAACACCGTCTTCGCTTGAACGAGCAAGGCCGCGACAATAAGGTGGCCGCGAGCGAGCTCGACCGCGCCGGCAACGCCGAACGCAGCGGACGCAAGCACGACCGCCGGTGGCGGCACGCGCAGCGGCGCGAGCGCGAGCACGACGAGATGGGCAAGCGGCCGGAAGACGACCTCGCACACCGTCTCCTGCCGCAGCCTTGCCTTGCGCGAGCGCGCGAGCTTAGACAAACGCCCCTTCACCAACGGGCTCGCCTGCACGAATCAACTCGCGCGCCACGTCGACCTTGTCCCACACGTTCCACAGGAGGAAACCGCGCGGGCGGCCGGCGTCGTCGACGTAGGCGATCGTTCCCTTGCGGTTCGGCTCTTCCCAGGTCTCGACGGTCGCGAGCCGGGAGTCCACCTCGCCGACGGCCTCGTAGCCGAGGTCGAACAGGTCGGAGTAGAAGAGCGGTAGGTGGTCGTACGGCTCCGTCGCGCCGGCCATGTTCGCGCCGACGATCCGGCCGTGCGTGTTCGCATGATCCTCGTGCTCGACGCGGAACTGGCCACCGAGGACGAGGTTCGGGTAGTTCGCGACGTCGCCGGCGGCGAACACGTCGTCGCGGCCGTCGACCCGGCCGAACCTGTCGACGACGATGCCGTTGTCGACCGAAAGGCCTGCCGCCTCGGCGAGCTCGATGTTCGGCACGATGCCAAGCCCTGCGACGACCGCGTCCGCCTGGATCGCGCGTCCTGACCCGGTGTGGACGGTGGTGCCGTCGACGGAGGCGACAGTCTCCTCGGTCAGCATCTCGACACCCTTCGCGCGGAAGTAGTCGGCCACGAACCGAGCGAGGCCGTCCGGGAGCACGCGCGACGTCACCCCCGCCTCGGGTATGACCATCGTCACCTTCGCGCCTGCGCTCGTCAGCGACGCGGCGAGCTCGGAGCCAATGAAGCCGCCGCCGATGACGACGACGTGCGCGCCGCCGTCGATGATCTGCTTCAGCTTCCGGAAGTCGTCGAGCGTGCGGTAATAGATGACCTGCTCGTCCGCCCCGCCGAGGCGCCGCGGCGTGCCGCCGGTCGCGAGCAGGAGCTTCTCGTAGCCGTGCTCGTCGCCTGCGTCGTCGGTCGCGCGGGCATTGGCGAGATCGAGGGCGACGATCCGGCGCCCGAGGATCACTTCGGCACCGGCGTCCGCCGTGTGCTTCCAGATCTTGGCCTCGTCCCCGCCGCTCCAGAGCCCTTTCGTGAGGGGCGGGCGCTTGTACGGGGGGTGCGGCTCGGAGCCGACCAGCGCGATTGAGCCATCGCCGTCATGCTCCCGTATGCCTTTGACCGCGGCATCCGCGGTCATTCCTCCGCCGACGATCAAATAGCTCGTATCCATGGTTGTGCCGATCCTAGTGAGAAGGGATACTTCGTACTACTATGCAACTTCCAGAGGGGTACATTGATTCCCAGGGTGCGCTCGAGAGAACGTTCGAGCTGCCTTCCTTCCGTGACGCGATCGCCTTCGTGGGCCGCGTGGCCGACCTGGCGGAGGAAGCCAACCACCACCCCGACATCACGATCTCGTACAAAAAGGTAACGCTCCGCTGGACGACGCATTCCGCCGGGGGCCTCACAGACCTTGACTACGAGCTGGCGTCGCGGACGGATGCGCTCGTCGAGCCATAGCCGCGCCCTCTCGCCGGCGGGCCTCGGCTAACAGCTCGCGGCGCCGCTACTCGTTGCCGTGGTCGCGCTCGCAGAAGTCCGGGCAGGTGCACTCGGCGAGCTCGGCCGTGCAGGCCATCTCGGGCGAGGCTGCCGGAGCTGCTGCGGGCTCGGCGGGGGTGAGCTCGATCACATCCATTCTCGGATCCTAAATCACACCTCGGTGGTCATGTCAAACGTCTTTGCCCCCGATCTCGGATCCAGCTCTGTTTGTAAGACGTCGGCAGACCCCCCGAAAGGGGGACAGACGGTCTCCCCTGCCCCTGTTCAAATGAGGCCTCCCAGGGACAGCTGGCCGCTCGGTGAGCGGCCGCACTCGTGCCCAGGGATCCCCGATGCTGCGAACCCGCCTCCTCATCTCCCTGCTTGTCGTTGCGTTCGCGCTCGGGGCCGCGCTCCTGAGGCCGCTCTCGAGCCGCGCCGACGACGGCTCGACGCCGCTCCCGTCCGACCCGATCCCGCCGACGGATACGACGCCGGTCGTCCCGCCGCTCCCGGTGGTGAAGGCCAAGAAGGCGAAGAAGGCGAAGAAGGCACCGACGAGGACGACCCAGTCGCACCTTGCGTTCGGGACGCGGGTCGCGGACTACGCGAGGAAGTTCCGCGGTGTCCGCTACGTCTATGGCGGCAGCACGCCGCGAACAGGCTTCGACTGCTCCGGCTTCGTTCGCTACGTCTACGCACACTTCGGCCTCTCCCTCGCCCACTCGAGCTTTGCGCAGTTCACCGACGGCCGCAGCGTCAGCCGGGCATCGCTTCGGCCGGGCGACCTCGTCTTCTTCGACGGCCTCGGCCACGTCGGCATCTACATCGGCAACGACCACTTCATCCATGCGCCGCACACCGGCACCCGCGTCCGCATCGAGACGCTCGCCGGTTGGTACAGCTCGCGTTTCGTCGGCGCCCGTCGGCTTCGCGCCGCCTAACTGCGACACTTGGGTCGTGGCGACGACCGTCGCGACCGCCGGACTGACGCAGCAGGAAGCCGAGCGCAAGCTCGCTGCAAGGCCGCCCGCCGCCGTTACGTCAAGCCGCTCGTACAAGAGCATCGTCGTCGCGAACGTCTTCACCGTCTTCAACCTGATCCTGCTCGCGGCCGGAGTGCTCACGCTGTCGTTTGGCGACGTGCAGGATGCCCTCTTTCTCGCGATCCTCGTCGCGAACGCGGGCATCGGAATTGCCCAGGAAGTACGTGCGAAGCGGACCCTCGATCGCCTCGCCGCGCTCGTCGCCCCGACCGCAAGCGTGATCCGCGACGGCACACCGAGGCGAGTCGGTGTCGAAGACGTAGTCGAGGGCGACGTCGTGCTCCTCGACGCAGGCGATCAGGTGGTCGCGGACGGCAGGCTCCGGCGCAGCGACGGGCTCGCGCTCGACGAGTCGATCCTCACCGGCGAATCGGAGCCTGTGTCGAAGGGCGAAGGCGAGGAGGTACAATCCGGCTCGTTCGCCGTCGAGGGCGCCGGCGCGTACCTCGTGACGGCCGTCGGTGAGAAGAGTCATGCGGCGCGTGTCGCGGGGCAGGCACGCGAGTTCCGGCATCCGCGCTCACCGCTCGAGCGCTCGATCAACCGCCTTCTGTTCGTGCTCGTCGGCGTGCTCGTGCCGCTCGGGGTCGCACTCGGCTGGGTGCTGTACCGACGCCACACCTCGCTGCACAACGCGGTGCCGACAACCGTCGCCGCCGTCGTGACGCTCGTGCCTGAAGGGTTGATTCTCCTGACGAGCGTGACGTACGCCGTCGCAGCAGTGCGCATGGCACGCCGCGGGGCGCTCGCGCAGCAGCTGAACGCGATCGAGTCAATCGCCTCCGTCGACACGATCTGCCTCGACAAGACGGGTACGCTGACCGATGCGCGGCTGCAGGTCGAGGAGCTCGTTCCGGCTCCGGGCATCGAAGCAGGGGAGCTCGCGCACGAGCTCGGGCGCTACGCAGCGAGCGCGCATTCGCGGAACGCGACGCTCGAAGCGATCGACGAGCATTGCGGCGGCGCCGAAGAGGATCCGCGCTCGAGCGTGCCTTTCTCATCGAGGCGCCGCTGGAGCGCACTGCAGTTCGGTCCGACGACGTACGTACTCGGCGCGCCCGAGCTGTTCCCTCCAAGCGAGCTGCAGACGCTCGCCGAGCACGAGGCGCGCGCAGGCCGGCGCGTCGTTGCGTTCGGCATCGCGCGCGGTCGAGTCGACGCCGATTCGCCGCCGGTGATCGACGAGCCGCTCGGTCTCGTCGTGCTCAGCGAGCGCCTGCGCGCAGATGCGCGGGAAACGGTCGGGTTCCTTCATTCGCAGGGAGTGCGCGTCATCGTCATCTCCGGTGACCGGCCCGAAACGGTCGCGGCGGTGGCAGCCGACGTCGGCATCGAAGGCCCCGCACTCGACGGAAGCAACCTGCCGCGCGATCCCGCAGCGCTCCGTCGCCTGCTCGCGGAGCACGCCGTGATCGGACGCATCTCGCCGGAGGACAAGAAGCGCGTCGTCGAGACGCTCACGGCGGACGGCCGGTACGTCGCGATGATCGGCGACGGCGTAAACGACGTGCCGGCGCTGAAAGCAGCGCGGCTGGCGATCGCGCAGGGCAACGGGTCGCAGATGGCGCGAGCCGTCGCCGATCTCGTGCTCGTCCACGGCGACTTCGCGAGCGTGCCCGCGCTCGTCGCCGAAGGCCGCAAGGTGCTGCGCAACCTCCAGCGAGTCGCAAAGCTCTTCGTCGCGAAGTCGGCGTTCGCATTTTTCCTCGTCATCTCGATCGGGCTGACGCCGCAGGCGTATCCGCTCCTGCCGCGCCATCTCACGCTCGCAGCCGGGCTGACGATCGGCATTCCGGCGTTCTTCCTCGCACTCGGTCCAAGTGAAGGCCGGTTCGGTTCAGAGCGGTTCCTGTTCGAAGTCGGACGCTTCGCCGTTCCAGCCGGCACCGCGGCGGGGCTCGGCGTGCTCGCCAGCTTCGTGTTCGCGCGCAACGTCGGCCGGCTGCCGCTCGTCGAAGCACGCACGATCGCCACGACGGTCCTCGTGCTCGTCGGCCTCTACCTGATCCTCGTGCTCGAGGCGACGACTCGGCGGCGAGCTGCCGCGGTGGGCACGCTCACGGGCGCGATGCTCGTTCTCTACGCGCTCGTCGTCGCCGCGCCTGGCACGCGGCATTTCTTCGCGCTGACGATCCCGGGGCCGGGCGGGGTCTTCCTCGCGCTCGCCGGCGCCGCACTCGCCGTCGTGGGGCTGTGGCTCACCGACGACCGGTTCGTGCCGGGGGCGCTCCGCGCCTAGGAGGGTTTGCGCCAAGCCCTCCTATCTCGGTAGGCCTTCGTCTTCGTGCGGTTGCCGCACACGGCCATCTGACACCACACCGCCGACCGGTTGCGCGAACGGTCGTAGAAAAGCCACTGGCACACGTCCCGTCGACACGCTTTCAGGCGAGACCATGTGCCGTCGGCCATCGCGGTGTAGACGATCCCGACGAGGTCGGCGAGCGCACCGTCCGCCGTGTGGCGCGGAGGCTCAAGGACGCCGTCGCGGCCGTCGATGCGCACGACGAGCTCGGCTTCGAGGATAGTGTCCGCAGCGCCGCCGTTGTTCGCAAGGGCAAGCCGCCGCAGCCCTTCACGGAGCTCGAGCGCACATTCGAGGTTCGCCTCCATGACGCGCGTGCCGGAGTCGATCAGCCCCAGCTCGACGAGCAGTGCTTTAAGACGTTCGGTGGAGTGAAGCACCTCCCGTCCATGCTCATAGTCGACCGTGTTCACGAACCGCCGCACGAGCTCGAGCCGACCCGGCGCGGGCTCGACGTCGTGCATGTAGTCGATCGACTCGACGGGCTCCACCCGCTGACACTACCAACCGGGCTTTGCAGGTGTCAGACACTTTTTGGTGTCTGACACCGCTTCTTATTTGAGCTTTTCGGCCATCGCCGTCAGGAGCTTCCACGCGATCGCGGAGTTGCTCTCGACCAGCGGCCGGAAATCCCAGGGGGTCATGCCCCAGCACACCATGTCGGATGTGGCGGTGATCGTCGCCGTCCGGTCGGAGCCGGTGAGGAGTGCGATCTCGCCGAAGTAGTCGCCGGCGACGATTGTGCCGCGCGGCTGGCCGTCGACCGAGACCGCGGCCTCGCCGTCCTCAACGATGAAGAAACCAGCGCCGCCGGCGCCCTCCTGGGTGACAGTGTCGCCCGCCGAGAAGCGGCGCTCCTTCATCGAGGCAGCGATCTGGTCGAGCTCGCGGCGGTCGAGACCCGCAAAGAGCGGCACCTTCTTGAGCACGTCAGACGAGGCCCTGGCCACGGCGCAGTTATACACCGTGTGACCCGGCCGAAGAAATCGGCAGGATACGCCGATGCAGCTCACCGTGATCGGATGCTCGCCCGCCTGGCCCAACGCGGGCGGCGCGCAATCGGGCTACCTCGTCGAGGGCGAAGGCCGGCTCCTCCTCGATTGCGGGCCGGGAGTGCTCGCCCGCCTGCGCACGGTCGACGGCGGGTGGCCCCGGGTCGACGCGGTCGCCATCACCCATTTCCACCTCGACCACTGGGGCGATCTCGTCCCGTGGATCTTCGGCGCAAGCTTCGGCCCTGGACGGGAGGTTCCGGCGCCCGAGCTCTGGCTGCCACCGGGCGGCACGGATCGACTGCGCCGCTACGGCGACCAGATGAGCTTCTCCGGGCGGATCGAGGGCGCATTTCACGTGCGCGAATACGAAGAGGGCAAACCGTTTCGCGCTGCGGGCTTCGACGTCACGGCTCTTCGTCTCGAGCATTACTCCGAGCTGACCTTTGGCCTGCGCGTCAGCAATCACAGCAGCACGCTCGCCTATTCCGGGGACACGGGCCCGAGCCCGAATCTCGCGCCGCTCGCGCGCGACGCCGACGTCTTCCTCTGCGAAGCGACGCTGCTCGAGCCCGAGCCGGCAGAGCGGGGTCACCTGAGCGAGGACGAGGCTGTCGAAGCGTTCCGCGCCTCGGGCGCGCGCAGGCTTGTTGTCATCCATCGTCCCGACGAGCTGCCGCTCGACCCGTCCGTCGAGCGCGCGGCCGACGGCGACGTTCTCACGTTCTAGGGTACGACGAAGGCGCGTTCGCCGAGCAAGCGGTGACCTTCGACCGACGGATGGTTACCGTCATCCGTCCACTCGTGAGGCATCCGGTGCGGGTCCGCCGGATCGACGAGGGTGTCGTGGAACGGGAGCAGCGGCATACCAAGCCCTTCCGCAATCGCACGCACGAGCTCGTTGAGTCGGACGATGTCTTGCGCAGCGCGGTCGTCGCCGTTGTTCCACGGCAGCACGTCTGCAAGCGCGACGCGGAAGCCGAGGCTCCGTCCGCGATCGCACATGCCGGCAAGATTTCGAGCGGCCTCTTCGACGGGCCGTCGTTGTACGACGTCGTTGATCCCGCCCTGCACGATCAGGGCTTCAGCGCCGTGGACGACGTCGTCGAAGCGGGCGGCAATCTGATCGGTGCGCTCACCGTTCACGCCGTGGTTGCGGAAGTCGAGCTGCGGCGTGCTCAGCGCCGCCCACCATTGCCACTGGCTCCGCTCGTCGGGCTCGCTGATGCGTGCGCGCACGGCCGGGTCCGGATCCCAGAGCGGCGATCCGGCGGTGATCGAATCCCCCAGGCAGACGATGATCACGCGGCGCTTGCCGCTAGCGCGGCACGAGATCGACGACGAGCTCGCACTCGAGAGCCTCGGCGATGCGCAGCAACGTGTCGATGCGGGGCGGACGCCCGCCACGCTCGAGCCGCGCGATCGCAGACTGAGTCGTACCGCAGCGCTCGGCAAGCTCGCGCTGCGAGAGGTTCTTGTCGAGCCGACGCTCGGCCACCTTGTCGGCGATGTTCGCAAAGAACCAGCCGCGGTCGCCGGCGATGATGCGCTCGTGCAGCCGCTCGAGCGGCCGCTTGTCCCCTACTCTCGGGCGTGCTGCTCTCGGCCGCGCTGCCATCGGGATCAGTATAGCACTCTTGCTATGTAGCGGCGAACAGCCGATCTGCCAGCGGCCGGACCGCGTCGCCCACCCGTACGCGTCCCGGGACGGCGACTGCGCCGTAGACGCCGAACGGGAGCGGCTCGTCGCGTCCTTCACGCCGGTAGCGCGCGAGCACGCCGAGTGTGTCGAGATCGGTGACGCCGCGATCGGGGTCGTGCGAGGTGACGACGCAGCGTCCAACATCGCCGTTCAGCACGATCGTCGCGTCGCCGACGCGCACCTGGGCGCCGAGCCACTCGTCTTCTTCGTGTGCCGACACGCCGTCGATCTCGAAGAGCATCCGGAAGCGGCGGCCGTCGACCGGCTCATCGGCGCCCGCTTCTTCGCGGAGCCGCTCGAGCGAGCCGCGAGAGACGAGCGAGACGGTGCCGCCGCAGTAGCCGCGGTCGGCGGCGTGCTGCTCGGCCCAGAGCAGCGTGAGCGGCCGGCCGACGAACTTCGAGATCGCGCTCTCCCACGGTCCGAGCACACGGCGCGACGGATGGGGGTGCTCGTACATCTCGGCGTCGACCGCCTCGCCGAGCTCGACGGTGCCTTCGACGCGCGTGCCGTCCGGAAACGTGAGCGCGAGCTGCCGCGTCTCCTCGTCCCACTGCGGCCGGATGCGCACCATCGGCCCATTGCGCTTGCCGTTGAACAGGCGTCCGTCCGCGTCGACGAGCCAGAAACGGCGGTTACCGCGGACGCCGTGAGGCTCGAGCTCGACGTCGTCCGGGTGCACGAGTCCGAGCGACTTCACGGGCGCGATCGAGATGCGAACGACGCGAGCTTCCACCTCTTCAGCTTACGCGGCTAGAAGTAGAAGGACGACCAGGCTTGCCACCAGTCGTCGCCGCGGGCGACGATCAGGCGGGGCCCGGTCACTTCGACGTTCTTGCGGTTGCGGTACTCCTCCAGCCGGTCCGGCGAGGTGAACTCGATCTCGATCTCGCAGGGCCGGCCCGGGTCGTACGGCTGCACGGCCTTCAAATCCTTCAGAGCGCGCTTCGCGCCAGCCTCGATCATTTCGCGCGCGCGCACCGCAGGAATGTTGCGCGCACTGAAGCGTCCCAGCCCGACCTTCACCTCGACGGTCGTGAGTCCCTCGCCGAGCAGCGTGCGGCCCTCACGGCACACGGCTCGGTCACCGGTGACAAGCAGCACCGGGCAACCCCAGTGGCCGCAGAGCGCGGCGTTGATGCCGGTCTCGCCGACGAGCGTGCCGTTGAAACGGAGGTTCTGCCAGGCCTGGCTCGACACGGTGTGCGAGAGCACGCCGTCCGGAGTCCCGGCCATCGCGTGCATGCCGACGAAGAGCGCCGCGTCGCAGCCCTCCTCGAGGAACTCCGTGTATTCCGTCCACTCGTTCTGGACGACGAACTCGCAGTCGGGATCGAGCTCCGCAGGCAAAAGCGAGTTGAAGGTGTAGTCGCCGCCGGCGCCGTGGCAGTCCACCACGACGATCTCCTTGGCGCCCGCGGCCTTCGCCCCGCGGACAGCGGCGTTGATCTCCTCGGTGTAGAGCTTGCGGCCCTCGTGGTAGAGAGTCTGGTCGCCGCCGGTCTGCGCCCACTTGACGATGCCGGCGACGCCCTCGATGTCGCTGATGATGTGAACGCGCACGGCGGGACACTACTGCGCTAGCGTCGTCGGCGTGGTCCACGCGCCGTCACCACCGATCGTCGCCGTCCAGCCCGCCGCGGAGATCCGCACGGCCTCGCCGGTCAACGAAGTCACGGTCGACGGAGGGCTCGCTGCCACACTCGTCGGCGAGACGCCGTCGTGGGAGTACGTGCTCGTGTGGTCGCCCAAGGGAATCGTGGTACGCCCGAACCTCGCGTGCGACAGGCAGGAGAGCGATCTCGTGCTCGCGGGCGACCGACTCGCGCACGTCTGCTTCGAGGGCAACACAAACACGGTCCTGACGGCGACGCTCCACCGCACGACAAGCGTGCCGCAGCTTCACACGTCGGCCTTCGTCGTGCTGGCGGGGCATGGATCGCTGATCGCCGGCTCAGCAGGGCGGACGCTGTGGCGCTTCGACCCCGCGGGGAAGACGAAGCTGCGCACGTACACCGCGTCGATCATCGCGCTCGATGTCGACGGCGCCCGGATCCTCATCGGCCGAAATAAGAGCGTCCTCGAGATCGTGTCGCGATCCGGAAAGACGCTTACGACATTGAAGATCCCGCACTTGGGCGGCGCGCTTCTGCGGGGCGCGCACATCGCGTCGATCGCGAATCACCGTTTTGTCCTGAGCGATCTGCAGGGCAAAGCCGTTCGCACACGCCCCGTTGTCGGTGACGCGACGCTCGTCGACGTCGATGGCGATCTCGTCGTCTACAGCTTCGGGACGCGGTTGCACCTGTTGCGTCTCAGTGACGGTCGCGACGTCGCGTTGCGCTTCAAGGGGCAGTTCGGCTATGCGAGCGCGAAGCTCTGGCGAGGGGGCGTCTTCTACACGTACAACGGCAGCAGTGGCAGCAAACCGGGTCACGCCGGCTTCGTCTCCGCTGCCGGCGTGCGAGCGCTGCTTCGTCGTTAGGCTCCGAGAGTGAATACCGGGCTAGCAGGCAAGGGCGTCATCGTCACCGGTGGGTCGGGCGGCATCGGCTCCGCGTGCGCCCGCGCGTTCGCGGCGGAAGGCGCGCGCGTCATCGTTCACTACCACCAAGGCCGCGATCGCGCCGAGGCGATCGCCGCGGAGCTGCAGGGCGCGACTGCACTCGGCGCCGACCTCACAGACGAAGCGCAGGTCGACGAGTTCTTCGCGCGAGCGCGCACGGCGCTCGGGAGCGTCGACGTCTGTGCCGCCGTCGCAGGCGTGTGGCCTTCACCGGACGAACCGGTGTGGGAGCTCCCGCTCGAGCGCTGGGAGCAGACAGTGCGCGCGAACCTCACGGCGACGTTTCTCACGGCTCGCGCCTTCCTGCGCGAGGTCCAGCGGAACGGCCACGGCAACCTCGTGCTCGTCGGGTCGACGGCCGGCCGGTTCGGCGAGGCCGGCCACGCAGACTACGCGGCCGCGAAGTCGGCGATCCAGGGCGGTCTGCTGCTCAGTCTGAAGAACGAGATCGTGCGCGTCGCGGTGGGTGGGCGCGTGAACGCCGTCGCGCCGGGGTGGACGCACTCACCGATGACGCGCGGCGCGCTTGATCCCGAGGTCGTCGAGCGAATCTCCCGGACGATGGCGCTACGCAAAGTCGCGACCGCCGACGACATCGCGCGCGCGGTGCTTGTTCTCGCATCCGACGAGCTCTCGGGCCACATCAGCGGCGAACTCGTCACCGTCGCGGGCGGCATGGAAGGCCGCACGATTCATCCCGAATAGAGCGAGCGGCGCCATGAAGGCGCCGCCGCAGGCTCCAGCCGCAGGATGATTGCCGTCAGTCCCCCGGGAGGAGTCCGTTCGCTTGATCGGCAACACGGGGCACGGCCTTGAGCGGGTGAAGCAGCCACGTCAACCGAGTCCGAGGGATAGGTGAAGTCCGCGCAAGCCGCGATACTCAGACTGCATCCGTCGAGCGGCCCCGATGCGGCGGGGGCCGCCCCGGAGGAAGTAGACACCGAGAGCGGGGCCGGCGGCGGCCCCGCTCTTTTATTGAGGCTTCGTACACTGACGCGCGATGTCGAGGTTTCTCGAGCGGCTTGCGTCAGGCCCGCCGATCGTCGCGGACGGCGGCATGGGCGCGCTCCTCGCGAGCGCGGTCGACCGGCTGCGCTGCCCCGAGGAGGCGAACCTCAAAGCGCCCGAAGCGGTCCTCGACGTGCACCTCGGCTACATCCGCGCCGGCGCGGAGTTGATCGAGACGAACACGTTTGGCGCGAACCGCGCGAAACTCGCCCAGTACTTCCTCGAGGACGAGTTCGAGCGGATCAACAACGCCGCTGTCAAGCTCGCCCGCGAAGCCCGCGAAATCTCCGGCAAGGAGGTGTTCATCGCGGGCTCGATCGGGCCGGGCGGCGAGTACGCCGAGCAGGCGCGCGTGCTCGAGGGCCGCGGCGTCGAGCTCTTCTTCGTTGAGACGTTCGCCGACCTCGACGACCTGGAAGCGGCGGTCGCCGCGCTCCGCTCGGTGTCGAGCCTGCCGATCGTCACGCTCATGAGCTTCGACTCGGCCGGCGACACGCTCGCCGGCGTCTCGGCCGCGAAAGCAGCCGCGCGGTTGCACACGCTCGACGTCGCCGCGTTCGGCGCGAACCATGGCGCCGGGCCGACGGCTGCCCTGCGCGCCCTCTCCGAGATGCAAGTTGGCGCACCGCTCGCCGTATTGCCGAACGTGGGCCTTGCGAGCATGTCAGGCAAACGGATCGTCTTCCCACACGCGACACCCGAATATTTCGGCGAGTTCGCCGCGCAGGCACGCGCGCTCGGTGCACGGATCATCGGTGGTTGCTGCGGCACGACGCCCGCGCAGATCGCCGCCATCCGCACGGCGATCACCGAGAACGCCGCGCCATCGACGCCCCTGCTCGTCCGTGAGCGGGAGCAGGCGACCCCTGCTGCACACGGCGATGCGGCGACAAAACTCGAGCGGCTGCTCGAGGACGGCACCTTCGTCGTCTCCGTACAGCTCGACCCGCCGCTCGGCGCGAACCCTGAGGCACTGATGGCGACCGCGCGAGCAGTACGCGACTCCGGCAAGGCGCAGTTCGTCGACGTGAACGACAATCCGCGCGCGCGCGCGCGAATGAGCGGGATCATGGCGTCCGTCGCGATCGAGCGGTTCACCGGGGTCGAGACGATCCCACACCTCACGCCACGCGACACGACAATCGCAGGACTCGAGTCGCAGCTTCTCGGCGCGCACGCCGAGGGCGTGCGCAACATCCTCTCCGTGACGGGCGATCCGCCGGAGGCCGGCGACTACCCCGGCGCACACGGCGTCTACGAGGTCGACTCGATCGGGCTCGTCGAGCTGATGACGCGACTGAACCGGGGCGAGGACTTCCACGGGCGCGCGATCGACGCGCCGACATCGTTTGTTCCGGGCGTCGCAGTCAACCCCACGGCGGACGACCTCGGACTCGAAGCCGAGCGGTTCGAGCGCAAGGTGGCTGCCGGCGCTCGCTTTGCGATGACGCAGATCCTGTTCGGTCTCGAGCCGCTCGAAGCGTTTCGCGAACGCATCGGCGGCTCATGGCCGATCCCGATCATCGTCGGCGTGTGGCCGATCCGAACGTACGAGCTCCTGATTCGGATGCACAACGAGACGCCGGGCATGGTCGTCCCGGCCGACGTTCAGGAGCGCTACCGCCGCGCCGGGTCCAACGCGCGCGAGGTCGGCGGGCAGCTAGGGCTCGAGTTGATCGACGGCGCGCGTTCGCTCGCGCACGGCGTGTACGTGGTCGCGCCGTTTCGTGCGCCAATGAACGTCGTCGACTTCTTGCCTCAGCCGGCGCACGAGCCGGTCGAGACCGGTCGCTGAGCCGAGCCCAGAGCGCGCGCGACAACCGACGCCGGAATGCCATACCCGGTCGGCGAACCTACCCGTGCCGCGAAGATCGTCGTGCGGACAACGCCGCGCGCGTCCACCGCGGGGCCACCCGAGTTGCCGTGGCGTACGCGACCCGCGACTGCGGTGATGGTGCGATCGACGGGGCCGTGCCCATACGCGTCGCGCGTGAGCACGCTCGACGTCGAGCCAATGCGTCCCGGCGTCGCGGTCAGCGGCCCGTTTTCGGGGTAGCCGAGGATTGCGACGGGCGTCCCCGGCGTCGGGTTCGCATAGCGAAGAGGCCGCACCGTCACACCGCGCACGCGCAGCACCGCGACGTCGTTGTGGGGGTCGAACGAGACGACGTCGGCGTTGTAGGTTCGGGAGCCCGGGATGGCGACGGTCGTGCCGCTCTCGCCGGCGACGACATGAGCTGCTGTTACGACGAGGTTCCGACGTGCGAACCAGCCGCTGCCCTCGACGCCGATGCCGCACGCGATGCCGACAATCTTGACGACCGAGGCTTCGGCATTCCGCACACCGGGCGCGCGCACGATCGCAGGGCTCGCCGCCGTCGACGGCGCGGCAGGTCCAACGATCGACGGGAACGGATCGACGCGCGCGAGCAGATGGAGTAGACGAGCCGGCGGCACCGCCTCGTTCAGGTGGCGAACGATCTCGGAGCGCAGAACTTCCCGCCGGATCGCGGTCTGCCCGGGGACGAGCAGAGCGGTCGCGCCTGCAACCCAGACGATGACGATGCCTGTCAGCGCTCCGACGAGAATGCCGCCGGCGGAGTCGAGGAACCTGAACGGTGTCAGCTTCAAGCCGCCGCGGAGGAATGAGCCGGCGAGCGACCCGAGCGTCTGCAAGAGCGCCGCGCCCGCGAACGCGCCGAGGAGGCCGGCGAGCGGTGTCCACGCGGAGCTCGAGCCGCCGGTAAGCAGGTGCGGCGCGATCCGCGAGCCCGCGTATGCGCCGAGGACGAGACCAGCGAGCGACAGTGCGCTCGCGATAAGCCCGCGCCGCCAGCCACCGATCGCGCAGACGCCGACGACCGCGAGGGCGATCCAGTCGACGGCCGTCACGACCGCAGTGTTGCAGTACCGTCGGAGCGGGCGCGGGCTACAATGCCGTGCCCACGGGGGCGTAGTTCAGCTGGTTAGAACGCCGGCCTGTCACGCCGGAGGTCGCGGGTTCGAGTCCCGTCGCTCCCGCTTTCAAAGTCCCCGCTCTCGGGGACTTTTTCTTTCGGCGTGTTCTTCGCCTCGTTTTTCCGATGGGGTGTGGATGGGGCCGTAAGCTCGTCGAGGGCATCCAAAACGCCGCGGTTTGCGTCCGGGAAGAGGTGTCCGTAGAGGTCGAGCGTGACGCGTATCGACGAGTGCCCCATCTGCGCCTGCAGGTACTTCGGGTGCGCACCGACGGCGACCATTAGCGCCGCGTACGTGTGGCGGAGATCGTGGAAGCGGAAGCCGGTCAACGTCGTGCGGCGAACAGCTGGACGGAAGACGCGGTGACGGAAATTGTCGTCGTTCAGGATCTCGCCCTGCGGCGAAGGGAACACGAGGCCGAGCTCGTTCGGCTTGCGCGCGAGCAGCTGCCGGCGCAGCACGCGCACGGCGTGCGCAGAGAGGTCGACGCGCCGGCGCGAAGCGCGCGTCTTCACCGGCACGAGCTCGCCGGCATAGGTGCCGTTCTCGACGCGCGCTGTCTTGGCCTCGAGGTCGACGTTGCGATCGCGGAGCGCGAACAGCTCGCCCTGACGTAGGCCGGTGAGTGCGGCGAGCATGACCATGTTCCCGTAGGGCGCAGAAGTGTTCGCGGCGAGCTCCTCGACCTCGTGCCACTCGAGGAAGCGCATCTCGCGTTGGTCACGGCGCGGCGCCTTGACGCGGAAGACGGCCTCGTCGACGAGGTGGCCGCGCTCCTTCGCGTTTGCGAGCACCTGCTTGAGCACGCGCAGGGTCAGCTCAGCTTGGCGTGGCGCGCGCTTCGCAAGCACGGCGATGTGGTCTTCGACGGCGGCGGACCGGATCTCATCGAGCGGCATCGCACGGAACACCTCGAGGTGTTGTGTGAGGTCTCGCACGCGCTTGAGCGTGGACGCGCGAACCCGGAGCGCGTAGCGGTCGAGCCAACCGGCAGCGAACTCGCCGAGCGTCTCGGGCGGCGCCTGGTATAGCGCGCCGAGCGACGCCCGCCTTCGCTGCTCGAGCACGAATCGATCGGCGTCCTTCTTGAGCACGAACGAGCGCGAGCGCTCGCGGCCGTCGAAGCCGATCCAGCGGGCGCGGTAGCGCTTGCTCCCGTCTCCCACCCGGTACGACTCGACGTGCGCCATCGCTACTCGAACAGCCTAGGCTGAAAGACGTCCAGGGGCTTCGTCGCTTTCGGCCGGCTCCCCTTCTTCGCCTTGCTCTCACGGCGGTCGGGCTGCTTGCGATCGGCCCCACGGTGCTCGGCGATCCAACCGCGGACCTCGTCGGGGTCGAAGCGGCGGGTCCCGCCGAGCTTGTAGCTGGGCAGCTCGCCGTTCGCCGCCTGGTCGTAGACCCAGTTCTCGTGCACCCCGAGCAGCTCGGCGACCTGGCGGACGGTCATCATCGACTCCATCGCTGCTCCTCCTTGGATCGAGAATCGAGGATAGCAAATATGGGTCATAGGGCAATAACAGGTCTCGTACCCTGTATGGGTTGTACACTTCGGATGTGCGCGGAGGCGAGCTGATCCGGGAGGCGCGGCTGCGGGCCGGCCTCACCCAGAGCGAACTCTCAAAGCTGACCGGCCGCGAGCGCTCCGTGATCGCCCGCTGGGAGCAGGGCGTGATCTCGCCGCCGGTCGACAGCCTGATGGAGATCATCCACGCCTGCGGCTTCGACTTGCCCTTCACGCTGATGCCGATCGACAAGAGCGCCGACCAGGAGTTGCAGGAGGCGCTGCTTGCGCCGCCGAGCGAGCGGGTCGAGTGGCTACTCAAAGACCTCGGGCCGAAGCGTGCCCGGTCAGGGCACTGAGGGGAGAATCGTGGCCGGCCGGGCTTCCGCGGTGTTCGACCCGTACGAGCTGCTTAGCTCGCTCCAGGCCCATCGAGTCAGCTTCGTCGTGATCGGCGCGTTCGCGCGCGTCGTCCACGGCACGCGCGAGCTGACCGAGGGGATCGACATCACCCCCTCGATGCGCGAGGACAACCTCGCGTCGTTGCAGCTCGCGCTTGAGGACCTCGACGTCCGCGGAGCCAACGGTAAGAAACTCGACCTGCACGACCTACCGCGACCGGTCGCAGAGCTCGAGACCCGCGCGGGCGAACTCAAACTCGTCGCGGAGCCAGCCGGCACGCACGGCTACGACGACCTGCGCCGGCACGCCGAACGCGAACCACTCGGCCGCGGTCTCCGCCCTCAGGTCGCCTCCACCGACGACCTCGCCCGCATGCTCGGCGCCGTCGACCGCGAGCAAGACGTCGAACGACTCCTCCGCCTCCGCCGCCTCATGAACCTTCAACGCAGCCTCGGCCGCGAGCTCGGCCGCAGCCGCGGCATCGAGCGCTGACCGCGACATGAACGCTCACGTACAGCAACTACTGACCCCGATAGCAAGCGAGACGCAGATGCATCCAGATGCAAAAGCGGATCAGCGTTTGTGTACGCCGTACTGATGTCGCGGCACCGTCAGCAACGGCGGGTCGACAAGGAACGCCGCCACACGCACCCCGCAGTAATCGTTCGCGAGGCGACCCGGGTCGAGCGACTCGCCTATACCCGGGCCCAAGCTGCCGAGGCGCTCGGCATGAGCCGCTCGACCTTCAACCGTCGTGTCCTTCCGTACGTCGACACTGTCAAGACGCCTTGGGGCGGACACCTGATCCCGGCCGACGAGCTTAAGCGATTGCTCGCTGAATGGCGCCGCCCGCCGCGCAAGCCAAGGGCTTCTCAAGCGTCTCCCGGCCGTCCCATAGTCGTGCCACAAGAGATCGTCGAGCGCATCCGCGCGGAGCGTGCCGCCGGCGAGAGCCTCGCTCAGATCGCCCACAATCTCAACGCCAGCAGGACGCCTACGGCGCACAACGGCGAGCGTTGGTGGCCGTCCACCGTGCGTTCTGTGCTTTGGCGATCGTCCACGCAGCGGTAACCCGAGCCTTCCCGGCCCGCGACACAGAACTGGTGCGCTTTCGTTGCACTTGACCGAAGCCCGCGCCTGCACGATTTCTCCCGTTGCAGCCCAGCGAACCTTTCGATCCCCCGAATAACCGTTTGACCCGCTATGGAGTCGACGCGCTCGCCCCGGAGGAGCTCATCGCGCTGATCCTGCAGGCCGGCAGTCGAGGGCAGAACGGTCTTGAGACCGCGCGGCGACTCGCCATTGACTTCGGAAGCATCTCTAGACTCGGCAGAGCCGGACCGGAGGAACTCACCGCTCGCTCGGGCGTGACTCCTGAGCAGGCGGCCGCTCTCGTTTCGTCCTTCCGCTTGGCCCAACTCGCTGCGAGCGACTCTGTTCCGTTAAGGATGCTGTCTGCCACCGACGTCGCCGCCGTTGCGACGTGTGAGCTGGGGAGCGCGACCCGCGAGCGAGTGATCGTGCTCGTTTGCGATGCCGCGAACCACCTTCGGCAGGTCGTCCAGGTAAGCGAAGGCAGCGTAGACCGCGCCGTCTTACCAGTCCGCGAGATTCTCAATACCGTGCTCCGTCGCGACGGCCGGGCGTTCGCAATCGCACACAATCATCCATCGGGTGACCCTGCGCCAGGGATCGACGATCTTCGAGCGACGCAGTGCCTGCGCGCAGCCGCGCAGGTCGTCGGCCTCCGGTTTCTCGACCACGTTGTGGTCGCGGGCGATCGGTGGGCAAGGATCAGCTGAGCGTGGCGAATGTCTGATTGAGTGCGGCCGCGCCAAGAGCGTCCAGGCGGGTCTTCACCCGTGATCGCGCGGCGTCCGAGGCACTGACGAGCTGCACAGTTCTCGCGACGCGACGCTGTTCGTCGAGCGTCGGCAGCCAGACGTCGTAGTCAAGGATCGCCTCGGGCTGAACGCGCTGCCGACGAACACCTAGTCCCTTGCTGCTTCCTGCGAGGTCTCGCCACACGGTCGGCGATCGGAAATAGGCTCCGAGAAAGGCCGGATCGACGCGCGCAAGGTCGACGGCGAAGGACGGAAACTCGTTCGAGACGTAGTAGCCGTCGTAGCGCTCGTCGACCACTGCATACGCGCCTTCGAACGCAAAGAGGCGGCTGTAGATGAACTGGTTGGCACGGATGCGAAAAAGCTTCTTGGCGCTCGTAACTGCGCCGTCGATCGGCTCCTTCTCGAACAGGCCACGCCCAAAGCTCAGGATGCCAACGTTCGGATAGAGCGTTGCCGGATCTACGACCACTTCATCGAGGTCGAGTCGCATGAGGTTCCGCAGCGCCACCAGGTCCCAACCGCGGGCGCGCCGGTCGCTCACGGAAATGTCTTGCCGGTGCGCAGCAGCGACCGGAAGAGCGCTCGAAAGTCGATCACTGTGGTCCAGCATCTGGCGCCCGCTGCGAACCTCTGTGAGCACCGCGCCTAGACGCCCAACGATGCGGCGCTGTTCGGCAAAGTCCGGGAGTGGAATCTCGAGGTTCTCGAATCGGTCGATCGCGAGCGTGCGATTGCGCGTGACGGAACCAGGTGCGGCCTGCTGTATTAGCGCATGCCCTGACTCGCTGAGGAAGTAGTAATGCAGGTACTCCATATCCACCCCGGCGTCAGCGGGAACGTAGGTCAGAAACCGATGGGTCCCGATGCACCCTCGGTCGCGCTCTGTGGCATACGCGATCGCGCCTTCCCATGCCTGGATGTTGCTCAGTACCAGGTCGCCAGGTTCGATCGCGAAGAAGCGGTAATCGCCAAGCTCGGACCCGAGCTGTGGGTCGCGATGGAAGATTCCCTTCCCGAAGGAGTAGACGCCTATCAGCGAATACGCCTCAAACGGGTCGATCTCGACCATGCGTCGCTCGAGATTGACGACGTCACCGACGCGGACTCGTTTCATGAGGCTAGCTCTACCTCGATCGCGCAGAGGACCCGCATGATCTCACGCTCGTTCTCGATGAGTTCAGTGATGAGCTCGCTCGGTGGGCGGTGCGCGAGGTCCGCCGGGCGATTTGGATTTCGGCGGTCGAGGTTGAAACCATTCGACTCAATCTCGCCAATCGGGACACGCCAGGCTCGCTCGTTCTCGGCGCGCTCCTCACGGTTAGCTCCACCCCACCACGCTTGACATTCTGCGAACTCTTCGAATCGCATCGGCCGCGTCTTCGAATACTTCTTCCGCCCCTCTGGCATGGGGATCTCGTAGAACCAAACGTCTCGGGTTCGTCCGGTCTTTTCGAAAAAGATGAGGTTCGTCGGAATGTCTGTGTACGGCGCGAAGGCACCTGACGGGAGGCGGACAACGGTATGAACTTGACACTCGCGAAGCAGCCGCTCTCTGACGCGCGCCGCAATCCCGTCGCCGAACAGGAATCCGTTCGGGACGACCATGCCACACCGTCCTCCTGGCTTAAGAATTCGCTCTACCAGTTGAACGAACAGCAGCGCGGTTTCAGCCGTCCTAGTTGCCTCCGGGAAGTTCGTCTGAATCGCCCTCTCTTCTTCGCCACCAAAGGGCGGATTGGTCACAACAACGTCCACGCGGTTGGCCGCACGGATCTGCGTCACCGGGTAGGCGAGCGCGTTGTCGCGGACAATCGCCGGCTGCTCGATCCCGTGAAGAGAGAGATTCATCATGCCGAGTAGATACGGCAGCGGCTTCTTCTCGATCCCCCGCAGATTGGCCTGGAGCTCGCGGCGCTGCTCCACCGTCTCGACGCCTGGTGAGATGTGCTCATAAGCCTCCACGAGGAAGCCTCCTGTTCCGCACGCCGGGTCGAGCACGGTTTCGCCAAGGCGTGGGTCGACCTGCTGCACGACGAACCGAATCACAGGTCTGGGCGTGTAGAACTCGCCCGAGTCGCCCGCCGCGTCGCGGACCTCACGCAGCATCGACTCGTAGAGGTGCGCCATCGTGTGGATGTCGTCAGACGAGTTGAAGTTGACCTCGTTGACCTTGTTGACGACGTCGCGAAGCAGGTAGCCGGAGAGCATCCGGTTGTACGTCTCCTTGAACACCGCGGCGAGCGTGTCGCGAGGATCGTGTTGACCGGCGCCTGTGAGCTCCCGAAGGTAAGGCAGGAGTTTCTCGTTAACGAAATCGAGCAGCTCGGTTCCGGTACGACCCTCGACCGGATCGGCCGCCCAGTCGCGCCAGCGGTATGGCTCCTCGATCGCGGGGCGGTAGTCTCGCTCGGTGAGCTCGAGCCGCTGCTCGAGCGCGTCGAACGCTCGGAGGAACAGCAGCCAGGCGAGCTGAGGGATGCGGTCGAGATCGCCGTTGAGGCCGGCGTCCTTCCGCATGATGTCGCGCGCGCTCTTGATCGCCGCGTTGAGCTTTGCCTGCGGGGTGGTCGGCTCCGTTCGTCTTGCTCTCGGCACTCCTACTCCTCCTCCTTGTTGCGAAGAAGCGCCGCCCAGAAGTTCCGGACGACAGTCATCGCCTCGTCGAGTGTCTTCGCAGACAGATCAAGATCGGCGGCCATCGCCGGGTAGTTCTCGCGCCAGAAGGCGGGCGGGTCCGCGAGTTCATCGGGCAGCGTCGGTTCCACTCTCGCCTCAAAGAGACGAGCAACGATCATGAAGAGCTCTGGCGTCGGTTCGAGGTCATCGTCGATCAGAAGCACCATGTCCGGAAGATCACGGACTCGCGTGTTTGGACGATCGCCGTACGTCCGGGTGAACGCGTGGAGCTTCTCGGCGAAGTGCT
The DNA here is from genome assembly GCA_003152275.1 of Actinomycetota bacterium. Classification (GTDB taxonomy): domain Bacteria; phylum Actinomycetota; class Thermoleophilia; order Gaiellales; family Gaiellaceae; genus Palsa-739. The sequence continues at coordinate 29,314 of PLZU01000077.1, forward strand.
GCGCGGGATCCACCACCTCCACGTCGTGCCTCTCCAGACCGGCGAAGTCGAGCACTCCCGGCAGAGCAACTCGCTGGGTCTTCGAGACCTCGTCGTCGCGGGCTACGACATCGAGCCGCACATTCGCGAACTTACGACCTGCCATACGCGACTCCACAGGGAAGCGCCATCCGGGCCGACCTGCTTCATCGAGCGTGATCGTCGTCGGCTCGCCGACGCGGAACTCGAACGCGTCTCCCTCTCGATCGACGGAGAGGCAGTCGGTAAGGAGCTCGCGGACAGTCGATCCGTCACCCCGCGCGTCACGAAGGGCCAGGTCAAGGTCCCGGGTGCTGCGAGCTCGATCTCCGAGTCGTATCTCAAGCGCCATGCCTCCCTTGACGACCCAGCGGCGAGGCGCGCCCAGCTCGAGACGTACGAGCAGACGCTCGAACGCGGCGCGTCGGCGAAGACGTTCGAGGTCGAGCCCGCTCTCGCGTGACCGGTTGCCAAGGCGGCTCTCGAGTGCCTGCCGGAGCGCCGCCGGCGACTCATACGCCATCGCGGTCGACCCCCTGAAGCGCGCGCTCGATTCTCAGCGCGGCGTTTGCGCCGAACTCGTCCGCCCGGTCAAGCAGCGCCCGGCGAGTAGTCATGCCGCGCGCGAGGGCCTCCGCGATCGCCTGCTCAAGCTGATCGAGGTCAAGCTCCTCTGCTGCGACGTCGAGCAGCGACCGGAGAGGCGTTGTCACGCGGAAGCCTTCGTGTTCTTGAACGTCACGCGGCGCCAGGTCAGCTCGGTGAATCACGACGCCGGGGTTCTTCTGGCGGAAGTTCGGCGGCGCAGTCAGATGGACACGGGCGGGGTCAACATCTCCGAGTTCGTGCACGGACAGCGCCGTCTCGTGAGAAACGACGGCTCGGCCGCGACTCCAGAGCGACCATCGCACAAGATCATCGCGATCGCCGGTCGGCCATTCGGGGAACCTGAAGATCCCGCGGTCAACGCGGAGCCAGTTACCGCGTTTGGCGTGGTAACGCTGGGCTGGATAGGAGTAGCCCACGTCGAGCGCTTGTGCCGCCGTGAAGTAGCCGGACTGTCTCGCGGCAATGGCGAGCAGGCGGCGGCGGAGGTCGGTACGGTCTTGAACAGGCATGATCCTTTATCGAAATTATAGTTTAACGCTCGGATGACCGCGTCAAACTTAAGATTCCGTACAGGATCACGTCGAATAGAGGAGCTCCTCGAGCTTCTCCACGGCCTGTCGCAGCCTGTCGGCGCCGCCGAATCGCTGGGCGATCTCGACCGGTGTCCCGAACTCGTTCAGCGGAGGCACCTGGAGAATGCGAAGGTCGTCGAGCTGGCCGATGCCGTGCTCGGCGTACTTCTCCAACAGCTCCTCGAGAATCGCCCGCGCCTCAGGGACGAATCCCTCAAGAAACGCGGCATCTTCACGACGGAGCCGGTTCGCCCGGTCCCTGCGACTGACAGCCGGCCCATTCCAGGCGACGAACACGAGTAGATCTACTGGGTCAGCCTCGCCGTGCCCGAGACGCTCCGCGAGTTCCTCGAATGAGATGCCTCGCACGGCGAACAGCTCCTCGACCTGCCGGCGCCCCTCCCGGTCGCGCCAGCGTTCGCGCAGGTCGCCAGGGTTCGCAAAAAGGCGCCGAACGTGCCCAGACACATAGTCGGCGTAATCGACGAGCTTGAGCTTCCCGGTCTCGAAGTCAGGTAGGTAGAAGCCCTCGGCCGTGATCCACACGTCCGATTCGTCGACGTAGAGCTTGCGTCCACCGCGGTCCACGAGCTCGTCCTCATCGACTTCCGCGTCGGTGTCGACGTACTCGGGCTCGGGCTCGTGAACCTCGGTCGGCTCGACCACCTCGCCTTGGTCGTCGATCTCCTCGTCGACGATCTGCTCCGGCGGCCCGTCGAAGTCTGGATCTTCGAAGAGCGCCGTCGCGCCGGAGTAGTCGATGATCTCGAAGCTGAGCTTGTCCGCGTCTGGGTACAGGCGGGTGCCTCGCCCGATGATCTGCTTGAAGTCCACCATCGACCCGACTGGCTTGAAGAGGACGATGTTCTTCACCGTGGGAAGATCGACTCCGGTCGAGAGAAGCTTCGACGTGGTGGCGATGACCGGTGTGTCCGACTCGACGTCAGCGAAGTTGCCGAGGTGTTCCTTCCCAATGTCGCCTTCGGCGGAGACGATGCGGGCCACGTAGTGCGGGTACTGCCGAGTGAGGTCGGCGTTCGCTCGGTGGAGAGCCGCCCGCATTTGATCGGCGTGCTCGGAGTCGACGCAGAAGACGATCGTCTTCGCCATGCGATCCGTTCGCTTCAGGTATTCGGTGAGATGCTTCGCCGCTACCTCCGTGCGAGAGAGCAACGAGACGACACGCTCGAAGTGCCCGGTCTCGTAGAGGTCCGGTGGGATTTCGCGACCGAAGAGGTCGAGTTGACCCTGGTCCGGCTGCCATCCGTAGGCGTCGGGACTGAGCACGACGCGTCGCACTCGGTAGGGCGCCAGGAACCCGTCGTCGGTTCCCTGCTTAAGCGAGTACTCGTACACCGGCGCGCCAAAGTACGCGTAGGTGTCTCGGTTGTCTTCCCGAAGGGGCGTCGCGGTCATGCCGAGCTGCGTTGCGTCTGAGAAGTGTTCGAGGATCGCGCGCCAGCTCGAGTCGTCGCGCGCACTGCCGCGATGGCACTCGTCGACCACGATCAGGTCGAAGTAGTCCGCCGGGTAGTCGCGGAAGATCCCGAGGCTGTCGCCGGTGTCCGCCAGCGCCTGATAGAGCGCGAAGTACACCTCGCGACCGGTCTTGATGTCGCCTTGGATCTTCCAGATCGCGTCACCGAACACCGGCCGGAACTCCCTGCTGATTGGCTGATCCACAAGGATGTTGCGGTCGACGAGGTAGAGGATCCGGGGCTTCCGGCTCGCTGCCGGCCATTGTCCGGCCGTCAGCTTCCAAATGAGCTGAAGCGCGACGAATGTCTTGCCCGTCCCAGTAGCGAGCGTGAGCAGGACGCGCTTGCGGCCCGCAAGAGTCGCCTCGAGCGCGCGCTCGATCGCGACGCGCTGGTAGTAGCGAGGCTCCTTGACGCCGCCGTCCGCATTCCGGAGCTGTCGCGTGAAGGGCCGCAGCACGAGGTCGGCACTGCCATCGTCGCGGATGCCTTTCCAGGCTCGGAAGCGGGCCCAAGCCTCGGACGGCGCTGGAAACGCCGTGAGGTCGGTCTGTGCGCCGGTGTCGAAATCGTGCTCGACGATTCCCTTGCCGTTCGTCGCATAGGCGAGCGGGAGGTCGAGCAGCTCCGCGTAACGCATGCCCTGCTGAAGACCGTCAGACGGAAGTCGGTATTCGCGTTTCGCCTCGACGACGGCAACCGGGAAGCCGGGGGCGACCTCGAGCAGGTAGTCCGCTCGAAGCGGATCGCCGCGCCGGTGCTTGCCGCGCACCACGACGATGCGTCCGTCCGTAATCGGGTACTGCTCGATGATCTGATCCGCGGACCAGCCCGCATCGTGAAGCCGGGGCACCACGTAGTCACGGCAGGTTTCTGCTTCGAGTGGGCCAAGAGCCATCATGCGCGCTGATCGTAGTTCCGTCGACCGCAAACAACAGGGGACGCCGCGAGAGACGCGGTAGTCTCGGCGCCATGGCCGAGATCACGCGGCAACGGATGGGCGAACTCGTGCGCGGCGTATTCGCCGCGCTCTTGGATCAACCCGAAGGCCTTCCCGCAGCCGAGGTCTTGAAAACCGTCGAGACCAAGGTCTCGCCGACCCCGTTTGAACAGACCTACTACCCGAAGTCGCCGAACGTCCGTCGATTCGAGAAGATCATCCGGTTCGGGACGATCCCCGCCGTCAAGGCAGGCTGGCTCCTCAAGAGCAAGGGCCAGTGGTCGCTGACCGACGAGGGTCGGACCGCTTACTCCAGCTTCACCGATCCAGAATCATTCCAGCGCGAGGCGATCAAGCTCTACGGAGCTTGGAAGGAGGGGCAGCCGACACCGGAGCCGAACGAAGACGCGCTCGAGACTGAAACAGCGAGCACGTTCGAGGAAGCGGAGGAGGCAGCGTGGGGCGAGATCCGCGACTACCTCGCGAGGATGCCCCCTTACGACTTCCAGAACCTCGTCGCGGCGCTCCTGAAAGCCATGGGTTACCACGTCCTCTGGGTGGCACCGCCTGGGCCAGACCGTGGAATCGACATGATCGCGCACACCGACCCGCTGGGCACGACAAGCCCGCGGATCAAGGTGCAAGTGAAGCGACAACCTGGCACGAAGATGTCCGTCGACGCGATTCGCTCGTTCATGGCCGTACTCGGTGACCAGGACGTCGGCATCTTCATCTCGGCTGGTGGATTCACCTCCGACGCCGAGCGCGAAGCGCGCTCGCAGGAGAAGCGGCGCCTGACCCTGATCGACCTGAACCGACTCGTCGAACTCTGGACCGAGCACTTCGTGCAGCTTGACGAAGTCGATCGGCAGCGACTTCCGCTGAAGCCGATCTATTTCCTCGCACCGCGCGAGTAACTCCACCGCCGTCCGTCGATCACTACCTCAGGTCGTACGGGCCTCTCACTGTGCTGCCTCGACAAGCTCGGCGATCGCATCGATGAGCAGTCCAAGATCAGGCGTCGCTCCTACTTCGATCGTTTGCGTCGAGCCCGTGTGGCTCGACAAGTTCGCCACGATGCCTCGCTCGTCAGAGTGCAATGCGACCCCGATCGTGGTCGTGGTACCCGGGCCGACATCGCCCAACCCAACGTTACGAAGTCGTGCTCTCAACTGTGCAACGGTTGGGTCGACAGTGGCATCGTGTGCAGCTTCGATCGAAACGGCCACCGCACCGAGATACGCAGGGTCGACGTAACGGCCGTCTCCGGTTGCCAGCATCTTGTCGACCTTGCTGCGAGCTGAGCTATCGAGCAGAGGTGACGCTTCCAAGATCGCAACGGCCGCGGCCGCCGCCGCATCGATGCTGGCGACGCGGAAGTCGTCCCCGCGCGCAAGGCCGGCTGCCAGAGCACCGGCGAAGACATCGCCAGATCCGATCGTTGTAGACGCGGCGACGCGAAAGGCGGGGATAGCCGTACGCTCCCGACCGCTCAGGAGTGTTGTGCCCCATCGGCCGTTCTTCAGGAGCGCGTAGTCGAATCCCGGAAGCGGATGGTTCTCGATGAGCTCCCGAGGCGTGGCTCCCCCAACCTCCTGTGCTGCCTCACCTACGTTTGCCACGTAGATCCTCGAGGGGGCGGCGACTCCGCAGGCGGCGACCGCATCCTTGGTCCGTGAGAGTGACCCCTGCCTATCCCAGATGAGCGTGCTCTGCCGGTCGACCCAGCGCGCGATTAGGCCGGATGCAAACGGATCGAGGTCGGGCATTCCGAAGGCGAGCACGATCCGCGCCTGCGGTGGATCATGTGTGAGCACCGGCTGCGCATGGGCGTCCTCGAACTGAACGCTCGGTGTCTGTACCTCGCCCTCGTCCTCAATCACGAACGCAGCGCTGGAACCGGGCATGATCTCAATGGCAGCCGGTTCAACGCCGGCTTTGCGCAGAATCGCCCCTAGCTCGTCGGCGTCATCAGCACCGACTGCCGCTGCGAGAGCGGTTGATGCGCCGAGGCTGGCCGCAGCGACAGCGGCGTAGAGACCACTACCGCCGAGTCGGCTGCGAGGGTAGGGGCCTAGAAGTCGCTCGCGGTAAATGCCGCCGACGACTAGAACGTCGATCACATTGCCAACGAGCCGCGCTGCCACTCCCAGAGGAAGAGATCGAACGCAGCAGGCGACGCATCGAGTTCCTTGCACCATGAGAGAAACGCTTCCTCGACACGCGCATAATCGCGCGGGAGGCTCACATCGACGAGTCGACGCTCCTCGACCAACGCGCGGAGAACGTGGACGTCGATGATTGCGAGACCACGGCCAAGACCGAGGTTCCTGAGCAGCCAACTGGCTGTCTTCTGACCGAAGCCAGGGCAGCCGCAGAGAAACTCGCGTCGAACACGCTCGTCATCGGTCGCGCGCAGGCGGTCGAGCACGGACGCCTCTCCGAGAAGCCACGCGCGCGCGGAGACAATTAGAGTCGCCTTGCGTTGCGGATAGCGGTATCGCCGCAACTCGCCGTTGCGTCGGCGAGGTTCGAACCGAGGCGAAGACAGCTCGTGCCGAAGTCGTTCTTCGAGCGCCTGCGGCTTCCACCCGGACGAGAACAAGTCGAGTGCAAGCAGCTGACGCGTCGCCGAAAGTGCAAGTTCGTACGGGACACCATGCCCGCCTAGTAGGCAGAACAACGCCTCGTCCCGCAAGAGATCCTCGGTGACGTTCAGCTCGAGGTCGAAAAGCCCGTCGTAGCGTGGTTGGAGCTCCTGCCAGCGCTCCCGCCACCCTGCCATTGCGGTCTCGGCTTGCACCGTCTGCGCCATGTCCCTCAGCTCCTGACGAACATCGGCATCAGGTCCATGCGTCTGGTTTGTATCACCCGGTCCGGCTGACGGGAACCATGGCGCAGGCCACGTAGAGTCGGGGGGTGCCACCAGTGCCGGACCTCTACTTCTCGGTCGATATCGAGGCCGACGGTCCGATTCCTGGCCCATTCTCGATGCTCTCGTTCGGTCTCGTGGTTGCGGGCCGGTTCGACGGCCTGCGGTTCGAGTCCCGACTCGATCGGCCACACACCCTCTACAGGGAACTGAAGCCGATCTCCAGCTCGTTCGTCCCAGAAGCGCTCGAGATCTCGGGTCTTGACCGCGACCAGCTCGAACGGGAAGCGGCCGACCCGCGCACTGCGATGACGGAGGCGCGCGAGTGGGTGCTTGAACAAGCGGAAGACGACCGGCCGGTTCTGACCGGATTCCCGTTGATGTTCGACTGGCTCTTCATCTACTGGTACTTCGAACGCTTCGCCGAGGGTGGATCCCCGTTCGATCACTCGGCCGGACTCGACATGAAGACGATGTATCAGCAAAAGGCCGCTGTCACCACGTCTAACGCGGGTCTCCGCGATCTGCCCGACGCACTGCAACCGATCCAGCCGCATACGCATAACGCACTCGACGATGCGCTCCGGCAAGCCGAGATTTTCGTCCGCCTGTTCGGATGGGAACGCCGAAACTAGTCGAGAAGACCGTTCCAATCATCAAGGTTGCTGCTCTGCTGCATGCGCTCGGCGATTGCATTGAATGCAGCGGACACGCGTGTACGTGCAGCGGAGCCGCCGGCTCCGAGGTAGGCGTCGACTCGTTCTGACTGCCCGGTCACATCTGGGATCGGCCTCAGAACATCGTTGGCGGCGGACCCAAAGAGATGCGTGAGCATCGATTTCGGATCGCGGGGGCCTCGATAGTTCGCGAACGCGGCAACGCTGAGAGCCTCGAGGTGGTATCCGGTTGGTCTCTCGGGTTCTGCAAGCTCATGGGCGATTATCGCCTTGGCCAACTTGATCGCCGGTATCGCTGCTCCCGCCTGCGCCTTGTTTAGCTCGGTGAGCCGCCGTGCGAAGTTGCCAGGCCGAATTTGAACCCACTCGCTCCCGTCTGGCGACGAGATCGCCCGATGCTCACCCTGCTGGATCGCAGGTAGAAGCTGGACCTCAAGGCCGTCGCCGTATCGCACCGTGACCGCGAGTTGCCCCACCGTGACTTCAGCGGTGTCCCGAAGACGCTCGCGAAGAGCGTCTGCGAACTGCTCTCTCGCCTCGGTCGGAGAAAGGTCGGCCACCTTTTTCAGCATGACCAGGACGTCGACGTCGCTGAGGCCGTCAACAAAGGTGTGCTTCGCGATCGAGCCACCAAATAGCATTCGGTCGATCTCATCGACCTCGTCTCCGAGCGCCTCCTCAAGCTCATCGAGACGCCGCCGTACGAGTTCGACGTCCCGGTTGTTGAGGTTCCGGAGCTCTTCGTCGAGGCGTGCGTTCACCTCGCTATCGAACTGCGCCCGAGCGACCTGCTCTGCGGCGCGCTCTCGGAGGCGTTCGAGTCCCTGCTCGCCGCCCGACGAGCCCGCGCCACCACCACCGCCGCCACCACCCACTTGCTACCTCCTCATCACGTGAATCATCGCGTCGTAGGTTTGTTCGAGAATCTCGCGGCGGGAGAAATGTGCCCACTCCCCACCCTCCTCGATGTACACGTTCACATCGTCCGTGAGCTGTGCGAGCGCCTCGAGATTCGTTTGTCGGACAATCGCCCGTCCTGTCCCGAGCGGCTCCTCCATGAGAGCCGCATCTCGAAGGATCGCCACATCCTGGTAGGAAGCGATCCCATCGTCAAACGCATACCGCCACCACGCCAGGCCGTCGATGATCTCCGCGCCGGCGGCAACGTAGAGCGGTGTCCATAAGGGATCGAGCCCACCGAAGACGTGGATTGGCCGTTTCACGCCGGCGTCGTCCAAGAGCTCCCTGAGCTGCGCCAGGATCACGAGTCGACCGAGCGGCGTTGGGTCGAGCTCCTTCTCTGTGACCCCGATGACCCCGAACGCATCGAGCGCAGCCGCACACGGAGCGAGCGCCTCGAGATCGTGGAAGGTCGGCGAACGCCACGTCGGATCGTTCGGATCGATGCGCGGCGGGGGCTTGAGCAAGATGTCACTCAGTACACCAGGCCGCCGCCCGAAGAAGCGCTGAGCCGCCTCGATTTGTAACTCGTATGTGTCATGTTTGTCGAAGCTGACGAGAGCGACGTCCCCGGGCGACCGCAGGCTCTCAAGCGTCGACTCGAACATCCACTCGTCCCACGGTAGAGCTCGCTTGTCCTGCAGATACGGCGGATCGCCTTCGAACGGCAACGTCTCGTAGCTGCCGCTGTCGACGAGCAGGAGGTCAACCGGCAATGACCTGGCACCGTCTCTGAAGCGCTCTCGCGGGATGAAGCCGTAGTGCAAGTCGTACGACGACACGAGAAGTCCTACGGGACGCCGCAATGCTGGCAAGGTCGCCTCGAACACGTCGATCTGGTCGAACGATCCGGGCCTCGCGTCTGGGCCACTCCGCCCGGCGCCCTTGCTGGAAATGGATGGGACGATGAGTGGAGTCTCGAGCGATCCTCCACTCGGGAGGGGCACGACACTCTTACGCGCGAGCATTAAGCATTGCTCTATCGCGGCACGAAGCGCACGCTCCACAAGGTGTGGAGCCGGCCTCGCAGCTGTATGTCAACTCGAATGGCACATTCAGGCTCTCGGCCAGCGCGTAGACGTCTGCTTTCTGGGCCTCGAGGAAAGGGGCTGCCAGGCGAACCTGTCCCCCGGTGTGGAAGTCAAGCGATGACTGGATGAGCTCGATGAACTCGGGGCTGCAGTCGCGATACCCAGTTCCGGCGTGCACTCCGAGGTAAACGACGCAGCTCGGCACTTGAAGAGTAAGGAGAGCGAGGTGCACAAAGAAGGCGTTACGGCCTCGGATCTCTCCCTGCCCGAATCTCAACCCGCCGAGTTGGACCTCACGCCATGCCAGGTCATATCGTTCGGCAACCGCGCACGACGAGGCGCGCTCGGCGGCGTAGGCGGCCTGTCCGTAGCCGACAAACAGAGCAGTCGCGAGTAAACCCTGCTCCTTCGCCAGCGCCGCTAAAGCGGCCGAGTCCACACCGCCGCTCAGCAGAATCACTCCCTCGACGTCGAGAAGCGCCGGGTCGAAAAGCTGATCGTTTCTGTTCACATTCGACCGGGGCCGCCGAGACCGGAGATTTCCGAACTCGTAGGAAGCAGGCCCGCCCATTCGTCGTGGAGGTCTGCCTGATGCTGAGCGACGAACTCTGCGAACCGCTCATCTCGGTCTTCACCCTTATACGGCCCGACCCGATGCTCGTGCCGGATCCGTTCCGCCTCGAGACGTCGCTGGTAACCCCGGTAGAGACTCCAACGCTCGTGCGGACGTTCGATTCGGACCCAGCCGCCGAGCACTGCAGCCACCGCCGCCAAGACCGCCACCAGAACTTTCCCAACCCAAAAGGGGCTCGTGTGGTCAGCGACGATTACGGCGACCGGAATCGCCGACGTCGTCAGCAACAGACCTCCTGTCGCGACACGAGAGCGGCGCTTGTTCTTGTCGGCCTTCCGGCGGGCGTACCGGATCATCGCGTCGCAGTGCTGACGAGCCGTCCCGGACGCGATCGCCTGTTCGAGATTCTCTTCGTCTCTTCCCCACAACCGCCCCATCTGTTGCCAACGGTAGACCGTTCTGTGGCCGATGCACAGGATCCGGGCAGATCTCAGATGAGCGGCGGTACCACCACGAGCGGTGGGCGCGAGGAGTGCAGTTGAACATGGGCCGCGAGCCTCGTGCGCAGCTCTCCCGGGTCGTCCTTCGAGTCCCAGAAGAACCACGGGATCTTGTCTAGATCGAACGGCGGCTTTGTGCCATTGCGCGCTGTGATGATCACCCGCTGCGCCCGGCCCAGCGCATAGCCGAGCTCGGCCAGACAATTCGGTCGAAGCTCGGTCAGATCGACCACAACCAGCGAGCTGAAGAACAGGCGAGCGAAGATCTCGTCGTTCATCCACGCGCGCTCAGGCTCATCCCGACCCATCTCGAACCTCGCAAAGCCCAACGCGGCCACGACCGGATCGACGGCCTCGCGGAAGAACCTTTCTACCTCGACGAAGACCGGAACCGAAGAGTCAAGCAGGCGGACGTAGAAGCACAGCGGTGGCTCGAGCTCGCGAACGAGCTGGAGGACGCGCTCCGCGAGTACATCGGCCGTTCTTCCCTCGTTGCGCGTTGACAGTCCAGCGAGGCGACCCGCGCCCGGCACATCGTTCGGAAGCCTTAGGAAGTTGCTCGGGTTTCTGAGCGCCCGCGCGGCGAGCCCGGCTCCGCCCACAACGTCGTCGCCTCGGCTCGCCCCGATGTCGAAGTCGAGCGGGACAATTGACCTACCGCTCTGCGCGTAGAGGTTCGCGAGGTGCTCCACTCCCGCGCCTCCTCCTAGCGTCAGCAGAACGTCACCGGCGTTCGCCTGCTCAATCCGGATCAGAGCTCCCGAGCGCCATCCCTCAGGCAACACGCTAAGGTCGAGCGCGCTGGCCGCGAGAAGCGCATCGAGCACAGCCCGCCGATGGTCCGGCACCTGATCCAGACCTCGCTGGCTCGCGCCAGCTATGAGAAGTGGGCCGCGGGCAGTCTGTGCCGCAGCAGCGCCACTCTCTACGGCTGCGAGCGCTGCTTCGAGCGCGGTCCAGTCGAAGACCAGCGCCGGCGCCCCGGCGCCATGGACAGGCTCGGCACCGATGCCAACGACGAACGAACCCCCTTCGGACGCGTGTCTCCGAACGACATCAGCGACGACCGCGTGCGCAAGGTTGAGGAGAGCAACATCGCAGTCGCCACTTGCGCTCCCAGCGATGTGAAGGCGTGGAAGAAAGATCGCTGAGACTTCTTGCCCTGGTCGATCTAAGCGGCCACGCCGAGCGCGAGCCTCGGCGTGAAGTTCGGGTAGGTGAGGCGGGTGTAATCCAGGGCCAACCGTTCCGCCTCGGATACTTGTTTACCCTCGCGGATGTACCAGTTCAACATCATCTTGAACGTAGCCTGGTCCATGTCGCCTCGCGTCTTGTCGTACCGCGCGCAAGCCGCCTTGCTAACTGCCTTCCAGGACATGCGACAAGCGTACCAAGGGGTCCTGGCATCGGCCCCGGCGCGCACCGAGAACCCAAGAGCGTTGGGCGGCAGCTCTGAACAACACGCCGGTTGTCACTGGAGGCGACAACGCGATGGGGTCTGGATGGGGCGGGACTCTCCGAAGACCCCATGGAAGGGCGTGCAACCCCTACACGCCGGAACGGACGAAACGCCTGCTAATCGGGCTCTTCCGGGCTTTCCGATGGAGGATCGTGTTTACCCTTGCGTCGCCTGTCACGCCGGAGGTCGCGGGTTCGAGTCCCGTCGCTCCCGCTTTTCACCCACCGCGTTCACTGCGACGTGGTCAACTCGAAGGCGAAGCAGTCGCCTTGAGGTCGGCCTCGCTCTCGCGAAGGTACCGGGTGGCGCGCACCGATCGATAGAACTCCAGCGCCCGCTCGCGCTGGACACCAGCTTCGTCCGTGCGATCCGCCGCAACCAGCGTCTGCGCGCCGCGAAGACGGAAGTGCGCCGCGTACGTCTCGGCACCGGCCGAGGCGAGGATCTCGGCTGCGTCCAGAATCGCGCCCCGCGCCAGGGCTTCCGCCGCCCGATGCCACACGCGCTCGGGATGGCCTGCGGCAATCTTCGCGAGCGGATCGAGCGGAAGGCCGAGCTCGTCCAACGCGGCCGCTACCTCGAAGAGCTCGTGGGGCCAGACAAATGCGTGCGGGTCGACTTCGTTCAGGATCTCTTCGAGCTCGCCGGCGAGTGCTTCCGCTTCGCCCCGGCGATCTGTTGCCAGTGCAACGCGCACGCCCGTCGCGAGCAGGCGGGCTCGCGAATCGACGTCCTGCTCGGCGGCGTCAAACTCGAGCCCCCGCTGGACATCGGCCCATGCGCCCGGAAGCTCGTTGCGACCGAGGCGGACTGTGGCACGAAGCATCAACGCACCGTCGTGCCACTGCCGCGCGAGCGGATCCGCGAGAAGTTCGTCGGCAAGCCGGAATGTCGTGTCCCAGTCGCCCAGCAGGAAGCTATTGGCACACAGCATCAGGGCGCCCCAGCGCGCGTCAGTTTGCATCCCATAGTGCCGCGCGTTCGCGAGACGAGTCTCGAACATCTCGCACGCCTCCCGCATGCGGCCGGCGGCGACGTAGGCCCAGCCGAGATTGTTGTAGATGCGCCCGAGCTCGAAAGGCGAGCAGTGCTCGAGGGCCAAGCGCAGGCTATCCTCGAGATCCTCGAGGCCGCCGAAGTCGTCGAGTCCCACTCTCGCATGGCCGATCGTGTTCAACGCGTTCGCCCACAGATCGTAGAGGGCGAGCTCCTCGGCGAGCGCAAGGGCCTCGCGTCCGATCGGAATCGCGTCCTCCTCGTGGGCGGTCACCGCGAGCAGGCGCGCCTGATTCGCGAGCACAAAGGTCTTCGTCCGGCTCGGGGGCGTGGCTTGCACCATCGCCGCGGCCTGCGCCGCGTGTTCGAGCGCGCGCTTGTCGTCGTCTTGGAAGTAGAACGCCAGCGCCAGGAGCGTCTCGGCCTCGGCCGCACGCTCCGAGTTCCCGTCGGCGAGCAGCGCGTCGCGAGCCTCGACCAACGGCTCGAGCCGCCGATCGACGTGAAAGCCGGCCTCCGCGCGCCGGAAGACGAGCTCGCCCCGCTCCGGGTCGTCGACCGGCCAGAGTTGAAGCGCGCTCTCGTAGAACTCGAGAGCCACTCCATACGTGAAGAGCGCCGCGGCGCGATCGCCCGCGTTACGGAACGCTCGTCGCGCGTGCTCCTCGAATCCGCTTGCATCGTTCCCCGCAGCCCTCGCAAGTTCGAGCGCCGAGAGGTAGTGGTGGGCGACGCTCTCCGCGTGGTCCTCGGCCCGTCCGAGCGACTCGATCCATGCGGCCGCGCGCGCGTGTTTGTCGGCGCGCGCGGCGCGGGGAATCTCGCCGTACGCGACGTCGCGAACGAGCAGATGCTGAAACGCATATTCGCCATCATCTGCGACCGACGAGCGGCGTTCGCGGCGGACGAACTCCTTACGCTCGAGCGCATGCAATAGCTCCTCCGCCTGCCAGGTGTCGACACCAGCGACCGCGCCGACGGCGCCGAGCCAGAAGACTCCTCCCACGACGGCAGCATCCTGGAGCAGAGCCTTCTCGGCCTGGGGGAGCGCGTCGATGCGCGCCGCGATGATCGCCTGAACCGTCTCCGGCAGCTCGGGCGTCGACGTGCGGCTCTCGGACAGTATGCGCGCGAACTGCTCGGCGTAGAGCGGATTCCCGCCGGCGGCCGCGAGCAAGGTCGTCTGCGTCTCGGCGGGCAAGACCGAACGACGGAGGAGATCGCCGAGCAGCTTCGCCGTGTGCACGTCGGAGAGCGGCGAGAGCGAGATCGTCGTTGCGTTGGACTTCCCGCCCGCCCAGCCCGGACGACGGGTCAGGAGCTCGGGTCTGGCGGTGCACACGACGAGGATCGGAACGCCAGTGGCCCACTCGACGAGGTGATCGACGAAGTCGAGAACGCCATCGTCGGCCCAGTGCAAGTCCTCGAGCACGAGCACCAGCGGCCGCTGTTCGGCAAGGGCCTCGAGAAAGCGGCGCCACGCCGCGAAAGCCTCCGACCGGCGCTCCTCCGACGATCCACCTACGCCGCCCAGCCCGACGAGCGGCCGGAGCTGGTTCGCGACGCGTTCGGGCTCGGGCGGGTCCGCCGCGACTACGGCGGCGGCGAGTTTCTGGTCGGCAACCGCGGCTGAGTCGCTGTCAAGGATCTCGGCCTGTGCCTTGACGATCTCCGCGAGCGGCCCGAACGTGACCGCCTCGCCGTACGGAAGAGCGCGGCCGCGGCGCCAAGTGACAAGGTCACCGTGCGTCTCGATCGAGCGGCCAAGCTCGTAGACGAGCCGGCTCTTTCCGATCCCTGGCACCCCGACGACCGTGACGAGCTGGGGGGAGCGCTCGCGCTTGACGCGCGCAAGCGCGTCCGTGAGCACGTCGAGCTCCTCCGAGCGTCCCACGAGCCGAGCGGCGTGGCCGCGCTCGCCGCCCACACGCGAGCGCGGCTCGATTGCGACCCACACCGGCACCGGCTCCGCCTTCCCTTTCGCGCCGACCGGCTCCGCGTCTCGGTAGACGATCACGTCCCTGGTTGCGCGGTAGGTCTGCTCGCCGACGAGGATCCCGTCCACCGGAGCCGCCGCCTGCAAGCGCGCTGCCGTATTGACGACGTCGCCGGAGGCCATCCCTTCCCCCGCCTCCGGCCGTGCGCCGAGGGCGACCAGGGCCTCGCCCGTGTTCACGGCGAGTCGCACGTGCAGATCCGGCTCGCCTGCAGTCCAGTCCCGGATCGCCAGCGCCGCCCGTACCGCCCGTTCGGGGTCGTCCTCGT
>PLZU01000067.1 GCA_003152275.1 Actinomycetota bacterium
ATCCTCGCGGCGCACCAGCCTCGCTTCGACCGCCTGCATGAGTTCCCCGGCGTGGCTAGCCTGCTCCCAGTCGTCGCAGAAAACGCGTCCGCGGGCGAGCTCCTCGACCGCGATCTCCGCTTTGCCCGGACCGTCGGCGCCCATCAGGCTCACGTGCTGCCCGGGCCGGAGCGAGCCCGCGGGTAGCAGCACCTCTCGTCCGGGCGTCACTGTCGCGAGCAGGTCGGCGGCCAGCGCCTCGTCGCGCGTCGCCAAGCGCCCGCCGACGCGGTCGGCAACTGCGCGTGCCCGCGCCTCGTCGACGTCCCAGACGAGCGGTGTGCGTCCGCGCGCCGTGAACGTGCGCGCAGTCGCTTCTCCGTTGACACCGGCGCCGACGACCGCTGCCGTTTCGGCGTCCTTGCGCCCGAGCGTCTCCGCTGCCAGTACGGCGGCTGCACCGGTGCGCACGGCCGTCACCGCTCCCGCGTCGAGCACCGCGACGAGCCGTCCGTTCTCGGCCGACGACACGAGCACAACGCCCATCACCGTCGGGATCCCTTTCGCCGGGTTGCCCGGAAACGACGTCACCCACTTCAGGAGCGCGTGTCCCGAGCCGAGCGCCGGCATCGCCCGGAAGTCGCCCGCGGGGTACGCAGGCACGTAGACCTTGGGCGGCATCGTCCACTCGCCACGCGCGTACGCGACGAAGGCGTCGCGCACCGCGTCGACGGCCCGCTCCGGCGACACGGCCGCGTAGACGTGCTCGGGCGCGAAGAGCGGGACCACGGCCGGGAAGACTAGTGTCCGCGCCCGTGGGGATGTCCAACTACGTCCGCCGGCTACGCGAGAAGATCGGCAATGACTTCATGTTCATGCCGTCTGTCACAGCATTGATCCGCGACGAGGACGGGCGCATCTTGCTTGTGCAGCACGTCGAGGGACGCTGGCAGCTGCCCGGCGGTGCCATCGATCCCGGCGAGCGACCTGCCGCCGCGATGCAGCGCGAATGCCTCGAGGAAGCCGGAATCACCGTCGAGCCGATCCGCATCGCCGGCGTCTACGGCGGGCCGGAGTACACGATCACCTATGCGAACGGCGACGAGGCCGGCTGGGTTGTCACCGTGTTCGAGGCGCGCATCGGCGCGGGCGACCCGTCGGCGAGCGACGACGAGACGCAGGCGGTCGGCTGGTTTCGGCCGGACGAGATCGAGGCCCTCGAGCTCGCGCCGTCGACGCGTGAGACGTTGCAGTGCCTGCTCGTGGGGAGGGACTTCCATTGAACGCGGTCGAGGTGGAGCGGCTGCGGGTCGTCCGCGGCGGGAAGGTGGTGCTTCACGACCTCAGCTGCGGCGTCGCGAGCGGCTCGGTCACCGGCCTGCTCGGCCCGAGCGGGAGCGGGAAATCAACGCTCATCCGAGCGATCGTCGGCGTGCAGCGCGTCGCAGGCGGCGGCGTGCGAGTCCTCGGATCGCCCGCCGGTGCGAAGCAGCTCCGAGCTCGCGTCGGGTACATGACCCAGACGCCGTCTGTCTACGGCGACCTCACAGTGCGCGAGAACCTGCGCTTCTTCGCGTCTGTGCTCGGCGCATCGCGCGACCGCGTCGAAGAGGCGATCGCCGAGGTGTCGCTGCTCGAGGACGCCGACCGCGTCGTCGCGCGGCTCTCCGGTGGCCAGCGCGCACGCGTGTCGCTGGCCGCGGCGCTGCTCGGGGCGCCCGAGCTGCTTGTCCTCGACGAACCGACCGTCGGGCTCGACCCGGTGCTGAGGCGCGATCTGTGGCGGCTCTTCCACGAACTGGCGGAGCAAGGGGCAACGCTCATCGTTTCGAGCCACGTGATGGACG
Source organism: Actinomycetota bacterium (assembly GCA_003152275.1). GTDB lineage: Bacteria > Actinomycetota > Thermoleophilia > Gaiellales > Gaiellaceae > Palsa-739. Next base: position 1,827 of record PLZU01000067.1, read on the forward strand.
AGGCCGATCGCTGCACGGCACTCCTGTTGATCCGCGAGGGGCAACTGCTCGCACAGGGGACACCGGCGGAGCTCCGCGCTCGCACAGGCGCCGAGCAGCTGGACGACGCGTTCCTGCGTCTGATCGAGACAAGGTCATGAGCCTTCGGGTCACGCTTGCCGTCGCCGCACGTGTGCTCGCGCAGCTCCGTCGCGACCCGCGGACGATCGCGCTCATTGTCGGCGTCCCGTGCCTGCTCGAAGCACTGCTGAAGGAGCTCTTCCGCGGAGGGCCCGTGTTCCAGCACGCCGGGCCGCCACTGCTCGGGCTCTTCCCCTTCGTGACGATGTTTCTCGTCACGTCGATCACGATGCTCCGGGAGCGCACGTCGGGGACGCTGGAGCGACTGATGACGATGCCGCTAGCGAAGCTCGATCTTCTCGCCGGCTACGGCCTGGCGTTCGCGCTCGTCGCCGTCGTGCAGGCGGCCGTCGTCTCGCTCCTGTCGTTCGGCCTGCTCGGTCTCCACGTCGAAGGTGCGCGCATCGTGGTCGTCGCCCTGGCCGTGGCGAACGCAGTGCTCGGCAGCGCGCTCGGGCTCTTCGTGAGCGCGTTCGCGCAAACGGAGTTCCAAGCCGTGCAGTTCATGCCCGCGATGGTGTTTCCACAGATTCTGCTCTGCGGCCTCTTCGTGGATCGCGAGGCAATGGCGACCTGGCTGCGCTGGATCTCCGACGCGCTACCGCTTACCTACGCCTACGACGCGCTTGCGCGCACCGCCACGGGCACCTACGGCTCGCGCTTCGTGGTCGACGTCTGCGTCGTCGGCGGTTGCATCCTGGTCGCGCTCGCCCTCGGCGCCGCGACCCTGCGCCGGCGGACCGCCTAAACGGCCTTGACGTCCTGGATGAGCTTGACGATCGACTCCTTCGCGTCGCCGAAGAGCATGACCGTCTTGGGGTTGTAGAAGAGCGGGTTCTCGATCCCCGCGAAGCCGGGGTTCATCGATCGCTTCAGCACGACGACGGCCTGCGCGTCGTCGACGTTCAGGATCGGCATGCCGTAGATGGGGCTGCCCTTGTTCGCACGGGCGTCGGGGTTGACGACATCGTTTGCGCCGACGACAACCGCAACGTCAGTGCGTGTGAACTCCGGGTTCGCCTCGTCCATCTCCTTCAGCTGCGTGTACGGCACGTTCGCCTCGGCGAGCAGGACGTTCATGTGCCCCGGCATCCGTCCCGCGACCGGGTGGATCGCGTACGAAACTTCGACACCCTTGGACTCGAGTAGGTCCGCGAGCTGCCGCACGTCGTGCTGTGCCTGCGCGACCGCGAGCCCGTAGCCGGGGACGAACACGACCTTGTGCGCGTACGCGAGCATGACGGCCACGTCTTCCGCGTTCGCGCTGCGGACGTTGCCGCCATCGCCCGCCGCGACTGCCGCCGCCTGCGGGCTGACCTTGCCGAACGCACCGAAGAGCACGTTCGCGATCGAACGGTTCATCGCCCGGCCCATCATCAGCGTCAGCAAGGTGCCGGATGCGCCGACGAGCATGCCGCTGACGATCAGCACGTTGCTCTCGAGCTCGAACCCCGTGGCGGCCGCGGCGAGCCCGGTGAACGCGTTCAGCAACGAGATCACGACCGGCATGTCGGCGCCGCCGATCGGTAGCACGAAGAGGACGCCGAAGATTGCCGCGCCGCCGACAAGCGCCCACAGCAGCCATTCATCCTGCACACCGGCAACGAGCGCAATTCCCGCAGCCGCGCACCCGAGAAAGAGCGCCGCGTTGACGAACTGCTGTCCGGCGTAGGTGATCGGCCGTCCGCCGATCAGTTCCTGGAGCTTCGCGAACGCGATCATCGAGCCTGCGAACGAGATCGAGCCGATCAGCGCCGAGAGCACGATCGCGAGGCCGATGTCGACCTTCGGCATTCCGGGCTCCGGGAGGATGCGGTGGAGCTCGGCCAGCGAGACGAGCGCTGCTGCGCCGCCGCCGACGCCGTTGAATAGCGCCACCATCTGCGGCATCGCGGTCAT
>PLZU01000084.1:0-173 GCA_003152275.1 Actinomycetota bacterium
GGTCGCACGAGCACCGGGTAGCCGAGCTCGTCGGCGGCAGCACGCGCCTCGCCCGCGTCGTCGGCGGCCCGCCAAGGCGGCGTGCTCAGCCCCAGCCCGTCGAGCAACTGCGCGAAGCGTACGCGGTCCTCGGCTGCGTCGATCGCGGCCAGCGGGTCGCCGAGCAGCGGCAC
>PLZU01000084.1:220-636 GCA_003152275.1 Actinomycetota bacterium
GCCCTGGCCGATGCGATTCGGCCCGGAGCCGAGTACGACGATCGCGCGGCCGGTCGGCGCGGGAGGATCGTCGGACGGCTCGTACGAGAGGTAGAAGTACGGCGTCCGCGCCTCGAACTCCGCCGCGCATGAGTCGACCGCGAGCCGGCCCGGGAGCGGGCGGTGCTTGCGCACCTCGAGCGGGTCGCCGAACACGCGATCGGGGATGCCGAAGCGCTTAGCCTCGATGAGCGGTAGCCGCTCGGCGGCGGCGATGTCTCGCAGCTCCTGCGCGAAGTACGGGTGGATGCCGGGGAGGTCGAGACCCTGTCGCGCCGCCTCGAGCAGCAGATCCCAGCGCTCGGGCACCGGCTCGCCGCGCCGTGTGAGGTCGAGCAGCGGCGGTTCCCATTCACGCCCGTCGAGCGCCTTCAGGA
>PLZU01000084.1:670-31895 GCA_003152275.1 Actinomycetota bacterium
ATCGGAAAGCCGGTCGCCTTCGAGGCGAGCGCGGACGAGCGCGATACGCGCGGGTTCATCTCGATCACGCGCAGCTCGCGCGTCTCAGGCTCGTACGCGAACTGCACGTTCGCTCCGCCGGTAGCGACGCCGACCGCGCGCGCGCACGCGAACGCCGCTTCGCGCAGGCGCTGGTACTCGGCGTCCGGCAGCGTCTGTTGCGGAGCGACGGTCCATGAGTCCCCCGTGTGCACGCCCATCGGGTCGAGGTNNCGAGGTTCTCGATCGAGCAGACGACGACGCAGTTGCCGGCGTGATCGCACATCACCTCGAGCTCGAACTCCTGCCAGCCCTCGAGCGACTCCTCGACGAGCACCTGCCCGACCGGGCTCGCCGCGAGCCCGGCGGCGATGCGCTCCTCGAGCTCCTCCGGCGTGCGGGCGATGCCGCCGCCGCTGCCGCCGAGCGTGAACGCGGGGCGGACGATCGCCGGTGCCGGCAGATCCGGGAGCTTGTAACAGTCTGTTACTACCTCGGATCGGGGCACCTGGAGGCCCGTGGCGACCATCGCGTCGCGGAAGGCGAGGCGGTCCTCCGCGCGGCGGATTGCCTCGACGCTCGCGCCGAGCAGCTCGACGCCGTACTCGGCCAACACTCCGGCCTCGTGCAACTCAATCGCAAGGTTGAGCGCGGTTTGGCCGCCGAGGGTGGGGAGGAGCGCGTCTGGCCGCTCGGCTGCGATCACCTCCGCGACCGTCTCGAGGTCGAGCGGCTCGATGTACGTCGCGTCGGCCCACTCGGGGTCGGTCATGATCGTCGCCGGATTCGAGTTCACCAACACGACGCGCAAGCCCTCGCGGCGCAGCACGCGGCACGCCTGCGACGCGGAGTAGTCGAACTCGCAGCCCTGGCCGATCCGAATCGGCCCCGACCCGATGATCAGGACGGAGCGAAGATCCGTGCGCTTCGGCACGCTTCAGCCACCTGGTCGAAGAAGGGAAGGCCGTCGAGCGGCCCGGGCGCCGCTTCGGGATGGAACTGCACCGTCGCGAAGTCCTCGCCGGCGAGCCCTTCGACCGTGCCGTCGTTCAGCGAGACGTGACTGACGTACTCGTCCGCCTCGACGGCGAAGCCGTGGTTCTGCACGGTCACGAGCACGCGCCCGGTGCGGGCGTCCCGTACGGGGTGGTTCGCGCCGCGATGCCCGAACGGCAGCTTGAACGTGGGGAAGTCCAGCGCGAGGCCGAGCAACTGGTGGCCGAGACAGATGCCGAAGAGCGGCACGCGGCCGAGGAGCTCGCGGACGCTCGCAATCGGCCCGTCGAGCACCGCCGGATCGCCCGGCCCGTTCCCGATCAGCACTGCGCGTGGCTCGAGCTCGAGGATCGCGTCCGCGTCCCAGTCGCCCGGGACGACGGCCACCTCGAGGCCGGTCTCGGCGAGCCGCCGCGGAATCGACCGCTTACAGCCGAGATCGAGGAGTGCGAGCCTCGGGCCCGCGCCGACGAAGTACGGCTCCTCGGTGCCGACGCTGCGGTCGAGCGGCCGCCCGTCGATCGGCGGCTGCGCGAGCGCACGAGCGTGTAGCTCGTCGATGGGCGCTTCACCGACGGCGCAGCGCAGCACGCCGTCCGCACGGATCCGCCGGACGAGCGCCCGGGTGTCGACGTCGTCGATCGCGACGACCCCTTGCTCTTGCAGCCATTGCGCCCACGCAGGGCGCGCCGTCCGCATAACGACGGCCTCGGCCTGGACGCGACCGGACTCGGCCCGCCCCGGATCGACGCCGTAGTTGCCGACGAGCGGATAGGCGAAGCAGAGCACCTGGGCCACGTAGCTCGGATCGGTCGCTGCCTCTTCGTAGCCCGTACTTGCGGTCGTGAAGCAGGCCTCGCCCGCGGCCACGCCGGCGGCGCCGACTGCCCGGCCGGGAAAGACCGTTCCGTCCTCGAGGACGAGGTAGGCGGACCGCTGCATCGTTTGCATGTTATGCGAGATTTATACTAATATGCAACCAGCATGCCGACGGTGGCGATCCTTGGAGCATCCGGGTACTCCGGGCAGGAGACGCTCGACCGCGCGCTCCGCCATCCGGAGCTCGAGGTCGTGGCGCTCGGATCGGACTCGCTCGAGGGCGAATCGGCCTCGGCGCTCGACCTCCGACTGAACGGCTCGCTACCAGCCTTCGTCTCGAACGAGCAGGCGCTCGCTGCCGGTGCCGACGTTGTCTTCGCCTGCCTCGGCAACGATCGCGCGGCGCTGCTCGAGCCGCCGCCGGGGGCCGTCGTCGTCGATCTGTCGGGCGCGCACCGCCTCAAGGACGCTGCGCTCTACCCCGCCTGGTACGGCTTCGAGCATCCGCGGCCCGGCGTACTCGCCGACTGGAGCTACGCCATCCCCGAGCTTTTCCCACCGAGCGGCGCGCTGATCGCCAATCCGGGCTGCTACGCGACCGCGGCCATCCTTGCGCTCGAGCCCTTGCGCGGCGCAATCGACGAGGGCAGCGTCGTGATCGACGCGAAGTCCGGCGTTTCCGGCGCCGGGAGGGAGCTGAAGGCGAGCTCGCACGCGGGCTTCGTGCTCGACAACGTCTCCCCGTACAGGGTCGGGACGCATCAGCACGCGCCGGAGATTGCGCAGGCGCTCGGCTTCCCCGTCTGCTTCGTCCCGCATCTGCTGCCGATCCGCCGCGGCCTCCTCGCCACGTGTTACGTGAAGCCGGTCTCGGTCGACCTGCGCGACCTGCTCGACGAGGCGTATGCCGACAGCGCAGTGGTGCGCGTGCTGCCGGAAGGCGTCAATCCCGAGCTCGCCCGCGTTCAGCACACCGACGCGGCTGAGATTGCGCTCTATGAGGACCCGTCGACCGGCCGCGCCGTCGTCGTCTGCGCGCTCGACAACCTCGGCAAGGGAGCTGCCGGCCAGGCGCTGCAGAACGCGAACATCGCGCTCGGCCTCGACGAGACGCTGGGCCTTCGCCTCACAGGAGTGCTGGTATGAGCCGTAGGCTCGACGGAGGCTCACAAGGAGCGGAGGTACCGGCTTTGCCGGTGCCGGAGAGGGTATGAGCGTCACCGCCGCCAAAGGCTTCGTTGCGAGTGGCGTGCACTGCGGGATCCGCAAGAAGGAGCGCCTCGACCTTTCGCTCGTCCGCTCGCTCGTGCCGGCACGAGGCGCCGGCATGTTCACGATCAATCGCGTGCTCGCGGCGCCGGTCGTCGTTTCGCGCGAGCACCTCGAGCTCGCGGAGCCTCAGGCCGTCGTCACGAACTCGGGCGTTGCGAATGCCGCAACGGGCGAGCGCGGCCTGCTCGACGCTCGCGCCACCGCAGCGGAGACGGCACGGCTGCTCGGGCTCGACACAGAAGAGGTGCTTGTCCTCTCGACGGGTGTGATCGGCACGCTGCTTCCACTCGCGAACGTCACCGCAGGCGTGCGCGCCGCGGCAGCTGCTCTCTCTCCCGACGGAGGCGCGGACTCCGCGCACGCGATCATGACGACCGACACGCAGTCGAAGGAGTCCGTTGCGCACGGCTCCGGGTTCGTGGTGGGCGGAATGGCGAAAGGCTCCGGGATGATCCACCCGCAGCTTGCGACGATGCTCGCGGTTGTGACGACCGACTACCCGCTCGAAGCTGGGGAGGCGATCGAGTTCCTGCGGCCCGCGGTGGACACGAGCTTCAATGCAATCTCGGTCGACGGCGAGTGCTCGACGAACGACACCGTGATTCTGCTTGCCAACGGCGCCAGCGGCATCGAGCGCACGCCGGCGAGCGACGAGGAGTTCGCGCTCTGCGTCCGCAAGGTATGCGGTGAGCTCGCGAAGCTGATCGTCACTGACGGTGAAGGTGCGACGGTGCTTGCGGAGATCGCGGTGCGCGGCGCGGCGAGCGAGTTGGAAGCGCGCGCGATCGCCGAGCGCGTGGCGACGTCGCCGCTCGTGAAGACAGCGTTATATGGACACGACGCGAACTGGGGCCGGATCGCCGCCGCCGCCGGCTCGGCCAAGTACAACGGCGGCTTTGCACAGCTCGACCCGGACATGCTGTCGATCACGATCGACGGCATCGCGGTGCTCGTTGACGGACGGCCATCGGGCGACGAACCTGCACTGACGAACGGTCATTGCGAGATCGAGATCGACCTCGCACTCGGCGACGGCCGCGCCAACTACCTCACAACCGATCTCTCCTACGACTACGTGAGGATCAACGCGGAGTACCGCACATGAGCGTCGTCGTGCTCAAGGTGGGCGGCGCCTCCACCGGCGGCGTCGCCGAGGCGGTTGCGGATCTGCGCGCCGCGGGCAGTCAGGTGTGTGTCGTCCACGGCGCCGGCCCGCAGATCTCGGAAGAGATGGAGCGGCGCGGCCTGGTCCCGCACTTCGTCGGCGGGCGGCGCGTGACGACGCCCGAGGTGCTCGAGGTCGTGTGCGCGAGCTTCGCCGAGGTGAACGCCGCGGTGTGCGCGGCGATCGGCGTGGACGCAGTCGGCCTCTCCGGCGACGAGATCGGTCTCGAGGCCGAGCACGTTCCCGAGCTCGGGCTCGTCGGGCGCGCCCTTCCTTCCGCGCCGCGCACCGTGCTCGCCGTGCTGGCGTCGGGCCGGGTGCCGGTCGTCTCGCCGCTCGCGCCGGGACCGCTGAACGTCAACGCGGACGAGGCTGCGGCTGCGCTCGCGGTCGGCATCGGCGCCGCGCGGATCCGGTTTCTCACCGACGTTCCCGGCGTGTTCCACGACGGCGAGCTCGTCGAGTCGATCAGCGCGGCACACGCGGAAACGCTGGTCGATGCGGGCTCGTTCGAGGGCGGGATCGTCCCGAAGGTGCTTGCAGCGGCACGCGCAGCGCGCAGCGGGCTCGTAGCGGAGATCGGCGTCACGGCGGTAACGGCATGAGCACCGTGCTCGAGAACGCGCTGCTGCCGACGTATCCGCCGACGCGGGTCACCTTCGTCGGCGGCGACGGCGTGTGGCTGACCGACGACGTTGGTCGCCGCTACCTCGACTTCGCCGCCGGCATCGCGGTCGTCGCGCTCGGCCACAAGCATCCAGCGCCGCTCGCGGCCGCGCACCGGCAGCTCGACCGCCTCTGGCACGCGTCGAACCTCTACGCGACCGAGCCCGCGCAGGCCCTCGCACAGGCGTTGTCTGCGAAGTTCGGCGGCGCGCAGGCGTTCTTCTGCAACTCCGGTGCCGAAGCAAATGAGGCGGCGATCAAGTACGCGCGCAAGGCGACCGGCAGACCGGGCGTGCTCGCGCTCGAGCAGAGCTTCCACGGGCGAACGACAGGTGCGCTCGCGGTGACAGGCCAGCCGGCAAAGCGTGCGGCCTTCGAGCCGCTCCTGCCTGGCGCACGCTTCGTGGAGCCCAACGACATCGTCTCACTGCGGGCAGCGGCGGGCGGCGACGTCGGTCTCATCTTGCTCGAGCCGGTGCTCGGCGAGGGCGGCGTCATCCCACTCACTGCAGAGTTCGTGCAGGCGGCGGCTGAGCTTGCAGCGGAGCTCGGTGCACTGCTCGCCTTCGATGAGGTGCAGACCGGCGTCGGGAGGACGGGGACGTTCTTCGCCTTCGAGCAGCTCGGCGTGAGCCCGCAGCTCGCCACGCTCGCCAAGGGTCTTGCCAACGGCCTGCCGATCGGCTGCCTGCTCGTCGCCGACGAGGCCGCCGGCGCGTTCGCGCCTGGCGACCACGGCTCGACGTTCGGCGGCAATCCCGTCGCGTGTGCGGCTGCGCTCGCGGTCGTGGCAACGGTCGATGAAGCGCTGCTCGAGCGCGTGCGGGAGAACGGCGCACGGTTGCTCGACGGCTTGCGCGCCCTGCCGGGCGTCGTCGAGGCGCGTGGCGCGGGCTTGCTCGTCGGTGCCGAGCTCGACCGTCCGGCCCAACGTGTCGTCGACGCGGCGCTCGACGCAGGCCTCGTCTGCCTCACCTCTGGAGCGAACGTTCTGCGGCTCGCGCCGCCGCTCGTCGTCGAGCAGGCGGAGATCGGCAGTGCACTCGAGACCCTGAGGGAGGTGTTGAACGGATGAATCGCCCCGAGCGGCACGCGGCGATCCTGCGGCTCGTCCGCGAGCGTCCCATTTCGACGCAGACGGAGCTCGCAGATGCGTTGCGCAGCGAAGGACACGAGGTCGTGCAGACGACGGTCTCGCGTGACGTCCACGAGCTCGGCCTCGTCAAGGTGCGCCATGAAACCGGCCGGCTCGTCTACGCATTCGCGGAAGACGTCGGTCTTAGCGAAGACGTGTCGGCGGCGCTCTCACGCTGGGCGCTCACGGTCGAGCCGAGCGGCCAGCTCGTCGTCGTCACGACGCCGTACGGATATGCGAGCGCACTTGCGCAGGCGATCGACGTCTCGCGGCATGGCGGCATCGCAGGCACAGTTGCCGGCGAGAACACCGTGCTGCTCGTCGCGCGGGAGCCGCTCACGGGTGCAGACCTCGCCGAAGAGATCCGCCGGCACCGGCTCGAGGGCGCCGCGTGAGCGTTGCCTCCGCCGCACCGAACGTCATTCTCGCCGCGCTCCCGGTGGGAGAGCGCGTTGGCATCGCCTTCTCCGGCGGGCTCGACACCTGCTGCGGGCTGGCGTGGATGCGGGAGCGGGGCGCGGTCCCGTATGCATTCACGGCCGACCTCGGCCAATACGACGAGCCCGATATCGCCGCCGTTCCCGAACGCGCTCGGGCCTACGGCGCGGAAGACGCGGTGCTCGTCGACTGCAAGGAGGCGCTCGCACGCGAAGGCATCGCCGCACTGCAATGCGGCGCCTTCCACATCCAGACGGCGGGACGCCGCTACTTCAACACGACTCCGCTCGGGCGTGCCGTCACCGGCACGCTGCTCGTGCGGGCGATGGCCCATTACGGCGTCGACATCTGGGGTGACGGCTCGACGTACAAGGGCAACGACATCGAGCGCTTCTATCGCTACGGGCTGCTCGCGAACGAGAGCCTGCGCATCTACAAGCCGTGGCTCGACGAAGCGTTCGTGTCCGAGCTCGGCGGGCGCACGGAGATGAGCGAGTGGCTCGCTGCGCGCGGCCTGCCACACGGGAGCTCGACCGAGCAGGCGTACTCGACGGATGCGAATTTGCTCGGCGCGACGCACGAAGCGAAAGATCTCGAGCTCCTCTCCACGAGCATGAAGATCGTCGAGCCGATCATGGGCGTCGCGCACTGGGACGCGGACATCGAGCCCGAGGTCGTCACCGTCGCCTTCGATCGAGGGGTCCCGGTCGCGATCCACGGTGTCGAGATCGCCGATCCGGTCGAACTGATCCGCGCGGCGAACGGCGTTGGCGGGCGCCACGGGCTCGGCATGTCCGACCAGATCGAGAACCGCATCATCGAGGCGAAGAGCCGCGGGATCTACGAGGCGCCTGGGATGGCGCTCCTGCACATCGCCTACGAACGGCTGTTGTCTGCGATCCACAACGAGGCGACGCTCGAGCGCTACGCCGAAGACGGCCGCCGGCTCGGGCGCTTGCTCTACGAGGGCCGCTGGTTCGATCCGCAGGCGTTGCTGCTGCGCGACTCGTTGCAGCACTGGGTTGCGAGTGTCGTCACCGGCGAGGTGACGATCGAGCTTCGGAGCGGCGACGACTACACGATCCTCGACACGGACGGCGAAGCCGTCACGTACGACTCCGAGCGCTTGAGCATGGAACGGAGTGCGACCGCCTTCACCGCGGCGGATCGGATCGGACAGCTCGCCGTGCAGATCAACGACATCGCCGACACGCGGCGGATGCTCGAGCGCCACGGTCACGTCCCGCTGGAGGGCGCATGACGCTTTGGTCGGGACGGGTCGGCGCAGAGCTCGCACCCGAGGTGTGGGAGTTCCTGAAGGCCGACGATGCCGAGCTGCTGCCGTACGACGTGCAGGGCACGCTCTTGCATGCCGAGCGCCTGCACGCTGCGGGGATCCTCGATGACGCCGAGCTCGCGGAGGTGCGCGAGACGCTCGCCGGCCTCGACACGGTTGACCCCGCCGCCGAAGATGTGCATTCGTTCATCGAGGCGGAGCTCGGCGAGGTCGGGCGGAAGATCCACGCCGGCCGCTCCCGCAACGATCAGGTCGCCGTGGCGTTCCGGCTCTACGTCGCCGACGCGTGTGCCGACGCGGATGCGGCGCTCGCAGCGTTTGCGCGAACGATCCTCGAACGTGCAGCGGAAGACGCGGAAACGCCGATGCCCGGCTACACGCATCTGCAACGTGCGCAGCCGGTGACGCTTGGACACCACCTGCTGGCGTGGAGCGAGATGCTGGAGCGCGACCGCGTGCGGTTCGCATTCGCCGCTGCGCAGGCGGCGCCCTCGCCGCTCGGCGCAGGCGCGCTCGCGGGCTCGACGCTTCCCTTGCCGCCGCCGCAGCAGGCGATGCGCAACTCGCTCGACGCGGTTGCGGATCGCGATTTTGCGCTCGACTACCTCTACGCGGCGGCTGTGCTCTTCACGCACCTCTCGCGCATCGCCGAGGAGCTCGTTCTCTGGACGACCGCGGAGTTCGGGTTCGCGCGGTTGCCCGAAGACGCGGCCACGGGCTCGTCGATGATGCCGCAGAAGCTGAACCCCGACGTTGCGGAGCTCGCCCGCGGCAAGGCCGGCACGGCGATCGGCCGGCTTACCGGGCTGCTCGCGACGATCAAGGGTCTCCCGCTTGCTTACGACCGCGACCTGCAGGAGGACAAGCCGCCGGTGTTCGCGGCGCGGCGCGACGTCACCGGTGCACTCGGAGCGCTCCGCGTGCTCGTGAGCGGGCTCGAGTTCGATCGCGACCGGCTCGCGCACGCGGCGTCGGATCCGCTCCTGCTCGCGACCGACGCTGCGGAAGCGCTCGTGCGCGAGGGCGTGCCGTTCCGTGATGCGCACGAGCAGGTGGCGGCGTCGGTGCGCGCGGGGACGTTCGAGCCGCCTGAACCGGGCCAGCGCCTCCCCGATGTAGGCGCCGCGGTCGCCGCGGCGCAGGAGCGCTGGTCGTGACGACGCTCGCCCTTTCGCTCTCCGGCCGCGACGTGCTGCGCTCCGCCGATCTCGCGCCCGCCGAGGCGGAAGCGGTGCTCGAGCTCGCGGCCGAGCTCAAGCTCGACCGCTACGGGCAGCGGCTGCCGGGACGCACGCTCGGCTTGCTGTTCAAGAAGCCGTCGACGCGCACGCGCGTGTCGTTTGCCGTCGCGATCGCGCAGCTCGGCGGCGCGGCGGTTCTGCTCCAGCCCGACGAGCTCCAGCTCTCACGGGGTGAGTCGCTCGCCGACACCGCCCGGGTTCTCTCGTCGTATCTCGACGCCATCGCCATTCGCACGTTCGAGCAAGCCGAGCTCGAGGAATGGGCGGAGGCTGCTTCGATCCCGATCGTGAACGCGCTCACCGACGAAGAGCATCCCTGCCAGGCGCTCGCCGACGTGCTCACGATCCGCGAGCGGTTCGGCACCACCGACCGTCTGCGCATCGCCTGGCTCGGCGACGGCACGAACGTCTGCAACTCGCTCGGCGTCGTTGCGGGGGCCCTCGGGATGCGGATGGTCGCTGCGTGCCCAGCGGGCTACGAGCCGCGTGGCGTCGACGTCGTGCGGGATCCGCGCGAAGCCGTCGCGGGTGCGCACGTGCTGGTCACCGACACGTGGACGAGCATGGGCCGGGAGGCCGACGCGGCGAAGCGCCTGCGAGACCTCGAGCCGTACCGGCTCGGCGAGCAGCTCGTCGGGCTCGCCGACCCCGACGCGATCGTGCTGCACTGCCTGCCGGCGCATGCGGGCGAAGAGATCGACGCCTCCGTGCTCTACGGGCCGCGCTCGGCCGTGTGGCAGGAGGCGGAGAACCGTCTGCACGTGCAGAAGGCGCTGCTAACGCTGCTGCTGAGCTAGCTCGAGCGTTCCGTCGAGCCAGGCGCGGCCGACGATGACACCGTCGAGGCCGAGCTCGCGCACGGCAGCGACGTCGGCTGAGTCGCGAATGCCGCCCGCTGCGAGCACGCACCCATCGAAGCGCGCGCGCACCTCGCGCAGCAGGCCGAGGTTGGGGCCGCTCCGCGTTCCGTCGCGGTCGATCGCTGTGCAGATCACGGTCGCGACGCCGGCTTCGGTGCAACGCTCGAGCGCGCGCGTGGTCGTCAGCTCCGTCGATTCCCGCCACCCGTTCGTCCTCACGATCCCGCCCGCGACGTCGATTGCCACCGCGATGCGGTCAGAGACGAACTCGCGCAGCGGCGTCGGCCCGAACGCCGCTGTTCCGACGACGACGCGCTCGACCCCGGCCTCGATCAGCGCCCGTGCATCCTCCGGCGAGCGCACCCCGCCGCCGAGCTGGACGGCCACCGAGCCGGCCGCCTCGACCACCGAGCGCGCGAGCTCGAGCGGTGTGCCGCCATCCCGGGCCGCCCCGAGCGCGACCACGTGGACGAACGGCGGGGCGTGGGAGGCCGCCCGCCGCACGAGGGCGAGTGGATCGCCAGCCTCGACCTCGACGCGGTCGTAGTCGCCGCGAAGCAGGCGGACGGCCCGGTCGTCGAGGACGTCGATCGCCGGGATAGTTGCAAACTCTCGTACCAGCATGTTACTATGGTAACACGATGGCAACCGCGACAACCAACCCACGACATTGGCCGACCTCGGAGCACGCGGATCTCTTCGCGACGATCGCCTCCCTTCGGACGAAGGACGAGGTGGAGCGGTTCCTGCGGGACCTCTGCACGATGTCGGAGCTGGACGCGATGGCACACCGCTGGCAGGTCGCGCAGTTGCTGGACGAAGGGCTGCCCTACCTGGAGGTGGCGCGTCGGGCGCACGCCTCGACGACGACGGTGACTCGCGTCGCGCAGTGGCTGCGCCGCGGCGAGGGCGGCTACTCGCTCGCGCTCCGGCGCCGGCGTCGCAAGAGCGCCTGAGGATCGCGGTTCCGTCGAAAGGCCGGCTCCGCGAGCCGGCGATCGAGCTCCTGCACGACGCGGGGCTCGGCCCCGAGACGCCGGGCGACCGCGCGCTTGCGTTCCCTTGTCGCAACGCGCCGGTGGAGGCGCTGCTCGTGCGTGCCGACGACGTGCCCGAGTACGTGCAGGACGGCGTCGTCGATTGCGGGATCACCGGGCTCGACATCGTCGAGGAGAGCGGCGCGAATGTGCTCGAGCTGCTTCGCCTCGGCTTCGGCGCGTGCACGCTCGAGGCTGCGGTGCCGACCGAGTCCGCCGTGCGGTCACTCGCCGATCTCGACGGCGCGCGCGTCGCGACGAGCTTTCCGCGGCTCGCTCGCCGGCTGCTGCCAGCGACGATCGAGCTCGTCGACGTGCACGGCTCCGTCGAGCTCGCGCCGAGGCTCGGTCTCGCCGACGCGATCGTCGATCTCGTCTCGAGCGGGAGCACGTTGCGCACGAACGGCCTGCGCGCCGTCGCCCGCCTGCTGGACTCGGAAGCCGTGCTCATCGGGCCCCCGCAGACAGGCGCCGACGCGGTTCAGCTGGCGGCGGTCTTCCGCAGCGTCGTGGAGGCGCGAGGCGCGCGCTATCTGATGCTGAACGCCCCGGAGTCGGCGCTCGAGGCGATCGCGCGCCTCGTGCCGGGCTCGCGCGCCCCGAGCGTCCTGCCGCTCGCCGAGCCGGGCATGGTCGCGGTGCACAGCGTCGTCCCGGCGGCCGACGTCTGGAAGCTGCTGCCGGAGCTCGAGGCCGCGGGCGCGACGTCGATCTTGCTCGTGCCGCTGGAGCGGATGCTCGCATGAGGTCGCTGCCCGCAAGCTTCCGGCCGTACGACTGGGCGCCGTCCACCGAGGAGCTCGCGTTGCGTGCGGGCCTCGACCCGGTCGAGATCGTGCGTTTCGACGGCAACGTTCCGCCGCTGCCGCTCCCGAGCTCGCGTCCGGGCGCGCTTGCGGCTGCGCTGGCCACGATCAACACCTACCCGCACGGCGGGTATCCCCTGATCAACCAAGAGATCGCCGCGTATGCAGGCGTCGAGCCGGAAAACGTCGTGCTGGGCGCAGGCGCGGACGACCTCATCCTCCTGTGCGCTCGCACGTTCGCAGGCCCCGGCGACCTCGTGGCCGTCCCGCCGGATCCGACGTATCCGCTGTTCCGGGTCGCCGCCGAGCTCGCCGGGGCGGCGGTCGGTAATGGGGCACCCGTACTGACCTTCTGCTGCCGCCCGGGCAACCCGCTCGGCGACCTGCCGCCGCTGCCGGACGCGCGGCCGCTCGTCGTCGACGAGGCGTACTTCGAATACGCCGGCGAAAGCGCAGTGGGCCTCATCGATGACGGCGTCGTCGTGATCCGCACGTTCTCGAAAGCGTTCGCCCTCGCTGGTGCGCGGATCGGATATCTGCTCGCAGCGCGCGACATCGCGGCCGAGCTGCGCGCACACCAAGCACCCGCTCCCGTCTCGACATTGTCGGTCGCCCTCGCGCTCGCGGCGCTGCGCACGCCGCCCGACGTCGGTCCCGTGCTCGAAGAGCGCGAGCGGCTCGCCGCGAAGCTCCGCGTGCTCGGTTACGCACCGCTCGAGTCGCATGCCAACTTCCTCTTCCTGCCGGTGCCCGAGCCCGAGGCGCTCGCGGAGCAGCTCCTCGAGCGTGGGTGCGTCGTACGCGTGACCGGCGGCGGCGTTCGCATCACCGTGCGTGACTACGAGGACGACGATCTGCTGCTCGCGGCCCTCGCCGGTGCGTGCGCGCCCCAATCACGGCGCGCACGGCACGTCCGCGCAACAGCGGAGACCGCGCTCCGCGTGCGGCTCGAGCTCGACGGCTCCGGCCGCGTGCGCGTCGCCACTGGCGCCGGCCTCTACGATCACCTGTTCGAGCAACTCGCCTTCCACGGAGGGCTCGACCTCGTCGTCGACGGAAGCGGCGACTGGGAGACCGGTGACCATCACACAGCGGAGGACACTGCGATCGCGTTTGGCGAGGCGCTCGACCAGGCCCTCGGCGACCGCCGCGGAATCGCGCGCTACGGATCTGCTGTCGTGCCGATGGACGATGCGCTGGCCCGCGCTGCCGTTGACCTCGGCGGGCGACGCGGCGCCGAGATCTCGCTCGCCGAGGATCCCGGGCTTGCCCGGCACGCGCTCGAGAGCCTGGCTCAGGCTGCGCGCATGACCCTGCACGTCGAGGCGACCGGCCGCGATCCCCATCACGTCGCCGAGGCGGCGTGCAAGGCGGTCGGCCGCGCGTTGCGTGAAGCCGTGCGCCGCGACGGCTCGGAGCTTCCGAGTACGAAAGGCGTGTTGTGAAGGTCGCGATCTGCGCCTACGGAGCCGGCAACGTGCGCTCGGTCGAGCTTGCATTCCGCCGCCTCGGCGCGGAGCCGTGCCGCGCGGAGCGCGCCGAGCAGGTGCGCACGGCGGATCTCGCTGTGCTGCCGGGGGTCGGTTCTGCGGGACTCGCGATGGCCGGCATGCGCGAGCGCGGGCTCGACGAAGCGCTCCTCGACCGCGTTGCGGCCGGCCGGCCGACCCTCGGCATCTGTCTCGGTCTCCAGATCGCACTCGACGAGACGGAGGAGGACGGGGGCGTCGCCGGGCTCGGACTTCTGCCCGGACGTGCGGTGCGCCTGCGCGGCGACCGCGTGCCTCGGATCGGCTGGGCGAGCGTCGAGCCGTCCGGCGAGGCGTTCTGGTTCGCCCACTCCTATGCAGCCGAGACGCCGGCCACGACCGCAACGAGCGAGGGCATCGTCGCCGTCGCCGAGTACGAGTCGTTCCTCGGCGTCCAGTTCCATCCCGAAAAGAGCGGCGCAGCCGGTGCGCGCTTCCTCGAGCGATGCCTCTCCCGCGTCTGATCCCATGCCTCGACGTGGCGAACGGCCGCGTCGTCAAGGGCATCCGCTTCAAGGACCTCCGCGATGTCGGCGATCCGGTCGAGCTTGGCGCGGCGTACTCGGACGCGGGCGCGGACGAGCTCGTGTTCCTCGACGTGGTGGCGACCGTGGAGTCGCGCGCTTCGGCGCTCGACGTCGCAGGACGCGTCGCCGAGCAAGTCTCGATCCCGTTCACGTTCGGCGGCGGCATCCGCACGGTCGAGGACGCCACCGCAGTCCTCGAGGCCGGAGCCGACAAGGTGAGCGTCAACTCCGCCGCACTCGCACGCCCACAGCTCATCGAGGAGCTCGCGTCGACGCTTGGGAGTCAAGCTGTCGTGGTTGCTATCGATACGATTGCCGGCCGCGTCCGCTCACACGCCGCCACTCGCGACGCGGTGCGCGACACCGTTGCCTGGGCGAGCGAGTGCGAGGCGCGCGGAGCGGGGGAGCTGCTCGTGACGTCGATCGACCGCGACGGCACGCGCAACGGGTACGACCTCGAGCTACTCGCCCGTTTGCGCGACACGGTGTCGCTCCCGGTCATCGCATCGGGTGGTGCGGGCACCGCGGCGCACGTGGCCGCCGCACTCGACGTGTCGCAGGCGGCGTTGCTCGCGTCCATCCTGCATGAGCAGCCGGCTTGGCTTGCACGGTTGCGCGACGAGCTGCGGGCCCTCGGCGTCGCCCTTCGCCATGCAGCCTGAGCTTCGCCCGGTGATCGTGCAGGACGCGGACGACGGTCGCGTGCTGATGCTCGCGTGGATGGACGACGAGGCTCTGCGCCTCACGCAGGTGACCGGTGAGGCGTGGTTTTGGAGCCGCTCGCGCCGGCAGCTCTGGAAGAAGGGCGAGACGTCGGGCCATGTCCTCGCCGTCGAGGAGGTGCGAGACGACTGCGACGGAGACGCGCTCCTGCTGCGCGTCCGGCCGGCCGGCCCTGCCTGTCACACCGGTTCCACGTCGTGCTTCGCGCCCGCCCTTTGGCGCACGGTCGTCGAGCGCGTCCGCGACCGGCCGGAAGGCTCCTACGTAGGGTCGCTCGCCGACGCCGGTGTCGAGCGCGCTGCGCAGAAGCTTGGGGAGGAAGCCGTCGAGGCGGCGATCGCCGCGACGGCCGGGGACGGCCGGCTTGTGTCTGAAGCAGCGGACGTGCTCTTCCACCTCTACGTCCTGCTGGCCGTCGCCGGCGTCGACGTCGCCGAGGTCGAGGACGAGCTGACGCGCCGGGCTGCCGTCAGCCCGCGCTGACGAATGCGACGCCGGTCAGCGCGCAGACGACACCCGCGCGCTGCACCCACGTGATTCGCTCTCCCAGCACAACGTGCGCGAGCAGCACGGTGGCGACCGGGTAGACGCTGCCGAGCACCGACACGATCGCGAGCAAGCCGTGGTTGGCCGCGATCGCGAACAGGCCGTTCGCAGTGAGGTCGGCCAGGCCGACTGCGCCCGCCTGGGCGAGAGTCAGCGGCGGTTGGCGAAGCGTTGTTCGGCTCGCGAGCGCGGCGATCCCGAGCAGGAAGAGCGACACGATGCGCGCGCCGAGAAGCGTCGAGAGCGCGCTGCCCGACTGGCCGCCGCGCCCGAGAAAGTAGACGAAGACGCCGATCGCGACGGCTGCCGCGACCGCGATCACCACGGCACGCGCACGCTCGGGGACGCGGACGCGGCGTTCTTCGAGCGAGGCGATGACGATGCCGGCGATCGCGAGCGCAGCACCTGTCAGCGCGAGTGTCGACGGTCGCTCGCCGCCGGCGAGGGCGAGCGTGAACGGGACGATCGCGCTGCAGGCGACGATCGGCGCGACGATGCTCATCGTGCCGATGGAGAGACCCCAGTAGAAGAGTGCGAGCCCGATGGCGCCCCCGACTCCGGCGCCCAGTCCGAAGCGGAAGGAGCTCCACGTCACGTGGTGCTCCACCGCGAAGATCGCGAGCAGGCCGACGAAGCCGATCCCTTGCTAGATCAGCGTGACGGCGAGGACCGGGACGCGCCGGCTGAGCGACCCGCCGAAGAAGTCGGCGCAGCCCCAGAGGAGCGCCGAGCCGAGCGCCAGGGTGACGCCGATCAGTCGCTCGGCCCTCGGGCGCGCGGCATGCCCGAAACCTAGACGCGATAGCCTCGTACCGTGACCAAGATTCTCGTGATCGACGACGACGCGGACATCCGCAAGCTGCTGAAGATCCGGCTGGGAAGCGAGGGCTATGACACCGCGTTCGCGTGGGACGCGGTCACCGCGTTGACCATCGCGCGTAAAGAGGATCCCGACCTGATCATTCTTGATCTCGGCCTGCCCGGCGGCGACGGTTACCTCGTGATGGAACGCCTGCAAACGCTGGCGCCCTTTTCAATGATTCCGATCGTCGTCCTGAGTGCCCAGCCGGTCGAGCCACACGCCGAGCGGGCAAAGGCTGCGGGCGCGCACGCCTTTGTCGAGAAGCCGTTCGAGATGGAGACCCTGCTCGCAGCCGTGCGCGACGCGCTCGGCTGAACTGGGCCTACCCCCGCGCGAGGCCGATCGTCCCGAGCGTGAGCAGCACCGCGGAGGCAACACCGAGTGCAGCGGGCGCGACTCTTGGCGCCCAGAGGTCGAGCTGTACCCGGGCGCGAGCCGCGATCTGCGTGCCTCGCGCGCCTGCGAGCGCGAGCACCGCGAACAGCACGATGAGCGGCGCGACGAACACGACGTTGTAGAGGAGCACGAGGACGATCTGCGTCGTGTCGCGGTGCCCCGATTCGACGATCGCGGCGATCGCCGCAAAATATGGGACGGCGGTCGGGAGCTCGACCGCCATGATCCCCGCGCCAACGAGCCATGCCGAGCGGCCGCTCGGCTGCTTGCCGCCCGCGAGGCGTGCGGCGACGTGCACGCGTACGCGCCACAGCACGGCCGCCGCAGGGAGTGCGGCACCGCCCGCCACGAGCTCGATCAGGTGCACGGTGTGCGGGCTGGGCTTGCTCACGCGGGTGAGCAACCCCTGACCGGGCCCGAAGGTCAGCGCGAGCCCGCCGGCAAAGGAGACCGCGAAGACCCCAAGCGCGAAGGTCGCCACGTCACGCCGGCCGTGCGGCCCGATGGCGAAAAAGAGCGCCGGGGCGAGCGTCGACGGGTTCAGCGAGTCTGCGGCGGCGATCGAGACGATGAGGGCAAGGAGGGCGAGCACCGGACGAGCTTGACACACGATGTACTAGCTTTCGCCGCCGTGCCGCCCCGCATCCTCATCCTCACCGCCAGCGTCGGCGAGGGACACGATCTGCCCGCCCGCACCCTCGCCGCGCAACTGCGCGAGGAGCAACCCGGGGTCGAGATAACGACGGAGGACTGCCTCGCCGCGATGGGCCGCATCGTGGCCTTCATGAGCGAAGGCGCCGCGCGCGTCGTGTTCTACCGCTTCGCGTGGCTCTGGGACATCGGGTTCTGGCTCTTTGCGGGTCCGGCTCCGACGCGGGAGCTCAGCCAGCGTTTGATCACGAGGTTCGGCTCACCAGGCCTGCTTCGGCTGATCGAGAGCCACGACCCGGATGTAATCGTGTCCGTCTATCCGAACGTGACCGAGGTGCTCGGCCGGTTGAAGCGCTCGGGCCGGCTGCGGATCCCCGTCGTCGCCGCGATCACCGATCTCGCGGCGATGCATTACTGGGCCTGCAGGGGAGTCGACGTCCACCTCGTCACCCACCCGGAATCGATCGACGAGGTGCGGACGATCGTCGGGGACGACGCGTCGGTGCATTGCGTGCACGGCTTCACGCTGCCGGACTTCCACGAACCGCGCGACGAGGCCGAGGCGCGCCGGCAGCTCGGGCTGCCCGAGACCGGGAAGATCGTGCTCGTCTCGGGGGGCGGCTGGGGCGTCGGGGACGTTCACGGCGCGGTCGAGGAGGCGCTCGCGGTTCGCGGCGTCACGCAGGTGGTCTGTCTCTGCGGCCGCAACGAAAGCCTTCGGTCGGAGCTCTCGGTGCAGTTCGCGGGAGACCAGCGCGTGCGCGTCGAGGGCTTCACCGATCAGATGCCGGACTGGATGGCGGCGGGCGACGCCCTCGTGCACTCGACGGGCGGACTGACCGTCCTCGAGGCGCTGATGCGCGGCTGCCCCGCGATTTCCTACGGCTGGGGGCGCGGTCACGTGCGTGTGAACAACGCGGCGTTCCGCCGCTTCGGTCTCGCAGACGTCGTGGACACGCGGACGGAGCTGCGCGGATCGATCGAGCGGGCTCTCGAACACGGTCGCACCTCGACCGACTCGTTCGACCGTCTCCCGTCTGCCGCGTCGTTCGTGCTTGCCGCTGCCGATGCGCGTTGATCTCGCTGCTGCCGGCTCGTTTGCGGCCTGGTGTGCGCCTGCGGCCGCTCCGGTTGCGCCGTTCGTCGCGACAGCCTTTCGTATCCCGCGCCGGCTCGAGTCGCCGACGGGTATCTCGATCACGTTCGACGACGGCCCGCATCCGCAGGGGACACCGGCGGTCCTGCGCGAGCTCGACCGCGCCGGCGCGCGCGCGACGTTCTTCCTCGTCGGCGAGCAGGTCGAGCGCGAGCCCTCGCTCGCAGCCGAGATTGCAGCGGCAGGCCACGAAATCGCGATTCACGGCTACCGGCACGTGCTGCTGCTCCGCCGCTCGCCGCGAGCGTTGCGCGCCGACTTCGAGCAAGCGGCGGAGGTGATCGCCACGGCGACCGGCGCCGAGCCGCGGCTGTATCGACCGCCGTACGGTGTGTTCAGCGCGCCGGCGTTACTGCTCGTCCGGCGTCTCGGCTGGCGGCCGCTCCTGTGGTCGCGCTGGGGGCGAGACTGGGAAGCGCGCGCTACACCGGAAAGGATCGCGGCGCGGGCGACGAGAGACCTGGCGGGCGGCGACGTCGTGCTGCTGCACGACGCAGATCACTACAGCTCGGCGGACTCCTGGCGGAGAACGGTGGCCGCGCTGCCGGCGATACTTGCAGCGTCGGCCGCTACCGGCGAGCCATTCGTGACGGCGAGCCAGTCGACGTAACGCCGTACGCCCTCTTCGAACGGCGTCTCCGCACGCCAACCGAGCTCGGTCGCCGCACGAGCGCCGGAGATGTGGCCGATGTGCACATCTGCGGGCCGCTCCGGCCCGTGCACGAGCGGTACGGGAGCCACGAGCTCGCGCACCGTGTCGGCGATCTGCCGCACGCTCACTTCTTCTTCGCCCACGAGGTTGAAGACACGGTCGGCCGCGGCCGGGAGCAAACCCGCGACGACACCGTCGGCGAGATCCTCGACGTAGACGAACTGCCGCGTTTGCCGGCCGTCACCGGCGATCGTCAATGCTTCACCACGTTGGGCGCGCAGAACGAACGCGGGGACGACCGCCGCTGGGC
The DNA here is from genome assembly GCA_003152275.1 of Actinomycetota bacterium. Taxonomy (GTDB): domain Bacteria; phylum Actinomycetota; class Thermoleophilia; order Gaiellales; family Gaiellaceae; genus Palsa-739. The sequence goes on from PLZU01000084.1 coordinate 19,773, forward strand.
GCGCACGAGGGCCGTAGGGGATCCCGAAGCGCAGGATCGTATGCTCGCCGCCGTAGAGCTCGTTGTACGACCGGCAGTACATCTCACCGGCGATTTTCGTCGCCGTATAGAGGTGTGAAGGCAGGGCGATCGCCGAATCCTCGTCGAGCTCGCCTTCGACTGGCGAGTTGCCGTACACCCACACGGTGCTGCCGTACACCACACGTGCGATCTCCTCTTGCCGTGCCGCCTCGAGAATCATCTGCGTCCCATGCACGTTGATGCGGTCGGCGCGAATCGGATCGGCAACGACCTCGTTGACGTCGGCGACTGCGGCGAGATGGATGACCGCCGTGCAGCCGCGCACTGCGCGCCGTGTCGCCTCGCGATCCGCGAGGTCACCTATCACTGTCGCGACGTCCTCTCGCGCGTGATGCGGCGAGTGAACGAGGTCGAAGATGACCGGTTCGTGGCCGTGCGCGCGGAGGCGGTCGACGACGTGCGAGCCGATGAAGCCCGAGCCACCCGTGACGAGGACCCTCACTGCGATGCCGCCAGCAATGCTGGACGTTCCGCCGGCCGGTAGTACAGCGGGGCGCACCAGTGGTTCTGCGCGACCCAGTCGCTATTCGGGAGGTCGACGTGGTGGCCGAGCACGCGATGGCACGGCTCGTCGTACACCTTGCCTGTCGAGCGCTCGAGCGGATCGAAGACGATGTACTTGTAGTACCCCGAGACCATGCCTTCGGGTAGGTGCACGCGATTTGGGTGCTGCGGATCGAGCTGCTCGCGCGCGATCGCGTTCTTCCACGCGGTGATCTCGTCGAGCCGTTCGGTGCCCACGATGCCGAGCGCGGCCGTGAACTCGTTCAGGCGGTAGTTGAGCCCAGGCTGCGTGTAGTCCGGCTTGCCATAGTTGCGGAACCGGTCTGCAAACTCGATCAGCTCCGGATGCCGGGAGACGAGCATCCCGCCCTCTCCGGTCGAGATCGTCTTCGTCGCGGCGAACGACCAAAGGCCTGCGTCGCCCCAGGTGCCGGCTCGTTTTCCGTGCAACGACGCGCCGTGCGCGTGCGCGCAATCCTCGAGCAGCACGATCCCCTCATCACGACAGAACGCAGCGATCTGCTCGACCTCGAAGGCGATATGGCCTCCGATATGGACGAGCACCGCAGCGCGCGGCTTGTGCTCGCGCGCTTTGCGCTCGAAGTCCTCGAAGGACATACAGAGGTCGTCCCGGTTGCAGTCGACGAACTGGACGCTTGCTCCCGCGGCCTGCAGCGCGAGCGGGGTCGCCATGAACGTGTTCGAGGGGCAGAGGACCGTGCGACCGCGTAGCTCGAAATACTCGAACGCGGCGAGCGCTGCACCGGTCCAGCTGGAGGTCGAGAGCGCCGGCAGGCCGTTCCAGCCCGACCAGGCCTCTTCGAATGCGCGCGTGAGCGGTCCGTCGGACCACTGCTCGTTGTCGATCGCCTCGTCCCAGAGCGCGTGCAGGCGCTCGCGGTCGCGATGATCGAACCCGATGGCGAAAGCGTCGAAATTCACAACAGGCTGAAATCCCCTCCCCTCCCAAGCCCCCCTGCGGGGCGTCGGCCAACCGTAACAATCAGAGCAAATCTGCCGGATGTTCGAGGGATGGCCCAGCCCTTTCACGCCTCAGTCATCCCGGCGCGCTACTCTCGTGGACGATGTCCGACGACCACCTTGCCAGCCAGGCGTCGACCCGCGCCGAGGCGCTCCGCGCCTCCCCGGCGCTCTTCGACGCGAAGACCCTCGATCGCCTGACCCGCGTCCACCCGGCCGTCGTCCCACTCATCTTCGGGCCGGCGATCGTCGTCTTCGCGGTGCGCGCGTTCTACGACATGAGCGTGCTCAAGACCATCCTGGGGATCCTGGGCGGCTACGGGATCTGGACCCTCAGCGAATACTGGATTCACCGCGTGGTCTTCCACTTCGAGCCGGACCACAGGCTTGGCGCGCGGCTGCACTTCATCGTGCACGGCGTCCATCACGACCATCCGAACGACCCCATGCGGCTCGTCATGCCGCCGGCGGTGTCGGTGCCGCTCGGCACCCTCTTCTGGCTCTTCTTCGCAGTGGTCTTCGAGTTGCCGTTCGCGTGGGCGATCGCCGCGGGCTTCTTCGCCGGCTACCTCTTCTACGACATGCTCCACTTTGCCCTGCACCACGCGCACGCGAAGAACCGCGTCGCGAAGCGGCTCCGGGAGCTGCACATGAGGCACCATTTCGAGGACGAGGAGTGCGGGTTCGCGGTCAGCGCGCCGTGGTGGGACATGGTCTTCGGCACGTACTCGCCGAAGGCACGCCGCAAAAGTCCTTAAGACTGCGTCGCCTCGCTCAGCTCGCTGACGGCGCGCGTCCGAGACACCACGATCGTGCCGACGAGCGCAATCAGCAGGCCGAGGCCGATCGGGGCGCCGTCGAAATCGGCGGAGGCCCAGTGCTCGCGAAGGAAGAACGGCTCCAGCAGGATCGGTAGAAACGTCTGCACGGCCGTGCTCACCGGGACGACCGTCGTTGCCCGTCTCCTCTGGAAAGCGGTCATGCCCGTGATCGTCGCGGCGATGCCGCTGATCAACCCGACGATCGCCCAAGCGATTGCGTTGAAGTAGTGCCCGCTGCCGATGTCGTCGGCCAGGAGCTTCGTCGCCACGTTGCTCGCAGCGAAACCCGCGCCCGACGCGACGATCGCGCCCATGCCCGTGTCCAAGAAGGTGCCGCGCACCACGAACGGGAAAAACCCGGCGGTGGTCAATCCGGCGGCGACGGCGATGACGGCTATGCCTGTCCGATGGGCCTCGACGTGCGGGGGCGCGCCCCAGGCGACGAGCGCAACCCCGCCGATGATCGCCGAAACGCCGACGATCTCCACCCAGCCCACGTGCTCTCCGAACAGGCGCGACCCAATGACGAGGAGGATCAGGAGTCCGGACGCGAGCGCGGTCTGCACGACGACGAACGGCGCGTCGGCGAACGCGAGCACCTGCGGCGCGATCCCGACGACTCCGAGTACCCAGCCGAGCACCCAGCGCTTGCGCCGGAACAGGCGCGTCAGGAGCCCGACGCGGAGGCCGAGCTTCTTCGGCGCACTGCGCGCCTCGATGCCCTGGAGGGCGATTCCGACGTTGAAGAGCGCAGAAGCGACGAGCGCTGCCGCGAGACCGAGGGCGAACACGCCTCATACGTACCACCGATGCGCTCCGTGAGGCCCTTTTAGAAAGGTCTTAGTCCTTGCTCACGATGGTCTCACGCGCGCTCGGCAGGCTGCGTGCATGACAACATCGACGATCATCACTGTGAACGCACTTCTGGCCGTACTCGTTCTCGCCGTTGTCGGGACGCTCGTTCGGCTCGCCCACCGGCTACCCGCGATGGCGCCGCAACACGATGAGCAGTGGGGCACCGGCGGCGATCCGTGGGTCGCGTCCGATCCGCTCCCGCTCCATCAGGTCGCCCGGCACGACGCCGAGCGCGCTCTCGCTCTCGCGGCCTAAGTAGCCAGGCCCAGCGCATCCAGCGTCGACGGAGCCTCCTGCTCCGTCGACCGCTGGAAGTCCGGCAGTCGCAGTGCGAACACCGTTCCCTTGTACCGCGGCCGCACGGTGCACGAACCGCCGTGCGCCTTCGCGACCGCATCGACGATCGCGAGCCCCAGTCCGACTCCACCTGTTGTCCGGCTCCGAGCGACGTCGCCGCGCGCGAAGCGGTCAAAGATCCGATCGAGCGCGTCGGGTGCGACGCCCGAGCCCGTGTCCGCAATCTCGATCACGAGCCCGAAGTCGAGCACGCTCGAGCTCACCTCGATCGCGTCGTGCGGCTCGGTGTACTTCACGGCGTTCTCGAGCAGCGCGTCGAGCGCGACGCGCAAGGCTTCCTCGTCTGCGCGCACACGTCCGGCAACGAGCCGTCCGAGCCGCCAGGCTCGGGGCGCGACCTCCGACCAGCGAACGAAGACCTCTTCGAGGAAGGCGTCCGCCTCGATCTCGACCGGAGCGAGGAAGTGCGGCTGCTCCGCCTCTGCGAGCAGGAGCAGGCGCGAGATCATGCGCTCGATCCGTGCGAGCTCGTCGACCGCAACCGCCAGCTCGTTGCTGTCGCCCTCTTGACGGCGATGCAGGTCGAGGTGGCCGCGCGCAATCGTCACCGGCGTTCGCAGCTCGTGCGAGACGTCGTGCAGGAACCGCTCCTGCCGCACGACGAGCTCCTCCGCGGCCCGCACGGCTGCCTGGCGGCGGCGTGCGTGCCACACCATGGCGAGGAACATCGCCGACATCAACGGCACCTCGAAGAGCTCGCCCCAAAGCTGGATCCGCTGGAACGCGTCGATGAAGATCGAGGTCCCGGTAGCGATGACGACCGCGCCGAGAATGAGCGCCGTCATCTCCGTTCCCCAGACGCGGAAGCCGTAGACGAGCGTCAGGCTGATCCAGACGAAGTGGAACGGAATCGTCTCCCAGCTCGGCCACGCAATCATCGCGCCGAGGTTCACCGCGGCGAACAGCACCCACGCGACCTCGATGGAGTGGTTACGCAGCCAGTCGATAGCCCGCATGGCGAACGGTCTCGATCGGGGCCTCCGGCCCGAGCTTCTTCCGCAGCCGCCTGATGCAGACCTCGACGACGTTCGAGCCGGGGTCGAAGGTGTAGCCCCAGACCTCGGCGAGCAGGCGCTCCCGGCTGATCACTTCGCCTACATGCAGGACGAGATGATGAAGCAGCCGGAACTCCCGGTCGGAGAGATCGCACACCAAGTCGCCGAGGCGCGCCTGACGCCGGGCGAGGTCGAGAACGAGCCGCCCACCGCGCAGCGAGGTTCCGCTTTCGTCGGGGCGCGACCGCAGCTGTACGCGAACACGCGCGAGCAGCTCGTCGAGCGCAACGGGCTTCGAGACGTAATCCGATGCGCCGAGGTCGAAACCGCGCAGCTTTGTCGGCAGATCCGCGCGCGCAGACAGGATGAGGACCGGTAGCTCCGGCCGGCGCCGGTGCAGCGTGTCGAGCACGTCCAGCCCGTCGAGTCCCGGCAGCATCAGGTCGAGCAGCACGAGATCCCATTCCTCCTGGACCGCGCGAACGAGCCCATCACGTCCGTCGCTCGCTCCCTCGACTCGGTATCCCTCCGCTTCGAGGCCACGCGCGAGAAACGAGAGAATTCGAGCCTCGTCCTCGATTACCAGAATCTTCATCCGGCCGCGCCTAGAGGCTAACGGGTATGAGCATGACCTGTAAATGACCTGTGCATGACAGTTGAGTCATTTTCGGGACAGCGGGGGGCGAACCGCGGTATACCCGCGCCGTGAGCCGCACGGGAGCCAAGATCCTCGGAGTCGCGACTGGCGTCGCGGTCGCGGGGATCCTGATCGGCTTCTATATCGCCGGGTACCTCGTCGGGAACACGCCGGCGTTCCGGCCGACCGTGCAGGGGTCGAGCGCTTCGCCCACGGTTCATCTGACGATCGAGACCGTCGCTGCGGTCGGCCCGACGCTCGCCCCGCACCCGGACTGGGTCTCGTACCTTGTTCGGAACAACAGCGGGCGCTGGGAGCGTTCGACCGTGTTCACGCTTCCTGCGCACGCGACCATCCGCGTGACCATCTACAACTTTGACGGCGCGAGCGGACTGCGGAACCCACTCTTCGGCCGGCCGACGGGCCTCGTCGGCCCTGAGCTCGTCGACGGCAAGCCACTCGTCGTTATGCCGCCGGACCAGCCGTCGCATACGTTCGCCGTACCGGCGTTGGGCGTTCTCGTTCCGCTCGCTCCGGTCGCCGACAACGCGAAGAACACCTGTGGCTATGCGCCGTGCTTACTGTCGATGGCGCATCGCACGATGACGTTCGTCTTCCGGACGGGGAAGAAGGGCCACTATCGCTGGCAGTGCTTCGTTCCGTGCGCCGCGGGCTTCATGTACGGGTTCGGGGGGCCGATGCAGACGATCGGCTACATGGACGGCTTCCTGAACGTGGTCTAGCGATGGCGCCGCCAGCAGTCACTCCGGCTTCGCCTTCCGTCGCACACGGGAAGCGGTTCCTCATCGCCTGGATCGTGTTGAGCGCGATTGCGACGCCGCTCGTCGCGATCTTCCTCGGCCCGGCGATTCCGCCCGGCAACGACAGCGTGCAAGCGTCGGAGCAGGTCTTCAGCAACACCGTCATGGTCTCGATCTCGACCCCGGTGTGCGTGTTCGTGCTGCTGTTCCTCCTCTATGTGTTCGCCAGCTTCCGCAGCCGCGGCAGCGCGCTCGTGGACGGACCGCCGATTCGCGGCGACGCGCGCATCCAGCTCATCTGGATGGTCGTCACGTCCGCGACGGTTCTCTTCCTCGCCGGCTTCGGGACGTACGAATTGCTCAAGTCCGGTTCGGGTGGCGGCCAGGGGCCGAACGCCGCCTTCCAGCCCGCGGGGTACAAGCGAGCGCTGGACGTCCAGGTGATCGGGCAGCAATGGGAGTTCACGTACCGCTATCCGACGTACGGCGGCGTCGAAGTGCCCCACCTCGTGCTGCCTGCGGACACCCTGATCCGGCTCCATGTCACCTCGCTCGACGCGATCCACTCGTTCTGGGCCTACCAGCTCGGTGTCAAGGCCGATGCGAACCCGGGCGTCGACAACATCGTCTACGTCGAAACCAAGGGGCCGCTGCAGTTCGACATCCACTGCGCCGAGCTTTGCGGGCTGTGGCATGGCTACATGTTCGACACCGGCCACGTCGTCGGCGCGAGCACGTTTGCGGCGTGGATCAAGCGTCAGCAGTCGTACTTCGAGCCGGTCATGCGCTATCTGCCGCCGTACGCGACCAATTATCTGCCCGACCCGTCCAGACGCGCCGGCTGAGTGAGAGGAGCACTGTGAGCGCTGTCGCCGTTGAGGTTCGCCCACCGCTTTGGCGCCGCCTGATCGGCTTCAACGCGTTGACCGCGGTCGTGTTCGGAATCGGCGGCTATTACCTCGGCTGGTTCATCGGCCACCACATCAACGGCGCCAGCGTCGCGTATCTGGGCGTCGGCGGCATCGACCAGAATGACCTCTCGGTGTTCCTCGGCTACTTCCTCGGAGTCGCCGGGTTCCTCATCGGCATGGGCTTCGGCGTCTACCCATGGGCGCGGCTACGCGGCTACCCGCCGTCGTTGCGCGAGAAGGAGCAGCAGGGCGTAGGTCGCTACTTCGGGCTCTGCACCGATCACAAGGTCGTCGGCATCCAGTACCTCTGCGGGATCGGCCTCTTCTTCTTCATCGGCGGCCTGAACGCGATGCTGATCCGCGTCGAGCTTCTGTCGCCGGCGCGCCAGGTGTTCCCCGCCGGCCAGTACCTGACGCTCGTCGGGATGCACGGCACGATGATGATGGGGATCATGTCGAGCGCCATCCTCGGCCCGTTCGCGAACTACTTCGTGCCGCTGATGATTGGTGCGCGTCGCATGGCCTTCCCGCGCATCGAGTCCCTGACGTTCTGGCTGCTGATGGCCGGCGGCGCGATCCTGACGACGACGATCTTCTTCGGCGGCTTCCCGACCGGCTGGACGGGCTATCAGCCGCTCAACGACCAGGCGAACACGGGCATGGATTCGTACATCGTCTTCTTCGCACTCGTCGGCATCTCGATGTGCCTGCTCGGCCTGAACATGATCGCAACGATCGTGACCATGCGCGCGCCGGGGCTGACGTGGTCGCGGCTGCCGATCTTCTGCTGGGGCGTGCTCTCGACCGCAGTGCTCCAGCTGCTCGCCGCTCCTGTGCTGATCGCGGTGCTCGGAATGGCGATGCTCGACCGGACCGCGCAAACGACATTCTTCATCCCGAGCGGGGGCGGTAGTCCGTACCTCTACCAGAACCTCTTCTGGGTCTTCGGTCACCCCGAGGTGTACATCCTCGCCCTGCCTGGCTTCGCGATCGTGCTCGAGTTGCTGCCCGTCTTCGCGCGCAAGCCGCTGTGGGGCTACCGTCTCGCGGTCGCCGGGATGCTCGGCGTGACGCTGCTGAGCTGGCTCGTCTGGCAGCACCACCTGTTCATGAGCGGGATCAACAGCAACCTGCGCCCGTTCTACATGCTTTCGACGGAGCTCATCTCGATCCCGACCGGGTTCACGTTCCTCTGCGGGTTGATGACGCTGTGGCGAGGCCAGATCCGCTTCACCGTGCCGATGCTGTTCTGTCTCGCCTGGTTCTTCAACTTCTTGATCGGCGGCCTGTCGGGCGTGTTCCTCTCCGACGTCCCGAGCGACGTGACGACGCACGGCAGCTTCTTCTCGATGGCGCACTTCCACTACACGATCATGGGCGGTCTCGTCTTCACGTTCTTCGCAGCGATCTACTACTGGATCCCGAAGATGACCGGCTTTCAGCTGAACGAGCGGCTCGGGAAGATCCACTTCTGGGTGATGTTCATCGCGTTCAACTCGACGTTCGCGCCGCTGTTCGCGGCCGGCTTCCTGGGCCAGGCTCGTCGAGACGTCACCTATCCCGCCCATCTGCAGTTCATCAACGACTGGGTGTCGATCTCCGCGTTCGTCCTCGGCGCTTCGATGCTCGTGTTCCTCTACAACTTTGTCCATTCGCTGCTCTTTGCGCGCATTAAGGCTCCGGTGAATCCGTGGTCGTCCCTCTCCATCGAGTGGCAGCTGCCCTCGCCTGTGCCCGTGCACAACTTCGACCAGATCCCGGTGTTCACCTCCGACCCGTACGGCTACGGCGAGCCCTCGAGGCCCTCTGCCTTGCCGGCGGCCTCACCGGCGGGAGGGTCGTCGTGAGCGACGTCGCGCATCCAGCTACCGAGTACAGCATCGTGGAGGGCGAGCCGCCGGAGCTGATGGGCCGGAATCTCAACTCGGCCGGGCACCTCCTCGCAAGCGCGACCGCATTCTTCTTCCTGGCCTTCGTCTTCGCGTATTTCTACCTTCGTTCGCTGAACAACGACCATCTCTGGAGGCCGAAGCACGTCGATCCGTCGCTGACGCTGGGCACGCTCGTCATGGCGCTGACGGTGGCAAGCGCCCTGCTCGTACGACTCGGTGTTCTCGATCACCGTGCTGCGCGGCGGGCGCAGTGGCGGCTCAAGGGCGCCCTCGCACTCGTTGCGGGCCTGATTGCGATCGTCCTTCAGTTCGTCGAGTGGGTCTCCGCGGGCTTCGGTCCCGCGGACGGCGGCTACGCGAGCGTGTTCATCGGTTGGACGGCGTTCAACGTGCTGTTCGTGCTGGGCACGCTGTTCTGGCTCGAGAATCTGCTCGCCACGGCGTTCCGCTACCGGCGGATTCCGAGCGGAGCGCCGGCGCCCGGCGAGGCGTCTGGCGACGCGGGCCGACTCGGGCATGACATCGCCGATCCGCTCTCGCTCGTGCGGTCGGGGCTCGAGTCCCTGTCCTTCTACTGGGCGTTCCTCGCGGGGCTCGGTGTCCTCGCGTGGATCGTGCTCTATCTCATCTGAGTGTGACGAGCTCCGCGGTGTGGCGGAGGATCGCGCTCGCGCTCGGCCTCGTTTCGATTCTCGCCGCGTTCAGTCCGCCGCTCGCGCCGCTGGCGCACAAGCTCTTCGCTGCACATATGGCGCAGCACGTGCTGCTGCTTGCCGTCGCGCCGCCGCTGATCATGCTCTCTGGAGCCCGCACACGCCTTTGGCAGTCGCTCCCGCGCGCACTCTCGCATCCGCTTTGCGCGTGGACGCTCTTCAACGTGACCATGGTCGTATGGCATGTCCCGGCGCTGTACGACCTCACGTTGCGAAACAGCGCGGTACACGTACTCGAGCACTGCCTCTTCTTCGGGACGGGCTTGCTCTACTGGGGAGTGGTTTTCGACCCGCTGCGGCTCACGGCGTGGTGGCGGATCTCATATCTCACGACGGGCATGCTCGTCGGCTGGCTCATCGCACTCGTGCTCGCGTTCGCGACCTCACCGCTTTATTCCGCATACGCTGCACTGGCGCACCGCCCCGGCGGGCTTTCCGCGCTTGCGGATCAGCAGATAGCAGCCGGCGTGATGTGGGTGCCCGGCTCGCTCGCATATACCGTTGCCATCATCGTGTTCGCATACCGGTGGCTCGAACCCGAGTCGTCAGCGCGGCGCCTCGGTCTTGCCGGCGGAAGCTGAGAGGAGCGTCATGCACATGATCGTCGCTTCGCATTTCCTGGCCGGCTCCATCCTGACGCTTGTCATGCCGGTCGGGCTGCTCATCCTGGTGGGCATCTACTGGGCGGTGTTGCTGCGGCGCCGCTCGGCGGGTGCGAGGAGCGGGAAGGTCGAGTGACGGATCAACCGGTCCCCGCGCTCGCGGTGCGCCCGCGGGTCTCGCTGCGGCTGGCCATGATGATCCTGCTGGTCGCGGTCGTGGTTGGCGCCGGCGGCGGCGCAGTACTGCGGCTTCTGCACGGCAGCGGTACGGCCGCGGCCCGGCCGGCATTGCCGACGCTGCACGGCCAGGCGGTCTGGAAGGCGGGTGCTCGTCGCGCGCCGAACTTCGTGTTGCGCGATCAATCCGGCAGTGCCGTGTCGCTCGCATCGCTGCGGGGAAGCCCCGTGGTTCTGACCTTCCTCGACTCGCAGTGCAAGTCGTCGTGTCCGATCGAGGGGCGCCAGCTCGGCTCGATCCTTCGCCGGCTGCCGGCCGCACAGCGGCCTACGCTCGTGATCGTCAGCGTCGACCAGCCCGGCGACACGCCCGCGGGGATCCGGCATGCGCTCGCCAAGTGGAACCTCAACGGCCCGTGGACGGTGCACTGGTTGAACGCGAGAACGCATGCACAGCTCGCCTCCGTGTGGCGCTCATACGGTATTCGGGTCGTGCCGGCGACGAACGACATCGTGCACAGCCTTGCGCTCTACCTCATCGACCGGCGCGGCTTCGAGCGGACGGCGTACTTGTTCCCCTTCCTGCCCGGGTTCGTGCAGCGAGACCTGGGTCGGCTCGCGCGGGAGCGCACGTGACGACAGACGCGCGGCCCGGGGTCGCGCTGCGGCTGACCGCACTCGCAGCCGCCGCAGCGGCGCTGCTCGCCGTCGTCAGCGGAGTGAGCGCCGCCGGCGGCCTGCACCGAGTGCTGGCCGCGCTCGCGCTACCACCTCTGCTCGCGCTCGCGGTCGCTGCCTACGCTCACCGTCGCCTCTTGCTCCCATCGGTCTGCGCGCTCGCATTCTTCTTGGTTGCTGCCGTGGTCACGCCGCGCGCGCTCCACGTCGCTTTCGCTGCCCTAGCGCTTGCCGCGGCCTGTGTGCTCGCGGTCGCGTGTTTCCGCGGCAGACCGCTACCGCGCGGCAGCGTGCGCGACTACGTAACACTCACGAAGCCGCGGATCATGAGTCTGCTGCTCGTGACCGGCGCCTGCGGCATGATCGTCGGCGCTCGCGGCTGGCCGGGCACGACTCGCTTCTTGCTCACGATGCTCGGGCTCGCGCTCGCGTGCGGCGGCGCGAGTGCGCTCAACCATCTCCTCGACCGCGACATCGACCGGTTGATGGGCTCGCGGACCGCGCAGCGTCCTGTGGCCACCGGCCGGTTGGCGCCCGCGAGGGCTCTCGAATTCGGGTTGGCGCTCTCTGCATGCTCCTTCACCTTGCTCGCCTCGACGGTGAACGTGCTGACCGCGGTGCTCGCGCTCGTCGGCAACCTCTTCTACGTCGTCGTCTACACGGGCTACCTGAAACGGCGCGGCCCGCAGAACATCGTGCTCGGTGGCGCCGCAGGCGCCGTTCCCCCGCTCGTCGGCTACGCCGCCGCAACCGGCGGGTTGGCGTTACCCGCCGTGTGGCTCTTCCTCATCGTCTTCCTGTGGACGCCGCCGCACTTCTGGGCGCTTGCGCTCCTGTTGCGCGACCACTACGCCGCGGCGAAGGTGCCGATGCTGCCCGTGGTTCGCGGCGAGCGCGCGACGGTGCGCCGCATCCTTGGCTACACGGTTGCGCTCGTGATCTTCACGGTCGTTCCCTTCGCGACCGGCACGTTCGGACTGACCTATCTCGTCTGCGCGCTCGCGCTCGGCGGCGTGTTCATCGGTCTCGCACTGCGGCTCGGCACGGGCGAGCGTCGGCGCGCTGCGCTCGTCTTCCACTTCTCGCTGCTGTATCTCGCGCTGCTCTTCGCCGCAGCGGCTGTCGACGCCTCGCTCTAAGAACTCGTTTCTGAATGAA
>PLZU01000030.1 GCA_003152275.1 Actinomycetota bacterium
GCGGTCGCCGGCACGTCGCGCGCCGCACTCGCCGCGTACAGCGACGGCATCGCACGTGCGCTCGCGAATGCAGCGTCGGCACTCGTGCCGGACGCGCCGGTGCTCGTCGTCGTGAACGACCGGCGCAATCTCTACCCTGCGATTCTCGACGCTGCGGGCTTGCGTCTCGACGCGCGGCTGCGACGGCACGTCAATCGCCGCACCGGCCGGCGCGCCGGCGAGTACTTCGAAGACGTGCTCGTCGCCCACGCGGCCTGAACGTCCAGTCGCACATGTGAGCGACGACCTCCAGCGCGTGACGAAGCTGCCGGAAAGCCGTGACGGTTGTCCGCGTAGCGTCGGCGACGTGCTCGCACGCGCGGTCACCCATGCGCTCGTCGGTCTCGAGCCTCGCCGGGTCGAGGTCGAGGCCGACGTGTACGAGAACGGGTTGCCCGCGTTCGCGATCGTCGGGTTGCCCGACCGCGCCTGCGCCGAGGCGCGGCAGCGGGTGCGCAGCGGCATCCACGCGGCCGAGCTGCGGTTCCCGAAAGGCCGGGTGACCGTCAACCTCGCGCCCGCCGGCCTGCGCAAGGAGGGCTCGGGTTACGACCTGCCGATCGCGCTCGCGGTGCTCGCGGCGTCGCAACAGCTGCCACACGACGAGCTCGACCGGCACGCGTCTATCGGGGAGCTCGCGCTCGACGGCCGGCTGCGTCGCGTCGGCGGCGTGCTTGCCGTCGCGGAGGGGGCGCGGCGCATGGGGCTCGAGCGCGTGCTCTGCCCGAGCGAGTCGGCCGCCGAAGCGGCACTCGCCGGCATCGAGCCGATCCCCGTACGCCACCTCGCCGATGCCGTGGCCTACCTGCGCGGCGAGCTCGAGCCGGATCCGATCGTGCCGCCGCGCGCCCACGACCCGCCGCCGCTGCCCGACCTCGCGGACGTCCGAGGACAGGAGCGTGCGCGGCGCGCGCTCGAGATCGCCGCCGCGGGCGGGCACAACCTGCTGCTCGCCGGGCCTCCGGGAACCGGGAAGACGATGCTCGCGCGGCGCTTACCCGGTCTGCTGCCGGCGCTCGAGCCTGCTGCAGCGCTCGAGGTGACGCGGATCTACTCTGTGGCGGGGCTGCTGTCGGTCGAGCAGCCGCTCGTCACGGTGCCGCCGTTTCGCGCGCCGCACCACAGCGCGTCCACGGCGGCAATCGTCGGCGGCGGGCCGGGAATCCGTCCCGGCGAAGCGAGCCTCGCGCATCGCGGAGTCCTCCTCCTCGACGAGCTCGCGGAGTTCGCACGGCCGACACTCGAGGCGCTGCGGCAGCCGCTCGAGGACGGCGTCGTCTCGATCGCGCGCGCTGCCGGCCGCGCGATCTTCCCGGCACGCTTTCAGCTCGTTGCGACCATGAACCTCTGTCCGTGTGGCGCTCGAGGGGATCCAGCGGCGCAGTGCACGTGTTCGGGGCAGCGGCTGGCTGCGTATCGGGACAAGCTCTCGCGGGCGCTGCTCGATCGCTTCGATCTCGTGGTGACGATGCCGCGGCCGCGGGCGGTGGAGCTTGCTGCGGGGCCCTCGGAGGCGTCGGCGCAGGTCGCGCCACGCGTTGCTGCGGCGCGCGGCCGGGAAGGTTTGTCGCGTACGGGCGATGCGGACGCGCTGCTTTCGCGCGCGGTCGAGCGGCTGCCGCTTTCGGGGCGTGGTCGCGCTCGCGTGGCCCGCACGGCGCGCACGATCGCGGCGCTCGCCGAGGCGGATGCGGTCGCGGCGGAGCACGTGGCGGAGGCGCTTGCGTACCGCTCGCCGCAGGAGCTCGCGGCATGACCGAGCTCGCGCTGGCCGTCTTCGCATCGGAGACGGGGACGCATCTGCTGCACCCGCCGCTCAACCGCCGCTGGTACTCGCACCTGCGCAGCTTCGACGGGCACGCGTACGAGCAACGGCTCGCCGCGCGCGGCTTGCGCTTTCTGCCGCGAACGGCGCCGGAGTTCCCGCCGCTGCTCCGCGCGATCCACGACCCGCCGCCGGGGTTGTTCGTGCGCGGCGCCGGCGACACCGGCTTGCTCTCTCGGGCGGCGGTGGCGGTGGTTGGCGCCCGCGCCTGCTCAGGCTACGGCGCGTCGGTCGGGCGCTCGCTCGGCCGCGAGCTCACCCGCGGCGGCCTGCTCGTCGTCTCCGGGATGGCGCGCGGCGTCGACGCTGAAGCGCACCGTGGCGCGCTCGAAGCCGGGGGCCCGACCGTCGTGGTGCTCGGTTGCGGCATCGACCGCGACTACCCCGCTGCGCACGCCGAGCTCGCGCGGCGCATCGCCGCCACGGGCTTGCTCGTGTCCGAATACGCGCCCGGCGTCGAGCCGGCGCCCTGGCGGTTTCCGGCCCGCAACCGGATCGTCGCCGGCCTCTGCGCCGCAACCGTCGTCGTCGAGGCGCGCGAGCGCAGCGGCGCGCTGATCACCGCCGATCTGGCACTCGAAGAAGGCAGGGAGGTCTTCACGGTTCCGGGCGAGATCAGCTCCGCGCTCTCCGCGGGAACGAACGCGCTGCTGAAACTCGGCGCCGCCCCGCTCACCGCCGCAGCCGACGTGCTCAACTTCTTCGGCATCGAGGAGCCCGCGCCGGCCGGACGAGACGCCCTGCTCGACCTCCTACCCGCGACCGCCGACGAACTCGTCCGCCGCACCGGCCGGCCCGCCGCCGAGATCGCCCGGGCACTCGTCGAGCTCGAACTCGCCGGCGCGGCAGCCGCGCACGAGGGGATCTACCGCGTCCAGTGACGTGCGCTCGAATCAGCTCGATGGCTGTATGTCGGTGATCAGTGGCCGGCGACGAGGCCCACAACGAGAGCGCCGACACGTAGACCACGCTGCTGAGCCAACGCATGGTGTGGATACGGCCCGTCCGCACCCGCGGCACCCACTCCCGTGAGAGGATCGAACCATGCCGTCCCGCGAGGCCCGCCTTGCCCGGAACGAGGTCATGTTCCGGGCGATCAATGACCACATCCGTGAGTTCGCGACGCGATTCGAGCACCTGGCCGAGGAGAAGCTGGCCTTCATTTGCGAATGCGCTGACGAGACATGCGTCGAGCGTGTCTCGCTGAAGGCCTCGCAGTACGACGAGATTCGCGCCATTCCGGCGCGTTTTGTCGTCGTGACCGGCCACGAGGCGACCCCGCTCGTCGAGCGCGTGATCTTTTGGGGCAGTGACTTCGCGATCGTGCGCAAGATCGGAGTCGCCGCAGACGTCGCGCGGGAGCTGACGGACTCCGAGTGAATCCGTACTGGCTCGAAGACGAGCCGGTGCCGCGCCCCTCGCCGCGGCACGAAGGCACCGTCGACGTCGCGATCGTCGGCGCCGGCGTCACCGGCTGCGCAGCCGCGCTCCGTCTCGCCGAAGCGGGCCTGCGCGTGCGCGTCTACGACGAACGCGCCGTTGCGGAAGGCGCGAGCGGCCGCAACGGCGGCTTCGCGCTGCGTGGCGGCGCGTCGCGCTACGACGTCGCTCGCGACACGTACGGCGTCGATCAGGCGCGCGGCCTCTGGAACTGGACGGAGCGCGCACTCGACCGCATCGAAGACCTGGCCGGCGACGCGCTCCGGCGGCCCGGCAGCTTTCGTCTTGCCGTAGACGAGGAGGAGCGCGAGCAGATCCGCGCCGAGTACGAGGCATTCCGGGAGGACGGCATCGAAGCAGAGTGGTTCGACGACCTCCCGGGGGTGCTCGCGGGCCACTTCGAAGGGGGGATCCTGCACGCAGGCGACGGTGCGCTGCAACCGGCACGCTGGGTGCGGCGCCTCGCCGCGCTCGCTGCCGAAGCGGGAGCGGAGATCCGTGAGCAGTACCTGGTCGACGACGTGTCTGCGCTCGATGCAGAGCAGGTGATCGTCGCGACCGATGGCTACGGCCACGGTCTCGTGCCGGAGGTCGCCGACACGATCTGGCCGACTCGTGGCCAGGTGATCGTGAGCGAGCCGATCGACCGCGTTCTCTACGACAAGCCGCATTACGCCCGCCAGGGCTTCGATTACTGGCAGCAGCTGCCCGACGGCCGTGTGCTACTCGGCGGCTTCCGCGACGTCTCGATCCTCGACGAGCTCACCGACGTCGAGGAGATCACGCCGGCGATCCAGGCGTCGCTCGAGCAG
Organism: Actinomycetota bacterium; assembly: GCA_003152275.1. GTDB lineage: Bacteria > Actinomycetota > Thermoleophilia > Gaiellales > Gaiellaceae > Palsa-739. Next base: position 4,117 of record PLZU01000030.1, read on the forward strand.
TTTCTCGGCGAGCTGATCGGCGAGACGCCGCGCATCTCGCACCGCTGGGCCGGCATCTTCGGCCTCACACAGGACATGCTGCCGCTCGTCGGGCGCGTCCCCGGCCGCGATGGGCTCTGGGTCGCCGCCGGCTACTCCGGGCACGGCAATGTCCTCGGCTTCGCGTGCGGCGAGCTCGTCGCGGACGCACTCCTCGGTCAGACGGCGCCGCAGCTCGAACTGTTCGACCCGGCGCGCTTCCTCTAGAGCTCAAGCGGTGACGCGTGCGTCGGCTGATAGAGCAGGAGCTCGACACCGCCGGGGAGGAGCATCGTCGTCGTGATGCCGAAGCCCTCGGCCTTCGGCTCGCCGCGGAACTCGATCCCCTTGTCGCGCAGATCGGCCATCGTCGCCTCGAGGTCGTCGCACATCAGGCAGAGCGCATGCTTCGTCGAACCCTCGGATGGATGCACGCCGACCTCGGCCGGCGGCAGCTTCAGGCGAGTACAGCAGCAGGTGTGCGCCGACGATCGCCATCAGATGGGCGGATCCTTACACGCTGGGCAGGCCGCTAGTTCGTCAGCCGCACTGATTCGCGCCGGCGACGGCGAACGCGGATTTCGCGCGCTCGTCGTTCAAGTAGCGCTTGAGAATCTGTACGAAGACCGCCGGCTTGCCCTGATCCCATGCGCTGATGGCGGAGCCGACTTCGGCGATGTCCACCTTCACGGCCGTGAGCGCAGCCGTTCCGGCCGCGGTCCTGCCGGGGATCTGCTTGAGAACAGCCAGCTCCTGGCTCTCGATCGACTTCGCTTTGACGGCGAAGCCGTACAACTGCGCAGCCGTGACCGGCGAGCCGAACGCCTTCTTGGCCTTCGCGAGCCAGATCACGCAGACCTTGTTCGCCTGAGCCGCCCACGCGTTCTGCGACGTCGGCGAGGCCGCAGCAGGCGTGACAGCCACGATCGACGCACTGATCGCCGCCGCTGCAAAGAGAACATGCCGCCCGTGCATACGAGGCGTATCGGCCCCGATGGGGGCCGTCGGATTCCCCCAGAAGAGTGAATCGCCCAGGCCGTTACTCACCCAAACGGGGGTACCGAGATGTCTGGTACTGGACTGAGTCCAAGGGCTTGAAGTTCGAGCGAAGCAAAGAGTGGGCGTCGGTCAATGCCCGTGCCGAAGCCTGAAGGGTGCGCAAACGCGGTTTCATGCGGCGAGGTTGTATTCGTGGATGAGGCCGCCGAGTCGGTCGCGCCGCTCGATCGCCGACGGTTGGTGGTGGGCGCGCACGCCGCGGAATCTCGGCTGGGACGGCGCGGGTGGCGCGAGATTAAGCGAGCGGTGCGGCCTATGGGTGTTGTAGTGGTCGACGAAGACGCGGAGCTCACGCTCGAGGTGGCGCCGGTTCATGATCAGGAGCCAGTCCACGCATTCGGAGCGGACGGTGCGAACGAAGCGCTCGGCGATCGCGTTCGCTTTCGGCGCACGCACAGGCGTCTTGATGATCTCGATGCCTTCGCTTGTGAAGACAGCGTCGAAGTCGCGGCTGAACTTGCTGTCGCGGTCGCGGATCAGGAAACGAAACGACGATCGCCGCTCCTGAAGCGTCCAGGCGAACTGGCGCGCTTGCTGAACAACCCAGTCGCCGGTCGGGTTCGCGGTGCAGCCAGCGACGTGGACGCGTCGGCTCCCGAGCTCGATGAAGAACAGCACGTACAGCCGCTGCAAAGAGATCGTCTCGACAGTGAAGAAGTCGGCCGCGAGCATGCTCGCGGCCTGCGCTCGCAAGAAGGCACGCCAGGACAGCCCCGAGCGCTCGCCGACAGGGCCAAGTCCCGCCTGCCGCAGGATCTTCCGCACGGTCGTCGCCGAGACGGCGATGCCGAGGCCACCCAGCTCGCCCGTGGTCCGCTGGTAGCCCCAGCGAGGGTTCTCGCGCGCCAGCCGCAGCACGAGCTCGCGGATCTCGCCGCCGATCGACGGCCGGCCGCTCCGAACCGAATACGTCCAGCGGCGAGCGACGAGGCGTCTGTGCCAGCGCAGCAGCGTCGTCGGCGTGACCAGGAACGACCGCCATCTCGACCGCGGCAAGAGCCGGCTCGCCGCAGCAAGGAAGACGCGATCAGTCGACGTCAGCTGCGGTCGACGCGTCTGCCGGCGTAGGACCGCGAGCTCGTGGCGGAGCACGACGATCTCAAGCTCCTTGAAGTCCTCCGAGCGAGGACGAAGCAACATGAGCTGGAGAACGCAGCGGCACACCGGGTAGCAGAACGACCAGAACAAGAACCAGCTCCTCGGAATCAGCAGGGACGGGCGCACGACTCTACGGCGGCATGTGCGCCTTAAACGCGGAACCGAGTTAACGCACCTCACAGGCCGACGTAGCGATGCGCAAGGAGACGCTGAAGAAGATCCTCGCGACGCTGTCGCATCGTGAGCGGCGCGTGCTCGAGCTTCGCTACGGGCTCGACGGTGAGCATCCGCGCACGCTCGACGAGGTCGGGCGCACGTTCAACGTTACGCGCGAGCGCATCCGCCAGATCGAGAACCAGTCGCTGAAGAAGCTGCGAGCCCTCGCGGACTCGCACAGCCTCAAGGACGTCGCCTAGGCGACGACAGCGGGGACGCCGGAGTCGGCAATTACGTGTTCCGCCAAGAGCGGCGCGTCGGCAGCTTCGATCGGCATCGCGTACTGCGTCTCGGTTTCGGCGGACGGCGCGAGTTCAGCAAACGGCTGCCAGCCTCCAAGTGTCCACGCGTTTCCCCCACACATCGGGCAGCGTTCAGGCTCCGTCCGCCTGCGCGCACCGTAGCCACAGCCTGCGCAGCACAGCTCCAACGTGGGCAACGGCACGGGGCTGTCCTTGGAGACGCCCGATCTCTCTGATCGCGGAGGCATTAACTCGCAATCTTCCCCGCGGTTTGTCGTTGCAAACGGCGACGACAGGCTGTTGAAGGTCGCGCTAGCCTCTCCAGAGCACGAGCAAACATGAACGGGAGGATGAGACACAGATGAAGCCTCACGTCGGAGACAGGATCGTCGTCGAGTCCGAAAAGGTGGCAAAGCCGAGCCGGGCAGGGGAGATCGAAGAGGTGCTCCAGGAAGATCCCCTGCGCGTCCGCGTCCGCTGGGAGGACGGGCACACCAGCATCCTGGCGCCGACTGCTGGCGCCGCGAGCGTTACTCAGGGGCAGACCCGAGCTTAAGGCGTAGCCGCCGCGACGGTGCCGGCCGAGGGAAACCGTGAGACGCCACGCTGCGCTCGTCCTGCTGTCGAAGGAGCACCACCGCGGGCTCGTGCACGCGCGGCGCCTGCTCCGAGCGGCCGGCGCCGGGCCCGGAGCAGCGGCCG
>PLZU01000101.1 GCA_003152275.1 Actinomycetota bacterium
GCGACTTCTGCGCCATTACTCATGAGGCTCCTTTCATTTGTCCCCACATTGTGGTCTTGATTCCCGTCAGCGCAGGGACTTCCGGGGTACTCACGTCGCCGCCGGGACGTCCAGGCAGTCGTCGAAGGTGATATCGCCATCGACGATGAGGCTCGAAGGCCCGACGACGACGGCGAACAGATCCTGGATGTGGACGACGCCGCGCTGCGCGGCCGGATTCGACAACTCAGGCGCCTGCATCCTCGGCAACGTCGCCGGGCCGTTGGCCGAGATCGACCTAACCGCGAACGGGGACCCACGAAAGAATCGCGAAGCGCGCGAAGCCGTAACTCTTGGCGGGATCCAACTCGGTTCTCCCGGCGCCGACGTCACCGATCGCTACAAGATCAGCGAAACGACGCAGGACCTCTGCTCAGGGGGCGGTCACCGCGGCCTTGTTGAGAGTGGCTGCGGCGGCGTTGGGCGTGCCGTTGCTTCCGGTTGAGACAAGCACGGCGACGGCAGCAACTGTGGCCGCGAGTGCCGGAACCGTCAGCCAACGGCCGCGCTTTAACACGCGCGACCGCCGTTCCGCGCGGGGAGCGTTCGTTGTCGAGACGGCGACGGGGGTGGCGAGGATCTCGGAGAGGAGCGCCCGAGCTTCCGGAGTCTGCGTCTCTGCAACAAGCTGCTCGTCGCGTACTGACGCAAGCTCGGCAAGACGTTCGATGAAGTTGCTGTTCACAGCGAATCCTCCAGTTCCAATTTGCCGGTCGGCGCGCCGGCAGCGGATGACTGTCCGCCAGCGGCCTGACATTTCGTGTCGCGTCCTCGGCGGCAAGGGCTTGCGCGAAACGACGGCGAGCGCGGTGCAGCCGGATGCGGGCCGCGTTCTGGGAACAGCCGAGGATCGCGGCCACTGCCGCCGGCTTGAGCTCCTCCCAGGCGACGAGCAGCAATAGTTCGCGCTCGTCGTCGCCGAGCTGCGCGAACGCCGCCGCCACCCGCGGCGAACGTGCGCTCACACCGAGGCTTGTTGCAGCTGCGGGTTCGCGCTCGCTCGCACTTGTCAGGGCGGCACGGCGACGTTCACTGCGCAGGTGATTGGCGAGACGCGACGCGCCGTTCCGTACAGCCAATGGAGCGCCGGCTCTCCTTGCGGTACGTCATCGAGACTGCGCCACGCGACCGCGAAGGTCTCTGCGGCGACGTCGACCGCATCCTCGCGTCGGATCGGCCGTGCGGCGTAGCCGAGGATGCGATGATAATGGTGTCGTAGAGCGCCGTGAAGCGGATGGCCCTCGCTGGGTCTACTGGTGAGTCGAAAGGGCACCTGCATGGTGACTAAGGCATCGGTGCTGGTTGGGCTCGAGTGGCGCGCTCCGTGGGAGCTGGGGTGATGTTGCACCTCCTTGGGGAATTGGCGGTTCGGGCGCCGCGACGCGTGCTTGGGGCGACCGTTGCGTTCGCTGTCGTCGCCGCCGGTTTTGGCCTTGCGACACCGCACCTGCTCGGGCGCGGCTCGAACGACTTCGTTGCTCACGGGAGTGAGAGCCTTCGCGCCGAGCGCGCTGTCGAGGCTGCATCCGGAATCTCTGCCGCGCCGCAAGTTCTCGTGCTCGTGCGCCATCCGACGGCGCAGCGGTTAGTGCGTGTCGTCGCGGCGATCCGTTCCGAACCGGTGTTTCCGGTGGTCGCGTCGTCGGTTCGCTCGAAGAACGGCAAGGAGGTGCTGATCGCCGCCTACGCGAAGGCAGGCGTGTCGCAGCGCGTATGGCGGGATGCTGCGGAGCGCGTCAACCGCCGGCTCTCATCGATCGGCGACGTGGCGATGGGGGGAACGGCCCTTGCGACCAACCAGGTGAACCACCAGGTGCAGCACGACTTGACGTTCGCCGAGGAGATCGCCTTCCCGCTCCTCTTCCTGCTCGCGTTCTGGGTCTTCCGTAGCCTCGTCGCGGCGCTCCTGCCACTCGTTTGCGGGGCGCTGACGATCCTCGGTGGGCTGCTCGTCCTGCGGCTGGTCGACCTCGCGATCCCGGTCTCGACCTATGCACTGAACATCGTTACCGGCATCGGGCTCGGCCTCGGGATCGACTACAGCCTCCTGCTTGTCTCCCGCTACCGCGAGGAGCTCGCGCGGGTCGGGCCCGGCCCCGGCGCCGTGCGGCGGACGATCGCGACCGCCGGCCGCACCGTCGCTTTCAGCTCGGTCACGGTCGCGGCAGCGATCGGCACGCTTGCCATCTTCCCGCTCGGCTTCCTCCGCTCGATGGGCATCGCCGGCGGGCTCGTCGCCCCACTCGCGGGGCTGATCTCGCTGACCGTCCTTCCTGCGCTCTTCGTCCTGCTCGGCAAGCGCATCAACGCGCTCTCGCCACGCCGCTGGCGTCGCGCCGCGGAGCGGGCGGCGCGAGGCGAGCGCGGCGGCTGGTACCGGCTCGCACAGGCGCTGATGGGGCGGCCAGTGCCCGTTGCGATCGCCGCGACGGCGCTGCTCGTCGTGCTCGCGTTGCCGTTCCTCTCCATCCGTTTCACCGGCGTCGACGCGTCCGTGCTGCCGCCCAAGCTCTCCTCACGGGTCGTCGACACGGCGCTCCGGCGCGACTTTCCGGCGACGGCCGTGGCGCCCGTGTACGCCGTCGTCCGCGGTACCGAGGCCGACGCGCGCGCGTACGCCGCCGCTATCCGCGCGCCGCTCGTGCTGAAGCCGCGGAAGCTCGGAGCGCACGTGTGGGAGGTGACCGCCTCCTCCGGCAAGCCGTTCCTCGACGAGGCGTCGCAGCGCCTCGTCCAGCAGATGCGCATCCTGCCCGGCAACGCGCTCGTGGGCGGCTCGACAGCGCAGTTTCTCGACCAGAGGCACGCGCTCGCCGCGGAGCTGCCGATCGCGGTAGGCCTGCTCGCCGCCGTCACGTTCGTGCTGCTCTGGGCGGCGACGCGGTCGCTCGTGCTGCCGCTCAAGGCGCTCGTGATGAACGTGCTGACACTGTCTGCAACCTTCGGCATCCTCGTCTTCGTCTTCCAGGACGGCCGGATGGAAGGTCTCCTCGGCTATCGAGGCCAGGGGGCACTCGAACTGACGGCACCGGTTGTCCTCTTCGCGGTCGCCTTTGGGCTCGCGACCGACTACGGAGTCTTCCTGCTGACGCGGATCAAGGAGGCGTGGGACGCCGGGGTCCCGAACCGGGAGGCAGTCGCGATCGGCCTTGAGCGCACAGGTCGCATCATCACCGCCGCCGCCCTCCTCTTCTGCATCGCCGTCGGCGCTTTCGCCACGTCCCAGATCATCATCGTCAAGGAGATCGGGATCGGGATCGCGCTCGCCGTCCTCATCGACGCGTCGATCGTGCGCGCGCTGCTCGTCCCGTCGCTCATGGCAATTCTCGGCCGCTGGAACTGGTGGCCCTCATCGCAGCCAACACAACAGAAGGTCACCCCTGGGGTGGCGAGCGAGGTGCCAGCCCGCAGGCGGTAAGCAACTTGCCTGCGCCAGTTCAGACCGTCCCCTGACACGCACACACCACGCGCGGCCCCGTGCGCGTGGCGCACAGGGCCCCGTTCGTGGTCTTCGCCGTCTACGCCTGCTGCAAGCTATGGAGCTCGATGACCTCGTGCGTCACATCGCCGGGGAGGTTCGGCTTGACGTTGTTCTCGAACCACTGGGCGTGCTGCTCCCGGCTCTCCCAGATCTCGGCGACGGTGAACCCAGTGCCGGCCGCCTCGTAGGAGACGTGGAGCACAAAGCCCGGTCCTCCTGTTGGATTGAAGACCACTGTGGCAGACGACGGCGATCAGCTGCGCTGGTGGCCCCTCCCGAGGCGACGACCCGTGCGACCAGGGCCAGCACCGCCGGCTGCGCGAGCGTGCATTCGCTCGACGCGCGTCTGCCCGGTGACTCCCACTACGAGCCTTGACTAGACGCTAACGGCCAGAAGCCGTCCCGCGGGGGTCGCGGTTCATACCTGAGCGGTTGCCTCATGCAAAGCGGGGCACGTTTGAACCGGATGGGGGCGGGAGGATTCGAACCTCCGTAGGCTGAGCCGACGGGTTTACAGCCCGTTCCCTTTGGCCGCTCGGGCACACCCCCGGGAGCGGGGATTGTAGCCTCAGGGTTTGGAGCCGACTGCGCAAGCGTGCGCGTCGGGCGCGAAGACCGGCGGCTCCGAGCCGACCGACACGATGCGGCCGTCGCCAAGGCGACCAGACGACTGGGCCGCGAAGGTCAACTCGGTCGGGCCGATGCCGCACACAGGGATGCGAAGGACCCGAGGCGTGCCGGGGCTGATTGCGACCTCGCGCAGCAGGCGCTTGCCGCGGAACTGCATGCGGATGGTGTGCGCGCCGGCCGGCAGGCTGAGCCGCAGCGTGATCCGGCCGGCGACCCGTCCGCCCTTGACGTCGGGCCACACGAGGAAGGCGCCGCGCTCGCCGAGCCAGTGCTTGTTGAACTGGCCGATCGTGACGAGGCGAAGCTTGAGCGCACCCGCGGGTCGATAGAGGACGCTCGTCGGATCGGAGCCGAGCAGCTTTGCATCGCGGACCTGCACCGAGGTCGAGTACTGATCGATCAGCGCGGGACCTGTCAGCGGGTGACCGTCGACGAGCAGCGTCCCGTCGCCTGTGACCGTGCCCTTGCCGACGGGCAATGCGTCCGTCGGCTTCGCGCCGGGGAGGAGCACGGCACGGTCGACGGAGCGGTTCCAGAAGAGCTGCTCGAGTGCGTCCGTCATGGGGCCGCCCGGTGCCAACACCATGCGCACCGGCCCGAGGTGGAGTTCGTCGACCCAGGACGGATTGCTTCCGACGAACGTCTGCCGCACGAGGCGCGTGTTCGCGGAATCGAATGCATAGGCACCGACCGAGAGCACACACATGTAGCCGGCCGCAAAGACCAACGCAACGATGGTCGCAACCTTCGGACGCGCCCACGCCGCGGCACTCACGAGCACGATTCCGACGAAGAGGCCGAGGAAGAGCGCGTCCGACGTCTTGCCCGCGAGGCCGTTGTAGGCCTGCTGAATCCGCGCGACGGCGAAGAGTTCGGGCGAGTGCACCTTTCCTTGCCCGATCGCGGCGCTCGTTAGCGGAGTCGTGAGCGCCACCGTCAGGAGGCCGAGCGAGACCAGGCAAAGTATCCGGCGACGCGGCCAGCCGCGTTGCGCGTACAAGAGAAAGGACAGAACCCAGAGCGGAACGAGGTAGAACGTGTAGCGCGTCTGCGCGACGTGCGTGTCGCCGTAGATCGAGGCCTGGAGCAGCAACGCGATCGTGACGGTCAGCGTCAGCAGCGCGAACGCGAGCTCGGCGCGCAGGCGAGGACGCTCGATTGCGCCTACCGCGCCGAGAATGGCTCCCGGTAGCAGCACGAGCCCGGTACCGACCGCGAGGATCAGCGCGTTCAGGCCAAGGGACGAGACCATGTTTCCGACGTTGATGCCGACATGCAGGAAACTTGGGTAGTAGCCGGTGCTGCGTGCAGGGCCTGCGGCTGCGAGCGCGACGGTTGCGAGCACGAGGGCCACGCCCCCGCGCCAATGGCGGCGCAACGTGACCTTGACGCGCTGCTCGCGCGCGAGCACGCCCACGAGCGCGACGAGGAAGCACGGAAGGAGCACGGCGAACTGAAGGCGAGCGAAGCTCGCGAGAAGGACGAAGCCGACGAACGCAGCGATGCTCCGCGCGCTCGGTCGATCGAGAGCACGGACGCCGGTGGCGACCGCCGCAAGAACCAGCGGATACGCGATCGGCTCCGAGAGCATGAACGAGGTGTAGAGCAGACCCGGTAGCGCGAGTGCGAGCGCGGCTGCGGCGAGCGCCTGCGGACGACCGAGGCGAAGGGTGCGCGCGAGCGCGAACACCGGTACTGCGGCGAGGGACACGAAAGCCGCATTGATCGCCTGCGCCGCGTGATAGCCGGTCGAGACGCTGCCGAAGAGCCACGCCGGTGCGGTGACGAGCGGCGCCAGCAGCGGTGCGAAGTGGGACGGCGCGCCGCGGACGTACGCATGGCCGGTCGTGGCGATCGACCGGCTGAGCTCGGTGTAGAGGTACTCGTCGGGGAAGTACGCGGGGCCGGCATGCTTCGAAGCGGCCCACGTGCGGACGATCGCACTGACGATCACGATCCCGGCAAGGGTCACGGCCGTGGCCCTCGAGGCGGAGATCGCTCGAACCGCGAAGCGGGGTGCGGGGATGCTGCTCACTCTGCCCCTATCGGCGGAGGGCATCCCTGACTTGAGGGATAGCGACCGGTACCGTTCAGAGGCGTGAAGTCGTTCGCGGTAGCCGTTGTAGGAGCCGGCCCGGCGGGGGCGCTTGCCGCTTATCGGCTCGCTTCGGCCGGATGCAAGACGCTCCTCGTCGACAGGGCCAAGTTCCCGCGCGACAAGCCGTGCGGCGGCGGGGTCACGGGTCGCGCGGCCCGGTTACTGCCGTTCTCGATCGAGCCCGTGGTCGAGGACGTCGTCGACCGGATCGAGTGCCGGCTCCATTACGGGCCGCGGTTCGAGCGAGTGGCGCACAAGCCGCTCGCCTTCATGACCCAGCGGAAGCGGCTCGATCACTTTTTGCTGCAGAAAGCGGCGGAGGCGGGCGCCGAGGTTCGCGACGGCGTCAAGGTCTCTGACGTGCGCGAAGGTGCGCTAACGGTCGATGGCGAAGAGATCGCCGCATGCATCGTCATCGGCGCGGACGGCTGCAACGGCACGGCCGCGAAAGCTCTCGGGCTCGGCGGTGAGATCGTGCACGGCGTCGCGCTCGAGGCGAACTTCCCGCATGACACGCGCTTCGCGCACGCGATGGTGCTCGAACTCGCGGTCGTACGAGGTGGCTACGGCTGGGTCTTTCCGAAGGGCGATCACGTCAACGTCGGCGTGGGCGGTGACGAGAGCGAAGCGCCGCGCCTGCGCCAGCATCTCCGCCGGTTGTGCGAGATGCACCGGATCGACTTCGGCACCGCAACCGATATCCGCGGCTACCGCCTCCCGATGCGCCACCCTGGAGGCCGTCTCGCTCGTGGCACGACCGCGGTGATCGGCGATGCCGCCGGCCTTGTCGACCCCTTCTCCGGCGACGGCATGTATGAGGCGTTCCTCTCCGCGCAACTCGCGACCGAGGCCGCGCTCGACGTGCTTGCCGGCCGCGCAGAAACGCTCGAGCCTTATGCAGAGGCCGTCGAGCGTCGGATCACGCCGCTGACCGCGGCCGGGTGGGGGGCGAAGGTCGCGTTCGACCGCTATCCGCGCACGACATTCGCGCTCGCGCGCATCCCGTTGACCTTCCGCGTCGTCGAAAAGGTGCTCCGGGGTGAGCTCTCCCACCCGGGCGCCGCGCGCGGCCTCGAAAAGGGGACGATTCGCCTGATCTCCAGCGTCGCGAGGCGCGCGGCCTAAAGAAGCGGCCTAAAGAAAACGTCTCCTGCGGCCGATCCCTCGATCGAGCCGTATGGATCTGAACGGACTACTCATGCGTGCCGTGGAGCTTGGCTCCACGGACATCCACCTGAAGGTTGGACAGCCTCCGATCTGCCGGATCGACGGCGACCTTCTCCCGATGCAGGACGCCGAGCCGCTCGACGACGCCGCCCTCGCAGCCGTGCTCGAGATCATCGGTCGCCGCGCGCCCGAGAAGATCCAGCACTTTCACGATTCGGGCGATCTCGACATCGCCTACCAGGACGGCGACCTCCCGCGCTTTCGCGTCAACGCGTACCGGCAGCGCAGCGCGACCTCGTTCGCTTTCCGCGTCATCCCGAAAACCGTGCCGAACTTCGAGCAGCTCCACATGCCGCCCGGCGTGCAGCGCCTCGCCGAAGAGCACCGCGGCTTGATCCTCGTCACCGGCGCGACCGGCTCGGGAAAGACGACGACGCTCGCGGCGATCATCGACTACATGAACCGCAACCGGAAGCAGCACATCATCACGATCGAGGACCCGATCGAGATCCTGCATCCCGACCGCGGCTGCATCGTCAATCAGCGTGAGGTCGGGCTCGACACCGAGTCTTTCGGCCAGGCGCTGCGGCGTGCGCTCCGGCAGGACCCCGACACGATTCTGATCGGCGAGCTCCGTGACGCCGAGACCGCGCAGACGGCGCTGCAGGCCGCCGAGTCTGGCCACCTCGTGCTCTCGACGCTGCACACGATCGACGCCGCCGAGACCGTCGCTCGCATGATCGAGTTCTTCCCGCCCGAGAAGCAGGAGGTGATCCGCTCGATCATGGCGGGCGTCCTCCGCGGCGTGATCAGCCAGCGGCTGCTGCCCAAAGTGGACGGCGGGCGCGTCGCAGCGGTCGAAGTGATGGTGATGAACGCGCGCATTGCGGATCTGATCCGCGAAGGACACGCCGATGAGATCACCGACGCGGTGGCCGAAGGCGACTTCTTCCAGATGCAGACCTTCACGCAGGCTCTCATCGAGCACGTGCTCTCCGGCCAGGTCGACAGCGAGGTCGCTGCGAATGCGGCAACGAACCGTCACGACTTTCTCGTCTCGCTCGAGCAGGCGGTCAAGCGGAAGCGCAACGCAGACGCGATTGCCGCCGACGCACCGGCCGAGCCGCAGAAGCAGCACGTCCTCGAGCCCGAGGTAGTGCCGGCGCCAAAGCTGCAGGCGGTCGAGCCGGACGAGGCCCCCGGCCTTCGCATCGTCCCGGCGGGTTAGCGATGCGCCGTTTCGCGCTGCTGGCACTCGTCTTCACCGTCGCAGGGCTCGCGGGCACCGCGCGCGCTGACACGTTCGCGGTCGTGCCGGCGCTGCCGTTCGCGCTCCCTGGCCTGACGCCGAACCCGGCGCTTGCCGTGCCCAGCTCGCTCTCCACGCCGCCCGCCATGCCCGTGGTGCTCTCCTATCCGGAGCTTCTCGCCCTCTGGCAGCGGGCCGGCGCGTCGTACGGAATCCCGTGGCAGGTGCTGGCGGCGATCAACAAGGTCGAGTCGAACTGGGGTCGCAACATGGGCCCGAGCTCGGCGGGCGCGATCGGGTGGATGCAGTTCATGCCCAGCACCTGGCTTCGGTGGGGCGTCGACGCGAACGGCGACGGTGTCGCCGATCCGTGGAACCCGACCGATGCGGTCTTCTCCGCTGCTCGCTACCTCGCCGCGGCCGGCGGCACGACCGATATCTATCGCGGCGTCTACGCGTACAACCACGCCGACTGGTACGTCAACGAGGTGCTCTCGCTCGCCAACCTCTACGGCGGCAACAGCACGTTTGCGTTCTCCCTCGACAGCATGCAGCAGAACCTCGACGCCGCGCGCAGCGACGCCGCCCATACAGGCGAGCTCGTGATCGCAGCTCAGAAGGTCGCGCGCAGCGAGTCGCGTGTCGTCGCACACTGGCAGGCGCGCGCTGCGAAGGCCACCCTCCTCTCCGATCGTCTTGCACTCGAGCAGCGCGCCGGCCACGCAGCCGAGCGTCTCGACGCGGCGAACGCCCGGATCGCACAGCTTCAGAGCGATCTCGCGGCGAGACAGCAGACGCTCGAGCGCGCGCAGCAGTCATCGGCGTCTGCGTCGTTCGATCCTGCCGCAGCGCAGCTGCTGGGCGGCCCTTCGTATTCGGGCGGCTACGTCTTCCCGGTCGGCGGCGGCCCCGGCGTCGTGTCCGCCTCGCACACGCACCACGACTACCCCGCTGTCGACATCGCGGCACCGTTCGGCTCCCCGCTCTACGCGCTCGCGGACTCGGTCGTCGTTCGGTCGTGGAACGTGCCGGATCCCCGCTGCGGAATCGGCTTCACCGTCCGTGCCTTCGACGGCCAGGTCTGGACGTACTGTCACATGTCGGTTCTCGACCCGACGATCGTCCCCGGCGCCACGCTCACGGCCGGCGAGCCGGTCGGCCTCGTCGGCGCCACAGGCGACGCCACGGGGCCCCACCTGCACCTGCAACTCCAGCCGGCGACTGCCTGGCCGCAGCAGGAGGCGTGGTTCCAGTCCTTTGCCGGCAAGGCCTTCAGCTGGTCGGATGCCGACCCGCTTGCCGGTAGCCGGGCGCTCGCCTTTGTGGCCTCGGCCGCTGTCGGACCCGTGGAGGCTCCCGTTTTCCAGGTGATCTCGCCCCTGGATCCATCCCCCGCCGTGGTGTATTTCAGCCACGCAGGGGCTTAGGTTCGGACCCCGTTCTGCCGACAAGAGGGGAGATGGCCTCCAGGCTGCGTGCCCATCTGCCCCGTGTGGCGCTCTTCGTGCTGCTGGGACTCGCCGCGACGGCGACGTTGACCTACGCCGCAGGGCGTCGGATCTCCTCGACGCCGGCGGCCTCGACGACGGCCGCCCCGACGCCGCCGCTCGTCGTCCCCGACGTGCGCAACCAGGCCTTCGTCTTCGCCAAAGGATCGCTCGAGGATGCCGGGTTCGCCTGGCGCGTCCTCGGCTCGGTGCACGGTTACGCCGCGAACACCGTTGCCGCGCAGTCCCCGGCCGCCGGCACCCGCGTGCTCGACACCGGCGCACCGCTCATCACCTTGACCTTGAAGCGCAACGTCTCCTACCCGCAGTCAGGCTCGTCTGAGGACGTCTCGCCGTACGCCGGCACCGTGCTGCAGCCCGCCGACCTTGCCGCTGCCGTCGGACCTGCGCATACGTCGACGACCGCCGCACTGGTCGTGACGAAACCGAAGGTCGCGACGCCCGCCACCGCTGTGAAGCCCGCCACCACTGCGAAGCCGGCCACCGTTGCGAAGCCGGCCGCCAAGCAGACGACGTGGCCGCAGAACCGCCCGACGGCGTTCACCGTTCCGGGCGCCCACAAGGAACCTCTCGACGAGATGCCGCTGACGAACCGTGCGCTCGAGCTGCGCAGCTGGCTTGACGCGCACCCCACCGAGTCGAGCGCCAACGTCTCGTACTGGCTCTACCAGAACGCATGGATCGTCACCGGCGCGAAGTTCGGCTGGTGGCACGGGGCAGAAGCCCTTACGACCCTCATCGCCGTCGACCGCCGCGCCCAGCAGTTGTGGGGCATTGGTTCAAAGAGCGCACTGCAGGCACAGAGCGCTCTGAGCGAGGTGCAGTCGAGGTCGAAGTGAAGAGGCTTGTGCGGCGACTTCGGGGTGGAGAACAGGGCTACAGCCTTATTGAGCTGCTCGTCACCATGGTCATTCTCGTGATCGTTCTGGGAAGTCTCACGACCGTCTTCACGAGCGGCTCGAGCGCAGAGGCGAACCTCAACCTCCGCTTCCAGGCGCAGCAGAATGCGCGCCTCGGACTCGACCGGATTCGCGGCGACATCCACTGCGCGACCGCCGCACAGGCGCAGACGATCAACACGTATCCCGGCCTCAAGCTCGCGGATGGAAACTGCTACGCGGCGACGCCGACGATCTCGTGGTGCGTCGTCCAGTACTCGACCACGCCGGTGCGCTATCAGGTCTTTCGCTCGACGACGACCGGAGCGACGACCTGTACAGGAACCGACGCGGCCAGAATCCTGGTCGCCGACTATCTGACGTCGAGCAGCGCATTCACCACCGCGACGATCCCCCAGTACACCCTGCAGCGCGTCGGCATCGACTTCAAAGTGAGCGCGAACGCCACGACATCGACCGCAGACGCCTACGAGCTCACCGACGCGATCGTCGCCCGCAACGCGACCCGCTGCGTCACCGCAGGCGGCTGTTCCGCCCCGAGCGTGCCATGAGCAAGCGACTGCGGCAGGAAGACGGAATCGCGCTCGTGATGGCTCTTGGCATCACGGTCGTCCTCATTATCTTCGTGGCGTCGATGATCGATTACACGAGCTCGAACTCGCGTGCGGCGCGCCTCAGCGCGAGCGATCTCAATGCGCTGCAATATGCCGACGCCGGACTAAATACGGCCTACTCGATCATCGTCAACCAGAACGTGACCGCCAACGGCAACCCGAGCGCCGCCAACCTGCTCGGCTGTAACGGTGCAGGCGGCGCGGGCGACACGACCGGCCCGTCCAACTGCGCAACACCGACGGCGAAAGTCATCTGCGTCACAACGAGCGGCTGCGCCTCGGGCGACGCCGGCAGCGCAGCCGTCTACGGCTACTACAGCGGCGTGAACCCGGGGAGCTACAACGGCGTCACCGTCCCGGCCGCAACCTGGCTGCTCGTGTCGAGCGGCTACGCCCGCAACCCGCAGGGCTCGAGTGTCATCAAGACGACGACTGCACAAGTGGCCATCTCGCCGCTGAACAGCGGCGCGGTCGCCGCGGTCTGGAACCACATGTTCCTCACGTCTCCGCTCGTACCCAACGCCTGTTCCGTCACCTTCGGCGGCAACAACATGCTCATCGACGTCCCTGTCTACGTGATCGGCAACATGTGCATCACCGGCCAGAACACGACGGTCCAGGAGTCGGTCGGCGGGCAACCGATCGACCTGATGGTCGGCGGCAAGCTCGTGCTCAGCGGCTCCGGGACGAAGGTCGGTACTGACGCGACCCACCCGATCACGAGCGGCGTCGTCGTCGGCGGCTGCACGACCGTCAGCGTCGCGTCGGCGACCACGGCGTGCGACAGCGGGAGCTACAACTACTGGGTCGGAACGAAAGATACGTTCATCTCTCAAGTGGCGCCGGAGATGCTGGCCGCCGACATCTTGAGCGACTACAACAACTCGGATCCAGGACCGAAGCACGCGTGCGCGGCCGGCGGCCTTCCCGCGAGCACCTTCGACAACGACGGGACGCAGAACGGTACGAACGCGTCCTTCGAGCTCACGCCGGGCGCGAGCTACACCTGCGTCTCGCAGAGCGGCGCCGGCACCGGCCAGATGAGCTGGAACAAGGCAACCAACACGCTGACAATCGCCGGCAACGTGTTCCTCGACGGGAACCTCACAATCTCGAACTCGGCCACGTACACAGGTACGGGAGTGATTGAAGCCGCCGGCACGATCACCTTCAACGGGAACGGCACGAGCCTCTGCGCGGAGAGCCCGTGTAACACCGCTACGAATGCATGGCAGGGATCGAGTGGCAACAACAGCATGCTGACGCTCGTCGCGCTGAAGTCGAGCACGACCTCGATCACGTTCAACAACAACAACGAGACCTTCCAGGGGTCGCTCTGGGCGCAACCCTCCTCCACCATGACGTTCGTGAAGAACGGCGTGGTCGTTGAAGGGCCGATGAGCATCGGGCAGTTCGATGCGACGTTCAACAACGCGACTTTGAAGCCGCTGCCGGTGATCAAAAACATGCCGGTAGGAGCACCGCTGCCGCCGAACTCAGGGGCTACGGTCGGCTCGATGACCATCACGAAGTGAAGCGTCCCGACCTCCGCGAGGAGGCGGGTATCGCGCTCGTGATGGCGCTTGGGATCACTGTCGTGCTCATCATCTTCGTTGCGTCGATGATCAGCTACACGAGCGAGAACTCGCGTAACGCAAACGACAGCCGCTCTCGTCTTGGCGCGCAGTCGTTCGCGGAGTCCGGTATCGCTGCGGCGGTCTCGATTTTGAACCAGGCGGCGAACGTCTCCACGCCGACGCTGCTCGGTTGCACGGCTAGCGGCTTGAACAGCGCGCTCCCCTGTACCGACATCGCTGTCACGGGAGTAGGCGGCACCAGCTATGTGCACGGGCTCTACACACAGGTGGGATCGGGCGGGAGCTGGGCGATCACGGCGTACGGTTCCGTGGCGAATCCAACCGGCGGCGCGAATCTCACGAAATCGATGACCGCAACGGTGTCGATCACCGGTGGCGGCCAGACGAACAACATCTCCATCTGGAACTACGTGTACTCGACTGCCCCGCAGGGCGCCGGGTGCGAGGTCGACCTGAACGGCACGAACGTCGTCGTCGACGTTCCGCTCTACGTCACCGGCGATCTCTGCCTCAGCGGCACGAACGCGAAGATCGTGGAGAACACGGCTAACGGCGGCCAGCCCGTCGACATTCGTGTCGGCGGAACACTCACGGTCAGCGGCACGAACGCGACCGTCGGCACCGCCGCCCAAAAACTCACGAGCGGTCTCGTGACCGGCGGCTGCGGCTCACCACCGCATACGTGCACGGCAGCCGACCGGTGGTACGTCAACTCGACTGATGCTCCGCTCACGGCCACGCCGCCGACGGTCGACTTCACGAGCTGGTACACGAACGCAAGCCCCGGCCCGAACAACGACTGCGGCGCCTCGACACCGGCGCCCGTCCTCAACTCCGCCACCTTCGACAACGACACGACGATGAACGGCACGAGTCCGTCGTTCGACATCACGGGTAACGCAAGCTACAACTGCGTCACAAACACCGGGTCGATCAACTGGAACAAGACGACGAAGATTCTCACGGTCTCGGGAACGATCTTCTTCGATGGCAACATCATCTCGTCGAGCACCGGCGCGATGTACCACGGGCTCGGCACGATCTACGTCAACGGCACGCTTACGCTGAGCGGGACCAATGCATCGCTCCGCGCTGGCTGCCCCGCCTCGCCTGCAGCGCCGACCGCACAGTGTCCGTTCGGCGACACGGGGAGCGGCTGGGACCCGAGCAAGGACATGCTCATCTTCGCCGTCAAGAAGATGGGTGCGACTGCCATCGACTTCTCCGGCACGAACAACGAGTTTCAGGGCGGCGTTCTCTGCGACCCGACGTCGACGATCGACCTCTCCGGAACGAACACGAAGATCGAGGGCCCGATCATCTGCGGCAAGTTCAAGTTCGCGACGAACACGAAGCTGATGCCGCTGCCGACGGTCACGAACCTACCGCCGGGCGCCCCGGTGCCGCCGAACGCTCCCGCGACGATCGGCATCCCCGTGATCACGGCCGGCTAAGAAGTCGGCGCTCCGTTGCCGATAGAACCACCACGATGGGTCTTGCCGCAATCGCTCTCGCTCCAGGCCTCGCCCTGGGCTCCTTCCTGAACGTCGTTGCCGCGCGAGTGCCGCTGCGGCGGTCGCTTGTCAGCCCCGGCTCGGCCTGCATGGACTGCGGGCACGAGATCGCGTGGTACGACAACGTGCCGATCCTCTCGTACGCGCTCCTCCGCGGTCGCTGCCGCTCGTGCGGCGTCCACATCCCGATCCGCTACCCGGCAGTCGAGCTCGTCGCCGGGCTGCTCTTCGCGGGCTGCTTCTGGAAGTTCGGCCTCACCGGCTCCGCCGCCGTGGCCGCGTTCTTCTGCCTCACGCTCGTGACGGTCTCGGCGACCGACCTCGAGCACCGGATCATCCCGAACCGGATCGTCGTCCCGGCCGGCCTCATCGTCCTCGCAGCCAACACGGCGCTCCACCCGAGCCCGAAATGGATAATCGCCGCCTTCGCCGCCTCGGGCTTCCTCCTCGCGGCCGCCCTCGCCTACCCGGCCGGGATGGGCATGGGCGACGTGAAGCTCGCCTTTCTCATGGGCGCCGCTCTCGGCAGCTCGGTGACGGTGGCGATGTTCCTCGGCATGGTGGCGGCGCTCGTCCCCGGCGTCGTGCTCCTCGTGCGCCACGGGCAGGCCGCCCGCAAGATGGGAATCCCCTTCGGGCCATTCCTGGCTCTTGGCTCCGCGATCGCGCTGTTCACCGGGCCGTGGCTGCTGCACGCCTACTGGGCGCTTTCGCACTAGGCCAAACCCTCCTGGTCCGAGGCCCTCGAACGGTCACTAAGGCTCGGGCTTCCGGGTGCCGATAACTCGTTCGAGGGATTCGTGACGTCAGCTACCTCCCACACGCCGTGAGCACCGAGCGGGAACCGCCGCTTCCGTCGCTTCGTACGGGCATGCCCGAGACCGGGCAGGCCGGCGAGCCACTGTCCACGCCCTACGGCGTGAACGAGTCGGTCGAGCTCGTGATCGACCTGCTGGCCGCGACGAAGCTCGTCCCCGAGGACAAGCTGGCCCTGGCCCGCGGCCGGGCACAGCAAACGCGCTCGCTCGCTGCCGCGCTCGTCGAGGAGGGCGTCGCCTCGAGCGAGGGCATCGCGAAGATGCTCGCCGCCCGCCATCAGCTGCCGCTCGTCGACCTCGCGTTCTCCGGCGTGGATGAGGACGCCGCGCGCGAGTTGCCGCTGCACGTGCTCGAGCGCATCGGCGCAATCCCGTACGCCTTCCAGGACGGAAAGCTGCACGTGGCGGTTGCCGATCCGGCAAACCTGCACGGGCTCGACGAGCTCCGGCTTGCGACCCGGCACCCGCTTGAGCTCGGCGTCTCCTCCCGCGAAGACATCCTCGGCGCGATCCGCAAGCTCGTCCGCGCCTCCGAGGCCTATGGCGCTCGCGCCGCGGTCGACGAAGAGGAGGAGATTCTCGCGCTCGAGGAGGCAGAGGCCCTCACCGACCTCGAGGCGGACGACGGCGTCTCAGACGTTCCGCTCGTCCGGCTCGTCAACTCGATTCTCTTCCAGGCGGCCGAGGACGGGGCCTCCGACATCCATTTCGAGCCGCAGGAGGACGCTCTCGTCGTGCGGTTCCGCATCGACGGCGTGCTGCAGGAGATGCAGCGCATCCCGAAGCGGCTCATGCCTGGCGTGACGACGCGTCTGAAGGTGCTCGCGAAGCTCGACATCGCGGAGCGCCGAAAGCCGCAGGACGGCCGCATCTCGCTGAACGCGGCGGCCGCAGGCCGAATGCTCGACGTCCGTGTTGCGACGCTCCCGACCGTCGAGGGCGAGTCGCTCGTCATGCGTCTGCTCGACAAGTCGAAGCGTCCGCCGACTCTCGAGGAGCTCGGTCTGTCGGAGGCAATGCAGGCGACGCTGTCCGAGATCGTGAAACGGCCAACGGGCGCGCTGCTCGTCACCGGGCCGACCGGTTCCGGTAAGTCGACGACGCTCTTCGCTGCACTAACCCAGATCAGCCGGCCCGAGATCAACATCATCACCGTCGAGGACCCGGTCGAGTACAGGCTCCAGGGCATCAACCAGGTGCAGATCAACGTGCGCGCGGGACTCACGTTCGCTGCGGCGTTGCGCTCGATCCTGCGTTCCGACCCGGACGTGGTGATGGTCGGCGAGATTCGTGACGGCGAGACGGCGAAGATCTCGATCGAGGCCGCCCTCACCGGTCACCTCGTGCTCTCGACGCTCCATACGAACGACGCTCCGAGCGCACTGACACGCTTGAACGAGATGGGCGTCGAGCCGTTTCTCACCGGCGCCGCCGTCACGGGTGTGCTTGCGCAGCGCCTTGCGCGAAAGTTGTGCCCGCAGTGTTGCGAGATGTACTCACCGTCCGTCGACGAGATGATCGCGGCGCGCGTCGCACCCGACGTGGCGGCCGCGAGCGACGGCATGGCCTTCTACCGCAAGAAAGGCTGTCCGCGCTGTAACCAGACCGGCTACAAGGGCCGGATCGGCATCTTCCAGCTCCTGGCGATGACCGAGGATCTCGCCACGCTCGCTGCCAGCAAGGCGTCGCGCGAGGACATCGAGCGCGCCGCCCTCGGTACCGGCATGCAGTCGCTGTGGGACGACGGGCTCGCGAAAGTCGCTGCGGGCCTGACGAGCATCGAAGAGCTTGCCCGCGTCACCGTCTAGCTCTTAATTCTTCTTGCGCTGCTGCTGCTGGCGCCAGCGGTGGAGCGCTTTCGACTTCGTCGCCGCCTTCGGCGTGGCGGGCGGCGGTTGCCCGTCGTTTTCCTGCAACCAGCGCGCGGCGGGGTCCTCCGGGTCGAGGCCCGTGGCACGCTCGCGCTCGCCCAGCTTCTGGGCGCCTCGGCTCGACAGTGTTTGCTTCTTGGGGGGCCGCTTGCTCGTCATAGGGGTCCGCGCGAAATCTATTCTGCTGGGGTGCTCGCCGGTCTCGCACACGTCATCGTTCGCCGGCGCCGTTGGGTCATCGGCTTTTGGATCGTGCTTACCGTCTTCGGCGGCTTCTCTGCCTCGCAAGTCTCAAAGCGCTGGCTGACGCAGTTCTCGATCCCGGGCTATCCGGCCTACGAGACGAATCAGCAGACGCTCAAGATCTTCGGCACGGGCGAGCAGGCGCCGCAGATCGCGGTCTTCCACAGCGCGGGCGACATCACGAAGGATCGCGGTATCGCTCGCGCCGTGGCGGCGGCGCAGCGCGCGAATCCCGGCTCCCGCGCCGCGTCGTTCTTCTCGACCGGGACCTCGTCGTACGTTTCGAAGGATCGGCACACGACCTTCGCGACGATCTACCCCGCCGGAATACCGGGCTTCAACGCAAACAGTTTCATCGCGCGGACACGCGCGGCGTTGAAGGCGGCGACGCCGGCGGGTGTGACGGCCAACCTCACCGGTCGCGATCCGCTCGAGCAGGCGTCTTCCGGGGGCAAGGGCCCGAGCATCGTGACCGAGGCGCTGATCGGCGGTCTCGGCGCGCTCGTGATCCTTTTCTTCGTCTTCGGCACCCTGCCGGCCGTTCTGATCCCGATCGCGATCGCGGTGGCGTCGATCCTCAACACGTTCACGCTCGTCTGGATCCTGACCTACGTGACCAACGTCTCGATCATCGTGCAGTTCCTGATCGCGCTCGTCGGGCTCGGAGTCGCGATCGACTACGCCCTTCTGATGATCTTCCGCTTCCGCGATGAATTGCGTGAGGGCGAAGACGTCGAGACCGCGCTCGTCGAGATGATGACGCACGCCGGCCGCTCGGTGATCGTCTCCGGCTCGACCGTCGCCGTCGGTTTGCTCTCGATGGTCTTGCTGCCGCTGCCGTTCATCCGGTCGATCGGGATCGGCGGCATGTTGATTCCCGCCGTATCGGTGCTCGCGGCGATCACGCTGCTGCCTGCGTTACTGGCCGTGCTCGGCACGCGCATCAACAGCCTGCGCGTGTTCCCGCGCCGCTTCATCGACCAGGGCCATCCTGAAGACGGGCTCTGGGGCCGCTGGGCCGGCCTCGTCATGCGCAGGCCGGCGCCGGTTGCGATCGTTGGGATCGGCATCGTCGCTGTGCTGCTTTTCTTCGGTTTGCAGCTGAACCCGAGCGAAGCGCAGGCGCGCGACCTGCCGGGATCCGGCGACGCGATCGCCGGCCGCACCGCGCTCGCGGATGCCGGTATCAGCCCCGGCGCCATGAAGCCGTTCGTCGTGCTCGTGCACGGCGGCAACGCCGACGCGATCGCTGCCAAGCTCGCTGCGCTGCCCGGGATCGACGGTGCGTCGGCGCCGAAGCAATGGCGCAAGAGCGGGTATGCGCTCGTCGAGGCGATCCCGAGCTCCGACGGTGCGAGCAAGGCGGTCAGGGCGACGATCAGCAACACGAAGGCGGCTCTCGTCGGCACCGATGCCTCGCTCGGCGGCGTCGCGCCGGAAGACCGCGACTTCGTGCACGCGGTCTACGGCAACTTCCCCTACGTCCTCGGCTTCGTGATCCTGCTGACCTATCTATTGCTCGCCCGCGCCTTCCGTTCACTCATTCTGCCGCTGAAGGCCGTCGTGCTGAACCTCGTCTCGCTCGGTGCCGCGTACGGGATCATCGTCTTCATCTTCCAGCAGGGTCACGGCTCGGCGGCGATCTGGAACGTCCACGCGACGCAGTCGATCATTCCCTGGATCCCGTTGATGATCTTCGCGTTCCTGTTTGGGCTGTCGATGGACTACGAGGTCTTCATGCTCACCCGCATGCGCGAGGCCTACGACGAGACGGGCGACACCAGGGCGGCAATCGCGCTTGGGCTTGCGCGGACCGGCAAGCTCGTCACGAGCGCGGCGCTGATTCTGATGTTCGCGTTCTTCGTTCTCTCCTCGAGCCCGGGCGTCGACATCAAGCAGTTCGGCATCGGCCTTGCCGCCGGGATCATCTTCGACGCCACCATCATCCGCGCCCTGCTCGTGCCGGCGTTGATGCGGCTGCTCGGCCGCTGGAATTGGTGGCTGCCGAAGCGCGCTGCGCGGGTCCTCTTGGTTCGCGAGCCTCCGCTCGCGTCTGACGCGGCGTAGCTTCGTGTCCGGCTACACGATCGTGAATCTCAAGGAGATCGACGACTCCGCCGGCGAGTACTCACCCGACCTGGAGGCGCATTTCGCTCGCAAATCCCTCGACTCCGAGCACCTCGGCGTCAGCTACTTCCGCTACGGCCCCGGCTTTCGCTCACCGATGGGCCACAGCCACCGCGAGCAGGAAGAGGTCTATGTCGTCGTCAATGGCTCCGGACGGATCAAACTCAACGACGAGATCGTCGAGCTCCGCCAGTGGGACGTTGTTCGGGTCGCACCGGAGACGGTGCGCGCGCTCGAAGGCGGGCCCGACGGCCTCGAGGTGATCGCGGTCGGCGCCGACCGGCCCGAAGGCGGCGACGGCGTTCCCGCAAAAGACTGGTGGACCGACTGACGCCTGGGACTTCGCGTCGGTGAGCACCTGACCGGGCGTAGCCTGTCGTCGCCGATTCCGGCGCAGGCATGACGTGGGCCACCCTCATCTGGAAGAACCTGCTGCGCCGGCCGGCGCGGACGGCGTTTACCGCGATTGGTGTCGGGCTCGGCGTCGGGCTGATCGTGGCGCTGCTCGCGATCACCAACGGCGTCCATCGAACGGCCGCAGATCTGATGCATGTCGGCCGCGCCGACTTCGGTCTTTACCAGGCCGAGGTGTCCGACTTCACGCGTTCGCTCTTGCCGGAGTCGCTCGCCGCGAAGGTCGCACGCGACCCGGGGGTAGCCGCGGTGTCGAAGGTGAAGCTGCTCGTGGTGGGAGGGACGCTCGTGTTCGGCCTCGATCCGAAGGAGTTCGCCTATCGGCGGTTCGTCGTTGTCGCAGGCTCGCGCGGCCCGGTGATGGCCGGAGACCACTCGGGCAAGAAGGTGGGGGACACAATCCGCCTGCTCGGGCGCTCGTTCACGGTCTCCGGCATCTACCACTCGGGCGACCGCTTCGAGGACCTCGGCATCGTTCTGCCCCTGCACACGGTCGAAGCACTCGCTGGTCGCCCGGGAGAGATCACGTCGGTCGGCGTGACCGTGAAGCTGGGGGCGAGCGTGAAGGCGGTCGCGGCGAGACTCGAGCGGCGCTATCCGGGCGTCGCCGCGATCACCGAGCCGGGCCAGGCGATCAAGGTCGATACGTCGAGCCGGTTGATCATCTCGACCGGCTGGATCGTGTCGTTGCTCGCGCTGATCGTGGGCGGGATCGGGGTGACGAACACGATGGCGATGTCGGTGTTCGAGCGCACGCGCGAGATCGGCATCCTGCGCGCGATCGGCTGGTCGGGCAGGCGCGTTGGCGTGATGATCGTGTCGGAAGCGATAGCGATCTGCCTGCTTGCGCTCGCAGTTGGTTGCGCGCTCGGGGTTCTCGCGGCGGGTCTGTTCGTTGGTCGGAGCGGACTCTCGGGACTGATCAGTCCGACCTATACGGCAACGACCTTCGTGTGGGGGCTCGCGTTCGCTCTAGCCGTGGGCGTTATCGGCGCCCTCTACCCGACCTGGCGTGCTGTCAGGCTGGCGCCGATCGCGGCGCTCCGGCATGAATGACGCCGTCGTGCAGCCGCAGTGTCCGGTTGGCATGGGCCGCCACCTCGTCGTCGTTCGTGACGAGCAGGATCGTCATGCCGTGAACTTCGCGCAGCCGTTCGAGGAGGCCGAGGACGTGCTCGCCGGTGACGGAGTCGAGCGCGCCGGTCGGTTCGTCCGCCAGTAGCAGCCGCGGCTCGTTCGCCAGGGCACGGGCGATTGCCACACGTTGGCGCTCACCGCCGGAGAGCACGATCGGGCGTGCCGTGGCGCGGTCCTCGAGCTCGACCTCGCGCAGGAGCTCCTGCGCCCTCGCCACCCGTTCCGGCCGGGGGAGGCGTCCGAACATCGCGATCTGCACGTTCTCGGAGGCGGTCAGTGTCGGCAAGAGGTTGTGCGCCTGGAAGACGAATCCGATCGTTGCCGCGCGATAGTGGGAGGGGCTCTCGAGCTCGTCGAGCCGCTTTCCGTCGACGACGAGCGAGCCCGCGTCCGGCGTGTCCAACGCGCCGATGAGGTTCAGCAGGGTGCTCTTGCCTGAACCAGAGGCGCCCGTCAGCGCCACGAGCTCGCCGGGCTCAACGGTGAAGGAGACGTCCCTGAGCGCAGGCACGCGACCGTTCTCGAACGACTTGCGCACGCCGGCGGCGACGATGCCGGCGCCCGTGCTCACCGGTGGGGCGTCACCGCATAGCTGATCGTGCGCTTGGCAGTGCCCACCTTCACGACGACGCGCAGTTTGAGCGGGATCCCTCGAGAGCTCGCCGGCCAGATGATGAAGTCGCGGAACCGGCCGCTGAACGCCCAGTTGGTGATGTTCTTCGTGCTCGACCCGAACTGCACCGGATGCGAGCCTCCGATCGGATCGATGATCTGCGCGGTGAGCCGGCCTGCGACGGGTTTGCCGGCTTTCGTCGCGTGCACGGTGTAGTACCAGCGCGTGTTGATTTTCGGTGTGTGCGTTGGCGCGGTCAACGTCACTGTCGGCGGCGTCGCCACGAGCAAGCTCCCCGCCAGTACGAGCTTGACGGTTAGCGCGAGGGGCGTCACGGACCAAGTGTCATCAATGGCTGGACCCGCCGCAAGTGAGGTACCGCACCAAAGGCCCGAAACGGGGGACGCGAGATGTCGGCACCTGCGCCTACCCTGGAAGGTTCATGTCTGCGGCGGAGAGAACCCTTGAGATCGTCTGGCAGCAAGACCCGACCGCCTACGCCTTTGCGCGCGCCGGCGACGGGACGCTCCATGCTGACGGGCTGAGCGTCGGTACCCCTGCGTCTGCTGACCTCACGCTGGCCCGTGGGATCGACGCCCGGCGCGTCAGCGTCCGCGACCTCGTCGCCCTCGCGGCCGATCCACCTGCCGGCCTCGAGCCCGGCGGGAGCGCACGAGCCGTGTTCGCGATCGTCGAGCTCGCGCACCGCTCCGTCGCCGAAGGGCTCGTACATCCGTACCTCGACCACGGCGACGGTGGTTGGCACGCGTTCTGGGGCGCGACGCTCGACGCGACGGTGCAAGCGTCGCTCGCCGAGATTGCAGCGGCACTGCCGCCGGTCGCCGCCGACGCGTTTGACGGCGACCGCGACACGATGGTGCGCGACCTCTATCCGGTCGTCGTCGACCAGATCGCCCGCGACCGGCTCCGCGCCGATCGCGTGAGTCTCGTCGGCCGGCTGCCGCGCCGTCCGTCGGCGCTCGAGCTGTTCCTCGAAGGGCTCGCCGGGGCCGAGTCGCTGCTGCCGCCCCATTCCGGCTACGCGGCGCTGAAACGGCAGCTGTCGCGGTGGGTGTACGACGGGCTCGGCGCGCTCGCGCGCGGCTCTGCGGCCGCGTGGAAGCTGAGCCTGCACCTCGACGAGCGCACGGTCGGCGGCGGGACGGAGCTCGTGCTGGAGTTGTGGCTGCAAGCCGAGGACGACCCATCGCTCAGCCTCCCAGCTTCGCTGGTGTGGGACGACGGGCACGGCATCTTCTCGTTCCTGCGCGCGAGTGATCCGCGAAAGGACTTCATCCGGCGGCTGGCCGAGATCGAGCCGTTGCTCGCCGAGCTTGGCATCGAGTTCGACGGCGCCGAGGCGACGGAGGCCTCACTCGACGTCGATACTGCGGGCGTCTTCCTCCGCGAGGCGATGCCCAAACTCGGGGAACGCGGCGTGCCGGTGCTACTGCCGAGCGCGTGGGTGCGGCCGCAGAGGTTGCGCGTGAACCTGACGGCGACGACCCGTGACCCGACCGTGCGTTCAAGCGGGCTGCTCTCGACGGCGGAGCTGATGCGCTTCGACTGGCGCGTCGCTGTTGGCGATTCGTCACTGAGTGAAGAGGAACTCGTCGAGCTTGCGAAGGCGAAGGATCCATTCGTTCGCGTCGCCGGAAGGTGGCACGCGTTGCGGAAGTCCGAAATCGAGCGTGCGTTGACGTTCCTCGAGCGTCGCCGCAGTGGCTCGGGCATCGTCGATCTCGTCCGAGCCGTGTCGGGGCTCGACACCGACGAGGCCGGCCTCGAACTCGGCGAGGTATCACTCGACGAGTCGCTCGCGGCGCTGCTCGGCGACGACGACCGGCGGTTCACGTCACTGCCAACGCCAGAGTCGATGGCGTTTCAGCTCTTCCCGTTCCAGGAGCGCGGCCACGGCTGGCTGCGGATGCTGGGCGATCTCGGCGTGGGCGCGATCCTCGCCGACGACATGGGTCTCGGCAAGACGGTGCAGGCGATCGCGATGCTCGCGTCCGAGCGGGAGGAGTTCGGCGTGGAATCGTTGGGACCGACGCTCGTCGTGTGTCCGATGAGTGTCGTCAAGCAGTGGGTGGCGGAGATCGAGCGCTTCGCGCCGAAGCTGCGCGTGCTGTCGCATCACGGCGTCGCGCGCCTCACCGGCCAAGGGCTCGTCGAGGCTGCGCTCAAGTCGGACGTCGTTGTCACGTCGTACGACATCGCGACGCGCGACAACGAGACACTCGCGCTCATCGAGTGGGATCGGCTGCTGCTCGACGAGGCGCAGGACATCAAGAATCCGGCGACGAAGCGCGCGCGCGCGTTGCGGCTGCTGCGGGCGCGGCGGAAGGTGGCGATGACCGGCACGCCGATCGAGAACCGGCTCGGCGAGCTGTGGGCGATCATGGACATCGTCAATCCCGGGCTGCTCGGCTCGCGCGGCTGGTTTGACAAGACGTTCGCGCGGCCGATCGAGGCGTTCCATGACGAGCAGGCGCTCGAGCGATTGCGTGCGATCGTCCAGCCGTTCGTGTTGCGCCGGGCGAAGCATTCGCCCGAGGTCGAACTCGAGCTGCCGCCAATCACGATCGAGAAGGACTACTGCCGGCTGACGGTCGAGCAGGCGAGCCTGTATCAAGCGACGGTCGACCGCTGGATGCCTCGGATCGAGGAGCAGCGCGACAGCTTCGGCCAGCGCGGGTCGGTGCTCGCGATGCTGAGCCAGCTGAAGCGGGTGTGCAATCACCCGGAGCTGCTGCTGGCAAGTGGGGAGGCGTTGGACGGTCGTTCCGGGAAGCTCGACCGGCTCGTTGAGCTACTCGCCCTCGTGCCGGACGGCGACAAAGCGCTTGTCTTCACGCAGTACCCGGGCTTCGACCGGCTCGTCCCGTACCTCGCGGAGCAGCTCGGCAAGCAGGTCGGGTTCTTCCACGGCCGGCTGACCGCGCGGCAACGCGACGACGTTCTGCGTGCCTTTGAGACGGAGGACGGTCCATCGGTGCTCGTGATCTCGATCAAGGCGGGCGGCCGTGGGCTGAACCTGCCGGCGGCGAATCACGTGATCCATTTCGACCGCTGGTGGAACCCGGCGGTCGAGCAGCAGGCGACCGACCGCGTGCATCGCGTCGGTCAACGCAAGCCGGTGTTCGTGCACAGTCTTATTTGCGTTGGCACGCTCGAGGAGCGGATCGATCAGCTGCTCGAGTCGAAGCGTGAGCTCGCAGCGAAGGTGATCCACGCGGGTTCGGAGGATTGGCTCGGCGATCTCGACCTCGGCGCGATCCGCGCCGCCGTCGCGCTGTCGCCGGACTGGATGGAGGCGGCGGCATGACTCGGCCTGGTCACGGTCCGTGGGCGCGGCTCCTGGCGACTGCGGTCGTGCGTGACGAAGGGTCGGCGGTCGCGGAGCGGGGTCGCACGCTCGTGCGCGAGGGAGAAGTCGGCCCCGTCGAGGTCGAGCAGGGAACGCTCGCCGCGAACGTGGCGGGGTACTCGGTCGCGATCACCGCGAACCCGGTGCCGCCGCGCATCTGGGCCGCGATGGCGCGCTTCGCGCGCGGCAATCGTCCGCTCAATGAAGCCGTTGAGGGCCGCGCGCAGTCGGTGCATCTCGAGCACCTGATGATCGAAGACTGGAGCGAGCCGCTCGTACCGCGCCCGTATGAGCTCGGCCGCAGCTGCACGTGCGAGCAGCAGGATCTGTGCGAGCACGTTGCCGCGCTCGCGTTTGCGGTCGCGGATGGAATCGACGCAGATCCGTCGCTCCTGCTCCGCTGGCGCGGCTGTGTCGCGGCACCGGAGCTGCCTGACGAAGCAGCAACGGTGCCGACTCCCGAGCTAACGCCCGAGCCGACCGCCGACCTGACGGACGACGATCCGTGGTGCGCGGGTGCTCTACCCGAGCCTCGCCCGCTGAGACCGCTACCGGTAGGTGCAGTGCTCAAGCGGCTGGGTCCGAGTGGGTTGCAGCTGCGTGGCGATGATCTTGCAGACGTGCTGCAGCGTGCCTATGCCTCGTTTGCAGAGTCCGCTTAGCCCCCAATGAGCGAGGCGTCGTGAGCGAGCCGTCGCCGACCCGCCGCTCCGAGCGCGCGCTTGCGGTCGTTGCGCACCGCGGTTTCAACCTCTCACTGCTGATCTCCGGCGCGTTGCTCCTCGGAGTGCTCGCACTCGGCTGGAAGCCGCGGTGGCTCGACTGGGCCGAGCTCGTCCTCGGTTTCGCAATGGCGGCCGAAGGCACGCTGCTCGCAACGAACTGGCGGGGCGCACGCAAGCTCGCGCTCGAGCGGCTCCAGCGGCGGCGATCACGCCGTCAAGCTCGAGCGTCTTTGCTGAGCCGTATCGTCTGGCGCCTTGCGTCGCCTGCGCTGCAGTTGCTCGGCGTCGCCTGGATCGGCGCGGGGATGCTGACCGCTGCGCTCGGGCTCGGTCGGATCGTCTAACGCCGGGCTTTGCTATTCGGCGAAGACGTCGCAGCCGAGATACATCAGCGACTCAACCGCTTCCGTCACGAACGCGGTTGCCTGGGCGGCGTCTGCGAACGTGTACGGGCCCGGCTTCACCGCGTCGTGCGCGCCTGGCGGAAAGACCTCCGCCTCGACGACGCAGGACGAGCCGTAGTCGACGGCACGCAGAATCGTCACAGAGCGACCGTCCTTCTTCGCGTGGCGGACGAACAGCTCGCGGCCGGTCGTCTCCGGTGCTCGGGTCACGGAGTCCCGGTGGTCGCCGGTGCTGTTGCAGTCGGAGCCGCCGTCGCGACAGGGCCGGTCTCGCCCGACATCACGTTCGTCGCCGCCTGCGCGACCGATGCGCGGTCGGCGAAGCCGTCGAGCCGAAGCGCAACGTCGCCGGGCGCGCGGTAGACGAAGACGCCCGGGTCGGGCAGCAGTCCGCCGCCCGGCAGGAGCGCCGTCAGGATGCCGGCAACCTTGTTGTTGAGCACACTCACGAGGAGGAAGCCGGCGCCTGCGTCGGTGGCGCCGGCGTGCGCCTCCGCGACCGAGATCGCGTCGACCTCGGAGCTGGGGTTGTAGAAGCTGACGACAACTACCTTGTGATGTGCGAGCTGCCACTGCAGGGCCTGCGGCAGCTGCGCATACACCGGGTTGCCGTGGAAGCCGGTCGGCTTGGCCTTGTGGTGCGTCTTCGTCACAGGCTTCGCCGCCGCATGCACCACTGTGTGCGTCTTGGCGGTGTGCTTCGCCGGCGTATGCACCGGCGTTGTGTGCGTCTTCGTGGGCGTATGCGCGACCGGGGTCGACACGGCCGACGTCACTGTCTTCTTGCTGGAGCCGCCGAGCACGAACATGCTCGCCGCGAGCCCGACGGCTGCGAGAAGCCCGACGAGCGCGAGGATCTTGATTTGCGGGCTGACGGTGAGGTTCATGGTTCTCTCCCCGAGGCTCTCGGCGTCAGCTGACCGTGCAGGTGCCGGGAGTGAACAGCGTGCCGACGGAGATTCCGCCGCCCGGGCCATGCTGCACGGCGATCCAGCGGCCTGCAGCAGCCGTCACGCAGAAGTCGGTGGAGGAGGCTGCGAAGCCGGCGGGGTTGATCACGTACGGCGCGCCGGCGACGGTGGAGAGCGACGCGTCGTACTTCGTCGCGAGGATCGCAAGGTTGTCGACCCCTGTGTAACCGTTGTCGGTCGGGTCCGCGTTCGGGTCGGCTGGGGCGTTCGGATAGTTGTCTGCCCCATAGGAGATGACCGAGCGGATCACCTGCGCGACGTCGGCCTTCGCCGCCGTCTTGTAGGCGCGATCCTTGAACGACAGATAGCTCGGCACCGCGATCGTGAGGAGGATCCCCAGGATCAACAGCACGATCGTCAACTCCACGAGCGTGAAGGCTTCCTCAGCTGCGAGGCGGCGCTGGATGCGCTCGAGGAACCGGCGGAGACGGTGGGTGGCGTTCACAGTGTTGTTATCGGAATGAAGTCTCACGCGCTTTAGTTCCCCTTGGATGGCGAGGGGGCGCAATGCGCCCCCTCGTGGCTTTCGATTACGTGACTCGGACTACGGAGTGCAGACGTTCGCGAGAACGTTGTCGACTTGGATCTGGCCGCCGGGGCCGTGCTTCCAGGCGTACCAGCTGCCGTTCTGCGAAATGATGCAGTAGTTCGTCGCAGTCGGGGCGCCGGCTGCGGTGATGCCTGCACCGACCGGAGTGGCGGTGCCGCTCACGTCGACCGAACCGGCGATCCAGACCGCGGACGGGAAGGCCTGGTCGTACGTCGTCTTCAGCTCCGCGGCGGTCATGCCCTGGTAGCCGTTGTCGGCGTTGCTTGTCGCGAAGTCCGGATCGGACGCCGCGGGAGCACCGGCAACGTTGTCGGCGTTGTAGGACTCGACGTCCGGCAGCACTGCGCGGACGTTGGCCTGCGCGGCCGCCTTGTTGGCGCGATCCTTGAAGCTGAGATACGACGGCACCGCGATCGCGAGCAGGATGCCGAGAATGATGATCACGACCAGGAGCTCGATCAGGGTGAAACCCTGTTCTGAGCCCAGCCGCGTCTTCAGGCGCGTAATCATTTGACGTGCTTCTCCTTCACGAGGATGGCGGATGGCTCTCGTCTTATCGGCCTGAGTGCTCGATCGAGCTAGCCTCGTTAGGGGGATTCGCCTCCCCT
Source organism: Actinomycetota bacterium (assembly GCA_003152275.1). GTDB lineage: Bacteria > Actinomycetota > Thermoleophilia > Gaiellales > Gaiellaceae > Palsa-739. Next base: position 28,649 of record PLZU01000101.1, read on the forward strand.
ACGGAGAGCGATCGCGCCTACGTTTCTGAGTCGTGAAACGGCGAAGGAGCGCTGCTCGCGCCCCTTCGCCACTTCGATCGATCGCGTCGAATCAGGTGCAGATGTTGGCCAGCACGTTCGTGACCTTGATCAGGCCGCCCGGGCCCCACTTGTAGCCGTACCAGCTGCCGTTCTGCGAGACGATGCAGTAGCTGGTCGGGGTCAGTGCGCCGTTGGCGGTGATGCCCGCTCCGGCCGGCGGAACCGTGCCGTTCACGTCGTTCGAGCCGATGATCCAGACCGCGGACGGGAAGGCCTGGTCGTAGCTGGTCTTCAGCTCCGCGGCGGTCATGCCCTGGTAGCCGTTGTCGGCGTTGCTTGTCGCGAAGTCCGGATCGGACGCCGCGGGCGCACCGGCAACGTTGTCGGCGTTGTAGGACTCGACGTCCGGCAGCACTGCGCGGACGTTGGCCTGCGCGGCCGCCTTGTTGGCGCGATCCTTGAAGCTGAGATACGACGGCACCGCGATCGCGAGCAGGATGCCGAGGATAATGATGACGACCAGGAGCTCGATCAGGGTGAAGCCCTGCTCTGAGCCCAGCCGCGTCTTCAGGCGCGTAATCATTTGACGTGCTTCTCCTTACTCCGAGGGATGGCGGATGTGCTCGCTGTATCGGCGCGCCGAGACGGACTCCCTCCACCCTTTAGGGGGTTCTTGAGCAAGTCGAATCACCCACGGTGAGGGAATGCACGCGGGACTCAAGGCGCTGCAGACCACTGCCGATAGCTCGGTCGAGGGACATGCACGAACTTACTTCCATCGACGACCTGCTCGAGCAGATGGTTTCGCTCGACGCCTCCGACCTGCATGTCACGGTCGGGAGCCAGCCGGCATTCCGCGTGCGAGGGCACATTGTGCGAGCCGAAGGCTTCGAGCCTTTCACCGCGGATGACACGCGTGCGCTCCTCTACCGGATCCTTTCGAGCGAGCAGCAGAAGAACTTCGAGCTGAGACGGCAACTCGACTTCGCCTATGCGATGCCGGGCGTCGCGCGCTTCCGCGTCAACGTCTACTACCAGCGCGAAGCGGTCGGAGCGGCCTTTCGACTCATTCCGCAGGAGATCAAGTCGCTCGAGGAGCTGAACCTCCCGCACATCATGCACAGCCTCGCCGAGTATCCGCGCGGCCTCGTCCTCGTCACCGGGCCGACCGGCTCCGGCAAGTCGACGACCCTCGCCGCAGTGGTCGACGAGATCAACCGCACGCGCTCCGACCACATCCTCACGATCGAGGATCCGATCGAGTTCGTGCACCGCCACAAGAAGTGCATCGTCAACCAGCGCGAGATCGGACCCGACGCAACGAGCTTCGCGGAAGCGCTGAAGGCCGCGCTCCGCCAGGACCCCGACGTGATCCTNNTCGGCGAGATGCGCGACCTCGAGACAATCTCGACCGCGCTCACCGCCGCGGAGACCGGCCACCTCGTCTTCGGCACGCTGCACACACAGAGCGCGCCGTCGACGATCGACCGCATCGTCGACGTCTTCCCGACCGAAGGGCAGGAGCAGGTGCGGATCATGGTCGCCAACTCGCTGCAGGCGGTTGTGACGCAGGCGCTGCTGCCGACTGCCGACGGCGCGGGCCGCGTCGCGGCGCTCGAGATCCTGCTCCCGGACGACGCCGTACGCAACCTGATCCGCCAGGCGAAGATCGAGCAGGTCTACTCCGTGATGCAGACGAACACTGCGCGCGGCATGCAGACGATGGAGCAGGCGCTCGCGGATCTTGCGATGCGTCGCGTCGTCAGTCTCGACGAGGCGCTCTCGCGTTCGAGCCGCCCCGATCAGCTGATCGGGATCCTCGAGCGCGCCGGCTTCGACGTCGCCGGGGCGAAGGCGCAGGCCGAGGCGGCCCACGCCGGCGCACCAGCGTTGCGAATGGCGGGGAGCTGAACATGAGCGACTCGATCTGGAAGAAGGAGATCTCGTTCAAGAAGAAGGGGAAGGCGGACGCCGACCCCGATGCATTCGACCTGCCGAAGCAGTCGCTTCTGAAGAAGGAGATCTCGTTCTCGCGCAAGGCCAAGGCGCCAAAGGAGCCGAAAGCTGCGGTCGAGCCAAAGGCTGCGAAGCAATCGATCTGGAAGAAAGAGATGTCGCTCGGCAAGAAGAAAGACCGCGAGATCGAGCGGCTCGCAGAGCAGGCGGCGCAGGCCGTCGAGTCGGTCTCATTGCCGTTCGATCCGGTAGCTGTCCCGCAGCCGACCGAGCTCGCAGAAGCCTTCGTGGCCGCGATGCCCGATCCCGATCCGCCCGCGCCGGAGCCCGTTGCGCTCGCCGTCGTTCCGGAGGAGCCTGTCCAGTTGCCGCCCGACCTGCACGCGGTTGCGGCGTTGCCGGTCGACGCCGCGTCGGGCCTCGACCCTGAGATTCTCGCTGCCACATCCGAGCCGGCCGAGCCGGAGCTCGTCACCGAGTCCTGGCCGCAGGCCGAACCCGCTGCTGGACCGGACGTCGAGCCCGCCGAGCCGTGGCTCGCGGAGGCCGAGCTGCCGCCCGCTCCGCTCGTCGCAGTCGCCGTGACGGTCCACCCGCCGGTGCCCGCCGCGGAGCTGCCGCCGCTCCTCGATCCGCCCGCAAAGACGCCGTTCTGGAAAAAGGATCTCTCGGTTTCGCGCAAGCCCAAGGCTGAGAAGGCCGAGAAGCCGGCGCGCGCTCCGAAGGAAAAGGGCGCGCCGTTCTGGAAGAAGGAGCTCTCACTTGGGCGCAAGCCGAAGACTGCCGTCGCCGAAGCGGCGACCGAGCAGCTGCCCGCGGCGGCGAAGACGCCGCTCCATAAGCGCCAGCTCTCGCTGCCGAAGCTCTCGCTCCCGAAGCTGCCTTCCCGCGGCGGGGGCAAGGGCGGCCACAGCGTGAAGCGCCTCGTCGGCCTCAAGATCGGCTCGTCGCAGCTCGCCGCGGCGCGGATCTCGAACAACGGTGTGGCCGAGCTCCAGCAGATTGTGCGCGAGCCGCTTGCCGCTGGTGTCGTCGTGGCCGGCGAGCTGCGTGACCCCGAGGCACTGGGCGCCGCGCTGAAGGTGTTCTTCGCGCGCCACAAGCTTCCGAAGAAGGGTGTTCGGCTCGGCATCGCCAGCAACCGCATCGGTGTTCGCATCCTCGAGATCGTCGGAGTCGAAGAGGAGAAGCAGCTTGCAAACGCGGTGCAGTTCCGCGCGCAAGAAGCGCTGCCGATCCCGCTCGACGAAGCCGTGCTCGACTATCGCGTGCTCGGCGAAACGGTCGACGCTGAGGGGCAGAAAGTGAAGCGGGTCCTGCTTGTCGTCGCCTACCGCGAGCTGATTGACCGCTACGTGAGTGCTTGCCACAAGGCAGGCATCAACTTGGCCGGCATCGATCTCGAGGCGTTTGCGCTTCTCCGAGCGCTCGGTGCTCCCGCAGACCGCGACGGCTCGGCGCTCGTCGCCGTCGCGATTGGTAACGACCGCTCGACGTTCGCCGTTTCCGACGGGCGCATCTGCGAGTTCACGCGCGTCGTCGAATGGGGCGGTTCAGCGCTGAACGTCGCGCTCGCACGTGCGTTCGACAGCACGCCGTCTGAGGTCGAAACGATGAAGCGCAGCATGTCGCTCGACGGCAGCACGACCCCTGAAGAGTTGACGCCGGAGCAGGAGGCTGTCGCACTCGAGGCCGTTCGGCGCCAGGTGCAGTCGTTCGCGCGCGAGCTCGTGTCGTCGCTGCAGTTCTACCAGAACCAGCCCGGAAGCCTCGGCATCGGCGAGATCGTGCTGACAGGCGGCACCACACACCTGCCGGGTCTCGCGGAAGAGCTCGAGCGCCTCATCGGCGTGCATGTGCGCGTCGGTGATCCGTTCGCGCGGCTCAAGGTCGGGAAACGCTTTGCGGGCACCGAGCAGATCGGCTCGCTCGCCGTAGCAATCGGACTCGGGATCGAGGACTGATGCGCGCCGTCAACCTCCTCCCGCGCGACCTGCAGAACGCGAAGAGCATCCGCAACGAGGACCCGGCGGTTGTCGTCGGCTCCGCGCTCGCCGTGATCGTGATGATCGCGCTCGGCGCGTCCTTCTTTGTCGCGCACGCCAAGGCGAACTCCGAGCAGGCGCGCTTGACGACGGCGCGTCTCGAGCTCGCGCAGCTCTCTCTGCACAAGCATGTGATCCCGAAGCCTTCGACCCCGAGCGCGCCGATCACGCCGATCACGCCGATCCTGCCTGCGCCTGCCGTGACCGGTCAAGAGGCGTCGTGGCTCAGTGCGGTGAGCACGAATCTGTCGCAACGGATCGCCTGGGACCGCGTGCTGCGCGAGATCTCACTCGTCATCCCGGACGACATCACCCTCGTGCAGCTGACGATGACCGCTCCCACCGCCGCCACCGTTGCCGCGGTTGGAACGCCCGGCTCGGCGCAGGGCTTCGTGATCCAGGGTTCGGCCTTCTCGTATGACAGCGTGGCTCGACTCCTTTCGCGTCTCGCGCTCGTCCCCGATCTCTCGAACGTCACGCTCACGAACACGAGCTCTGGCGCGGCTTCCGGCACGGCGGGTTCCAGCACCGCCTCGTCGGCGGGCGTTCAGTTCAACATCACCGCCGCGGTGAAGGACCCGGCAGTCGCAGCAGCGGCGGCGGCGGCAGCCGCAGCCGCAGCAGCAGCCGCACTTGCCGCCGTGCCGGTCGACACGACGACGACAGGATGAGCTCATGAGAGGCAAGAAGCTCCCCAAGAGCACGGCCATCGCGCTGATCGTCGGCGGAGACCTCGTGCTGCTCTTGCTTGGCTGGTTCATGCTCGTCTCGCCGCAGCGCTCGACTGCGCAGACCACTGCGCGGGCCGCACAGGCAGCCGAGGTGCAGATCGAGCAGGCGCAGGCGCCTGCGACTCAGCCGAGCGCCGCAACGCAGCCGAAGCAGCCGGAGATTCGCACCGCGTACCTCTACAAGCTGTCGAAGGCGATGCCGATGACGACCGACATGCCGAACTTGCTGCTCGAACTGAACCAGGTCGTCCAATCGGCAGGCGTCCAGCTGGCCTCGATCGCTCCGACTGCCACCGATCCGACGACCGGCGCGACCTCGATCACGCTGTCGGTTTCGGGCGACTTCTACGCGCTGACCGATCTGCTGTACCGGCTGCGCAGCCTCGTTGCGGTGCACAACGGTGCGCTCGACGTCTCAGGGCGGCTGTTCTCGATCACCTCCGTCGGCCTCACGCCGTCGGGTACAGGGCGGACGCTCAACGCGAGCATCGTTCTCAGTGCATTCACCTTCGGTGCCTCCGCAACAGCGGCGGCCGCAACTGCGGCGCCCGTATCGACGGACACAAGCGGTACGTCGACGGGCGCGACCACCACAACGGCGCCAAGCGCGTCGGCTGACACCGCCATCGGGCACTAGTCGGCAGGAGAGGAGAAGACGTGGCACGCAAAAACGTCGCCGACGCTGCCAAGGCGAAGGCGGAAAAACAGAAGAAGATCGCAATCGGCCTGATCGTGTTGCTTGCCGCAGCGGGAGCGTACGCGGTACACACGATGATGGCGCTCAACCAGAGCGGCGGCGCGTCGGCGAAGCCTCAGGTTGCGGCGGTCACCACGACAGGGGCGACTACGACTCCCGCTCCGGCCACGGCGCTGCCGGCCGCACCGACACTCAGCGGTGCACTCCCGACGGACACAACCGCGACCCCGAGCACCGGTTCGACGCAGCTCGTCGATGCGGTCCAGGCGCCCGCAGACACCGGACAGCTGCAATCGTTCTCGCTCTTCGAGAGCAAGGATCCGTTCAACGCGGGCGGTCCGAGCCCCTCAGCGACCGGGACGAAGTCCTCGTCGGGCTCGTCGTCCTCGAGCGGCAGCGGCTCCAGCACGAGCAAGCCGCCGAAGACGCCGCCGGCCCCGCCGACGGCGCCTCCGACCTCGGCTGTCATCTCGGTGAACGGCACGAGCGAGTCGGTCACGACCGGATCGAACTTCCCGGTCGCGAGCCCGGTGTTCCAGCTCATGGCGCTCACGGCCTCGACCGCGAAGGTGGCGGTCGCGGGCGGCTCCTACGCGAGCGGCGCCTCGACGCTGACCCTCAAGGTGAACACGCCGGTCACGCTCGTGAACACCGCCGACGGCACGCGCTACACGCTTACGCTGCTGCCGCAGGGCACAGTGCCGAGCGCGCAGGCGTCGTCATCGTCATCCTCATCGTCCAGCACGACGCCGACGACGACCACCGGCGGCTAGGTCTCTCCCTGGGTGGTGACTGACACCGCGACTGCGGTGTCAGTCACTGTTGGTCCGGAGCCGTCAGCGAGCCGTCGCGCAACCAGGTTTTCAGCCTGGTTGCGGTCGTTACGGGGTGACGTTCGGATCGAACAGCGACGACTGGCGCGCGAGGATCAGCGTGTTGTCCCGCGGATCGTGCACACGAAGCAGTCTCTCGCCACAGGGCGAGCCGCCCCAGGCACGCGGCTCCGCAGACCCAGCGACTGACACCGCAATCGCGGTGTCGGTCGCATCCCCGACGGCCTAGGGAGCGACGTTGGGATCGAACAAGGAGGACTGGCGCGCGAGGATCAGCGTGCTGTTCCGCGGATCGTGCACGACCACCGTCACCTGCTTCACCCAGCCGCTCGAGCCGTTCGGCTGCACCATGATGATGTAGATGAAGACCGGATAGCTCTGGCCGTCCGGCCCGACGACCATCTGCACAGCCTTCGTCGGATCGGGCACGAGCCCGCTCGGGAGGTAGGTCGAAGACGAGGCCGGGATCGGGACGTAGCCGGAACCGGTCGTCGAGTCCGTCACCCAGAGCGGCGAGTTCGTCGAGGGCGACGTGTAGTTGTAGTAGGCGACAGCGCCGTAGGCCGCAGTGTCACCCTGATATTTCGAGTACCAGGTAGACGTGCTGTTCGGGATCCCGTTCGGATAGCCCGAGACGTCGGAGCCGCCGCCCGCGGGCGCGCTCAGGTAGATCGCTTTGTTCTCGAGAGCCCGGTAGACCTCCATCGTCTTGTCCGCGACCGCCGAGGCGTTCGAGGCGTAGGCCGAGCGGCCGATCGCGAGGGCACCCGACTGAAAGGTCGCCACGAGCGCGAGGATGCCGACGTTCAGCATCACCATCGCGAACAAGAGCTCGATCAGGCCGAATGCTTTTTCCTCACGGGCACGCAGAAGCACACCTCAGGTATCGGCACGGGGCCCGAGAGCCTCAAGGGGTGGTGACCCCCTGCCGATATCGAGTACGTGGCCTCCTTTGCCTATTCGGCGATCAACGCCCAGGGAGCTGAGCTTTCCGGGGAGATCAGCGCCGCCGATCTGAACGCGGCCCGCGAGATGTTGCGCGTCAAGGGCCTCCTCGCCCAGACGATCAAGGAGCTCTCCGATGGTTCGGGCATCGGCTCCACCACGATCGGTGGCAAGAAGGTCAAGCCGAAGTCGCTCCAGATCTTCTCGCGCCAGTTCGCGACGATGATCGAGGCCGGACTGAACGTCGTCAGCGCGCTCGTCATCCTCGAGGAGCAGACCGACGATCAGGCGCTCGGCACTGTCATCTACGAGCTCCGCAAGGACGTCGAGGGCGGCCTCCTGCTGTCGGAAGCGATGGCGCGCCACCCGAAAGTGTTCTCGCGCCTCTACATCTCCATGGTCGAAGCGGGCGAGGCGGCCGGCATCCTCGACATCGTGCTCGATCGCGTCGCGTTCCAGATCGAGAAGCAGGAAGCGATCCGGCGTCGTGTCAAGAGCGCGATGGTCTATCCGACGATGGTCCTCATCTTCGCGACGCTCGTCCTGATCGGGATGCTGATGTTCCTCGTGCCGGTCTTCGTGAAGATCTTCGCGTCGTTGAACGGCCAGCTGCCGACATTGACCGCGTACGTGGTGAGCGTGTCGAACCTGCTGCGCAGCAAGCCGTATCTCATCCTTTTGATCCCGTTCGGCATCTGGGCCTTCTTCCGGTGGAAGAAGACCGAGAACGGACGCAAGAGGTGGGACACGATCAAGCTGAAGATCCCGATGCGCATCGGCGACACCGTGCTGAAGATCACGATGGCGCGCTTCTCGCGGACGCTTTCAACGCTGGTCGCCGCCGGCGTGGACATCATCAAGGCGCTCGAGATCACCGGGCAGACCGCAGGCAACTGGGTGATCGAGGATGCGCTCGCCGGTGTGCGCGCGCGCGTGCACGAGGGCGTGCCGATCGCGCAGCCGCTGCTCGAGAACGAGATCTTCCCGCCGATGGTCGCGCAGATGGTGAAGATCGGTGAGGAAACCGGAGAGCTCGAGAAGATGCTCTCGAAGATCGCAGACTTCTACGAGGACGAGGTCGAGGCGTCGGTGCAGTCGCTGACCTCGATCGTCGAGCCGATCATGATGATCGGCGTCGGCATCATGGTCGGCATCATCATCATCTCGATGTACATGCCGATGTTCAAGATGCTGACGCTCGTGAAGTAGTACCGCGCTCAGCCCTCGACGTTTTCGCTAGCGTGGCTACCGCGCCGCGCATGACCGCCGAGACCGACCGCCAGCATCCGAGCCTTACCTTCCTCGTTCTCGCCCTCGGTGGGAGTTCGTACGCGCTGCTGCAGTCGCTCGTCGCTCCTGCTCTGCCCGACATCCAGCACGCCCTGCACACGTCGGAGAACTCCGTCAGCTGGATCCTGACGGCATACCTCCTGAGCGCGTCGGTGGCGACGCCGCTGATCGGCCGGCTCGGCGACATGTACGGCAAGGAGCGGCTGCTGATGATCGTCCTTGCGCTTCTCTCCGTCGGCACGCTTGTGTCGGCGCTCTCGTCGTCGCTCGAGCTGATGCTTGCCGGCCGGGTGATCCAGGGCGCGGCAGGCGGCATCTTCCCGCTGGCTTTCGGGATCATCCGGGACGAGTTCCCGCGCGAGCGCGTGGCCGGCGCGATCGGTCTCATGTCGGCGTTGCTCGGCGTCGGCGGCGGCGCCGGCGTCATACTCGCCGGACCGATCGTCGACAACCTCTCCTTCCATTACCTCTTCTGGCTGCCGCTGATCCCCGTCGTCCTCGCCACGGTCGCGACGCACCTTTTTGTTCCTGAGTCGCCGGTTCGGGTGCACGGACGTGTGAACTGGAACGGAGCCGCACTGATGTCGATTGGCCTCGCGGCCGTGCTCGTTGCCGTCAGCGAGACCGCGACCTGGCACTGGCTGTCATGGAAGACGCTCGGGTGCATCGCCGCCGGCTTGGTGCTGCTCGCGCTGTGGGTGCGCAGCGAGTCGCGCTCCAAGCACCCGCTCGTCGACATGAGGATGATGCGGATCCGGGGCGTCTGGACCACCAACACGGTCGCGCTTCTGCTCGGCTTCGGCATGTACGCGTCGTTCATCCTGCTGCCGCAATTCGTCGAGTCGCCGGCCCGGGCCGGGTACGGCTTCGGCGCCTCGGTGACGCAGGCGGGGTTGTTCCTGGTGCCGACGACGGCTGCGATGCTGATCGTGAGCTCGCAAACAGGCCGGCTCGAGAAGCTGTTCGGCTCGAAGCCGCTGCTGCTCGCGGGCGGCATCCTGGCCCTCGCGTCGTTTGTGATCCTCGCCTTCGCGCGCGACGAGCGCTGGGAGATCTACGTTGCCGCGGCGCTCCTCGGCAGTGGCATCGGCCTCGCCTTCGCAGCGATGGCGAACTTGATCATCGAGAACGTTGGTCCCGAGCAGACGGGCGTCGCGACCGGGATGAATACCGTCACCCGTACCCTCGGCGGTGGCTTCGGCGGAGCGGCGACCGCTTCGCTTCTGGCCGGCACCGTCGGGGCGAGCGGCTACCCCACCGCGCACGGCTACACGGCTGCGTTCGCCGTTTGCGCCGTCGCGCTCGCGGTCGGAGTTGCGGTCGGTCTCGGCATCCCGCAGCGGCGGCCGGAGGAGGCTTTCGGGCCGCACGCCGTGGGGGATCCCGCCGAGTCGACCGCCTGAGCGGTTCTCGCACGGCTGCGAAGAGGCAGTTGCGGGATCCGCGAATTCGCGGATCGACTGACCGTTGAAACCCTGATACGTACGCCGGCCGGCCGGGATATGTGCGGTTCATTACATACTCGGAAGGTGAGGCAGATGTTCCTGATCAGATTGCTCATCGCCACCGGAGTCGCGGCCGCCAGCGCCACCGTCAGCGGCTCGGCGTCCGCAGCGCCGACGACCGGGGGGCCCGGTTCTTCGCAGGTACAGAGCGTCTCGATCGTCATCCAAAGCGGCGATCGCGTTCTCGCACCGAATTTCGCGCTTGCTCCTGGCGTCCCGGTTCGGCTCACGGTCGTCAACTACACGCGTGAGTTCCACACCTTCACGGTCGCCGGGCTCAAGGTGAGCGCGCTTATCCTCCCCGCCGTCGGGCCGACGCCGAGGAAGACGATCGTGGCCTTCACGCCCCACGCCACCGGGACCTTCAGATGGCACTGCGCGATCTGTCCCTCTGGCGCCCACGGCCGAAAGCACGCCATGGGCGGCGAGGTCTACGTGATCATCGACCCGTCGGCACTTCCGTAGTCGCTGACCAGCCGGGAGTATCCTCGGCGTATGGCCGCGAACGACCCGTCGGTCGCACGCCGAGAGCTCCTGATCCGCCTCCGCTGGATCCTCTGGGGCTCCGTATTCCTCCTCGCAATCGCCGCGGCGATCCTCTATGGAATGCATCGTCACTCGGCGCCCAAGACGACGGCGGTACCGGTGACCGATGCGCCGGCGGTGACCTGGGCGGCGGGTGCCCGTGTCGCCCCCAACTTTCACCTCACCGACCAGAACGGCAAACCTGTGTCGCTCACTGGGCTGCGCGGCCGCCTGGTGCTCGTCACGTTCATCGATCCGCTCTGCCGCAACTACTGCCCGATCGAGGCGCAGCGCCTGAACGACGTCGTGAACGCGTTCCCGCAGGGTTCGAAGCCGGCGATTGTCGCGGTGAGCGTCAATGTCTACGGCAACGCCCACTCGATCCTGATGGAGGACGCGCGGAAGTGGAAGCTCGTGCCCCAGTGGCGGTGGGCGATCGGGCATCCGGCCGAGCTAAGCCGCGTCTGGAACTCGTATCACGTTGAGGTGCTCGCCACGACGAAGACGCTGGCGGGCGTCACGGTGCACACGATCGCGCACACCGAGGGCGCGTACCTGATCGACTCGAAGGGCTTCGAGCGCGCACTCTTCCTCTGGCCGTATGGCGCCGCCGGCGTCGTGCAGACGCTACGGACGCTTACCTCGTAGCGCGAGTCGCAGTGCCACCGCGAGCGCGAGCCCAGCGACCGCAGCGAGAATGATGAGCGTGCGGTCGGGTGAGCCGCCGTCGTGGCTAGCCGTCCCGGACGCCCGTACGATCGTGACGCCCGACGCTATGGCGAGCTTCTGCACCGCCGTCACCGTCGAATCGAGCATGCCGGCGGCGCCCGTGCCGATCGGAATCGTCGAGAGCACCGCGTACTCCTTGCTCGACGGGTGCTTCGCCCAGCTGAAGCCGAACCCGTTCGGCATCACGACCAGCAGCCGGCGCTTGTAGATGAACTGGATCTCGGCGCCGAGAAATCTCGCATACGGACGCGGCTTGCGCCAGAGCGATGTGACGGCGCCGAGGTCGTAGGCGCTTGCGATCAACGCGACGCGGATGGCGTAGCCGGACTTGTTCGCGTCGCGAACGATTGAGGTGAGCTCTTGCTGCTTCGCTGCGGGCAGCTTCATGTCGAACGGGAGGAACACCTGCGTTCCCAGCAGATAGTCACTCGCCGGATCGCCGTCGGCGCGCGCGGTTCCGGCAGTCGCGCACGCAGCGAGCACGACGACGACGACGATGAAGAGCCCCCGCTTCATCCGTTCGCCCGGTCGACGAGGAGGACGGTGAACGGCGTACCGCTCTGTGGTGCGATCGCAAAGGAGAGGCCCCAGTGCCCGACCATCACGAGGGCAGGCGCCGAATGCTCGTACAGGCCGGGGGACGCTTCGGAGAGCTTGTAGCTCTGCTGCTGCATCTCCATGTCCAGCATCGTGACCGTAGCGGTCACGTCGGCGCCGCCGACAGGCCGCCCGCCATGGTCGATGCGCACGGCGAACTCGTTCGGGGCGGCCGCGCGGTTCGGCGTCACATGGAACTCGAGCCGGTAGCCGTGCTCGTTCAACACCTGGCGTACCGGGCCCGGGCCCGTGTGCGCGCTCGCCGCGCCGATCGACGCGAGCGCTTTCGGCGGCGGCGGAAGACTCGAGAGGACGGCGGCGACCGCGATGGCCGCGGCGACGAGCAGCACCTCGACACTCACGAGCCTGCGCAGGAGGACGGCCGCGCTCATCGGAGGCTCGGGACCGCGCAACGCGGGCACCGTGCGCAGCAGGTTGCCCGAGGCGACGAGGATCGCGCAGCCGAGCAGCGACGCCTTGCCGATGATCGCTTGGCCGTACGACGTCTGCCACAGGGAGGCGAGCGTGGGCAAGTGCAGGATCGATGCACCGACGCCGGTACCGAAGAGCACGATCACCGATGTGAATGCGAGGTTCGAGAAGCGCGGCACGCAGACGATGAGCCCCGCCAGCCGTCGAGTGGCAGGGAGGCTGCGCCACAGCACGAGCAGGCCGATCAACCCACCGACCCAGAGCGAGCCCGCAAGCAGGTGCAGCCAGTCGAGCGCCAGCGCGAGCGGACGCGGCGCTGTTTGCGCTGCGTGACCGGCCGTGCCCGGCACGAGCAGGACTGCACCGGCTGCGAGCGCCGCGCCGCACAGCGCGAGCAGCTCCGCGACCGACCGCCGTTCGCGGTCGGGACGATCGACCCACAGCGCGACCCCCGCCGCCACGGCGAAGAGCGCGAGCAGCAGCTCGAGGTCGAGATAGCCACGCCCGAAGGCCGACGTTCGCATCAACGGCACGAGAGCGCCGAGCGACCAGAACGAGCGCAAAGCGAATTGCGCCGTCGCGAGCAGCGTGTAGACGGGCACGGCAACGAGGGCGAGAGCTAGCGCAACCCAGAACGCAACGGTCAGCGCGCGCGGCGCGCCGTGCAGCGGCCGCACAACCGCGATGCGCAGCACGAAGATCCCGATCGCCGCCATCAGCGAGAGAAACACGATCCAGCGCGCGGTCACGAGCTGTGGCGTCGCCGCGGTCTCCGACAGCGACGGGATCTTGAATTGAGGCGCAGGGCCCTCGTTCGGTCCGACCGCGAACGTGAACGCGCCGCGCACTGGATGCCCGTCGACCGAGATGACGCGCCACACGACGAGGTACCAACCCTGCCGCAGATGCTTCAGCGGCACGTCGAGCTCGTCGGCGTTCGCCGGCGAGCGGTGCGGCGGTCCCGCCGTCTGCGGATGTGCGGCTGCGTCGGTGACCGACACGATCGCGAAGCGCGGCTCGACCGCCTCCGAGTAGACAAGCGCGACCTGCGGCGGTGACGAGTCGACGACCACGCTCGCCGACGGAGTCGTGCTGAGGAGCGCCGCGTGCGCGAACGCCGCAGCCGGCAGCGACAGTGCCGCCGCGGCGACGGCGCCGACTACGACCGCGCGCTTCACCGGACGCGCAAGGTGAAGGGCGCCGTCAGCAAGCGGCCGTCGACGAGGCACTGGAGAAACAGCCGCCAGGTTCCCGCCACAGGCACGAGGACGCCGACTGACAACTTGCCGGGCGTCGATGAGGTGCCCGTCACCTTCGCGCCGCCGAGCAGGCTCGTGCAATTGGGCGCGCCCGGCGCGCACACGTGCGTGTGGAAGTAGTCCAGCGATCCTTTGCGGAAGAAGATCGCGTGCGCGAGCGCTCCGTACCACGGCGTAAAGTGCGCTGGCGCGCCGTTCGGCCCCGTTACCGTGAATGACAGGAACGCGGCCTGGATCGCGCGGAGCCGCGGTTCGGAGCGCAGCGCGAACCGATACCCGTCGACGCGTACCTCCCGCTGGGGCGGCGGCAGCGGCTGCGGCGTGTACGCGCCCTTCACCTGCATTCGGGTGAAGAGTTGGAAGTTCGGTTGCGGCGTCGTCTGCTGCGGATAGACGTCGATGACGACGCGATAGGGGCCACCGGATGGGAAGAGGACAGAGTCCGTGAAGGAGCCGTTCGCTGCGATGTGCGGGTGGTGATGAACGATCGCCCCGAGGTCGGTACGGATGTAGATCACGTGCACGCCGGTGTGCGGCCCGGCTCCGCGCTTGAACTTCGTCAGGTTCGAGCCGTTGGGCTGCTGGATCGAGTACGTGATTCGCGCCGGCTTGCCGGCGGCCGGCGCACCGGTGGTGTGAGTCGTCAGCCGGAACTCTTGCGCGGGTTGCACGGCGATCGTCGGCGACGCGCTCGAGCCGCCGCCGCAGCCGGCGAGCCCGATGAGCGCGACGAGCGCGACGAGCGCGATACCGTGCAGCCGATGTTTGCGCTCGTGCCGACGCCGGTCGGTGTGGGACCGGAGTACCACCCTCGCCCCGGGGTGCACGCGACGTGCACGCCCGCGCCGCTCCTCGGTGGCAAGCGGATTCACCTGGAGCTCTTCGCGAATGGCCGCGTCGTGATCGTGCCCACGGCCATCGGTCTCCGCGGCGCGCGGCAGACGCTCGGTCGCGTGGATGCGGCACGCTGCCGGGCCCGCGTGTGGACGCTCGATCCCACCGGCGTCGTCCACTTCGACGGCCGCGCAACGCTCGGCGGCATCTTCAGCGTGTGGGGAACGCCCCTCGCTCCAGCCCGGCTGCTCACGTTTCGCGGCGCGGTGCGTGTCTACCGGAACGGCGTGCGCTGGAGCGGTGACCCCCGCACGCTCGTCCTGCGCGACCGTGGCGAGATCGTGCTCGAGGTCGGCGCTTACGTGCCGCCGCACCGCTCGTATCGCTTTCCGCCTCATTGAGGCCCTGGCGTTCCGTGGAGGAGCAGCAGGACGATGACGACCGCCGTGACGCCGGCCGCGAGGGCGACGAACGACGCGATGACGCGCGCGGTCATGCGAGCGTCCTGCCCCCGCGGGCGAACAGGCCGACGACGGCGACGATCAGCGCGATCGCGGCGACCGCGAGCGCGACGATGTCGAGGGTCGACGTCCCGCCGCCGAGTGACGTCACGGCCTTCACCGTGGGAGCCGGCGAATCCGCCGACTCCGGCCCGGTCCAGTCGACGATCGAGCCGTCGGAGTACGTCTGCTGCACCAAGAACGTGTACGTCTTCGAGGCGCTTGGGATCGCGAGGAACGAGAACGCTGCGTCTTCGCTCGTCGGCACCGAGCCGCCGCTCCACGTCACCTTCTGGATGACGGCAGCGGCGCCCGAGCCGGTCTGCTGCACGCTGCGCTTCCAACCGGACGCCGGAACGAACGAGTCGATCGAGAAGCCGGCCGGCAGCGTCAGCTCGATCGATGTCGTCTGCGCGTTCGCCTTCTCGGTCGGGACAGCGAGCGTGAACAGCTGCAGCTGCTTGGCGAGCGCGACAGGCGGGCTGACGCGCGCGTGTGCAGATGCAGTTGCTGCGAACGTGAGCGCTGCGAGCGCGCCGAGCGCGCCGAGCGCAATGCGATGTCTCATGTCTCTCTCCTTCGTCGCTATTACGGCATCAGTTCGCGGTGGGCCGGGGAGGCCCGCGCGAGCTGCAGCCGGCGACGACGGCGCGAGCGTGCAACGCCGTCGCCACGGGAGCGGCGAGGATCTGGGAGAGATTGTGAAGTGCTCGCGGCTGGGCAAGCGCTCGGCCGAGACGCTCTGCAGTCTTCAGCAGCAGGCGCGCCGCGGCGTACGCGGCGAGAGCGAGCGGGAGCTGAAGCGCGAGCCCGGGCAGGAAGGTAGGCGCAAGCAGCGCGTGCCAGCCGAAGCGACCGGTGTGCAGCGAGAGCTCGAGGACCTCCTGGATGACGAACGTCGCCGGTGGCAGGAGCGCGAACGCCCACGCGGGCAGGTCGCGTGCCGGCCGGCCGCGGGCCGCGTCGGCCGCGGCGACGCAGAGCGCGGCGAACGCGACGGCACCTGAGAGCGCGAGCGCGAGCGGCAGCCAGGTGAGATACCCATGGCCCGTTTCGAGCAGAATGCGCGCATGAGCTTGCGGGTAGACGACCTCGTACGCAAGCGCATGGGCTGCCTCGGTGCCGAGCAGCACGAGCGGCAAGGTGAGCGCCCATGCGAGGCTGCGCCTCATCGGCGGAAGGCTACTTGCCCCGGAGACGTCCGAACAGGCTCTTCCGCTCCGGCATGGCGGGCGGCTCCGGATCCGGCTCGTGCTCCTGGCTTGAGGGCGGCTCGGGCGCGATCGAGCGCGGCGTGGCACGGCGTTCCCGCTGGGCCCGGATTGCCGCGCTCATCTCGTCCCGGTGCGACTGCTCCGCCATCGCCGAGACAACTACGGCGTTTCGGCTTCGCCTCCTTCCGGTAGGGCCCTATTCGACCATGTGCTTCGACTCCGACTCCCTGCCCCCGATCCCCGTCATCTCCGGCGCGGCCGTCTCGCACGATGATCTCGTGCTGAGCGCCGCAGATGGGAACCGGCTCGCTGCGTTCCGGGCCGTTCCGGAGAAGCCGGCCGCGGTTGGTGTCGTGATCCTGCCGGATGTCCGCGGTCTCTACCGCTTCTACGAGGAGCTCGCGCTCCGGTTCGCCGAGCGCGGCTTCGCCGCCGTCGCGATCGACTACTTCGGGCGCAGCGCCGGCGTGGCACGACGCGACGACGACTTCGACTACATGCCGCACGTGCTCGAGACGAAGCCGGATCTGGTCCAGGAAGACGTTGCGGCTGCTGTGCAGCACCTGCGAGGGCTCGACTGCGGGTCGATCTTTACCGTCGGCTTTTGCTTCGGCGGCCGCAACTCGTGGCTCGCCGCCGCGTCCGGTCACGGGTTGAGCGGCGCCATCGGGTTCTACGGGTTCCCGACGGAACGGAACGGCGTCCTCGGGCCGGCCGAGCGCGCGAGTGAGATCGGGGCGCCGATCCTGGCGCTGCAGGCCGGTGCAGACCAGCACATCACGGAGGTCGAGAACAGCGCGTTCGAGGCGGCATTGAGCGCGGCCGGGGTCGAGCACGAGCTCGTCGTCTACGACGGTGCGCCGCACAGCTTCTTCGACCGCAAACAGGAAGAGTTCGCAACCGCCTCCGAAGACGCCTGGAACCGCACGCTCGCCTTTATCAATCACTTCAAGGGCGGCCCAACAGGCGGAGCTAACGCGGCGCGTTAGCGAAGACCGAGCTCAGTCGGCTGGGGATGGCGTAGCCACCACCAGCCGACCGGGGCAGGCCATTCGGTGAGCCCCCGGCCGCGAAACAGCACGGAGCGGGCCGGAGACCGCGCTCTCCGGCCCGCGCAGTTCCTTCTCCCCTAGCGGAGAGCGCGCAGCGCTCTCCGCTACACTCTGGCGGCGCGCGGGGCGCCGTAGCTCAGCTGGTTAGAGCGCTGCACTCATAATGCAGAGGTCGGTGGTTCGAGCCCACCCGGCGCTATTGGACGCGTTCACCTCGAGGTAGAGACAAGGAAATGGCCACCGGAGTCAGAGTCGCAATCACGCTCGCCTGCACTGAGTGCAAACGGCGCAACTATCAGACGCAGAAGTCCAAGCGGAACTCGCCGGACCGCGTCGAGTTCAAGAAGTACTGCCGCTGGTGCAGTCAGCACACGGTGCACCGGGAGACCCGCTAACCCTCGGTGCATGGCAAGGCAGACGCGTCAAGAGCGGCGCGCGCGGCGCGCGCAGCAAGAGCCGGCCCTCGCAGGGGGGCCGCCGCAGCGTCCCCCGGCACCGCCGCCGACGGCGAACAGCGACTCGGCAGCGCCCCGGCCGCGCTCCACCGAGGAACGGCACTTCCCTGGCTCGGGGCTCTTCCGCTTCTTGCAGGAGTCGGTCGCCGAGCTCAAGAAGGTCGAGTGGCCGAGCCAGAAGGCGGTCATCAGCGGCACCGCGGTGGTGCTGATCGCCTGCGTCATCGTTGGCACCTACCTCTGGCTGAACGATCAGCTGTGGAAGTACGTCGTGCAGCACGTGTTGCTGCGATAGAGAGGATCGAATGTTTCGCTGGTATGTGATCAACACCTACTCCGGGCACGAGAACAAGGTGAAAGCCAACCTCGAGCACCGGATCGAGTCCATGGGTCAGCGCACCCGCTTTCGGCGCGTCGTCGTCCCCACCGAACAGGTGATCGAGACGAAGGACGGCCAGAAGGTGCAGGCGGAGAAGCGCATCCTCCCGGGCTACGTGCTCGTGAACATGGATCTGAACGACGACGCCTGGACGGTCGTCAAGAACACGCCGGGCGTGACGGGCTTCGTCGGCGCGGGCTCGAAGCCGGTGCCGCTCTCCCAGCCTGAGGTCGACCGGATCCTTCACACCGGCACCGGCGGGATCGCACCCACCCGCGCCCAGGTGGAGTTCTCCCTCGGCGAATCGGTGAAGATCACCTCCGGCCCGCTGGCAGATTTCGACGGCGAGATCACCGATGTGAACGCCGACGCGCAGAAGCTTCAGGTAATGGTGAACATCTTCGAACGGCAGGTGCCGGTCGAAGTAGGGTTCGACAACGTCAAGAAGCTGGACTAAGGAAGCTCACGTGGCCAAGAAAATACTGACACTCATCAAGCTTCAGATCCCGGGCGGACAAGCGAACCCTGCACCGCCGGTCGGCCCTGCACTGGGCCAGCACGGGGTCAACATCATGGAGTTCTGCAAGGCATTCAACGCGCAGACCGCCGATCAGAACGGCCGGATCACCCCGGTCGAGATCACGGTCTTCGAGGACCGCTCGTTCTCGTTCATCACGAAGACGCCGCCGGCCGCCGTGCTGATCAAGGAGGCAGTGCGGATCGAGAAAGGCTCGGCCGAGCCGAATCGCATCAAGGTCGGCCGCCTCTCCCGTTCGCAGGTGCGCCAGATCGCCGAGACCAAGCTCGAGGACCTGAACGCGCGCGACATCGATCACGCAGCACTGATCATCGCGGGCACCGCGCGGTCGATGGGCGTGGAGGTGGATCTGTGATCCAGCTCCACACCCACGGCAAGAGTGCGGGAAACCACCCGGTTTCCCGCGAGTTGGCACGCGGCATCCGAGCAAAGCAGCGCGTGGAGGTGGATCTGTAGTGGCGCAGCACGGCAAGCGTTACGAGACGGCCCGCGGCGAGATCGACCGCGAGAGCACGTACTCGCCCGTCGTCGCGGTGCAGATGCTGAAGGCGTTCCCGGCCGCGAAGTTCGACGAGACCGTCGAGGTGCATTTCCGGCTCGGGCTGAACGTCCGGCACGCCGACGAGCAGCTGCGCGGCACGCTGATGTTGCCGCACGGCACCGGGAAGGACGTCCGCATTGCCGTCTTCGCCGAGGGCGACAAGGCCCGCGAAGCGGAGGAGGCGGGCGCCGATATCGTCGGCTCGGCAGACCTCGCCAAGCGGATCGAGGAGGGCTTC
>PLZU01000069.1 GCA_003152275.1 Actinomycetota bacterium
AGTGGTTGAGCTCGATCCGCTTCGGGTCGATCAGGATCATCCGTACCTGGTCGGGGCTCGAGCGGAGCAGGATCGAGGTCAGGATCGCGTTGATACAGCCCGACTTGCCCGAGCCGGTCGTGCCGGCGATCAGCAGGTGCGGCATGCGCGCGAGGTCGCAGTAGACCGGGATGCCGTCGATTCCCTTCCCGATCCAGACCGCGAGCGGGCTCGACTGGGGCGGGATGTCGCCGTAGATGTCTCCGAGCGTGACGAGGTTCGGGGAGAGGTTCGGCACCTCGACGCCGACCGCCTGTTTGCCGGGGATCGGCGCCAGGATGCGGATCTCGGTGGTCGCGAGTGCGTAGGAGAGGTCGTCACGGAGCTGCGCCACCTTGCCGACCTTCGTGCCGGGCGCGAGCTGGAGCTCGTAGCGCGTCACCCGCGGGCCGGAGATCATCCCGATCACGGTGGCCTCGACGCCGAAGCTCGCAAGGCATTGGAGCAGCGCTTCGGCGGTGCGTCGGTTCGCCTCGGCATTGGGCCCCGCGCCCGGCGCCGACTTCTTCAGCACCGAGGGGTCGGGGAGGCGATAGGCCGACGGCGGAGTCGCGTTGGTGGCGAAGAGCGCCGTTTGGGTGTCCTCGGTCGGGTCGTCGGCCCCGAACGCCTGCTCCGGAAGCAGAATCGGCGGCGTGCTCGAGACAATGTCGGGGTAGTCCTGGACAGCGTCGACGGGCGGCTCGAGCTTCTCGAGCGAGTGGAAGGAGATCGCCTCGGGCGTCGGTTCGGCGACCGGCCGCGCGGGCCGTGCGGGCCGTGCGGCGCGCTCCCGGCGCACGCGGGTCGAGGCGTCGCGCACCGCATGCCCGGAGCGCCGGACGAGCGCTCCGAGCGAGGCGCCGGTGAGGAAGAGCACGCCGACGAGCGTGGCGAGGATGCCCAGGATCGTCGAGCCGGTCGACCCGACGCCCTTGGCGACGAGCGTCTCGAACTGCCTGCCGACCCAGCCGCCGTGAGTGGTGCCCAGTGCGAGCATCAGCCCCACCAGGGTCACCGAGAGCCCG
The DNA here is from genome assembly GCA_003152275.1 of Actinomycetota bacterium. Classification (GTDB taxonomy): domain Bacteria; phylum Actinomycetota; class Thermoleophilia; order Gaiellales; family Gaiellaceae; genus Palsa-739. The sequence continues at coordinate 1,047 of PLZU01000069.1, forward strand.
AGTCGGAACGGCCGGACGGCGACGAGCGCGCTGCGCGTGACGATCAGCCCCCCGAGCGGGCAGAAGACGGCGGGCGCGATATAGGACGCCCAGCCGAGCATCCGGATGACGGCGTGCGGCACGACGCCGCCGGAGAGCCCAAACCAGAGCACGCAGGCCAGGAAGACGCCGATGCCGAGCAGGCCAAGCCCGACGATCTCGGCGTCGTGATGTTTGTGGCGCCCGCGTTTGCGCGCCCGCGACCGCGCAGGCGCCTTCGCCCGCGGTTTGGCGGTACCCGTACTGCGGCGAGCTTGCGCCATGCGAGCCACTTCGCGCCTCCGGCCGCGCCTCCTTCTCGCGCTGGCGCGACGACGGGACGAAACCCGCCTGTGATTCAGAACCACGGCCTGGCCTGCTTGTCCGATCCTGCGTGGCCGGGCGCACGCGGGCGTCAGGTCGGGCGGGAGATCAGCCGAGTGAGGAGAGGCGCTCGGTCAGCAGGCGAACGAACGCTCCGCGGTCGATGTCGAGGCCCACCGCCGCGTTCGAGTCGTGGCTGTCGAGACGGCGGCGCCAGTCGACATTCGTTCGGCCCCTGCCCTGCTCCCAGCCGCAGTCGACCTCGATGTAGGCCGGCTTGAGCTCGACGAGGCGGGGGTCGATCACGTGTGCCACTGCGACCGGATCGTGCAGGGGCGAGCCGGCGAGATCGGGATACGAGCGGCGGTGCCACTGCGCATAGAAGTCGAGTAGCTCCGCTGTGACCCTCCCGACCCGGCCGGCCGCGCGCAGCGCCTCTGTCTCCTCGGGGGTCACGTAGGCCCGGTGGGTCACGTCGAGGCCGATCATCGTCACCTCGATCCCGCTCTCGAACACGCGCCGAGCAGCCTCCGGGTCGGCCCAGATATTGAACTCGGCCGCCGGGGTCCGGTTCCCCTCGCCCACCGAGCCGCCCATCAGGACGATTCGCTTCGGTCGGGCGTCGGGCTCGAGCGCGAGCAGGAGGGCGATATTCGTCAGCGGTCCTGTGGGGACGAGTGTCAGCTCGCCGTGCCGCTCCCGGATCCGCTCGGCCATGAAGCCGACGGCGTGCATGTCGATCGCCGAAGTCGCGGGCACCGGGAGCTCGGGGCCGTCGAGGCCGCTCTCGCCGTGCACGTGCGCCGCGACAGAGCGTCTACGGACGAGCGGGTCGGCCGCCCCCGCGGCCACGGGGACGTCGGCACCGGCGAGCTCGAGTATCTTGAGCGCGTTCAGCGTCGTCTTCTCAACCGTCTGGTTCCCGGCGACGGTCGTCACGCCGACAAGCTCGAGCTCGGGCGAGGCGGCGGCCAGCAGCAGCGCGATCGCGTCGTCGTGGCCGGGGTCGCAGTCGATGATGATCGGCGTCGTCATCAAAGCTTCTCGATCCAGCCTTCTAGCAGCTCCCGGTCGGGGAGCGACTGCTGGGCGCCGAACGTCGCCGCGGTGCGGGCGCCGGCCGCGCACGAGAAGCGAAGCGCCTCCTCGTAGGGCTTTCCTTCGAGGAGCGAGACCACGAGGGCGGCGGTGAACGCGTCGCCCGCGCCGGTCCCGTCCACTGGGATGATCGCCGGCGCGGCCGACCCTGCGACCTGTTTTCCGTTCTCGTAGAGCACCGCCCCGTCCTTGCCGTGTGTGACGGCGACGAGTTTGCCACGCTTCATCACCTCGTGCTCGAACCGGTTGACGACGAGCAGATCCGGGTCGAGGTCGAGCTCGCGGGCCGGCGCCGCGTTGAGCGCAAAAAACGACGCCTTCTCGGCGGCTGCGAACACGACCTCGTCCGGGACCTCGAGCTGGCAGAGCACGACGCCCTCGAGCGTCCGCGGGGCCACGTTGGCGTTCGCCCCGGGGAAGACGGCGATCTCATTCTCTCCCTGCATGTCGACGTAGATGAGGGCCACACCGGTCTGCCCGCTACGTACCACCTCGAGCTCGACGCCCGCCTCCAGAAGGCCGCCAAGCGCGAACTCGGCCAGCTCGTCGTCGCCGACGGCCCCGATCATCGTGACCTGCGCGCCGAGGCGGGCTGCCGCGACTGCCTGGTTTGCCCCTTTCCCGCCCGGATGGCGTTCGAACTGCCGCGCGGTTACCGTTTCTCCCGGCTTCGGCAGGCGCTCCATCCGCGCGACGAAGTCGACGTTGATCGAACCGATCACGGTGAGCTCGACGGCCATACGCGGGCCGGATTATGCAGCCAGAGCGCGAAGGTCGTCCTGCGCACGGCCGAGCAGGTTCTCGCGCAGGTCGAAAAGGCCGGCCCAGAGCGAGCCGCGGTCGGGGCTCGCCTGGAATCCCACCGCCGCCGAAAGCCCCTCGAGCGCACGGATCAGCACCGCCAGCTCGAGGTAGGCCGCCGCGACGCGATGCGGCTCGGCCTCAACGCCGGCCCGGCTCAGGACCGGCTCCCAGTCGACGAGCTCGGCCCGCCCGGGCTCGCCGAACCACGAGCTTCCCTCGGCGCGCTCGGGCTCGAGCTCGATCAGGTAGCAGCTGAGCGGGCTCTCGACTCCCTCGAGGGCTGCCTCCACCCGTTCCGCGGCTTCCTGCAGCGCCGCCCGACGCCCGCCCGCGGTTGCCGGCTCGGCATCCCCGCGCGCCCAGCGCTCGAGCAGCCGGCAGAACGCGAGCGCGGCCGCCTCGCAGGCGCCGATCTGCGCGACGAGCGACCGCGCGGTCGGCTGCTCGGCTGCGCACTCCTCGAGCACGTCCGCCCAGGTCGGCAGATAACGCAACCGCGGCATGCGTGAAAGCTAGACCTCGACGAGGACCGGCAGGATCATCGGCCGACGGCCGGTGCGGTCGTAGACGACGCCGCCGAGGGCTTCGTGCAGGTGCTCCTGGAGCAGCTTGATCTCGGTGATGTCGTCGCCGAGCAGCTGGGTGAGCACGCGGCCGGCCTCTTCGCGCAGCTCGGCGAGCAGCTCGTCGGCCGCGTCCCCGAAGCCGCGCGCGATCAGCTCCGGCGGCGCCGTGAGCCCACCCGAGCCGTTGGCGGCGGCGAGCGTCGCCACGACGATCAGCACCCCGTCCTCTGCGAGCCGGCGCCGGTCGCGGAGCGCGACGTCCTTCACGTCGCCGACTCCGAGGCCGTCGACGAACGTCATGCCTGCGGGGACGTGGTCGACGATGCGCGCACCGTGCTCGTGCGACAGCTCGACGACGCTGCCGTTCTCGGCGAGCAGGATCCGTCCCTCCGGGATGCCGCCTTCGCGCGCGAGCTGGGCGTGCGCGGCGAGCATCCTGAACTCGCCGTGCACGGGCATCACGGCACGCGGGCGCAGAAGGCCGAGAATCGTGCGCAGCTCCTCGGCGCGCCCGTGGCCGGAGACATGCACCGGCGCGTTGTCCTCGTGCAGCACCTCGGCGCCGGACTTCGCCAGCCGGTTGATCGCGTCGTGCACGCGCAGCTCGTTGCCGGGAATCGGCTTCGCGGAGATGATCACCGTGTCGCCGGCCTCGACCGACACCGCCTGGTGGTCGTTGTACGCGATCCGCGTCATCGCGGAGAGCGGCTCGCCCTGGCTGCCGGTGCAGAGGATCAGCTGCTCGTTCCGCGGCAGCTCGGCGAGCTCGTTCGGGCGGAGGATCATGTCGTCCTGCACGTCCATGTAGCCGAGGTTGCGCGCGATGTTGGAGTTCTTGCGCATCGAGCGGCCCACGAACGCGACCTTGCGGCCGCAGTCGACGCCGACGTCGACGGCCTGCTGCATCCGGTGCACGTTCGACGCGAACGACGCGACGAGAATCTTGCCCTTGCGCTGCGGGAAGATCTGGCGGAACGCCTCGCCGACGACGCGCTCGGACTCGGTGAAGCCCGCCCGCTCCGCGTTCGTCGAGTCTCCGAGCAGCAAGTCGACGCCGCGGTTGCCGATCGATGCCAGCCGGCCGACGTCGGTGCGCTGCCCGTCGACGGGCGTGTGGTCGAGCTTGTAGTCGCCCGTGTGGACGACGAGCCCGCCCGGAGTGTCGAGCACGATCGCGGCCGCGTCCGGGATGGAGTGCGCCATGCGCACGAACTCGATCGTGAACGGGCCGAGGTGGAACGGCTCGTCGCCGGGCGCCACCTCGCGCAGGTCGGCCTCGCGCAGGAGCCCGTGCTCGTCGAGCTTCGACTTCACGAGCCCGAGCGTCAGCCGCGTCGCGGCGACGACCGGGATGTGCACCTCCCGCATCAGGTAGGGCAGCCCGCCGACGTGGTCCTCGTGACCGTGCGTGAGCACGACGCCGCGGATCATCGACGCGCGCTCGACGAGGTAGGAGAAGTCCGGGAGAATCAGATCGACGCCGAGGTGCTCGTCGCGTGGGAACGCGAGGCCGGCATCGACGATCACGATCGAGTCGTCCGCCTCGAAGACGGTCATGTTCTTGCCGACCTCGCCGAGGCCGCCAAGCGGAATGATGCGGCAGACACCCATTGCCGCCAAGTGTAGGTGTCGTTCTACATAGGTGCTGCTCTACATCGGGGCTGCGCTGAGGATCCCGCCGCGCTCGAGGCAGCCGCGGATCTGCTCGAGCTCCTGCTCGGTCGGATCGACCATCGGCAGGCGGTAGCCCCCGACTTCGTGCCCGAGCAAGTTGAGCGCGGCTTTGATCGCGATCGGATTCGTCTGCACCTTCAAGAGGTCGTACGCCGGCGCCATCTCGTCGTTCAGCTGCCGTGCGCCGTCGACGTCGCCGTCCTTGTACCGCCGCACCATCTCCTTGGTCTGCGGCCCCCAGACGTGAGTGTGGACGCAGACGCCGCCGATCGCGCCGAGCTCGAGGAAGGGGAAGATGAGGTTGTCGTCGCCCGCGTAGAGGTCGAGGCCGAAGGCGGGGATGCGGCGCGCCTGCTCGAGGTCGTCATTCGCCTGCTTCACGGCCCGCACGTTCTCGATCTTTGCAAGCTCAGCGATCGTGTCGGGCTCGATGTTGACGACGACGCGGCTGGGAATGTTGTAGACGACGATCGGCTTGTCGGTGCGCGCGGCGATCTCCTGAAAGTGACGCACGATCCCGCGTTGCGGCGGCTTGTTGTAGTAAGGCGTCACGACGAGGAACGCGTCAACGCCGAGCTCGTTCGCGCGCTCCGTCAGGAGCGCGGAGTGCCGCGTGTCGTACGTGCCCGTGCCGGCGACAACCGTCGCGCGCGAGCCAACGGCGTCGACCGCCGCGGCAAAGAGCTCGAGCTTCTCGTCGTCCGAGAGCGTCGGGCTCTCACCGGTCGTGCCGGAGACGACAATGCCGTCGGAGCCGTGGTCGACGAGATGATTCGCAAGCTCGCGAAACTTGTCGAGGTTGATCGAGCCATCCGCGCTGAACGGCGTCACGATCGCTGTCAGGACTTCGCCGAGCACGACGGAATTCTACGGCAAGGTCGCCCGACGGTCACCCTGCGGTCCGCGTGAGTAGGCTGAGTGCATGAGCGAGCCGATCGATCAGCTCCGCGCGGTGGTTGCCGCGGTTCCCACGGCGCCACCCGCGCTGGTGCCGTATCTGGAGAAGGTACGCAGCCGCGCCTACACGGTGACCGACGCCGACGTGGCGGCGCTCGTGGCCGCCGGTCTCTCCGAGGAGGAGATCTTCGAACACACGGTGGCAGTTGCTATCGCCGAGGGTCTGCGCCGGCTCGACGCGGGCCTGGGGGTGATCGCTTGAGGCTTGCGGTCGTCGACGCTGGTCACGCACCCGCCGAGGCCGCCGTGCTCGGCCAGATCCGCGAACGGACGGGCCGCGAACCGCTCGGCGTCGTCAAGACACTGCTCTACCGCCCCGAGGTGTTCGGGCTGCCGTTCTCGCAGGCCCTCGACCATGTGATGCGCGGCCCGTCCCAGTGGAGCGCGGGTGAACGTGAGCTCTTTGCGGCGTTCACGTCGCTGCTCAACCAGTGTCCTTTCTGAACGCGCTCACACGGCGCAGTTGCGTCGTACGCGCTCGGCGAGGAGGTCTGGCAGGCGGTCGTCGCCGACTGGCGGACGGCGCCGCTCCGCCCCGAGCTGGCGGCGACGCTCGTCTTCCTCGAGAAGCTGACACTTCGCCCCGAGGAGATCGCGCCGACGGATGCCGACGTGGTGCGCACCGCCGGCGTCTCCGATGAAGCGCTGCGCGACGCCGCGACGGTGTGCGCGCTCTTCAGCATGATCGTCCGCCTCGCCGACTCGCTCGGCTGGGACGTGCCCGACTGGGAAGCCTTCAGGCAGCGGGCACCGGCGATGCTCGAGGGCGGCTATGCGCCGCAGGCGCTCGGCAAGCGTTAGCGAAGGGCCGGTGAGTCCGCTACGGAGTCTGCCGCTCGAGCACGACTTCGTACGAATCGACGGAAACGCGACGCATACTGCCGGCGTCGGGCGGGCTCATAGCCTCGAACGCCTCAGCGCCTTTCCGGAGATCCTCCTCGGAGCCGAAGCGGACAGCCACCAAGACCTTTCCAGCGGAGCGGTCGGCGAGGACGGTGATCCGCGTGGCGGGCACGCCTGGGGGCGGGCCGCCGGCTGAGTTGATCTCGTTGAGCAGCGCCTCGAGAGCTACATCGTCGGCGTCGAACGTGACCACGCGAGCGTACTCGGCCATACCGTCCTCCTTCGTCGGGGGTTCGGCCGGAGCTTAGCGTCGACTGTACGGACTGAGCCGCTGAGTTCTCGGCTCGCACTTGTCTAGGACAACCGGGCGCACCTCTGCAGGTTCGAGTGGCTAAAGACCGGGCCTTGCTGGAAGGTCGAGAAGGCGCTCAAGGACATGGGCATCGACTACGAGTTCGCTCCCGGGCCCTCTCGGCTGAGCAAGCGCGACGAGATGATCGAGCACACGGGGCAGAAGCTCTACCCGGCGATCGAGTTCGAGGACGGAACGTGGTACCGCGAGGATTCGAAGGACATGGAGAAGACGATCCGCGACGGCAAGCTGATGGAGCGCGCAAGAGGCACGGCTCCCGCGACCTCTGGCTAAACCTGGCGGTGGTGGATCAGCGCTCGATGGCCTGCCGGCGCCCGCGGTGCACGCTCCTGGCCTGGTCGCGGTCGACGCGCTCGTGCAAGAGCTGCTCGGGTGTAGCCGTAGTCGCAGGGGAGGATCTCTGGTAGTACGGTGGCTGGGGGCCACCGTGCCTCAACCTGGAGGGCATCATGAAGCGCCCGAACCGCTGCACACTGGTGCTCCTCGTCGGCGGCGGCGTCGCGGCGCTCGCGGCGGCGGGACTTCTTGCCCGCCCGTCAGGCGCGACGGTCGCGGACTCGACCTGTCCCGGCGACGCGACCTTCACGAACGTGTCCGCATCGACCGTGCCGATCGGCGTGTCGGTCGTCCGCAGCTTCACGCTGCCCGCGAGGAACGAAGTCTCTGCTGTCCAACTGTCCGCACCGGATGGGTACAACGCGACGCAGATCGTGGAGCAGAACGGCACCTACGGGCTGCGGCTGACGGCGCCCCGGGCGGGAGCGTTCATGGTTCAGGCGACCTGGTCGGAGGCCTACCTGATCAACAACCCCGACGGCACCACCACCCCGGCAACGTGTAACGGCGCCGGCAGCGTGACGCTGACCGCAGTCCGCCCGCCCGCCGCCAACAAGCTTCCCGCGGTGGGCATTTGGTCCTACGACCACGGCCCCACCTTGAAGGCCACAGGCAAGTACGCCATTTTCCAGGCCTACCTAAACGTCAGTCCCGGCAAGTACGACATCTACGGCTTCTCCGTCGTCGTCGTCGGCGGCACATGCAAGAAGGACGGCCGCACCGACAGCTACCAGCTTGTCGGAGGCAGCGTGACCAAAACCCGAATTGCCGTCAAGCCAAACGGCAGTTTTTCCGCCACACGAAACGCGGTTGGAGATGAGCCCGGGAGCAAGGGGACCGTACGGATCAAGGGCGTCTTCGACGGTATCCATGTGAGTGGAACGGCCACGGCACACATGCACTTCCCGGTCTTGGGCGATTGCCAGGGCAGCGGCAAGTTCGTGTCGATAGGAGTCCGGATCGCATGAACGCGAACCTGATTCGCTAAAGCGCGTCGACGAGCTCGCGGAGTGCGAAGAAGATCGCCTCCGAGAACGTCGGGTACGGCTGGATCGTGTCGACGAGGACGTCGACCGGCGTCGCGCTGCGCACTGCGAGGGTCAGCTGCCCGAGCCACTCGGTCGCTTGCGGGCCGACCGCGACTGCGCCGACGAGCACTCGCTCCCGAGGATCTGCGAATAAGCGCACGAAGCCGTCGCGCTTCGGCCGCTCGTAGGTCGCGAGGCGCGGCGTCGCGGTCAGCTCCCAGCGCGCGGAGACGAGGCCGTCCCCTTCGGTCCGCCCCACCGTTGCGACCTCCGGGTCGGTGAAGATGCCCACGGGGATCGCACGGTAGTCAGCCTTCGCCTCGCGGCCGCACAGGTCCGCGGCCGCAACGCGCGCCTGGTACTTCCCGACGTGCGTGAAGAGCGCGACGCCGCTCACGTCCCCGATCGCCCAGACGTTCTTTGCCGCGCGCAGGCGCTCGTCGACCTCGATGCCGCGCGGGCCGATCGACACCTCGAGTTGCTCGAGCCCAAGCCCTTCGGTATTCGGCCGCCGCCCCGTCGCGACGAGCAAGTGCTGTGTCTCGACGGTCGAGCCGTCCGAGAGCCTCAACGTGATGCCGGGCTTGGCGCCCTCGACGCCGACGCCGGTGCGAACATCGATGCCTTCCTCGCGGAAGACGTCGGCAACGATCGCGCCCGCCTCCTCGTGCACGCGACCGAGCAGGCGTGGACCCTGCTCGATCATCGTGACGTGCGATCCCATCCGCGCAAAGAACTGCCCGAGCTCCGAGCCGACGGGGCCGCCGCCCATGACCGCGAGGCTCTTGGGCACCTCGTGCGTCGACGTCGCCTCGATGTTCGTCCAGTACTCGACGCCTTCGAGGCCCGCGACGGGCGGGATCGCCGGTCGCGAACCGGTTGCAACGACAAGCCGGTCGTACTCGAGCTCCTGGCCGTCCACCTCGACGACGCCTGGGCGCGTGACCCGCGCCTCGCCGCGAACGAACGCGCAGCGCTGACCCTCGAGCCACTCGAGCTGCCCCTTGTCGTTCCAGTCGCTCGTCACCCAGTCCCGCCACGACCAGACGCCATCTGCTCCAGGCCGCTCAGGCTCGAGCCCCGGCGCGCGATCGAGCGATGACGAAAGCTCCGCGGCGCGCAGCATCGTCTTCGTGGGCATGCACGCGTAGTACGAGCACTCGCCGCCGACGAGCCGGCTCTCGACGAGCGTGATCTCCACGTCATTGTCGAGACGTCTCAACGCGCCGACGAAGTGCTCGCCGGTCGAACCGCCGCCGAGAACTACGACCTTCACAGAAGCGTGTCGAGGCCGATGGTGAGCCCGAGCGGCAGCTCGGGCAGCTTCTCGAGCGCGAGCAGCACGCCATCCGCAAACGACTCGCGGGCGGTCGTGTCGTGACGGATCGTCAGTAGCTGTCCCACGCTCCCGAAGATCACCTCCTGGTGCGCCACGAGCCCTGGAAGCCGAACCGAATGAATGATTGTGTTGCCGCCGATCAGATCGGCCGTCGCACGCGCCGTGCCGGATGGTGCGTCCTTCTTCGCCTCGTTGTGCAGCTCGATGATCTCTGCTCGCGGGAAATATCGCGCTGCCTGTTCTGCGAACCGCATCATCAGCACGGCGCCGAGCGAGAAGTTCGGCGCGACGAACAGGCGCAGGCCTCGCTCGCGAGCGTTGTCGCCCAATGCCTGCGGATCCCAGCCGGTCGTTCCGACGACGCACGACACGCCCTGGTCGAGTGCCGCGCGCACGTTCGCCGGCGCGGCTTCCGGCGTCGTGAAGTCAACGACGGCATCGAGGCCGGCGACGTCGGGCTCCTCGCCAATCTCGATTCCGCGCACCTCGTGGCCGGCGCGCTCGAGCAGCGGCACAAGCGCGCATCCGACTTTCCCCTCGGCGCCGAAGAAGGCGATCTTCATGCGGCGGCGCGTGCGACCAGCGACGGATTCGCGCGCTCGACCGCGCGCCGGAACTGCTCCTCGTCCGGCCCGACGCCCGAGGCCGACAGGCGTTCCGGCGGCAGCAGCGCCGCTGCAAGCCCCACAAGCGCGTCCACATCGACTGCGTCGATCTCCGCGAAGATCCGTTCGAAGGTCAAGAGCTCCGAGTCCGAGATCAGCGACTTGCCTAGACGGCTCATGCGATTCGAGGTTGATTCCATCGAGAGCATGATGCGGCCCTTGAGACTCTCCTTGGCGCGGTCGAGCTCGCCGTCGCGCAGCTTGCCAGACGCGATCTCCGCGATCTGCTCGACGCAGATCTCGATGCACGCCGTCAGGTTCTCCTCCCGCGTGCCAACGTAGACGCCGACGAGGCCGGTGTCCGTGTACTGCGACCCGAAACTGTAGACGGAGTACGCCATCCCCCGCTTCTCACGGATCTCCTGGAAGAGGCGGGACGACGCCGAGCCGCCGAGAATCGAGTCGAGGAGGGACGCCGCGAAGCGGCGCTCGTCGGAGCGCGCGATGCCCGGTGCCCCGAGGCACACGTGGTACTGCTCGGTGTCCTTGCGCTGAAAGCGCAGACCGGGCGGCGGCTCGGACACGAACGGCCGACGCACCCGAGGGCCGCGGTGCGCCTCACCGGCACTCTCGCGCTCGAAGCGCTGCAACAGTTCGATCAGCCGGTCGTGCGTGATGTTCCCGGCAGCGGAGACGACAATGTTGCCGCCCGTGTACATCGAGCGGTGATACCCCGCGATCGCCCGGCGGCTGACGGTCGAGATCACGTCAGCCGTCCCGATCACGGGCCGCCCGAGCGCATGTGCACCGAAGACCGCCTGCGAGAACAGGTCGTGAACGAGCTCCTGCGGTGTGTCCTCGTACATCGCAATCTCCTCGAGCACGACCTCGCGCTCCTGATCGAGGTCGGCGAACGCCGGCGCGAACACCATGTCCGTCATCACCCGAACCGCCTCCTCGACGTGGCGGTCGGGAACGCGCGAATAGACCACGGTGTGCTCACGCGAGGTGGCCGCATTCAGCTCGGCCCCCATCGCGTCGAAGGTCTCCGCGATCTGCTGCGCATCATAGGACCGCGAACCTTTGAAGAGCAGGTGCTCGATGAAATGCGAGACGCCGGCGCGGTCCTCTTTCTCGTCCCGCGACCCCGCCCCGATCCAGAAGCCGAGCGACACCGATCGAACGCTCGGCACTTTCTCGGAAATGACCCGCTCGCCGGCGTCGAGCTCCGAAAGGGAGTACTTCTGCACCGATCGATCCTATCCGCGCGATCGGCTCCTAGCTACGCGACGAACTGGAGCCCGGTGCCGTTGCGCTTCGCTTCGTAGAGCGCCATGTCGGCGAGCCGGAAGAGCGTCTGCGTGTCGCGTGCGTGATCGGGGCACGAAGCGACACCGAAACTCGCGCGGATGCCGTCGAGCTGCTCCGTCACGCGCCGCACGACCTCGCGCGCGTCGTCGTCGGAAGCCTCTGCGAGCAGCAGCGCGAACTCGTCTCCACCGATTCGGAACGCCTCATCGCCTCGGCGCAGCGCCGACTGGAGCGTGCGCGCGAACACCTGCAGCGCTTCGTCGCCCGCAGGATGTCCGAGACGGTCGTTCAGCTCCTTGAAGTCGTCGAGGTCGCAGACGATGAGCCCGAACGAGCGCTGGTACCGAAGCGCGCGCGCAACCTCGCCCTCGAGCCGCTCCACGAACGCGCGACGGTTCATCAGGCGGGTCAGCGGATCGTGATCCGCGAGGAACCGCAACTCGCGCAGATGCGCGGACGTGACGATCGCAGCGGCTGCCTGATTCGCGAAGACGCGCAACGCCTGCAGCGTGTCGTGCGAGGGGAGCAGCCGGTCCTCCGGCTCGTCGGCCCAGAGGACGCCGATCACCTCGCCGAGGCTGTCGTGGAGTGGCACGAGCAGCCAGTGGTGGTCCCACGCCCACGGGCCGCGCCCGTTCAGCGCCGACGAGTACGGCTGCCTGACCTGCGAGATGCGCCGTTGCGCCTCCGCGCTCGGGAGGAGGTAGCAGCCCTCGATCTCGAACTCCGGATCGATCAAGCCTTCTATGTCGCGCAGGAAAACCGGGCCTGCGCGGCCCATCTCCTCGACGCTCCACCCCACCGCCGCGCGCGGGTCGAGCCGGCCGTGGCCGTCGCGCAGGACGGCGAGCACGTTCTGGAAGCCGAGGGCATCGCGCACACCCGCGCAGACGGCGCGCAGGATCTCGTCCGCGACGGGCTCGGCCGGCAGGCGGGACGACACTTCGAGCAGCCGCTCGAGCGCAACCTTGTGCCGCGTTGCGCCGGCCGCCTCCTGCGCGGACTGCATCGCAAGCGCCGCGTGGTCGGCGAGAGCGACGAGCACTTCAAGCTCTTCGTCGGTCGGACGGCGCCGGCTCACCGGCTCGTCGACCGACAGGATGCCGAGCAGGTGGCCGTCGGTGTGGCGCATCGGGACGAAGAGCGCGTCCTCGGGTTGCCAGGCGTCGGCGCCGTCCGCCACCTCGAGCGTGGGAATGTAGCTCGATCTGTCGTCGACGGCGGCCCAATCGAACTCGCCGGCCTGCACGACGTAGGCGCCGCAGCGGGAGAAGCGCTCGTCGAGCAGGCGCTGCCAGTCGCCGACGTCGCGAACCTGCCCGAGCAGCTGCCTCCGGGCGGCGTCGCTGCCGTGCACCGTCGTCACGCAGAAGTCGTCCCATGCGGGCCGGTAGACGTTGATCACGACGGCCTCATAGCCGAGCGATTCCGAGACAGTCTGCGCGATCGCCGGCAGGAGCTCGAGCAGGTCACCGCCCGCGCGCACGAGCTTCGTGACCTCGAGGAGGCCTCGCAGCGGCGAAATGGGTGGAAGCGACGGCGTTGCCACAGGAACGAGGGGATCGAGTGCCCCCCCCCGTCATAATCGGCATTTTCCTGGCCCCGGGACCTACCTCCGAAGGGTGAGGAAAGCGGCGCGCTCGCTCAACGCCGCGGTGTAGATGTCCTGGGCGAAGTCGACCTCGCCGATGTTGATCCAGAACGCGTGGGCAACGCCGCGATCGGCGACGACCATCGGTGAAAGGCCCGTGCTCGTCTGGAGGTCGGTGAACAGGTCACCGACCCGCGTCGGAGCGGCCGCAGCGACGACGACCGGCCGGGACCATGTGCGCCCGCCGTCGTTGCTGCCGCTCGACACCACAGCCGCCGCTTTTACGCTGAGGCTTCGCGTCCACGCGAGATACAGCCGACCGCTGCGCCGGTCGAGCGCGAGCGCAGGCGCATCGTCGAAGCCGTACTGCCACGTCGGCGGAGCGACGCGGGTCACGGGTACCCAGGGGGCGTTCGTGTACGCCCGCGAGGTCACCGCGAGGTAGGGCGTGAGCAGGTCACCGCAGGTCGGCGCGACGAGGAAGGCAAGGAACTCGCGAGCGCTGCCGGCCACGCTCTGCGGCTCACCGTGCAGGCACGCCGGCTCACGCAGCGCGGGACCGTCCTCGCTGCGCCAGGTGCGGCCGCCGTTTGCCGAGCCGTACACGAATAGCTGGGTTGACGCACCGAAGAGGACCTGCGGCCGTGCGGGGTGGACCGCGAACGACGCCTCGCTCTGGCCGCCATCCCCACGGGTGACGTTGACGTTCGCTCCGCCGAGCGGCCGCTGGTTGCGGATCGTGTGGACTGTGAAGTGGTAGATGAGGAAGGCCGCGACCACGATCAGCAGCGCGATCGCGGCCCTTCCACCAACAGACGCTTGCCGTGAGGAAAGAGGGAGGCCAGCAGGCCCCCCTCTCCCTCGTACCGACTAGAGCTGCTGGCTATCCCCGCCTACCGCCGCCGCCACCGCGGCCGCCTCGACGATCGTCACGGCGAGGGCGCTCCTCCTCCGGAGGCCGCTCCGGTGCGTCCTTTGCCCGCTCGATCAGCTCCTCCGGCTGCACGAGCCCGCCGTTCTCGTGCTTGGCGATCAGCTTGAGGCCGATGCGCCCGCGCGCCTTGTCGACTTCCTGCACGACCACGTCGACGACGTCACCGCGCGCCATCACGTCCTCGATGTGACCGACGCGCCCGGGGCCCACGTTCGAGACGTGGAGCAGCCCGTCCGTTCCCTTCTTCAGCTCGACGAACGCGCCGAACTGCGTCGTCTTGACGACCTTGCCGGTGTAGGTGTCCCCCACTTCCGGCTCCTTCGTCAGCGACTGGATCGCGGAGATCGCGGCCGCCGCCTTCTCGCCGTCGGTTGCGTAGATGAGGATCGTGCCGTCTTCCTCGATGTCGATCTGCACNNCGATGACCATGCCGATCTTCTCCGGATCGATCTTCACCGACGTGATCCGCGGCGCGTTCTGCGAGAGCTCCGCACGCGACTCCGGAATCACATCGAGCATCGTGTCGAGGATCGCGTTGCGGGCCCGGTTCGCCTGCTCGAGCGCGCCCTTCATGATCTCCTGTGTGACGCCGGTGATCTTGATGTCCA
>PLZU01000042.1 GCA_003152275.1 Actinomycetota bacterium
GGCGACCGGTTCATCGAAGACGAACTCACCGAACTGCACGGCCAGGTTGCCGATGTAGTCCTCGATCGGCGAGATGTCGTCGATGGTCTCCCGCAGACCCTCGTCCAGGAACCACTTGAACGAGGCCTTCTGGATGTCGATCAGATTGGGGAGCTCGAGGACGTTTTCGATGCGAGAAAAGGACTTACGCGGCTTACGCGCGCTGGGCGAAGCGACCTGAGTGGTCAAAGAAAGAGCCTCCCTTGGGGACGTGCGAGATTCAGGCGATTAGGGCGTGCAGGAGTGCAGACGCACGGAACGTCGGCGCAACCAGCCAGGATACCGATTCGACCCCCCCGGTCGCAAGTACTCGCGCAAGCAAAAGCTGCGGCGGGAGCCGGAATTGCCGCCAGACTGTAGCGTGGCGGGCCCGCTCCGTCAAAGAAACGCCTGGGGCCTGACCCCCCCCGAGGGGGGTCAGGCCCCGTCTTTGCCTAGGGTCCGGTCGTCGTAGCCGGCGTCGTCGTGGTCGTGGTCGTCGTCGTGCCCTTGGTGTTCTTGGCCTTCAGCTCGGCCGACTTGACCAGCAGCTGGGTGCTCGAGCCGCTCGTGGTCGAGCAGGCCTCGGCGTTCACGCGGACGGTCTGCCCGGCGCTGCCGAGCTGGAGCACCACCTGCGAGCCTGGGGCGAGGTTCAAGTGCCGCTGACCCTTGTCGAGCGTGACGGTCAGCGTCTGGGCGGCGATCGTGCCGTTCACGTGCACCTCGGTGCACTTCGAGCCATGGTCGCCTTTGCCCTGATTGCCGTGGCCGGCGTCGGCGAGGGCATAGGAAGCGCCCAGGCCTGCGGCGAACACCGTGACGAGTAGCAGTTTCAGTCTCATCGATCCTCCAGACGGTCGATCCCGGTCATGCGTAGAGATGCTGCGCAGCCGAGAAACCTGCGGTCGGAAGGCAAAAGGCCCCCTTTTGGGGGCCTTTTGAGCTCAATCCGGCTCGAGGAACCGGCCGAGCGCGGTCGAGAGCGCGTCGAGCCGCTCAGGAGCGAGCGTGTAGACGACGTAGTAGCCGTCCCGCCGCGACACGACAAGACCCGCCTCCGCGAGACGCTGCAGGCTCTTCGAGAGACCCGCACGCGAGAGTCCGACGAGCGGCTCGAGCTCCTGCGTCGTGCGGGGACGCTCGGCGATGAGGCGGAGGACCCGAAGGCGCGTATCGTCGGCGAGTGCGCGCAGGATCCGCAGCAGCTCGGCCGGCGGGATGCGCGGCTCCGCTTCCCGCACGAGCGCGCGCGCCGCGTAGACGAGCGCGAGCGGCCACGGCGGGTCGCAGTTGACGCGGAGGTGCGGCCAGACGAAGACGCTCGGGCTGAGCACGAGCTGGTTGTCGGCCGAAACCTCGACCTCGTGCTCGTGCGGCAGGTCGATCTGCAGCTCTCGCCGCTCCAGGTCGACCCGGCAGTGCGCCGGGAGCCGGCCGAGCACGGGCCAGATCCCGACCGCTGCGATCAGGCGACCCGCCTCGACGATCGACCGTGCGAGCACCGGCTCGATTCGCCCCCATTCGGCCGCGAACGACTCCTGCCAGTAGCGCTCGAGCACTCCCGCCAAACGCCCCGCGAACTCCACGGGCCGGTCGAGCAGCTGTTCGGCAGCTCCGCGGGCCGGCTCGCCGCCGTCGGCGGCAGCGCGCGCGAGCATCGTCTCGCGGACGCCGCGCTCGCCGAAGACACGGTCGCCCGCGCCGCCGTGGTCGTAGAGGGGCCGCCCGAGCCCGGCGAGCAGGAGCTCCGGCGGGAGAGCGCGAAACCGCGCCACCTCCTGCTCGAAGCTCTCGGGCGCATCGTCGGCGCTCGGAGCGAACGGGTCGGGGATCTGGCGGCGGTAGAGGAACCCGAGCGTCTCGAGCTCACGCCGCAGGGCCGGATCGAGGGTGCGCATTCGCCGGACCCAGTCGTGGTGCAGCGCGTGGTGCTTCGGCCCGAGCAGGACGTGCAGGCTGGGCACGCACTCGTGGAGCGGTGACACGGCGAGGGCGACGTGCTCCTCGGGGTGCGCCGGCAACGCGATCCGGATCATCCGATCCTCTTTTCAGAAGAACAGTTGCGCAGGACTATCGCAGGCGCTGATGATCGAGGGCATGCGCAGAACCCTCCTCGTGGCGGCGATCGCCGGTGCCGTCCTCGCACTTCCCGCCCTCGCCGCCCAAGCGCAGAACCCGGTTCTGATCGCGAAGGTCGGCTACCACAACGCCTACAAGATCGCCCTGCGAACGCCGGACGGGAAGCTCGTGCAGTCGATCCCCGCCGGCACGTACGCGATCGTCGTCCACGACTACTCGAAGATCCACAACTTCGCGCTCGGTTCCCAGACCGAGAACAAGCGGTTGTTCACGACGGGCATCCGCTGGGTCGGCACGAAGACGTACACGGTGACGCTCGCGGCGGGCAATTACGCCTACGCGTGCTCGGCGCACTTCCGGACGATGAACGGCACGTTCGTCGTCACCGGCGGTTAAAGCGGTGTCAGGCACCGCTGCGCGGTGCCTGACACCCGGAGTGCCCTACTTCAGCTCGACGCTGGCGCCGACCTCTTCCAGCTGCGCCTTGACCGCGTCGGCCTCTTCCTGGTTCACGCCCTCCTTGACCGCCGCCGGAGCGGAGTCGACGAGGTCCTTGGCCTCCTTGAGGCCGAGGCCTGTAAGCGCACGCACTTCCTTGATCACCTCGATCTTCTTCTCGCCGG
>PLZU01000082.1 GCA_003152275.1 Actinomycetota bacterium
CGAGTGACGCGAACAGGAACGGCATGAGCCCGCCGATGAGCAGGCCGGCAATTACCCAGGCGTTCGAGAGATCGAACGTGAGGGTGCCGAGGTTGCCGTGCCCTCGGCCCTGCTCGTGGATCCCGGAGGCGTACGAGCCGAAGAGGACGAGCGNNACGCGTCGAGCGCGACGATCAGGCCGGTCAGGGAGAGCTGAGCCATGACGGCGACGCCGATGCCGTAGAGGCCTGCGACATGATTCGCGACCAGGATGCCGGCGGCAATGACGATCACCGGCAGCGCCGTGGCCTGCATGCCGATCGCGAGGCCCTCGATGATGTTCGTTGCGTGTCCGGTCTCGGATGCCTCCGCGATCGCCTTCACCGGATTCCAGCGGGTGCCCGTGTAGTACTCGGTGATGCCGACGAGCAGGAACGTGACGACGAGCCCGATGAGCGCTGCGACGTACAGATGCCAGAAGCTGAACCTGCCGCTCGTGTCGAATGCCTTCGTGATCGGGATGAACCCGATGGCGCTCAGTACGGTCGCAACGAGCACGCTGCGGTAGAGCGCGTTCATGACGTTGCCGCCGTCGCGGACGCGCGCGAACTGTGCGCCGATGATCGACGTGAGGATCGAGAGGCCGCCGATCGCGAGCGGGAAGAGCCACAGGTGCGTGCCGGTAGTCGCCGCCCCGCCGGTGATGCCGAGGAGCATCACGGCGACCGCGGTGACGGCGTACGTCTCGAACAGGTCTGCCGCCATGCCAGCACAGTCGCCGACGTTGTCACCGACGNNGCGCAGTCGCCGACGTTGTCACCGACGTTGTCGGCGATCACGGCCGGGTTGCGCGGGTCGTCCTCCGGAATGCCGGCCTCGAGCTTGCCGACGAGATCGGCGCCGACGTCGGCCGCCTTCGTGAAGATGCCGCCGCCGAGACGCGCGAAGACGGAGATGAGGGAGCCGCCGAAGGCGAGGCCGAGGAGGTCCTTGATCGCCGAGTGCGGCGTGTGCCCGAGCCAGCCGGTCAACGCCCAGTAGTAGCCCGCGACGCCGAGGAGGCCGAGGCCGACGACGAGGAGGCCGGTGACCGAGCCGGCGCGGAACGCGACGTTCAGCGCTTGCGGGAGCCCCGTGCGGGCGGCCTCGGCGGTGCGGACGTTCGAGCGCACCGCGACGTTCATCCCGATGAAGCCTGCTGCCGAGGAGAGCAGTGCTCCGATCAGGAAGCCGATGGCCGCTCCCCACCCGAGCTTGTTGTAGAAGCCGAGGAGCAGGAACGGGACGATCGAGACGAGCGCGATGGTCCTGTACTGGCGGCGCAGGTAGGCCGCGGCACCTTCCTGGACGGCGCGGGAGATCTCCTGCATCCGCTCCGTGCCCGCGGGCTGGTCGAGGATCCACTTCGTGAGACCGAGCCCGTAGGCGACGGCTGCGCCGGCGCAAATCAGCGCGAACAGAACTGCGTGGTCAGAAAACCAACTCATCGGTTTCGGGTTCCCCTTGTTCGAGTCCGCGTCACAAAGTCAGCGCCGGGCAAGACCCGGCGCGGGCGATTATGTAGCACAAGCGGCTAGTTGAGCCGCAGTTCAGGCGCCTTTGGCGGCATCTGCGTACGCGAGCTGGAGGTTCGTAACGACCTCCTGGATGTCCCGGCGGTGCTCCTCGGGGATGAGCGGCAGGAGGGCACGCAGCGCGTCGATTGCGAGCCGAGCCTCCTCGAGGTCTCGCAGATCCGGCGCCAGCTTTCCGTAGGCCAGCGACGCGAACATCGAGGCCGAGGAAACGAGCACGTCGCCGACCTTGATCTTGCGCAGCTCCTCAACGACCTCCTGCGCGGTCGGCTCAGCCTGAGACTCGCTCACCGGCCCTCACCTGCTCCGTGAAGATCTCCTCCATCGACGCGCCCTCCTCATGGCGCGTGATCTGCCGTTCCGCAGCGTTGCGCTCGGGCACCGTGAGCCACGGCGTCGCGCCGAGCTCGTCGGCCACGGGCTGCACCCACTCGATGAGCTGCTCGATGCGCACACGCGCGCCGATCGACTCTCTGCGCTCGAGATCGATCAGCTCTCCCGAGAGCCCGTGCCGGATCGCGCGCCAGAGATTCTCCTCGAGCAACCGGTGCGGCCACGACGGCAACGGCTCGCCCTCGTCGAGCGCGCGCGCGATCCGCGCCGTGAGCGAGTAGATCAGCGCCGCGAGCGAGCGAGCCTCGGCGATCTCGGGCTGCGCGTCGCAGATGCGAATCTCGACGGTCGGAAACTGGAGGTGCGGGCGGACACTCCACCAGAGTTGCGTGTTCTCGGTGACCGACCCTGTCTCGTAGAGAAAGCGGACGTACTGCTCCCAGTCGTCCCAGCCTTCGAACCAGTCAGGGATGCCGCAGCGCGGGAACATGCGCGTGAACACCTGCGTTCGCGCGGAGTGCAGATACGTGTACACCCCCTCGACGAACGGCGAGCTCGCCGACACCGCGAGCAGCTCCGGCAGATAGTTACGAAGCGCGCTGCAAACGCGGATCGCGCGGTCGGGGCCGTTGATGCCAACGTGCACGTGCAGCCCGAACGTGTTGTTCCGCCAGACGACGTAGCGCAACAACTCGTCGTTGCGGCGGTAGTGCGGCGTATCGATGATCCGCTGCTCCTGCCACGGGCTCCACGGGTGCGTGCCCGTCGACGAGAGGCCGATTCCGAGCGGCTCGACGAGCGCGCGGAGCTGTGCGCGGCGCTCTCCGACGCGCTCCATGCAGTCGGCGAACGTGTCGCAGCGGCCGGTGTGCACCTCGGCCTCGGATGCGATCAGCTCACCGACGAGATGCGGCTCGAGGTCGGTGCCGAGCGCCGCCTGTTGCACGTCCTCGAAGCGGTTGAGGAGGCCGAGCGTCGAAGGGTCGAGGAGCGCGAACTCCTCTTCCACCGCGACGGTGAAGTCAGGAACCTCTTCGAACGCGGCCTTGGAGATGGCCAGCAGCTCCTCGTAGCCGATCTTCTGCTCGTCGCCCACCGGCGGAAGCCTAGCCCGGCGAGAGTGGCTCGAGCAGACGCTCAGCCACGCGCGTCCAGCTCCAGTTGCGCTCGACCGCGCGGCGCGCCGCAAGACCGAGGGCCCTGCGCTCCGCGCGCGGCAGCGCGAGCAGCGCGCGCAGGCGTTCTCGGAGGACGGCCGCGTCACCGCTTGGAAACGACGTCAGCTGCCTGGATTCCGCCGGATACTCGGCCGCGATGCCTGCTGCGACCTCCGCGAGACCGGAGTGGTTCGCGACGATTGGCGGCACTCCGGCGGCGGCAGCCTCCGCCGCGACCATGCCGAATGCTTCGGGGAAGATCGAGGGCACAACCGAGACGTCGGCCAGCGGCAACAGGTGGACGAGATGGCGGTGCTCCAGCGCTCCCGTGAAGAGCACACGTTCCGGCGCGAGCGCTTCGAGCTCCTCTCGATAGTCGCCGAAGCCGACGACGACTGCGCGGGCGTCGAGGCCGCGTAGTGCGTCGAGCAGGACCTGTACCCCTTTGTTCTCGATCAGCTTTCCGACGTAGACGATCGTCGGTGCATCCTCCGCGAAGAACGCCGCGAAGCGTTCCGCGTTCCCTGGGTCTGGATGACGCTCGCCACCGTCGGCCGGGTCGAGTCGCGCCTCCTCGATCAGCGCTACAAGCGCGGCGGCACGATCCTCGGGCACAAACTCATCCGCGTCGACACCCGGCGGTACCTCATGCACCCGGTCGACATGACCGACGACGTCCTCGAGCACGGCACGAATGTGCTCGGAGCCGACGAATACCGCGGTGGCGCCCGCGAGCGACTCCGCGCCCCAGCGCGCGAGCTCAGGGCGTCCGCGCATCGAGTACTCGAGCTCCGAGCCGTGCGCCTTCACCGCGTAGCGCGCGCCGCTCGCGCGTCCGACGGGGCCGCCGAGCAGCACGTGGTTCGCGAAGACAAAGTCCGCAGGCTGCAATGCGCGCAGCGCATGTGCGTTGGCCTCCACGTACGCCTCGCGCTGCGCGGGCGTGAAGTCCTGCAGCAGCTGCGCCTCGAGCCCCTCGTAATCGTCGAGCACGAACACGGGCAGTAGTCCATCTGGCAGGTCGGGAACGACGACTTGTGCGCCGCCCAGGTCGTACCGTTCCGGGTGCCGCTCCTGACAGACGATCGTCACGTCGTGACCGGCGCGCATCCACTCGCGCGCAAGGGCACGCGTGTACACGTTCGAGCCGGTGCCGCCAAGCAGGTAGCCGTGCCAGAGAAGGATCCGCACGGTGGCGGACGTTACGTCAGATGGAAATACAGGGCGTACAAGAGCTCGACCGCGGGGTTCGACGTGTGCACCGTCACGTCGGCGGGTGTCTCGAGCAGCGCCTCGGAGTAGTTGAAGATGATCTTCACACCGGCCGCGACGAGATCGGTGGCCGCGAACTGTGCCGACGAGGCGGGCACCGCGAGAACGCCGACGATGATGTTCTTGTCGCGCACCGCGTCGGCGAGGCCGCTGTATTCGCTCACCACGACGTTGCCGATCGCGTCGCCGATCTTGGCCGGATCCTTGTCGAAGACGGCGGCGATGTTGATGCCGTGCTCCGCAAAGATCGGAGAGCTGGCGATCGCCTGGCCGAGCCGTCCCGCGCCGATGAGCGCGATGTTGTGCTGCCCCTGCGTCCGGAGGATCTTGCGAATCTCGCCGAGCAGCGAGTCGATGTTGTAACCGACGCCGCGCTTGCCGAACTTGCCGAACGCCGACAGATCCCGCCTGATCTGGGTCGCGTTGATGTTCGTGTACTCCGCGATCTCCTGCGAGGAGATGCGCTGCTTTCCCATCTTCCGCGCCTGCGTCAGTACCTGGAGGTACCGAGACAGACGAGCCGCGACGCCCACCGTCAGGCGATCTGCCACGCGTCCTCCTCGTGTCGAGCTTGTAACACCGGGAAACGTTCTAGCAGCTACGACTCGGCCGCTGCTTGTGCAACCGCACGCCGGAGCGCGTCGAGCTGCACGTGGTACGTGAAGCGCCGCCGGCCGTCGATCTCGACCACCGGCAGCCACTCCCGGTAGGCCGCCTCGAGGGCCGGATCGCCGCCAATGTCGATCTCCCGCAGCTCGAAGTCGAGCTCGTCGCGCAACCCCCGCACCTGCGCGAGCGCACGCTCGCAGAGATGACAGTCAGCCGAGTGAAAGACAGCGACGTCGGGTTTACGGGTAGATGCCACGCGTGATCGTCGCCTCGGCGACGCGCTGCACAGCTAGGCCGTAGGCGGCGACGCGCATCGGCATGTGACGCGATTCTGCCGTCTCCCAGGTCTCTTCAAACGCGCGGCTCACGATGTCGTTGAGCTTCGCATTCACCTCGGTCTCCTTCCAGAAATACTCCTGGAGGCCCTGTACCCACTCGAAGTACGACACGACGACGCCGCCCGCGTTCGCGAGCACGTCGGGCAAGATGAGCACGCCTTTGTCCTCGAGGATCGCGTCGGCCGCGGGCGTCACCGGGCCGTTCCCGCCTTCGCAGATGATCGAAGCCTTCACCTGGCTCGCATTGCGCTCGGTGATCACTTGCTCGAGAGCGCAGGGAGCGAGGATGTCGACGTCGAGCAGCAGCAGGTCGTCGTTCGTGATCTGGTCGGCGTCCTTGAGCCCTGCGAGCGTGCCGTGCTCCCGTTTGTGCGCGAACGCAGCGGCGATGTCGATGCCTTTCGAGTTGTAGAGCGCCGCCCTGGAGTCGGAGATCGCGACGACGGACGCGCCTTCTTCGTGCAGGAACTTCGCGAGGAACGACCCGACGTTGCCGAAGCCCTGCACCGCGACCGTCATGCCGTCGAGGCGGCCGTCTCGCTTCGCAACGGCATCGCGGACGCAGTAGAGCGCGCCGCGCGCGGTCGCCTCCACGCGTCCGAGCGAGCCGCCGATCGTCAGCGGCTTCCCGGTCACAACGCCGAGCACCGAATGACCCTTGTTCATGGAGTAGGTATCGAAGATCCACGCCATCACCGCGCCGTCCGTGCCGACGTCCGGCGCCGGGATGTCCTTCTCCGGCCCGATCTCGTTGATGATCTCGCTCGTGTAGCGGCGCGTCATCCGCTCGAGCTCTCCGCGCGACAGCTGCTTCGGATCGACGACGACCCCGCCTTTGGCGCCGCCGAACGGGATCCCCATCAGCGCGCACTTCCACGTCATCCACATCGCGAGCGCCTTGACTTCGTCGAGCGTGACGTCCGGGTGGTACCGGATGCCGCCCTTCGACGGTCCGCGCGCGACGTTGTGCGTGACGCGGTACCCCGCGAAGACGCTCGTCGTCCCGTCGTCCATATGGACTGGAACAGAGACCTCGACGGCCTTCTTGCACGTGCCGAGCACGTTGACGAGGTTCTGATCGATCTCGAAGGTTGCCGCGACCCGGCGCAGCTGCTCGCGCGCGAGCTCGAACGGATTCTCGCGCAGGTGCGAGACCTGGGCTTCGACCACTGCCACCGCGAGGCGAGTCTAACGCAGAGTGAACGGCAGACGGCGCCTCCATGGCGGGCCCTGCTCCACCGGATACGCGAGGACCCGGAGGACGTAACCCCCTGGCGGCAGGAGCTGGCCGTCCGGGCCCCGTCCGGTGAGGCCGAAGGTGTAGCGGCCCGGAAGCACGTCGCGGAGCCGCGCGAGCAGTCCGACCGTGCTGCCGTCGGCGCGTAGCAGCACGACGTCGAGCTGGCGCACCGGCCGGATCTCGGGCCGCCCGCCGACCTCGAGGACGCGGCCGGCGTCGAGTGCGAGCAGCGCAGGCTTCGTATCCGAATGGCCGAACGACTTCGCCGAAAGCTGTGCGCTGCCAATCAGGTCGACGTCGTTTCCCCCGAAGGCGATCGCCCACGGCACGCGGATCCCACCGCCGCCCCGTACGACGACGAGCACGGAGCCGTCAGCGGTCGCGCTCCCCGATGGTGCGGACGCGGTGATCGCGTTCAGCCGCACGAGAACACTCTTGCCCTGCCGCAGCGTGATGCTCGTCGGGTGGAGCTGGAGATCGACCGCAGCAGCGCCTTCGTCTTGGGTGCGCACGCCGAGCGCCAGATGCAGCGTTCGCGTCGACAGATTCGTCACCGTGAACGACGCTTTCACGCGCCAGCCGGCGCCGGTGGAGCGGCCGAGCGCGAGCGTCGACGGTGACGCGGCCACCTCGCCGGCGGTCGCCGCACCGACGTCGACGAGTCCCGCCCCCTGCTGGGTCACCGGATCGGCAGGCAGCTGCTGCGCCGATCCGACGAGCAAGCCGCTGAGCGCGCTCGCGCCGAGCGATGGGCGCGCCTGCGCGAGCAAGGCGGCCGCCCCCGCGACCGTCGCGGCCGCTGCGCTCGAACCATTCACGGTGACAAAGCGCGGGGAACCGTCGGCGTTCGCGCCGGGATCCGACGTCGCAAGCCCGACGCCCGGTGCGACGAGGTCGGGCTTCACGCCACCGTCGAAGGCGAGACCAGATGACGAGAAGCTCGCGACCCGGTCTTCCTCGGCGTTCTGCACACTTCCCGCTTCGCGTAACGCCACGGCAACGCGCTCGCCGCGCGCAATGCGCTGGAGCGCTGCACGGGCCGCGCTCGTTGAGATCGAGACAACCGGGATCGGGACCGACTCGTCAAGGCCGAGCCCTCCAGCGGGAAGCGGTGCCCCACCGCCGTACAACAGCACGGCAGACGCTCCAGCTGCAGCCGCGCGCGCAGCCGCCGGAGCAGGCGACGCGCCGACGGGAACGAGTGCCGCACGTCCGGCGACGATGCTGACGCCCGACCGCGTGAAGAAATCGGTCAACCGGGGCGCTGTGCGTCGCGTACCGCCGATCGTCCCGCGGGGAACTGCAACGTCGAGATCGAGTAGGTGCGACGGCCTCACGGCGCCGGCGAGCGACACGGTGTCGTCGAGCAGCGTCGTGAGCCCGGTGCGCAGGACGATGCGGACGCGATCGGTTTGTGCTCGCGCGTCGAGCGCGCCAACCGTGAGTGCCGCGGGAGCTGCTCCCGGCGCCGAGATGTCGCCGTAGCCGGCTGCAGCGAGGCCGTCGTTTCCGCTGGGCGCAACGACGAGCGTGTCGAGGGCTAGGGCACCGGCGGCCGCCTGCGCTTCCGGCGCATCGGTGAAGGCGGCGAAAGGCTCGGCGAGCGCGATCAGCGCGATGCGCGCCGCATCATGTGCGTCACCGTCGTCGTTCGGATCCACGGCGCGCTCGAGCCCGGCGATGATCTGATCACTGCGCGCATAGATCGCGAAATGTCCGAGCGAATCGGGCTGCCAGCCGGCGACGCGGATCGGAAGCACTGACGCGCCGGTCGCGACGCCGGCGAGGCCGGAGGGGCCGCCGGCGCCGACGAGCAGACCCGCCATCTGGGTGCCGTGGCGTTCGACCTGCGTCGAATCGTCGGGGTTGACGGCCGCGAGCGCATCGGCCGAGCCTCCGACCACGTCGATCCCCTTCTCTACGCGTCCGCGGAGATACGGAACGGCGGCGTCGACACCGGTGTCGAGCAACGCAATCGTGACACCCAACCCGTCGACACCCGCCATCCCGATGCCCGGTCGATGGCCGGAGAGCGGCCCGTAATCGGCGCGCGAGAGGACGCGGGTCGAAATCGACGCGGGATACGCGACGCGCACGGGATAGACGCCGGCTACGTCGGAATCGCGTTCGATGATGGGGATCGAGCTCGCGTCGACGAGCGCGGAGAAGCCGGCGAGCACGCGCGCGTAGCTGAAGTCGGGATGCACGGTGACGCCCTGCAAGGCGAGTCGTGTGATGAGCAGCTTCTCGGCGGAGAGGACGGCGTTCGTCCAAGCGCGCTCGCGGCGCGTTTCGACGATCCCACCTGCGGCGGCGACGCGTTGAGCGAGCGACGGTGTCTTCAGGACGACGATCACGCGCTCTCCGATCGCGACCCGCGGCCGCGAGCCGACGAGACCGCGCCACCCGGCGGCGCTCGTTGCCGGCGGCGATGCCTGGCCCGCCCCCTTGCCGCCCGTGGCGAGCAGCACGGTCGTCGCGATGACGGCGACGGCCGCGAGCAGAAACGCATGCCGCGGCTCAGCGCGAGGCGAACGCATCAAGCCCAAGATAACCCGGGTACGGGACGGGCTCGATGAACCGTGCGGCCGAGGCGATCATCGCCGCGTTGTCGGTCGTGAGGTCGAGCGGTGCCAGAGCCGCGTCAGCGAGCGCCTCCCGCAGCTCGGAGTTGGCCGCAACCCCGCCCACGACCGCGATTCGGGCTGCGCCCACCTGCTCTGCGGCCTCCCGCACCCGCTCGACGAGCGCCCGCACGATCGCCCGCTGATAGGAGGCTGCGAGGTCTGCCCGCTGCCGCTCGAGCTCCTCCGGCGACAGCTTCTTCGTGGCATAGAGAAGCGCGGTCTTGAGCCCGGAGAACGAGAAGTCGAGGCCCGGCACGCGGGCGACGGGGAAGTCATAGGCGGCTGGATCGCCCTCGCGGGCCAGCCGGTCGATCTCGCGGCCGCCGGGATACCCGAGCCCGAGCAGCCGTGCGCCCTTGTCGAACGCCTCGCCGGCTGCGTCGTCGAGCGTAGACCCGAGGATGCGCTGCGTGCCGTAGCTCTCCACGTCGACGAGCATCGTGTGTCCCCCGCTCGCGAGCAGGCAGAGGAACGGCGGCTCGAGCGGTGCCGGCTGCAGGTAGAGCGACGCGATGTGGCCGTCGAGGTGGTCGACCGGCACGAGCGGCAGGCGCCGTGCCCATGCGAGCGCCTTCGCCGTCGAGAGCCCGACGAGCAGCGCGCCGATCAGGCCGGGGCCTTGCGTAACGGCGACGCGGTCGACGTCGTCGAGCGTTGCGTCCGCTTGTGCGAGCGCCTCGCGCACGACGGGCGACACGAGCTCGAGGTGGCGGCGAGAGGCGACCTCGGGGACGACGCCGCCGTAGCGCGCGTGGAGATCGGCCTGCGACGCGACGATGTTGGCCCTGATGTACCCGTCCGCAGTCACGAGGGCCGCGGCCGTTTCGTCGCACGACGTCTCGAGGCCGAGAATCACGGTGTCCCCTCCGGACATCTCCCGGTGTCAGACACCGGTTTCCGCGGTTCCGACGCTACACAGCATGGTTGAGCGGAGTCACCTGGCCGGGCGGAACACGTCCCGGTGTCAGACACGACGGTTTCGTGTGACTTCCGTGACAGTTTCGTGACAAAGGCGGGGTCAGGCCCCATCGGGGTCAGACCCCATCGCGGCCGACCGGGTCCTTCCACATGATCAGCGCGTCCTCGCGATTGTCGGTGTAGTAGCCGCGGCGGATGCCCCGGGACTCGAAGCCCAGCCGTTCGTACAGCGCGATCGCCGTCGAGTTCGAGACACGAACCTCGAGCGTGTACCCGCGGCGTGCGTCATCGGCGGTCAGCTCGAACAGCCGCTCGAGCACCATCGTCGCGATGCCGCGGCCGCGGTGATCCGGGTCGACGGCGATGTTCATCACGTGCCACGCGTCGACGTAGCGCGACACGATGAGATAGCCGGCGAGCGTGCCGGAGTCGCCGTCGAGGTCGAACGCCCCGACGCAGATCGAGCTGGGCTTCGCAAGCTCGCCGGCAAACATCGACCGCGACCACGGCGTCGGGTACGACCGGCGCTCGATCTCCTCGATCGCCCGCAGGTCGGAGAGCCCGAGTGCGCGCAGCTCGACCGTCGTCATCGGACGCTCCGCTCCGCATCCGGCACGCGCAGGTACAGCGGCTCGATTCCCCCGACCGGACCGAGCTCGCCGGCGAGCTGCGCGTGAAAGCGCGCGCGCGGCAGGTGGCGTTCGTCGCCATCGGGCGGCACGACGGCGCCTCTCGCCTCGAGCAGTTCACGGTAGCGTCGGGCGCCGTCACCGACGCAGATCGTGCCGCGCTCGAGGTCGAGCCTGTCCGGCGCGAGCACTACGGGCACACCACCGGCAAGCGTGAACACCTCGCGCCTGCGCGCATCGATCACCGGCAACGCTCCGGGCGCGCCCGCAGCGAGTGCAGCGAGCGTCGACACGCCCGCGCCCTGCAGATCGAGAGACAGCGCGAGTCCCTGTGCCGCTGCAAGACCGATACGCAAACCCGTGAAGCTTCCCGGGCCGATCCCGACCGCAAGCACGTCGAGGTCGCGCGGATGCGCACCACCCTGACGGAGCAGGGCATCGACGTCTTCGAGCAGTGTTTGCGCGCGCGAGAACCGCTCGCCGAGCACTTCGCCGTCGTCGACGAGCGCACTCGTCGCCACCGCTGTCGCAGTGTCGAACGCCAGCGTCAGCACTCGGAGATCGAAACCCCCCTTCGAGCGCCGTCGGCATGACGCAAGCGGACGGTGAACCGCGGCGCCGGCAACACACCCTCGCCGGCCTCGGGCCACTCGACGAAGGCGATGGCGTTGTCGAAGTACGGTTCGAGGTCTCCCCACTCCGCCGCCGACAGGCCCTCGAACCTGTAGAGGTCGAGGTGCGACACCTCGCCGTGCTCGCCGTGGTAACGGTGGCCGATCGTGTAGCTCGGGCTGGTCACGCGTTCGCGTACGCCGAGCGCCACGCACGCGCCGCGCACGAACGTCGTCTTACCGCTCCCGAGCTCACCCGACACCGTGACGACGTCACCGGGCTCGAGGCGCCCGGCCAGCTCTGCGGCCAGCGCCTCCGTCTCCTCCGGCGAGCTCGTCTCCATCCGTGAAGCGTAAAGTCCGCGCCATGCCTGCGTATGTGATCGTCGAAACCACCATCCACGACCCCGAGCAGTACGAGCAGTACAAAGCGGCCTCGCCGGCCGCGGTCGCCGGCGGCGGCGGGCGGTTCGTCGTCCGCGGCGGCGAGCTCGCGGTGCTGGAAGGCGACTGGAAGCCGGCGCGGCTCGTCGTGCTCGAGTTCGAGGACCTCGAAGCCGCCAAGCGCTGGTACGAGTCGGCCGAGTACCAGGCGGCGAAGCAGCTGCGCGAGGGCGCTGCAAGTCTGCGCATGGTCGCGGTCGAGGGCGTCTAGAGGAGCTCTAGAAGAGGCCGAGCTGCTCGGCCGGCGGCCGCGACCCGACAAGCGTGAGCTCAGGCTGGGCCTCGACGATCGGCTCGACCGAGCGGCCGAGGAGCTCCGGCAAGCGCGCGAAGTCGGACTCGAGGATCTTCAGCATCGTCGGCGTGTAGAGCGCCGCCGCCGGGTGGTAGAGCGGAAAGAGCAGTACCTTGCGGCCGCCGAGCGTCGTCTCCTGCTCCTGCCCATGCACCTTTGTGATCCCGAGCGGGCGTCCAGAGAGCAGCTTCGTCGCGAAGTTGCCGAGCGTCGCGACGACCGTCGGCTCGATCAGCTCGATCTGCCGGAACAGGTGGCTCTCGCACGCCTCGATCTCGTCGGGCTGCGGGTCGCGGTTGCCCGGCGGGCGGCATTTCAGGACGTTCGCTATATACACATCGCTGCGCGCAAGGCCGATCTGCGCGAGGAGCTTCTCGAGCAGCTTGCCGGCCTGCCCGACGAAAGGCAGTCCCTGCTTGTCCTCGTGGAAGCCCGGCGCCTCGCCAACGAACATCAGATCGGCGTGCGGGTTGCCGGCGCCGAAGACGACCTGCGTGCGGCCCTGCGCCAGACGGCAGCGCGTACATCCCGAAACTGCTTGCGCATACGCCTGCAACTCGTCGACATGCTCGACCGGTACGGCGCTCACGGTTGCGAAGATTACGCCTACCTGCGGATGGAGAGAATCCGTGCACGCCATGACCCGCGGGGCGCCTCGACATCGATCTCGTCGCCCTCCGCCTTGCCAAGCAGTGCCCGTCCGACCGGCGACTCGGGCGAGACGCCGCCGACGCTCGAGATCTCGACGGTCATCTTCTCTCCGTCGTCTCGCTCGAGCTCGACAGTCGCCCCGACCGTGACGACGCCGCTCGCGGCCGCGGCGGCTTCGTCGATCACCTTGGCGCCGTGGAGGCGCGTGCGCAGGATCGAGATCCGCCGCTCGAGCAGCCCTTGCTCGTTCTTCGCCGCGTGATACTCGAAGTTCTCGGAGAGGTCGCCGTGCCCGCGTGCCGTCGCGATCGCCTCGACCACCGCTTTCCGCTTCGGCCCCTCGAGCTCGGCGAGTTCGGCTATCAGCTGCTCGTGCTGCGCACGAGTGAGCTGCTCCCCCTGATCGTCGGCCATCAGTGGCCGCAGCCGCAGGAGCCGCCGCAGCAACCGCCGCCGCCGCTGACCGACGGCGCCTTCGCCGCGCCGTGCACGGCGAACGAGGAGAACTGGCGCGCGACGTTCGTCGCGGAACAGTCCGGGCAGGCGACCTGCTCCTCACCCCGGACGAGCTCCTCGAAGTGCGACTCGCACTCCATGCAGACGTACTCGTAGATCGGCACAGCCCTAGTGTACGCGGGTCGCCGACCGCTCGGCGGCGGCCGCCAGCTGCTCTGCCTCGGCAACGCGAGGATCGCCTTCGAGCGCCGTGAGATTGACCGTGACGAGCGCGACCGCGCCGCGTGCGGCCGCAGCGCCGAGTGCTGCTGCGGCAAGCGCGTCCGCGCGTACGCGTGGATCGCCGCTCTCGGCAAGCTGTGCCGCGAGCTCCGCAACGTCTGCGCCTGCGCGCGCGATGTCGAGCGGCGGCTCAGCCGCTTGCGCGAATGCGCGCCCGATCTCCCAGTCGCGCTGCTCGGGCCGCAACCCCTCGCTCGTGCTCCGGACGGCGAGCGCTGCCTCGTAGATGTCGGCGTCGCGCTGCGCGAGCGATGCCGTGCGCGCGCACAGCGCGTCGGCCTGCGCGACGAACCCGCCGGAGCCGGAAACGCGCGCAGCCATCGCGAGGACTGCCGCTCCGCTCGCCACAGCGAAGCCGAGTGCCGCACCGCCGCCCGGTACGCCGTTCGACCGTGCGAGCTCGTCGAGCCACTCGCGGAGCGTCAAGTCGAGATAGGGACGCGGGGACGCCATCCCGGGATTCTCTCCCGCGACGGCGCCTCCCGCTTTCCGGGTTGGATCAGTCCGCGTCGAGCCGGACGCGCAGGGCGGCGACCACGGAGGGCGTGGGGTCGATCCCTTCCGCCTCGAGCGCGGCTTCGAGATCGGCCACGACCCGGGCGCGGAACGCGGCATCTGCCTCGGCGCGCGCAACGATCGCGGCGAACTCGGCTCGCGCCTGCGGCAGCTCCTGGGCAGCCCGAACCCACCCTTCGGGCGGCGGAGAGAGCAGCCGAAGCAGCTCTGCGATGCGCTCTTCGTCGTAGCCGGTCATCACTCCACTAGACGCTCCACCCGCTCATGATCTTCCCTCCAGCTCGGACCGCAGCTTTCCGAGGCAGCGGGAGATTCTGCTCGCGATCGTCCCCGAGGGCAGGTCGAGCGCGTCGCCGATTGCCTTGTAGCTCTCGTCCCGGCAGAAGAAGCGGTCGAGGATCTCCCGGCACGGGTCGCCGACCGCCTCGAGGCCGGCGCGGACCGTCAGTGCCTCGTCGAGCGAGGCGAGGGTCTCGTCCAGGCCGCCGGGCTCGAGATCGTCGAGCTCAGCCGGCCCCTCCCGCCCCGTGCCGCGCAGACGGTCGATGCAGAGCCGCCGCGTGAGCTGCGCGATCCACGGCCGGATCGCCTCGTCCGACCGGAGCCGGTCGAGGTGCTGGTAGACCCGCGCGAAAACCTCCTGGAAGACGTCCTCCGAGTCGTGCGAGGTGAGGCGGAAGCCTTGCGTGCAGATCGCGTAGACGTAGCGCGAGAACCGCTCGACGAGCTCATTCCAGGCTGCCTGGTCGCCGTTCCTGCAGCGGGAGACGAGCTGGGCGTCCGTTGTTGTTTCTGCCACGAGCGGCAGGCTACTGCGTAGGATCGACGTCATGTCAGTGCTCGCCCATGAGAGCGAGGAGGAGCTTCCCGCGTGGAGCCTCCCCGCATCCGCAGGCGAGTCGATCCGCCTGCCGTCCGACTGGCCGGAGCGCGTCACGCGCGAGTGGGCCTGGGGCGGCGCAACTGGCGCCGGCGTCCGGGTGTGCGTGCTCGATAGCGGCGTCGAGCTGGACCATCCACTTGTCGGGACGGTGCAACGCTCCGTCGCGGTCTCGAAGTCGGGCGACGAGATCACCGTCGCCGACGACACGGCCGGAGATCTCTGCGGACACGGGACCGCGTGTGCGGGGATCATCCGCTCGATCGCACCCGAGTGCGAGCTCACAAGCGTTCGCGTGCTCGGCGCCGGCTATACCGGCAGTGCAGCGGTGCTCATCGCCGGGCTCGAGTGGGCGATCGAGCAGGGCTTCGACATCGTCAACATGAGCCTCTCGACGACGAAGAAGCAATACGTCGACCGGCTGCACGAGCTCGCCGACGCCGCGTACTTCAAGCGGACGGTGCTCATCGCGTCCGCGCACAACATGCCGGTCGAGAGCTTCCCGTGGCGGTTCGCAGCGGTCGTCTCGGTGGGCAGCCACGAGTCGCCCGATCCCTTCGTCGTGTACGCGAACCCGCGCCCGCCCGTGGAGTTCTTCGCGCGCGGGTTGAACGTCGAGATCGCGTGGGTGGGTGGCGCGACGATCAACGCGACCGGGAACAGCTTCGCGACGCCGCATATCGCGGGCATCTGCGCGCTGATTCTCAGCAAGCACCGCGAGCTGACGCCGTTCCAGCTCAAGAGCGTGCTGCACCTGACCGCGACGAACGTCGGCGGCGGCGCGTGACCGACCTCCGTGCCGCCGTTGCCGCTGGCGTGCTCGGCGCGGAGGACGGATATCGCGGACTCCTACGTGCGACCGTCGAGGTCGCACGCGCGATCTTTCACGCGAAGGCGTCCTCCGTTTTGCTGCTGGACGAGGAGGCCGACGAGCTCGTATTCGAGGCCGTCGCGGGCGAAGGCTCCGACAGCTTGCTCGGCCAGCGCTTCCCGTCGAGCACCGGGGTCGCGGGCTGGGTGCTCGTGACGCGACAGCCGCTCGTTATCGACGACCTGACACAGGACACGCGCTTCTCACGCACGGCGGCAGAGTCGACCGGCTACGTCCCGCGCGGCTTGATGGCGGTGCCCCTGCTCGTCGACGACCGCGTGCTCGGCGTGCTCGAAGTGCTCGACCGGCCGAACGTCGAACCGTTCTCCCTCGCGGAGATGGACCTGCTCGGCCTCTTCGGCAATCAGGCCGCGATCGCCCTCGATCTCCTCCAGCGCGCCCGGCGTGCGCGCGCCGCGCTCGACGGCGAGGGCGAGCTTGCCCGCTTCGCCGCCCGGCTCGAGAACGCGTCCGAAGAGCGGCAGGCCGCTGGTCTCGAGCTCCTGCGCGCGCTCGAGCAACTGCTCGACTGACCCGGACCACACAAGAGCCCGGGCGAGCCCGGGCTCTTCGCGCGCTGCGGAAGGCAGCTCAGTCGCTCTTGGGGCCGCTCACCTTGCCGTGGGCCTCGACCTCGTCGTCCTCGTCAGCGACGCCGGGCCGCTCGGTCTTCGCTTCCAGCTTGGCCTCCAGCTTCGCGTGACCTTCGACCTCGTCGGCCGGCTCGATCTGCTCGCCGGGGCGCTCGGTCTTGGAATCGTCGGACATCGGTGCCTCCTTGTGGAACCTTGGCGCGCGTTCTGCGCGTTCCCCCTCTAGACGGTCCTGGGAACTGGAATCTTCCCACGGATCTTCAAAAACGCAATATTTGTTGCGATCCTCCGCTGCATGGGGATTCGGGGGCGGCTGGGCGAATCGTGGCGTGCGTTCGCCCAGGCGTTCAGGAGCCGCGAACTCCGCCGCCTCCAGCTCGCCGGGGCCGGCTCGACCCTCGCCGTCTGGGCGTACTCGATCGCGATCGCGGTCTACGCCTACCGTGCCGACGGGGCCAAGGCCGTGGGGATCGTCCTCTTCGTCCGCTGGTCGCTCGCCGCCGTCTTCGCACCGTGGCTAGCGCTCTTTGCCGACCGCGTTTCGCGCCGGCGCGTGATGCTCGCAGTCGACGGGTCGCGTACGGCGCTCGTGGCCGGAATGACGGTCATTGCCGCCACCGGCGGCCCACCGATGGTGACCTACGTCCTCGCGGTGCTGATGTCGATCATCTCCACGGCGTTCGCGCCGGCGCAGGCGGCGCTGATGCCGTCCCTCGCGACGACGCCCGAAGAGTTGACGGCGTCGAACCTCGCGCTGAACACGATCTCCGGCGTCGGCATGTTCGCCGGGCCCGCTATCGCCGGTGTCGTGCTTGCGTTCAGCGGGCCGTCACTCGTCTTCGCCCTGACGGGCGCGGCGTACGCGTGGTCGGGGCTCTGCGTGCTCGGGCTCCGGCCGGACTCGCCGCCCGAGACGACCGGCGAAAGCGCGATCCTGCCGCAGCTGCTGGCGGGCTTCCGCGCGATCGGCGCCGACCGGCGACTGCAGGTGATCATCGGCCTCGTGGGCGCGCAGATGTTCGTCGCGGGCGCGCTCGAGGTGGTGATCGTCGTCGACGCGATCCGCCTCCTGCACTCCGGCAACGCCGGGGTGGGCTGGCTGAACACAGCGCTCGGCGTTGGTGGACTGCTCGCCGGGGTGCTGGGCGTCGCGCTCGCAGCGCGCAAACGGCTGGCGGGCGACTTCCGGCTCGGGCTCGTCGTCTTCGGTGCGGCGCTCGCAATACTGGCCGCGTCTACGAACTTCACCGTCGCGCTCGTGCTCTTCGGTGTGATGGGCGCCGGCAGCACGCTTGTCGACGTCACCGGCATGACGTTGCTGCAGCGTGCGGCCCCGGCAGAAGTGGTCGGACGGGTCTTCGGAGTGCTCCAGAGCACGATGCTCGCAGCGATCGCGCTCGGCTCGCTCGTCACACCGTTGCTCATCGCCGCGCTCGGCGCTCGCCCAACGTTCATCGCGGCCGGCCTGCTTCTGCCGCTTGCCGTGCTGCCGACGTGGCGAGCGCTGACGAAGATCGACGCCACGGCGCGGGTCGCAACCGAGCCGCTCGAGCTGCTGCGCGCGATCCCGATCTTCGCGCCGCTGCCATTGCCCGTGCTCGAACGGCTGGCGTCACTCGCGGCCGAGGTCCGCATTCCCGCCGCGTCGGCGGTGTTCGAGCAGGGTCAGGCCGGCGATCGGTTCTATGTGATCGCTGACGGCGCCGCCGCGGTGGAGATCGACGGCGCGCGGACGTCCACGCTCGGTCCCGGCGCGTTCTTCGGCGAGATCGCCCTGCTCCGCGACGTGCCGCGGACGGCGACCGTGCGCGCGATCGACGAGCTCCGGCTCTACGCGCTCGAACGTGACGACTTCATCGCCGCGGTCACTGGCCATGCGCCGAGTCGCGAGGCGGCGGACAGCGTCGTCTCGTCGCGGCTTCAGGCCGTGACGGCCCTCTAGCCTCGCCCCGGAAACCGCAGCCCGCTCACGGCGTAGCCGCTAAAGTCGCCTTAGCGATCGCGAGGCGACATGGCGGTTCAGATCAGACTGAGCGACGGACGCACCCTCACGGTGAAGACAGACGCGGCCACGAGCGCCTACGTCATCGAGCTCAGGAGGCACGACCGCCTCTTTGAGGTCTCATCTGTGGAGGAAGGGAACATCTATATCAACGTCGCGCACGTGGTTTCCGTTCGCGAGGCCGACGACTAGTTTCGCTGGCCGTTTCGCAGGCCCTTCCTAGGTATAGTCGTCAGTGCCCGGCATCCGCTACGGAGCTGGAGCTACCGAAGTGCTCAAACGCATCCACGTCATCGGCTCGGGCCGCGTCGGCTCGGCTGTATCCGCCCGTTTGTCGGAGCGCGGCTTGGCCTTGGGCGCAGACGCTCCGGAGCTCGTCCTGCTGTGCGTTCCCGACGGAGCGATCGCGGCGGTCGCCGCGTCCGTCGAGCCTGGGCCGTGGGTCGCGCACGTGAGCGGCGCGACGCCGCTGGCCGCTCTCGCGCCGCACGCGCGCCGCTTCAGCGTTCACCCGCTCCAGACCTTCACGCGGGAACGTGGGCCGGAGCAGCTCGACGGCGCGTGGGGCGCGGTGACTGCGGAGTCCAAGGCCGCGACCGAACAAGGCTTGTGGCTCGCCGAGACGCTCGGGTTGCGGCCGTTCGAGCTCGCCGACTCGGCCCGCACGCTGTACCACGCGGGCGCCGTGTTCGCGTCGAACTATCTCGTGACGCTGCAGCGCGCGGCCGCGCTCCTCTTCGAGTCGGCGGGTGCGCCGCCCGAGGCGCTCGAGCCCTTGATGCGCGGCACGATCGAAAACGGCTTCGAGCTGACCGGCCCGATCGCGCGCGGCGACTGGGACACGGTCGCAGCGCACCGGGCTGCGATCCACGAGCACCGCGCCGAGCTCGACGATCTCTACGAGACCCTGGCCGGCGCGACGCTGGCGCTCGCGACATGAAGATCGTCCGGACGATCGCCGCCCTCGAGCTCTTGGGCGAGGCCGGGCTCGTGCCCACCATGGGCGCGCTCCACGACGGCCACCGGTCGCTCTTCCGCGCGGCACGGGCCGAGAACGAGGTCGTCGTCGCCTCGCTCTTCGTCAACCCGGCGCAATTTGACGTCGCCGCCGATCTCTCGGCGTATCCGCGTGACGAGCAGCAAGACGCGGAGATCGCTGAGGAGGAGGCCGTCGATGTGCTCTTCGCTCCGAGTGTCGAGGAGATGTATCCCGCCGGGTTCGCGACGTGGGTCGACTCCGGCGATGTGGGCGCGGAGGGCGCGGCGCGTCCCGGTCACTTTCGCGGGGTCGCGACCGTGTGCGTGAAGCTCTTCAACATCGTGCAACCGCGCCGCGCGTACTTCGGCCAGAAGGACGCACAGCAGGCTGCGATGTTGCGCCGCCTCGTTCGCGATCTGAACCTCGGCGTGCAGATCCGCGTCCTCCCGACCGTGCGCGACCAAGACGGGTTGGCCGTGTCGTCACGCAACGTGCTGCTTTCGGAGGGCGAGCGCAAGGAAGCACTCGCCCTCCCACGCGCCCTCGCCCGCGGCGTGGAGGCGTACACACAGGGCGGCGACCCAGTCGCCGCCACCCGTGGTGCCTTGAACGGCTTACCTCCCGACTATGTCGAGCTCGTGGAGCTCGACGCTGCGACGGTACTCGCGGCAGCCGTACACGTAGGACCAATCCGCCTCATCGACAATGTCCTCCTGAAAGGAAACCTCTCGTGAGCGACAAGCCCTCCCGCTACGCGTCCTGGACGACGGGCAAGCTC
Source organism: Actinomycetota bacterium (assembly GCA_003152275.1). GTDB lineage: Bacteria > Actinomycetota > Thermoleophilia > Gaiellales > Gaiellaceae > Palsa-739. The sequence goes on from PLZU01000082.1 coordinate 20,035, forward strand.
CCGCTGCCCGCACTGCAAGAGATGAAGGGACGCGGCGAGAAGATCGTCATGGTCACCGCGTACGACGCACCGAGCGGCCGGCTCGCCGACGCCGCGGGCGTCGATCTCATTCTCGTCGGCGACTCGTCAGGCATGGTCGTGCACGGCCGCGAGTCGACGGTGCAGGTGACACTCGACGAGATCCTGCTCATGACCCAGTGGGTCACGCGGGGCGCGAAGCGGCCGCTCGTGATCGCCGACATGCCGTTCGGTTCCTACGAGACGTCGGACGAGCAGGCGATCGGGAACGCGGTACGACTCGTGAAGGACGGCGGCGCCGACGCGGTGAAGATCGAGCGCGGTGGCACGTCGGTCGCGCGTGCGAAGGCGATCGTCGGTGCCGGGATTCCCGTGATGGGACACGTCGGTCTGACGCCGCAGACGGCGACCGTGCTCGGCGGCTTCAAGGCGCAGGGCCGCACGGCCGAGCGCGCGCAGCAACTGATCGACGAGGCGCTCGAGCTGCAGGCCGCCGGCTGCTTTGCGATCGTCCTCGAAGCGGTGCCCTCGACGGTCGCGCGGACGGCTACGCAAGCGCTCGGTGTGCCTACGATCGGCATCGGCGCCGGCGCGGACACCGACGGGCAGGTGCTCGTCTGGCACGACATGCTCGGGTACTACGAGGGTCATGCGCCGCGCTTCGTGAAGCGGTACGCGGAGCTGGGCGACGCGATCGTCGACGCGCTCGGCCGCTACGCCGCGGATGTGCGCAGCGGGGCGTTTCCCGAGGAGCAGCACACATACGCGATGCCCGAGGAGGAGCTCAAAGCCTTCGAAGCCGGGCCTAGAGCGAAGCCGCTAAGACGATGAGCGCGGGAAACGCGGCAGCAACGCCAACGGTCGCCACAGACCGCGCCCAGGTCCAGCCGTGCACCGTGCGCACTCCGACGAGGAGCAGCCAGACACTCCAGGCGACGAGGCCGAGGTACACGCCTCCGAACGCGGCGTCGCCGCGGCCGTAGTCGTCGCCGCCGGTGCGGAAGAGATCCTCGCCGTACACGGCGATCCGCAGCGGCCAGAAGGTGAGGAGCGAGAGTGCAAGCGGTGTCGCGGCGAGCGCGAGCAGCTGGCGTGCGCGGCGCCACCCGCCCTCGCTGCCGAAGCGGCGCGCCGCGCCGTACAGGAGCCCGCCGCCGAGCCAGTAGACGGCGACGGCGTACAGCGAGCCGGAGATGAACGCGAGCACCGGGACGAGCCCGAGCGACACGGAGCCATCGTTCAGCATCCGGCGAAAGGTCGGGCTGACGAGCACGACGGAGATGCCGGCGAGCGCGGCGATCGCCGACAGCGGATCCTGTCGCTGCTCGGCCGCCTCGTCGGAGTCGTCGCGCAACGACGCAAACACGGCGCGCGGCGCGACCAGCACGGCAAGCGCACGCAGCCACCAGTTGCGTTCGAGCGCCGGCGGCAGTGCGGTGTCCGTGCTCACGCGGCGCAGCGTAGCCTCCCGCTTTTCTACGCCGCGGCAACCGCCTCAACCGCAGGCAGCACGCCGCGCAGGAACAGCCCCGTAAAGCTCTCCTCGACTGCCGCCACATCCTCCGGCGTTCCGACCGCGATGATCTCGCCGCCGGCGTCGCCGCCCTCGGGACCGAGGTCGATGATCCAGTCGGCCTGCTTGATCACGTCGAGGTTGTGTTCGATCACGATCATCGTGTTGCCGGCGTCGACGAGCCGCTGCAGCGTCTCGAGCAGCTTCTCGATGTCGGCGAAGTGCAATCCCGTGGTCGGCTCATCGAGGATGTACAGCGTCTTGCCGGTCGCGACCTTGGAGAGCTCAGAGGCAAGCTTCACTCGTTGCGCCTCCCCGCCCGAGAGCGTCGTCGCCGGCTGGCCGAGCTTGATGTAGTCGAGGCCGACGTCATGCAGCGTCTGCAGGCGGCGGCGGACCTTCGGGATCTTCGCGAAGAACTGCAGTGCTTCCTCGACCGACATGTCGAGCACGTCGGCGATCGTCTTGCCGCGGAATTTCACGGCGAGGGTCTCGGCGGTGAACCGGGCGCCGCCGCAGGCGTCGCAGGTGACCCACACGTCGGGCAGGAAGTGCATCTCGATCCGTTTCTGCCCGGCCCCCTCGCACGCTTCGCACCGTCCGCCCGCCATGTTGAAGCTGAATCGCCGCGGGCTGTAGCCGCGCACCTTCGCTTCGGGGAGCTTGGCGAAGAGCTCGCGGATCAGGTCGAACGCGCCGGAGTAGGTCACCGGCGTCGAGGTCGGCGTGCTCCCCAGCGGGCTCTGGTCGACGCCGATCACCTTGTCGATGCGGTCGAGCCCCTCGATGGCGTCGTGTGCCCCCGGCGTCACCTGTGCGCGGTGCAGGTGCTTCGCGGCCACCTTCATGAGAATATCTTCGACCAGCGAGCTCTTGCCCGAGCCGCTCACGCCGGTCAGGACCACGAGCCGGTCGCGCGGCAGGTCGACGTCGGCGTCTTTGAGGTTGTGGACCCGCGCGCCCCGGACCCGGATCACGTTGCCACCGTCCGCGTCGTCGGTCGCCCCGCCACCGTCGGCCATCGCCACCGAGCCCTTCTCCGCCGGAACCGGATCGTTCCCGAGTCGCCGCCCGAACCCACCAGGCTAACGCCTTGCGGCGCAGCCCCGCAAGTCGTTCGAGACACCCTTCCGATCGCGACGGGATCGCGTTAGACTGAATCCTACGTTCGTCGGAGTTGAGCGGAAGAGGGCTCCGCCGGGCTTGCCCGTCACGACCGTTTCTGGACGACACCAAGAGACTCTGGGCGATGACACCGAGCCCCCGGCGGTTCGCGAGCGTGCTGATCCTGGCGGCGATCGTGGCCGGGGTGGCCGTCGTGGGGACGGTCTCGTCGGCCCGTGCCCAGTTGCCGACGCCGGAGGAGCGGCTCAAGATCCTCACCGACCCGGAGAGCGTCAAGAAGACGCACGAGAAGGACCGGACCCGGCCCCCGCTGGAGCTGTCGCTCACGCAGGTCGCCCCGTTCGACGTGCTCCCGTTTGTCAAGGCGAACCACTGGAGCACGCTCACGCTCGAAATGGTGGCGAACTACGAGGATTTCCACGGCGCGCTCCAGACATCGCCCATTCCGATGGCCGGCCTGCCCCAGGAGATCGTGTACCGCCGCGAGGCCCGGCTCGCGAAGACCCAGAAGAGCCGGCTGAGCGTGCAGATGTTCCTGCCGGCCGTGCCGAAGTCGATCGACGTGGAATTGACGCCTGGCGAGGGCGTCCGGCCCGTCGAGTCGTGGCCCGCGCGGCTGACCCCGCTCGAAGCGCACCAGATGCTCGTCGTGTTCCTCACGAAGGAGCCGAGCGACGGCTATGCCCTCTGGAACCGCTTCCAGGCGATCTACCCGAACTCGACCGACCGGAACAGCGACCCCCAGACGCTGGAGAAACTGCGCTACTACCGCTTCGTGATGCCGTTGAAACCCGACCGGCCGCCGCTCTCGCCCCACCCGCTGACCTGGACCACCATCAGCCACATCGTCTGGGACGGCATGCCGCCCGACAACCTCAACCCCGCCCAGCAACAGGCCCTGCTCGACTGGCTGCACTGGGGCGGCCAACTGATCCTCGTGGGAGGCGCGGGGTCCGGCATCGCGCTTCTGAAAGACAGCTTCCTCGCCCCCTACCTGCCCGCCGAGCCGACGGGTGAGAACCTGCTGCTCCAGCGTGCCGACCTCCAGCCCCTCTCCGCGGAGTATCCCCCGCCGTCCGACCCCAACGCCCGGGGCCGCGATGACGACCGCGCAACGGACGACCCGCCCATCGACTACCGGCAACCTCCGCCGCCTTTCGACCCCAACCCGGTCGCGACCCTTGGCCGGCGCTACCTTCCACCGGTCCCGATCGAGCCGCGGGCCGACCGTCCCCTGTTCCTGGCGGGTCTGAAGCCGAAGGCGGGGGCGATCGGCATTCCGCTGGGCGAGTCGGCAGCGCGGCTGCTTGGTGTCGAGCAGCGGGTCGGCCGGGGGCGGGTGACGTTGCTGGCGTTCAACCCGACCGATCCGGCGATCGTTTCGTGGGCAGGGTTCGACACCTTCGTCCGCCGGGTGATCCTCAGGCGCCCCGAGGAAAGCCGGCTCAGCCGGGCCGCGTGGGACGGAACGGGCTTTGGTACCCCCCGTTTCGGACCGCTCCCCGGTCCCGACCTGAGCTGGGTGCGCTACGTCGGTCGCGACCTGGGCGGTTCGCTGGAACGGCCTCAGCCCGTCGAGGACGAGTCGGATTCCCTGCCCACGGCTCCCCAGGTCACGCCCGCGCCGACCTACCAGCCGCCGGAGGCCAAGGAGCTGAAGGTGCCCGAGGTCGCGGTCGCCGACTGGAACGACGCCTCGCTCCTTCCCCGATCGAGCCGGAAGCTGCTCGAGAACGCCTCGGGGATCAAGATTCCCCAGGCGAGTTTCGTGCTCAAGGTGATCCTGGCCTACATCCTGCTGCTGGTGCCGCTGAACTGGCTGATCTGCCGCTACGTGTTCCACCGTCGCGAACTGGCGTGGCTCGTGGTGCCGATGCTCTCGATGGCGTTCGCCGTCGGAGTGGAACGCGCCGCGGCCTACGACCTGGGTTACGACACCGCGTGCGACGAGATCGACGTGCTCGAGGCCCACGGCGACTATCCGCGGGTGCTGGTGAGCCGCTTCGCCTCGCTCTATTCGAGCGGTCGCACGCGGTTCTCGGTGACCTACCCGGACGAGCCGACGGCCCTGGCGCTGCCGCTCGACGACGGCCGCTCGCTCCGCGGCGAGGACGTCAGCACCTCGACCTTCCAGTCGTATCCGGTCCCCGGCCTGTTCGGTTACCTGGTGCAGCCGAGGAGCCTGGCCTTCTTCCGGGCCGAGCAGATGTCGACGCTCGACGGGTCGTTCTCGCTCGCCACCGACGGCGGGGCGCGGCGGGTGGTCAACGGCTCGGGCTTGACCTTGCGCGACGCCGTGGTCGTCGACCTCTCCGGCCCGGGCGAGACGGACCGGCGCGAGGTCTTCGTGGGCGACATTCCGCCGGGAAGCACGGTCGCAGTGAAGGAGGCGGCGCGGCCCTCGGCGACGGCCGCGCACGCCGGCGCGCTCGACCCCGCGCCGCTGCTGCACCTGTTGCGCGAGACCTATGAGGACCGGCCCGAGAACTCGGGCGAGATCCGCCTGGTGGCCTGGGCCGACCGGCCCGTGGGCGGGCAGACGATCGACCCGGCGGTCGACCGTCACCGCGGCTTCACGGCGGTGGTGGTCCACCTGCGGAGCGGTCCGCCCCCCGCGCCCGACGGTCCGATCTACTTCGCGAAGTCGAAGGCGAGCGATCCGTTGCCGCCCGCACGACCGGCCGCGCCCCGTCGGGGCACGGCTTCGCCGCGCGGCCGCTCGATGCCGGGGGGAGGCACGGGTTCGCGCCGCGTGCCCGGTCCGCTGATTCCGCCTCCGCCTTCGAATGGTCTCACTCCCTGAGCGGGGAGACTGCTGCGATGATCGAGGTGATCCACTTCACCAAGCGTTACGGTGATTTCGTCGCGGTCGACGACCTCAGCTTCACGATCAAGCAGGGCGAGGTTTTCGGCTTCATCGGGCCCAACGGCG
>PLZU01000002.1 GCA_003152275.1 Actinomycetota bacterium
AGAAGATGGGCGTCGTCAGCAACGGGATGCTCTGCTCGGGTGACGAGCTCAACCTGACGAGCGATCCGGACGGGATCCTGATCCTGCCGGCCGACACGCCACTCGGCGCGGACCTGGCGGATCTGTACGGCGACGTGGTGCTGGACGTCGACGTCAAGCCGAACCGCGGCGACGCGCTGTCGCTGGTCGGCCTCGCACGGGAAGTCTCCGCGGCGACCGGGGCGCCGGTTCGGTTCCCGTCGGTCGCGCTCCTCGAATCGAGCGAATCGATCGAGTCCCGGCTCTCGGTCGAGGTCGAGGAACCAGAGCTCTGCTCGCGATTCGTGGCGCGACTCGTGTCCGGCGTCACGATCGGGCCGTCGCCGGAACGTGTCCAGATGCGACTGCGGGCGGCCGGCATGCGCCCGATCAGCAACGTCGTTGATGCGACGAACTACGTCATGCTCGAGCTGGGCAAGCCCACCCATGCCTTCGACGCGGCGGCGATCCACGGGCGACGGATCATCGTCCGGCGCGCGACGGCGGGCGAACACCTCGAAACGCTCGACCATGTCCAGCGAACGCTCGACCCCGAGANNCGCTCGTCATCGCGGATCCCGAAGGCGCGGTCGGAATCGCGGGAATCATGGGGGGCGCCGCCAGCGAGGTGACGGACGCGACGCATGACGTCATCGTCGAATCCGCGATCTTCGACCCCGTGACGATTCGCCGGACCGGCCAGCGCTACGCGCTCCGTTCGGAGGCGAGCCTGCGATTCGAGAAGGGCCAGGAGGTCCGACTCGCTCGGATCGGGGCCGATCGGGTCGCGCAGCTCATCGCCGAGTGGGCCGGGGGATCGATTGCGCGCGGACGGCTCGACACGGCGCCCGCTGAGCCAGAACCGTCCCGCGTCGCCTTTCGGCCGGCCCGCGTGGGACGCCTGCTGGGCGAGGCGATCGATCCCGCCGAGCAGCGCGCTCTGCTGGCGCGCGTCGATATCGGCACCGAGCCCGCGGCGCCCGGCACCGCGATCGTCGTCAGCGCCCCACCCGCCCCGACCGTCGCACCGCCGGCCGGCGAAGAAGTGCTGTACGCCACCGTCCCGACGTGGCGCCGCGACCTCGCGATCGAAGCCGACGTCATCGAGGAGGTTGCGCGCGTTCGCGGGTACGAGACGACGCCGGGCACGTTGACGCACACGCCGATGCCGGCGTATCGACCGACGCCGCTCCAGGTCAGGGACCGGATCCGTCACCTGCTCGTGGGCGCGGGCCTCTTCGAGGTGGTGACGCATGCCCTCGTTGCGCCGGATCGTGACGAGCGTCTCGGCTGGCCGCTCCACGCGGAAGCCGGGGCGGCCGGGGAGACGGACGCAGCCGGATCAACCATCCGAATCAGGAACCCGCTCTCGAGCCAGCATTCGGTGCTCCGTCGGGAGCTCGTCGGCAGCCTCCTCGACGTCGTCGCGACGAACCTGCGCCAGGGTCGCGAGGACGTCGCGATCTTCGAGGTCGGCAAGGGTTACGGGCTCGTGGGCGGCGCGCCGCGGGAGTGGTGGCGGCTGGCCATCGCCCTGACGGGAGCCGCCGAACAGCGGGCGTGGAATCGGCCCCTGCGGCTTTTCGACCTCGACGATCTCAAGGGGCTGGTCGAGCTGATCGCCGCGGAGCTCGGCGGCGCGGCGCCCACATATGCACCGGTGACGACGGGCCTGCCGCTGCACCCGGGTCGTGCCGCGACCGTGACGGTCGAACGACCGGCAGATGGCGGGAAGGCCGGCACGCGAGCGCATCGAATCGTCGCGGGCACGATCGGCGAGCTGCATCCGGACGTGCTGGCGGAGCGGGAGATCCGGTCCGAGCACGTGCTCGTCGCCGAGCTCTCGATCGCCGGTCTCACCGCCGCTCAATTGCCGGTTGCACGTGTCGTTCCAATTGACCGGTTACCGGCCGTCGACCGCGACCTGGCCGNNATTGGCGGCCGAATCCGCGGCTAGCTCTGTTCTTCCACGAGGTTGGTCACAAAGAGGAGCCCATCACCGGCTAGGTTGAGGAGTGCTGACAACTCAACCACCGGGAGGGCTCCTCGATGCATTGTCATGCCAATGCGCGCCTGACGCCACGTGGTCGGGCGGCGGTCTTCGACGCCGTTGCCGCGGGTGCGACGGTCAGTGCCGCCTGTCTCATGTTCCGGGTGAGCCGGCGCTGGTACTACCGCTGGCGGCCACGCTGGCAGGCGGGTGGCCCGGCCGCGCTCATCGATCGCAGCAGCCGTCCACACCGGAGTCGACAGCGACTCTCGGCCGCCCAGGAGCTGCACGTCCTCGGGATCCGCCAGGCGAAGGGCTGGGGTGCCGACCGGATCGCGGCCCTGCTCGCGCTGCCGCCATCGACCGTCCACCGCGCCCTGCGCCGCCACGGGCAGATCGGCCGGCGCACCGAGCGTGAGCCCGTGATCCGCTTCGAGCACCCACTGCCCGGTGGTCTCGTGCATCTCGACACGAAGAAGCTCGGCCGGATCGTGGATGGGCCCGGGCACCGCGCGACCGGCGATCGGCGCGATCAGAAGCGCGGTGTCGGCTGGGACGTCCTCCACGTCGCGCTCGACGATGCGACCCGCCTCGTGTACGCCGAGCTGCTGGCCGACGAGAAGGCCCGGACCACGGCCCGCTTCCTCGTCCGCGCCGTGCGCTGGTTCCGAGCCCACATGGTCGCGGTCCGACGCCTCCTCACCGACAACGGGTCGGCCTACCGGAGCCGGATCTTTGCGCGCGTGGCCCGTCGCCTTCGGATCCGCCACAGCCGCACCCGCCCGTACCGGCCCCAGACCAACGGCAAGGCCGAGCGCTGGATCCGCACGGTGCTGTCCGAATGCCTCTATCTCGAGGTCTTCGGCTCGTCGGCCGAGCGTGCGACGGCCCTTGCCCGGTTCGTGGACTATTACAACGACGAGCGCCCTCACCTGGGCATCGATGGTCGGACTCCCCGGCAGCGCCTCAGCGAGAGGCTGGTGGCCTGACGGTGTGACCAACCTCGCGGAGGACAACAGCTAGCCGAAGGAGTGTCTCGGCCC
>PLZU01000006.1 GCA_003152275.1 Actinomycetota bacterium
GCCGAAGCGCGAGCGCCAGCCGCGCCCGCGCCCCTTCCCGCTTCCCGGCGCCACAATGCAGCCCCCGCCGGACCCCGCAAAGAACTAGCGCCCCTCCGCCGTGCAGCGCTGCCACTCACAGACCGATGGTCGTACCGAAGCTTGCCGGTTTTGAAGACCGTCATGGTGGTTCGTGCAGCGCATGGTTGGTGCGATTGCGTCCTCGACGGGGCGCGCCACGATGCGCGCCAGTCAGCCACCCGTTTAGTCCCGGTCGGGACGGAGACCGCGGATTGAGCAGCTTCTATTCCGAATGGAGGGCAGCATGGCGAGCAAGAAGGACTTCGCGGCCGATGAATGGGCGCAGTTGCAGCACGGGTTAGCGGGGACGGTGCTGCTCGTGTCGGTCAGCGACCCGGGCCTCTTCGACACGTTCAAGGAAGCCGGCGCCGCCGCGAAGCATTACAAGGAGGCGCGCCGCAACAACACGAGCGAGCTGGTGCGTGAGCTCTCCGCCGACCCAGGAATGGGCTTCGGGCTCGGCAAGAACCCGCAGCAGCTCGAGACGGAGACGATGTCGGCGCTCCGCGCGGCATCCACAACGTTGAAGAAGAAAGCGCCCGACGACGCCGACGCGTACAAGCAGTTCGTCCTCGAGGTTGCGCAGTCGGTCGCCGAAGCGGCCAAGGGCACGAGCGCCGCAGAGAGTGCGGAGATCGACAAGATTCGAAGCGCGCTCATCTAGGGGTACGACTCCCGTGGGCACAGCGACGCACGTGCGCCGCCGTTCATGGAGCCCTTCGCCGTGAACGGAGGATCCAGCAGGGATCCCCGGCGCGCGCAGCGCCCAACAACCGCGCGCTTGTTGAGCTACCCCCTACCCGGGGCATTGGAGGTCGAAATGATGAGAAGTCACGCTTTCAAACGTCGGCTCGCCGGGGACCGAGTCGCCGCACCTCCAGCTGGCCCAACGGGAGCCGGTTTCGGACTTTTCAGCCTGAAGGCTCCGTAAAGGGCTCCATACCAGAGCACGCTGGAGATTCTGCAAGTCCTGCTCAAAGAAAACGCCCGCGTTCCGGGGCTTTCGTAGAGCCCTCTAACGGACTCGAACCGTTGACCCCCTGCTCACCAAGCGAGGGCACTTCTGGCGGGCAACCTTCCCGTCAGCCCTCAACATGCCGCCACCGGGTTCTCCATCTGACCACCCCGACGACGTCTCGACGCCGAAGTGTCGGTCCCGACGGCTGGCGCAGGAACCCGATCGCCGGCTGCCGGAAGTTCGCTTTGGCCCACACGCGCGTCTGGGCTTCCCAACTGGAAACGGTCAAGGAAAGGCAGCAAGCGGCCCCTCGCGTTTCACGTCCTCGTCATACGGAGCGGGCAACGTGAAACCGTGGCTTCGGAAGACCCATCGTGCCCCCGTTGGCCCGAATCGGTAAAATACGACTGGGCACGCGCTCACGAATCTCCGCGATTCTGGCCATGGGCGGGCACTGGTCGCGAGCTACGCACGAGGCTGGCGGTTGCTCGCCAGCGGAAGCTCTGGACGAAGCGGGCATCGTCGTGGGGGAGGGACGGCTCGGCCGATCTGCGATCCGTGGCCGACGCTGTGCTCCGACATGTTTGGTGCCGGCCAGTGTCCGACGTCCTCGATATCGGATGTGGTAGCGGTGCTCTGTCGCTGCCGCTGGCGCGGCGTGGGGCCCTAGTGCTTGCGGTGGACGTTAGCGTTGCCATGACGACAGCGTTGCGCGCCGAGGCAGACGCTAACGGCCTCGACAATCTCAGCACCATGGCGGTACCAGCCGAAGCGCTCGAACTGCGCCGAGAGAGTTTCGATGCGATTGTTTCCAACTACGTCCTGCACCATCTCCGCGATGAGGACAAGGCCAGCCTCGTCCGGTCCGCGGCGGTGTGGCTGCGGCCCGGCGGACGACTCGTGATCGGCGACATGATGTTCGGTCGGGGCGTGACGGCGCGTGACCGTCGGATCATCGTTGACAAGCTGTCTATCCTGGCGCGCAAGGGTCCCGGTGGCTGGTGGAGGATCGCGAAGAATGCCGTCCGGTTCCTCTTCCGCCTCCAAGAGCGACCGCTTCCCATCGAGACTTGGGTCGCGTTGCTCGAGGATGCAGGCTTCGTTGACGTGATAGCGGCGCCGGTAGTTGCCGAGGCCGCGGTGGTGGTGGGCGTCAAGCCAAACCGATCTCTTGGCTGAGCGGATGATGCCGGTATTCGCCCGAGCTGGTTCCAGCGGGAGCCGGGGTGATGCATCGGCCATTAGACCGTCCCGAGCTACCCGAGGCTGCAACACAACAAGCCACGCGTTCCCTCCGCTCGATCACCGCCAAGCCTGTGGGGCCGGCGGACCAGGAAGCGCTCTTTGACCCTGCGAGCGCGTTGAGCAACGTCTCGTTGGCGCCTGCTTGCAAGCGGAGTCGCGGTCGGCGCCCAGAGCGTCCACTGAAAGCCACATTCCGGACTCGGCGTAGGGTTGCTCTTGGGATCTTGACAGCGCTCGTGCTTCTTAGCTTTCACTTGTTCGGCTCCTCAGGGAGCCCAACGCCGGCCCATCGGGCGGGACGATCAGCAGATCGACAAGCGCGCGTTGTCGTACCGCCGGCGCTGCCCGCGGGGGGCTGGCTTTCGCCGGCAATCGGCCGCGGGCATCTTCAACCAGGTTCGAAGCCGAGTGTCTTACCAGGGCCGATCCTGATCGCGGACGAGGGAAATAACCGGCTCCTGGTCATCGACCCGGAGGGTCGCATTCTCTGGCGGTTTCCGCAGCCGCGTGACCTTGCTCCGCGCCAGACGTTTCTGATTCCCGATGATGCCTTCTTCTCCCCCAATGGCAGCCAGATCGTCGCGACCGAAGAGGACGATTTCGTCATCAGCGTCATCGACGTCGCGACCCGGCGCATCGTCTGGCGGTACGGGGTTGCAGGTTCTCCGGGATCCGGGCCGAACCAGCTTTGGAATCCCGATGACGCCATGCTCCTGCCCGATGGGTACCTGCTGGCTGCCGACATCAAGAACTGCCGCATCATCCTGGTCGCTCCCCGATCCCATACGGTCGCCGGCAGCTCGGGCGGCTGGGCGCGTGCACCCACGACCCGCCGGCCACGTTTGGCAGCCCCAACGGCGTTTTCCCGATGCGCGACGGCCACTATCTCGTCACGGAGATCAACGGCGACTGGGTTGACAAGATCGGCCTGAACGGCACCGTGTACTGGTCGATGCACCCGCCGGGGGTGTCCTATCCGTCCGACACAAACGAGATCAGCCCGGGCCGTTATCTCACGGTTGACTACTCCGACCCCGGCCAGATCGTGATCTTCAACGCGGCCGGGAAGACGCTGTGGCGTTTCGCACCGACCGGACCGGACGCGCTCAACCACCCCTCGCTCGCGTTGCCGCTGCCCAACGGCGACATCCTGTGCACCGACGACTGGAATGACCGTGTGATCATCATCGACCCGCACACGAACAAGATCGTCTGGCAATACGGGCACACAGGCAGCCCCGGCAGCGCGCTCGGCTACCTGCACACCCCCGACGGAATCGACCTCTTACCCCCACACAACCTCCTGGGCGTACACGCCGGCTCGATCGGCCTGCCGTGATCGTTCAGAAGGACCAACCGTCCGCGAGGATCAGGCCTCGACTGTGATGCTGCCGACGAAGTGGCTGCTCGTGAGTTGCCAGACACCGGCGATCGTCCTCGGCTTGCCGTCCGGGAAGCTGCAGCTGCCCCTGAACCCGGTCGCGCCGATGCTTGAGACGGTGCTGCGGCAGACAAGCTTGCTGGTGAGATCTTCGAGCTGAAGCACGGTGTCCGCGATCGACCGTCCGTCGGTGGTGACGAGGTCGATCCGCAGGAGGGTGCGACGGGCGCCGGTCCCGGTTCCGACGACCGACAGGAGCGCACCGCCGGCGCCATTCCGTTGCGCGAGCGAGCCGGCGAAGCGGTCCGAGAAGGCTGTCGGCGCCACCGCGACCGCGGGCAGGGCCGCGCTGGTGTGGGGAGCAGCGGCCAGGCCGAACACGGCCACGACCCCGACCAGCCCCGCCGCTCCCGTGAGGCCGCGCAATGCCGGAAGGGAAAGCCTGCCCCGCGCGACGCGCCAGGCGAGCGCCGACAGCACGGCCGCGACTGAGAGGGCGTACAGGAGCACCATCCACGCGGAACGGGTGTCCGTGCCGGCGCCGATGCCGTGCGCCGTTGCACCGGCCCAGACGGCGAGGTTGAGGACGTGGATCCGACGCCACCAGCGGTACGGAATCCGCCGCCGGAGCGCGTTCGCGATCCCGATCGCGACGAGCAGCTCGGCGCCGACGATCCCGAGCGCCGTCCAGAGCGGCCTGTAGGTGGAGGTGAGCGGCACGATCAGCTGGGTGAGGGAGAAGCGCGTGTAGCTGTCGAGCGCAACCGTCGCGACATGGACCGAGACGAACACACCGACGAGAAGGCCGCCAAAGCGGTGCACGTCGGTGACCGCGAACTTTGGCCAGCCCGGCAGCTGCACCCGTCCGGCGAGCGTCAACCCGACGAGGACGACGGCCGTCAGGAGCAGGTAGGCGACGATTCCGGCCGCGCGAGCCGCGTACCAGTCGATCGGCGCCGTTGTCACGCCCATGCGACCGCTACTTCGAGGCTGTGCAGCCAGCAGTCGTTCTCGATGACGGCGCCGTCGGCCACAAAGTGTGCAGCGACGCCGCGGTCGTCGAGCCAGCCGGGGCCGTCGTCGCCGAGCAGGAAGCCGGCCTTCGCGGCGACGTCTGCGCCGAGGCAGTTGCGGCCAACCGCAGTCACGTGCGTCCACCGCGATGTCGAAGGTTGGCCGGTGCGGGGGTCGATCAGATGGTGTTGGAGTCGGCCGCCTCGCAGCCAGCGGCGGCCCGCGGTGCCGCTCGTCGCGATTCCGCCGGAACAGAGCGTGACTGCCCCGCCACGGGGCAGCGCCACGATGAGCGGTGACCCGTTGGTCGCGATGTCGCCGCCGGCGGAGACGAACCCGGGCCCGCCGAGCATCCTGGCCGCCTCGTCAACGGTCATGGCCTTCACGACGCCGTTTAGATCGAGAACGGTCGCTGGCGGGCGCGAAAGCAACCCGCGGCCCACGCGGATCTCGCGCCAGTCGTGGTGCGTGACCGGCTCGACCGGCCGCGGGTCGGCGGCGAGTGCGGAGAAGTCCGCGTCGTAGCCCGCCGCCCTCAGCGCGGCTCCGAGCGTAGGGTCGACGAGGCCTCCGGTCGTGTACGCAGCGTCGAGCGCGGCCGACACCGCCACGGCGAACGTCGGCGAGACGCGCACGATCGGCTCGGGAGCGGCGTTGACACGCTCGAGCTCGCTCCCCGCCCGGAAGCGGCTGAATGTTGCGTCGCGGTGCTCGAATAGGTGCACGATCTCCGCGAGGCGCTCCGGCTCGGCGCCGGCGACGACGATCTCGCAGCCCATAGAGCGGAAGACGCTGCGGCTCACGACGTCGAGGTCGCCGCGGCGGGTGGCCCGGACGCGGGAGCGATCAAGCCGCCCCCGAGCGGCGAACCTTGGATCTGGGCGACGAGCGACGGCGGCGCGCTGAGCCCAGCTGCGGGCGAGGCGGCCGGGTGCGAGGCGCGTACGAGCCCCAGCGCGAGCCCGAACGACGCGACCGCAACCATTCCCAACCCGCGGCGGGCCGCCGCCGCCCGCCCGCGCGCCGACCCGATCCGCGACGGCAGCGCAGCTGCAGGTTCGAGACGGGGTCGGGACATCCGCGCTCCTTCGTAGGGGCCTAACACACTCAGGGAACCTCGCCTCGATGAGAGCGGCCTGAGTCCAACCTAAGAATCCGGACAGAATCCGGCCGCTTGCGAAGTTGACGCAACCGTCAGCAGGCGAGCCATGCATCGGGGTGTGCTCGAGAGGTTCGGAGCTCGTGGGGACCGCTTCAGCCGAGCGCGCGCAACCGCGCCAACAGCTCCGAAAACGAGAACGGCTCGGCCAGATAGTCGTCGGCGCCGGCGTCGACGTCCGCCTCCGAGTCCTCGATCTCGTCGCGGGCGTTCATGGCCAGCAGGGGTGTCCCCACTTGCCGCGCGCGCAGCTGACGGCGCATCTCGAGCCCGTGCAGTCCGGGCAGCAGCAGGTCGAGCACGATCGCGTCGTAGGGGACCGACTGAGCCATCCCGAGCGCGTCCTCAGCCCGGAGGGCGACATCGACGGCGTGCCCCTCTTCTTGCAAGCCGCGGCAGAGCAGATTGGCCATCTTCGCCTGCCCCTTGACCACCAGCACGCGCATAGCCGGCATTGTCGCCACGCGACGATGAACGAGCGATGAGTCACTTCGGCCGCCGACCGCTGGCTGACTCTCATCGGACTTTCATCCCCGGCTGCTGCACTGCAGCTCGTGCTCGAGCTGCACCAGCGACAAGCGAAGGAGCGTCGGCCCGCTCCGCTGCCAACGACTCGTCCGCCCGGCCCCGACGGCACGATCGGGAACCGGGCGTGGACCGAGCTCCCACACTGACCGGGTTCGCGTGAGCCTCGCGAAGAAAGCACGTGCTCGCAAGCGGCGCCGGGCAGCCGCGCCGTCGGCGCCGCCTCCCGCCCCGAGGCCGCGCATCGAGGCCGCGCACCGTCGCGTGACGCTCGCCAAGGCCGGCGTCGTAAGCGTCGCGATCGTCGGCTTTGCAGCGGCATTCGCGTTCTCGCGCGTCTCCTATGCGGGTCATTCGAAGAAGCCGCTGCGACCGCTGGCGGCGGTGCAACGCTACGTCCAGATCGTCCGTCAGAACCTGCTCCAAGCCGGGATCGTCGCCCCCGCCCAAGCTCCGCCCGGTGCCGCAACCGAGCCCCGGCTCAGCGCGGAATCCGAGTTTTGACACCCCTCACCGTAGAGCCCATCGCATGATCGACACCGCGGCGACCGCGCCAGCCTACGTGCCTCTGTCCGCTGGCGACAAATCGCAGCCGCTGAGCCGCACGGTCAAGGTGATCAACCTGACGGGGATGGTCCTCCCGTTCCTCGGGCTGGCGATCGCGGTCGCGCTGCTCTGGGACCGGATGGTCGGGTTCACCGAGCTCGGGATCCTCGTTGTCGGTTACCTTGCGACAGGCGTCGGCGTGACCGTCGGCTTTCACCGGCTCTTCACGCACCGCTCGTTCCAGACGTTCCCCGCCGTGCGCTACGCGTTCGCCGTGCTCGGCCAGATGGCGGTGGAAAGCGACGTGCTGACCTGGGTCGCTGACCATCGCAAGCACCACCAGTTCTCGGATCGGGAAGGCGACCCGCACAGCCCGCACGCCGGCTTCGGCGACGGCGCGGTCGAGGCGCTCCGGGGCTTGTGGCACGCCCACACCGGCTGGCTGTTCTCCGCGGCGGGACGCGCGGACCGCGCGAAGTACGCCAAGGATCTCATGGACGATCGCGGCCTGCGCGTGATCGCGCGCCTCTTTCTTCCGCTGGTGATCGCGTCGCTGCTGATCCCAGCGGTCGCGGGCTGGCTGCTCCTCGGCGGCTGGTACGGATTCGTCGCCGGCCTCGTGTGGGGCGGCGGCGTCCGCATCTTCCTCCTCCACCACGTGACGTTCTCGATCAACTCGATCTGCCACTTCTGGGGGCGCCGCCGGTTCGCGTCGAGGGACGAGTCGCGCAACGTTTGGTGGCTCTCGTGGCTGTCCTTCGGCGAGTCCTGGCACAACAACCACCACGCGTTTCCGTCGTCTGCGTTCCACGGCCTCCGCCCGCGCGAGATCGATCCGGGCGGCTGGGTGATCTGGACCCTCGAGCGGATCGGCCTCGCGTGGCGGGTCGTCCGGATCGCCGAAGACCGGCAATCCGCCAAACTCGTGCGCTCCGGCTAGCGCGAATGAGCCGGAGTGGTTTGTCCTCGCCGCCGTCGCTTTTCTCGTCGGCTGCTATTCCGGCGAATGCCTCTTCCCCTTCATCGAAAGCCAGCTCCTCGCCCATTCAGGCGATCGTGACTCTCACAACAGCTGGACCAGATTCAGGGGGGGTCACGTCAAGCGTCCAAGCCATGGACGCTGCCACTGACCAAGCTGGCGCGGAGTCGAGCGCGAAACTCTTCGCTGCCAAGTTCACGACGGGCAGGATTAGCCTGGATGTGCGAGTTCGCGCCTGAGCGCCTGCCGTGTGGCGGGTCCGACGATGCCGTCAGCTGTGATCGAGGCCGCTGTTTGAAGTGTCTTGGTGGCTGCCTCGGTGGCTGGGTCGAATATTCGTGTAATCGCGAGTTGACCCTGCTGTGGTTGGGCTTTCTTGAGCCAACGGTTGAGTTGCACCTGCCAGGCGCCGACCGCGGCTCCGGAATCGCCCGCTTTCAAGAGCGTCGCGGGCGCGGGCCGAGTCGAGACGCCGTGCAGACGCTGCAGCAGGAGCCCGAAGGAGCGGGCGCCGACCAGATCGGTGTTCGCGATGAAGTGCGACTCCGGCACGGCAAGGCCGATGACGCGCTGCGCTTTGATCTGCTCCGTCGCGGCTGCCCGGTAGAGCTGGTCCCAGACGACGTCGCTCGTCGTCAGCAACCGCGCCTGCGCAGTTAACACCCCGGTCAGTGTCGACGCGCTGGCCGCACGCTTGAACGGCGACGCTTGCGCGAGCGCTTCGCTGAGACCGGCGAGGCCCTTCACGCGTAGCTCGAGCGCGTTCAGCAGCCGCTGGTGCGCCTGCCGCAGCGGCCCGGGCACGCGGATCTGCTGCGCTTGGTCGTAAGCCTGCTGTTCCTGCGCGGCGTACCCCTGCAAGCTCCTCTCCAGGCCGGAGGTTTTCAGCCCGGACGAACGGAGCGTGGTTGCGAACTCGGCGCCGAGCTTGCTTGAGCTCTGCGCGAGCGCGCCGACTTTGCTCAGGTAGCCGGCGTACTCGGCCTGCTTGCCCGTGCCCTGGCAGGCGCCGATCCAGGAGACGAACGCCACGACGATCACGATCACGATCGCGATCAGGCCGGCCAAGCGCGCGAGCGGGGCGCGCCTAGGCGGCGGCGACG
>PLZU01000075.1 GCA_003152275.1 Actinomycetota bacterium
CGTGCGCGAACAGCACCGCCGCGCCTGGCTCGAGGTTCGGAGCCACCTCTCCGTCCCAGACGCCCTTCTGCACGTGGTCGGGTACGAGCAGCGCGACGACCTGCGCGCCGCGCACGGCCTCGGCCGTCGGCCGCACCTCGAGGCCCGCCTCCTCGGCGNNCAGGTTCAGCGCGTGCGCGTGGCCCTGGCTGCCGTATCCGATCACGGCGACCTTCCCTCGCAAGAGTTCGAGATTGCCGTCGCGGTGAATGGTCGCCATGCGGTGTCGGCTCCTTTCGTCAGGCGAGGACGTGCTGCCTGGGTCGGTTGGGCTTGGGCTTGTTCGCCCGGCCGAGGCCGATTCGGCCGGTGCGGACGAGCTCCTGCAGCCCGTGGGAACGGACGAGCTCCTCGAAGGAGTCGACGTCCTCGGGCGCACAGCACAGCTCGAAGACGATCGCGTCCGGCCCGAGGTCGGCGACGCGCGCGTTGAAGACCTCGCCGAGCGCCATCAGCTCGGCGCGCTTACCCGGCGGCGCGGAGACCTTCATCAGTGCGAGCTCGCGCTCGATCGACTCGCCCGGCGTGAGCTCCGCGACGCGGAGAACGTTCACGAGCTTGTGCATCTGCTTCTCGATCTGCTCGAGCGGCATCGTCTCGCAGTCGACGCGCAGCGTGATCCGCGACACGTCGTGCCGTTCGGTCGGTCCGACGGCGAGGCTCTCGATGTTGAAGCCGCGCCGCGCGAACATGCTCGTGATGCGCGTGAGCGCACCCGGCTTGTTCTCGACGAGCACGGACAGCGTGTGCTTCATGGCGTTCCCAACGGCAGCGACCTGGTCGCGACCTCGTCGCGACCAGGTCGCGGATCTCCGTTTTCGTCTTCGAACTCCACGAGATCCAGTGCGGCCGCACCCGCCGGGATCATCGGGAAGCAGTGCTCCCGCGGGTCGACGCGCGCGTCGACGACCGCGGTGCGGCCCGACGCGAGGGCCTGTGCGAGCGCGTCCTCGAGCTCGTCCTCGCTCTCGACGAGGAATCCGAGCGCGCCGTACGCGCGGGCGAGCGCAGCGTAGTCGGGGAGCGACTGAGTCAGCCGGATCTGCGAGAAGCGCTCGTTGAAGAACATGTCCTGCCACTGTCGCACCATGCCGAGGTAGCCGTTGTTCACGATCACGACGATGATGGGCAGCTCCTCGAGGACGGCGGTCGCGAGCTCCTGCGCGGTCATCTGGAAGCAGCCGTCGCCGTCGACGCACACGACGGTCGCGTCGGGGCGCGCTGCCTTCGCTCCGACCGCCGCAGGAATCCCGTAGCCCATCGTCCCGAGGCCGCCCGAGCTGATGAAGCTTCGCGGCCGGTCGCACTGCAAGTACTGCATCGCCCACATCTGATGCTGGCCGACTCCGGTCGTCCAGATGACGTCGCTGCGACCGGCGGTCAGCTCCTGCAGGGTCTCGAGCACTTTCTGCGGCTTCAACAGCTCGCCGTCCGCTCGGTAGCGGAGCGGGAACTGCTCGCGCCACTCGTCAATCTGGCGCAACCACGGCTCCGTCCGTGACTCGACCTTCTTCTCGTCCAGCTCCTTCTTGAGCTGCGTGAGCACGGGCTTCAGCGGCCCGACGACGGGGATGTCGGCGTGGCGGATCTTCGAGATCTCCGCAGCATCGATGTCGAGATGCACGATGGTTGCGCCGGGGGCGAACGCGGACACCTTGCCGGTCACGCGGTCGTCGAAGCGCGCGCCGACCGCGACGATCAGATCTGCCTTGTTCAGCGCCCAGTTCGACCACTTCGGCCCATGCATCCCCGGCCAGCCCGCGTGCAGCTCGTGCGATTCCGGGAACGCGCTCTTCGCCATCAAGGTGGTGACGACCGGAAGGCGCGCAGATTCTGCGAGCTCGAGGAGCTCGTCGGTCGCGTGCGCGTTCAGGGTTCCTCCACCGACATAGAGGATGGGCCGCTCCGCCGCGGCAACGGCTGTAGCAGCAGCCGCAATCTGACGTGCATGGCCGCGGCGAGGCGGTTTCCATCCGGGGAGGGAGATGCTGTCGGGGTAGGAGAAGTCGAGTTCTGCCTCCTGCACATCGCGCGGGACGTCCACGAGCACCGGACCGCAACGGCCGGTGGCCGCAACGTGGAAGGCGGCCTTGAGAACGTGCGGCAGCTCATTCACGTCCTGAACGAGCCACGAATGCTTGACGATCGGGATCGTGATGCCGGTGATGTCGCATTCCTGGAACGCGTCGGTGCCGATCAGGAACGAGCGCACCTGGCCGGTGATGCAGACGAGCGGTGTCGAGTCCATCCACGCATCGGCGATCGGCGTGACGAGATTCGTCGCGCCGGGCCCGGAGGTCGCCACAGCGACGCCGACGCGACCGGATGCGCGCGCGTACCCCTCGGCCATGTGCCCGGCGCCTTGCTCGTGCCGCGCGAGCACGTGACGCACGGTGGTTCCGCGCGCCATCGCGTCGTAGAGCGGCAGGATCGCGCCGCCCGGCAGCCCGAACATCACGTCGACGCCCTCGGCCTCGAGGCAACGCAGGATCGCGTCTGCGCCGTTCATCTTCATGCAGCGCCCGCCCAGGGCTGCGAGAGCTGGAAGCCGGACACGACGCGCGACGTGAACTCGCGCGACGTTGCGCCGACTCCGCCGTGCAGCAGGTCGGGAGTCTGTGGCCCGTCAACGAGAACCGCCGAGACTGCACCGGCGAGGGTCGCGCCTGCCGCCGGCGCATCGAGCCCGTACTCGAGCATCATCGCGGCGGCGAGCAGCATGCTGCTCGGATTGACGACGCCGCTGCCGGCGAGCGCGAAGCCGCCGTCGGGCGATGGCACGAACATGCTCGGCCCGTGCTCTGCAAGCAGTCCGTGCGCCGCGACGCGGGCGGTCGCCGGTGCTGCTGCGATCTCCACCATCGCCTCCGCCCACACTGGCGCGACGAGGGCGACATCGAACCGGCTCGCGTTGAACGCAGCCAGCGGAATGGCGAGCTTCGGCGCGAGATGCTCGACGTGCACGTGCTCGTGATGAGCTGCGACCGCGTCGACGAGGTCGTTCCAGGGCGCATCGCCGACTGCAGCGATGCGCATCGTGCGGGACTCGGCGATTCGGAATGCAGCTTCGATCGTCCACGCCTCCGCACCGTCTGCGAGCGGTGAGACGAACGCGACGTCGTCGCGATGCCCGAACCGCACGCGCGTGACCTGTGCGCGCAAGTCGAGCTCACTCATGATCTCCGCGAGCGCAGGCTCCTCAGCACCGGCCACGAGCACCGCGTCTGCCGCGAGGACCGCAGCACGCGTGAGTGCAGGCACGGCTTGTCCGGCACGTGCGACGGCAACCGCGCCGAACGTGACGTGGGTCTCGTCGATCTCCAATCCGTGCAGGCGCCCGACCGCGTCGAGCGCGAGCATCGCCTCCGCCATCAGCTCCGGCGCCGTTCCGGCTCCGGTCACACAAGCGACTGTTGCCGTACGGCTCATGCCCTCACCTCCTCGAAGACGTCTTCGAGCGCGACCGCGCCACCGGCGTCGGCCCGCTCCTTGAAGCGGCGGAATGCCGCGTTGAGCTCTTCCCCTTCTAGCTCCACACCGCGCTCCGCGCACGCACGCGCAAACGCGTGGCGGCCCGAGTGCTTGCCGAGCGGGAGCGTCATGCGCACGCCGACATCGACCGGATCCATGATCTGGTACGTCCGCTCGTCTTTCAGCATCCCATCCTGGTGGATGCCGGCCTCGTGTGCGAACGCGTTCGCGCCGACCACAGCCTTGTTGGGCTGGACGACGTAACCCGTGCGCTCCGAAACGAGCTTCGAGGCAGCGGTGATCTCCGCTGTGTTGATCCCCGTCTCGATCTCGAAGTGGTCGCCGCGCACGTTCAACGCCATCACGATCTCCTCGAGCGACGCGTTGCCGGCACGCTCGCCGATTCCATTCACGGTGCACTCGACCTGCGTGGCACCGACCTGGATCCCCGCGAGCGAGTTCGCGACGGCGAGACCAAGGTCGTTGTGACAGTGCACGGAAAGGGTCACGCCACGGATCTCCGGGCAGCGGCGGCGAACGTCGGCGAGGAAGCCGGCGTACTCCGCGGGCAGCGCGTAGCCGACCGTGTCGGGCAGGTTGATGATCGTCGCGCCGGCCTCGATCGCGACCCGGCAGACCCGCGCGGCAAAGGCCGGATCGGAACGGGTTGCGTCCTCGCACGAGAACTCGACCTCGTCGACGAGTGAGGCTGCGTATTCGACCGACCAGCGGGCGTGCTCCACGACCTCCTGCGGCTCGAGGCCGAGCTTTTTCTCCATGTGGAGCGCACTCGTCGCGAGGAACACGTGGATGCGAGAGCGGCCCGCGCCGGCAAGCGCTTCGGCCGCGGCATCGAGATCTGCCAGCACGGTCCGTGCGAGAGAGGCGACGGTCGGCCTCCCGACCGCCCGTGCGACCGCGCGAACGCCTTCGAAATCGCCCGGGGATGCGCCCGCGAAGCCGGCCTCGATGACGTCCACCCCGAGCCGCTCGAGCTGCTCGGCGATTTCCGCCTTCTCATGCGGCTGCAAGGCGATTCCCGGTGATTGCTCACCGTCGCGCAACGTCGTATCGAAGATTTGGATCCTGCGTCGGGACACGAACACTTCCTCCTTGGCCTGGGTGCGAAGACGCACCTCTGGTGTGATCAAGTAGGCGTCTGCGCCTACGAAAGGCGCGTGTTCGTGTGCTCCCCCTAGAGGGGGAGAATCGCGATGATCGTGATAAGGGCAAGCGCGAACGCGGGCGCAGGCCGCAGGAGCGGCAGCGCGGAGATGCGTGTTTGCGCGGTGGTCATCGCCCACTCACCTTGCATGTAGCTCAGCCGCCTGTCAAGTCCTGGCCCTTTTTCCGCTCAATTCGGCTCAAACCGGAGAACATCCTTGACGCGCGCGCCGCGAGGCCTCAACCTCGGTAGCTCGATGTCGCGCACACCGAACGCCTCGAAGTCCATTTTTGCGTTCGCCGCGCGCATCAACCTGCGCTAGTCGGCACTCCTTCCGCCAAGCCGACTAGCCACATAAGGCGGAACCCGCACCGTCCGTTCACGCTGCGATAACCCTGTCTTGACAGCCAATTCCCGCACATGTTCCGACCGCTCAGGCCTCTACGACCCGGCCTACGAGCACGATGCCTGCGGGGTGGCGTTCGTAGCGCGGCTGGACGGGCAAGCCTCCCACGAGACGGTCCGCCGAGCACTCAAAGCGCTCTCGAACCTTGAACATCGAGGCGCATCCGGGGCCGACGCGGACTCCGGCGACGGTGCCGGCATCCTGATCCAGCTGCCCGACGCGCTCTTCCGAGCGTCGGTCGCGGGCCTGCCGGCCCCCGGCCGCTACGGCGTCGGTGCGTTCTTCCTCCCCCACGACGAGTCGCGCCGGGCCGGGCTCGAAGCGCTCGTCGAGAGAACGGTCGGCGACGAAGGGCAGCGGTTCCTCGGTTGGCGCGACGTCCCGGTCGACCTCTCTCAGGCCGGGACCGTCGCCGCCGGGGTCGCACCTCACATCCGTCAGGCGATCATCGGGGGCGCAGACGGCCTGGAGGAAGACGCCTTCGAGCGGAAGCTCTACGTGATCCGCCGGGTCGCCGAGCTCGCGGCCGGACCCGATCTCGTCGTGCCGAGCCTCTCGTCGCGGACGCTCGTCTACAAGGGGATGCTCACGGCTCCGCAGCTCGAGCGCTTCTACCTGGATCTCGCGGACGAGCGGGTCATGAGCGCCCTCGCGCTCGTCCACTCCCGCTACTCGACCAATACCTTCCCGAGCTGGGAGCTCGCCCACCCGTACCGGGTGATCGCGCACAACGGCGAGATCAACACGCTCCGCGGCAACAGCAACTGGATGCGCGCGCGCGAGTCGCAGCTCGCGTCCGAGCTTTTCGGAGACGACCTTCAGAAGGTGCTGCCCGTGATTCGCCCCGGCGGCTCCGACACGGCGACCTTCGACAACGTGCTCGAGCTGCTCGTGCTCGCCGGCCGGTCGCTGCCGCACGCGCTGATGATGATGATCCCCGAGGCATACGAGGGCCGCAACGACATGACGCCCGAGCTGCGTGGCTTCTACGCCTTCCACCAGTGCCTGATGGAGGCGTGGGACGGTCCCGCCGCGATTGCGTTCACCGACGGCCGCGTGATCGGCGCGACCCTCGATCGCAACGGCTTGCGTCCCGGCCGCTGGCAGGAGACTGCAGACGGCTGGGTCGTGCTCGCGTCAGAGACCGGCGTGCTCGACGAGACCGCCGCGAACATCGTGCGCAAGGGGAGGCTCCAGCCCGGAAAGCTGTTCCTCGTCGACCTCGCAGAAGGCCGGATCGTCCCCGATGAGGAGACGAAGCGCGCCGTGGCGACGCGCCGACCGTACGCCGATTGGGTCGAGCATGAGCAGTTGCGGCTCGCGGAGCTTCCAACCGCTCCGCCGAGCGAGCCGCCGGTCGAGTCGCTCCGCAGCCGCCAGCTGCTGTTCGGCTACGCGCAGGAGGACATGAAAGCGATCCTGGCGCCGCTTGCGCGCAACGCGGAGGAACCGGTCGGGTCGATGGGCAACGACTCGCCTCTCGCAATACTCACCGGTCGCAAGCCCCTGCTCTACTCGTACTTCAAGCAGCTCTTCGCGCAGGTCACGAACCCGCCCATCGACTCGATCCGCGAGGCGGTCGTCATGAGCGTGGGCGCGAGCGTCGGCTCCGAGCGCAATCTGCTTGCCGAGACACCCGAGCACGCGCGGCAGCTCGTCATCGACAACCCGATCCTGCTCGACGAGGAGCTCGAGCAGCTGCGGCGCGTCGAGTCCGAGGTCTTCAAGTCGTGGACGATCGACACGACGTGGCCGGCTGCCGACGGCGCCGATGGCCTCGAGCCCGCGATCGAACGAATCTGTGCAGAGGCGAATGTCGCGCTAGCCGCCGGCGCGAACATTCTCATCCTCTCCGACAGAAGTGCCGGCCCTGGTCGTGTGCCGATTCCCTCCCTGCTTGCGACCGGGGCCGTGCACCACCATCTTGTCCGCGAAGGAACGCGCCTGCAGGCGGGAATCGTCGTCGAGTCCGGCGAGCCTCGCAGCGTGCACAGCATCGCCGTCCTCGTCGGGTACGGCGCGGCCGCAGTGAATCCGTATCTGATGCTCGAGACGCTCGGCGAACTCGTGGAGCTCGGCTGGCTGCCGCCGGAGATGACGCCAGAGCAAGCGCGGTACCGCGCGACGAAGGGCATCGCCAAGGGCTTGCTCAAGACGATGTCGAAGATGGGCATCTCGACGATCCCGTCCTACTGCGGTGCGCAGATCTTCGAAGCGGTCGGCGTCGGGCCGGAGCTGATCGAGCGGTACTTCACGGGCACCGCGTCCCGGATCGCCGGCATCGGTATCCACGAGCTCGCAGAAGAGTCGCTTGCGCGCCATGCGCGTGCGCACCCTGGTACGGCCGATGCGCTGCTGCCCGTGATCGGCTTGTACGCGTGGCGCCGCGACGGCGAGCACCACCACTGGAACCCGGACACGATCTCGCAGCTGCAGCACGCCGTCCGCTCCGGCTCGGCCGACACCTACGAGGAGTACTCGCGCCTCGTGAACGAGGAGAACGCGCGCAACGGAACACTGCGCGGTGGCTTCTGTTTCCGCACGGTGGAGGAGATTCCGCTCGAAGACGTTGAGCCCGCGTCCGAGATCGTGAAACGGTTCTCGACCGGCGCGATGTCGCTCGGCTCGATCTCGCGAGAAGCGCACGAGACGCTCGCGCAGGCGATGAACAGCATCGGCGGCCGCTCGAACACCGGCGAAGGCGGCGAAGATCCCGTCCGCTTCGGCGACAACCGCCGCTCCGCGATCAAGCAGGTCGCCTCGGGGCGGTTCGGCGTCAACGCGCACTATCTCGCGAACGCAGACGAACTCCAGATCAAGATGGCGCAGGGCGCGAAGCCCGGCGAAGGCGGCCAGCTTCCGGGACACAAGGTGGACGGCTACATCGCGAGCGTGCGTATGACGACGCCCGGGGTCGGTCTGATCTCGCCGCCGCCGCANNAGCTGATCTACGACCTGCGCTGCGCGAATCCCGCCGCGCGAATCTCCGTGAAGCTCGTTGCGGAAGTCGGCGTCGGCACGGTCGCCGCGGGCGTAGCGAAAGCGGGCGCCGACCACGTCCTCATCT
>PLZU01000026.1 GCA_003152275.1 Actinomycetota bacterium
AGTGGAACGCCATGTGGCACTCGTCCCCGTCGCCGAAGTACTCGACGACGTCCTCCGGCCACTGGTTCGCCTCGGCGAGCAACACGCGGTCCGGGTAGCGCGCGTCGATCTCGGCGCGCACGCGCTTGAGGTACTCATGCGTCTCCGGCAGGTTCTCGCCGTTCGTGCCCTCGCGCTCGTAGAGATACGGCACAGCGTCAAGACGGAAGCCGTCGATGCCGAGGTCAAGCCAGAAACGTAGGACGTTCAGCATCGCCTCCTGCACGTCCGGGTTGTCGTAGTTCAAGTCGGGCTGATGACTGAAGAAGCGGTGCCAGTAGTACTGACCGCGCACCGGGTCGAACGTCCAGTTCGACGTCTCCGTGTCGATGAAGATGATGCGGGCGTCGCTGTAGGGCTCGTCGGTGTCGGACCACACGTACCAGTCGCCTTTCGGGCCCTTCGGATCGGTGCGCGACTCCTGGAACCACGCGTGGTCGGCCGAGGTGTGATTCATGACGAGATCGGCGATCACGCGCATCCCGCGCTGATGTGCCTGGTCGACGAACTCGCGGAAGTCGTCGACCGTTCCGTAATCGGGATGAATCGCGAAGAAGTCCGCTATGTCGTAGCCGCCGTCCTTGAGCGGCGACACGTACATCGGCAGCAGCCAGATGCAATCGACGCCGAGCCACTGCAGGAAATCGAGCTTGTCGATCAGCCCCCGGAAGTCGCCCGAGCCGTCGTCGTTGCCGTCGAAGAACCCGCGAATGTGAATCTCGTAGAAGACGGCGCGCTTGAACCACAGCGGGTCTCGCTCGAACCATTGCTCAGACATCTGCTGCTCCGCCGATCCTCAAGACGTGACTTTTACCCGGTGGGAGCCGCACGTAGTTGCGGCCGATGTGCCACGACCACTCTTCGTCCCCGAGCAGGTCGCGCACGCGATAGGTCGGCGGCAGACCAGTCGAGACGGGCAGGATGCACGCGCCTTCCTGCAATGCGGCTGGGTCGAGGTTGACGACAACGAGCACGACGTTATCGGCCGTGCGCTTCAGATACGCGAAGATCTGCTCGTTCTCTGTCTCGAGGAATGTGACGTTGTCGAGGTGCTGCAACGCGGGGTTCGCGCGCCTCGCACTGTTCAGCTTGGAGACGAGCGGGAGCAGCGGGCCGTCCAGCGCGCGCTTCTTTGTCTCGTATTTCTCCGAGTCGAGGTATTCCTCCGAGCCTACGCGGAGGGGTACGTTCTCGAAATGCTCGAAGCCGGAGTACATGCCGTACGACGGCGA
The DNA here is from genome assembly GCA_003152275.1 of Actinomycetota bacterium. Lineage (GTDB taxonomy): Bacteria > Actinomycetota > Thermoleophilia > Gaiellales > Gaiellaceae > Palsa-739. The sequence goes on from PLZU01000026.1 coordinate 1,272, forward strand.
GAGCGTCGCCGCCAGCACGAGGCGTGCTTCGAATGCGGGCGGACCTCCACGCACGAGGTACTCGTGCAGGATGTCCGGCGTGTTCACGAAGCAGTTCGGCCGGTAGTACTCCCGCCACTCGAGCAGCTGCCCCATGAACTCGAGCAGCTCCCAGCGCGTGTTCTTCCACGTGAAGTACGTGTAGCTCTGCGCGAAGCCGCTCTTGCCGAGCGTCTGCATCATCGCCGGTCGGGTGAATGCCTCTGCGAGGAAGATCACATCCGGATGCTCACCGCGCACCTCGTCGATCAGCCACTCCCAGAACGGAACCGGCTTTGTGTGCGGGTTGTCGACGCGGAACACGGTGACGCCGCGTGCAACCCAGAACAGCACGACGTCGCGCAACGCCGCCCACAGCCCCTTCCAGTCCTCGGAGTCGAAATTGACGTTGTAGATGTCCTGGTAGCGCTTCGGGGGATTCTCCGCGTATTTCAACGTGCCGTCCGGGCGGCGGTTGAACCACTCGGGGTGCTGCTTCAGCCACGGGTGGTCCGGTGAGCACTGGATCGCGAAGTCGATTGCGATCTCCATGTCGAGCTTCTTCGCAGCAGCGACGAGGCGTTCGAACTCCTCGACCGTGCCGAGCTCCGCGTTGATCGCGTCGTGGCCGCCGTCAGCCGAGCCGATCGCCCACGGACTGCCCGGATCCTTCGGTCCAGCTTTCAGCGCGTTGTTGGCTCCCTTGCGGTTCGAGCGTCCGATCGGATGAATCGGCGGAAGGTAGACGACGTCGAAGCCGAGCTCGGCGAGCGCCGGCAGCAGCGCGCGCACACCTTCGAAGCCGCCCCACGAGCGTGGGAAGAGCTCGTACCACGCGCCGAAGCGCGCGAGTGTCCGGTCGACGTCGACTTCGAGCGTCTGCGACCACGACTTCTCGAACCGGTCCTCCGAGACCAACGCGAGCGTTTCCTCGACCGTCAAGGTCTCGCGGCCGAGCATGACCGCAGCCTCTGCAAGCTCCGCAACCAAGTCTGTCTCGCCTCCGTCGAGCTTCCGTCGCAGCTCCTCCTGGAATGACGCGACCCGGTCGACCCAGGCCTCGATGCGGTACGACCAGCTCCCGCAGCGATCGACGGCGAACGACCCTGACCACTCGTCGTTGCCGAGCGGCGTCAACGGCGCCTCCAGCCAGCGCGTCGCGCCGGCCGGCTTGTAGCGGACGGCAGCGCCGAGCGTCTCGTGGCCGTCGCGGAAGATGAGCGCCGTGACGTCCACCCGGTCGCCTTCCGTGCATTTCACGGGATGGCGGCCGCAGTCGATCTGCGGCGTCACGCGCTGGATCTGGATCCGCGGCGGCGGCTCGTTCGTCTTCGGAAGTGGCACGACCAGGAGAGTTTCGATGATCTGCAAGAGTCAAACGGATGCAACTGCGGCGCTCCTCGGGAATCTTCCTGCACCCGACGTCGCTGCCGGGGGGTCGTCTGGACGCCGACGCGTACCGGTTCGTCGACTGGCTCGAGGCTGCTGGGCAGTCCTGGTGGCAGGTGCTGCCGCTCGGACCGCCGGACGAAGTCGGCTCGCCCTACCGGTCCACCTCGGCCTTTGCAGCGTCACCGCTGCTGCTCGCGGAACCCCAGGCAGCCGTTTCGGAGCGCGAGCTCGAGGACTTCGTGGCGCGCCACCCGTACTGGACCGGCGAGTGGGAGGGGTTCGCGGGCGCGGGAGCGCTCGCCGACCAGGTCCGGTTCGAGCGGGAGTGGACGGCGCTGCGCGACTACGCGCGCCGGCGCACCGTCCGGCTGATCGGCGACATCCCCATCTATGTCTCTGACGCTGGCGCCGACGTGGAAGCCTGGCCGGAGCTCTTCGCAACAGGCGAGGTCGCAGGCGCTCCACCGGATGCGCTGAACGCGAACGGGCAGCACTGGGGAAACCCGTTGTACGACTGGGCCGCGCACCGCGCCACTGGCTACCACTGGTGGATCGAGCGCTTCCGCCGCGTCTTCGAGCTCGTCGATCTCTCGAGGGTCGACCACTTCCGCGGCTACGTCTCGTACTGGGCGATCCCGGAGCGGGACACGACCGCACGAAGCGGCAGGTGGCGGCGCGGGCCCGGTGCCGAGCTCTTCCGCGCAGTCGAGCGCGCGCTCGGCGGCTTACCGGTGATCGCGGAAGACCTCGGCGTGATCACGCCCGCCGTCCGGCAGCTGCGGGACGAGCTCCACCTGCCGGGCACCGTGGTGCTCCTCTGGGCGTTCCGCCCGTCGCCGTCGAACCCGCACGCGCCGCGCAATCACCGGGTGAACCAGGTCGCGTACACGAGCACACACGACACCGACACGACCGTCGGCTGGTTCGAATCGCTGACGCAGCAGCAACGTGCGGCCACCGGCCTCGACCCGAGCGAGCCCAACTGGGGACTGATCGAGATCGCAATGCAGTCGCGCGCCGCACTCGCGATCGTTCCGGCGCAGGACGTCCTCGCCCTCAGCAGCGAGGCGCGGATGAACCGGCCCGGCGAGACGTACGGCAACTGGTCGTGGCGGCTCGAGCGCGGTCAGCTCACCGATGAGCTTGCAGCGCGACTGCGGAGCGAGACGACACGCGGCCGCAGGATGCCGCGTTAGTCGAGTGTGCCGCGGGCGGCCGTAGCGCCTCCAGGATCTCCCGGCCCGCGCAGCAGCCAGGCGATCCCCACCGCGATCGCGGCGCCCGTGAGCGGGCCGACGAGATAGACCCAGAGGTGGCCAAAGCGGCCGAGGACGAGGTCGGGGGCGAGCGAGCGAGCCGGGTTCATCGAGGTGCCGCTGATCGGGCTTGACCAGAGGCCCGCGAGGATGATGTAACCACCGACCGCCACCGCCGAAAGCGCGCCGACGTTTTGCGCGCGCGAGGCCGTACCGAGAATCGTGCTGACGAGGCCGACGGTGAGAACAAGCTCCATCAACATTGCCTGCCAATTGCTGACCCCAGCGCCCGGTTCCGTTGCCCCGAGCATGCCGATCTTGCCGTAGACGGCCCAGAGAAAGAGACAGGCGAGGCTTGCGCCCGCGAGTTGAGCGAGAACGTAGCCCGGAACGCGGCGCCACGGAAAATCTTTGCGGAGGCTGAAGGCGAGCGTGACCGCGGGGTTGAGGTGTGCGCCCGAGACAGCGCCCATGAACAAGATGATCGCCATCACCATCAAACCAGGCGCCGCGACGGCTGCCGGGCGGCTGATCGCACCGTGACTGATCGCGCCGACAACCGCCGCGCCTGCCCCAACCAGCACCAGCAAGAACGTTCCGAAGAGCTCCGAGAACAGGCGCCGCCATTCGAGCCGAGGGTCGTCGAAATCTGCGAGGCCGGGGAACTCGAGCGCGAGCAATGCGCGACGTGTTCCACTGGCCTCCAGCGCTTGGTTGTCGGGGTGCTTGTCGGCTTGCATCGTCGCCTCTCCAGTCTCGAGGCGAGAATCTACGAAGGCAGCTCGGCGATACGGCAGGGGATGTCTGCGTCCTCGTCGAGGTGGTAGCTGGCACAGATCCGGTGGTACCCGTCGGCCACGATCAACGCTAAACCATCCGCCGCACGCCCCCGAACGAGCAAGACGGGCGAGAGGAGCGCGCCCTTGGCGACGCGCTTCAGATCTTTTGCGACGTGCGGGTTATCGATCGGCAGGAGAGGGAGACGACTCGCTCGCATCAGGTCCTTCGCCTGGTGGTTCACTGTGCTCGCGCCTCGCAACTCGTCGACAATGGACGCTGAGACCTGTTCGGGAACAAGCAGACGCAGGTAGTTGGCAGCTGCCGGAAAATCGTGGTCTTCAGGCTCCTGCTGCCAATGTTCGGCTCGTTGACCCTTCTTGCTCATCTGCACGTGCAGGCTAACCGACGGCTCCTCCGTAAGATTTCGCGGGGCCGGAGGGTTCGGGTCCGGTCACGGTAAACGACCTGTGACTGTCCGGTTACGAACGAGGTCCGGCGGCCGCGTACGGCTATTGTCGCCGCCGTGAAGACGACCGTCGAACACGAGCGGAAGCTCGAGGCGCCGCAGGGCTTCGAGCTCCCCGACCTAGGCGGCGAGCCGCTCGAGCCGCGCGTCTTCACCTCGGTCTACCACGACACCGGCGACCACTCCCTTGCGCGCGCCGGCATCACCCTGCGAAGGCGAACCGAGCGCGGGAACAGCGTCTGGCAGCTCAAGCTGCCTGTCAACGGTGCGCGTCTCGAGCTCGAGGAACCGGGCGGGCCGGCAGGGCCACCCGATCGGCTGCGTGCCCTCCTCCGCGCACACGAACGGCGCACTGCGTTCGAACCCGTAGCAGAGCTTCGTACGCGCCGGCACGGGTCACTTCTCACGCGCGATTCGATCACTGCCGAGGTCACCGTGGACGAAGTCACCGTGATGGATGCCCAGCGCGTCGCCTCCGAGTTCGTCGAGCTCGAGATCGAGCTGCGGGAAGGCGATCCAGCAGGGCTCAAGCGAATCGCGAAGGAGCTGGAGCGAGCGGGCGCGCGGGGGCGCGACCTGACGCCAAAGCTTTTCCGCGTGCTCTCGCTCGAACCACACGCGCGCGCGAAGACGCCATTCGAATCGCTTCGCCAGCGCCTGCGGGACCAGCTCGACCAGATTTTTGCGCACGATCCCGGCACCCGACTCGGCACCGATCCTGAGAGCATCCACGACATGCGCGTGGCCGTCCGCCGTGCCCGCGCGCTCCTGCGCGCCGGCAAACCGCTCATCGCAGCCGATACGCAGGCGCTGTCGCTCGAGCTTCAGTGGCTCGGCTCGGTGCTCGGCGATGTTCGGGATCTCGACGTCCTTCTCGCACGGCTCCGCGACGAAGCGGCGACCCTCGATGCAGGCGATCGTGCCGCAGCAGGCAGGCTGTTGCGTTCGCTGGAACGGCAACGTACGCGTGCACGCCGGACGTTGCTAAAAGCGCTCGACGGCCAGCGTTACGACGCGCTGCTGGACCAGTTCGAGGAAGTGCTCACGACCCTCGAGCCAAGCGCGAGCACGGTTACGCTCGATAGTCTGGCGCGCCGCGAGCTCAACCGCCTCCGCCGCGACGTGCGGGCACTCGACCAAGAGCCGGCCGACGATGTGCTGCACGCACTCCGGAAGCGCGGCAAGCGCGTGCGCTACGCACATGAGCTTTCGGGTGCCAAAGCGGTCGTGAAACGCGCGAAGGCGTTCCAGGACGTGCTCGGCGAGCATCAAGATTCGGTGGTCGCCGAGGAGCGTCTGCGCGCGCTCACGCACGACGCCCCGGCAGACCAGTCGCTCGCGGCGGGCCTCCTGATCGAGCATGAGCGTTCACACCGGGCTAGAGCGCGCGCCTCGTGGCGCAAGGCGTGGCGAGAGCTCGAGCGCACGGCCAGGTGAGCCTTGTCAGAGCGGCCGGCGGCCTTGTGCTCCGCGACGGCGAGGTTATCCTTGTACACCGGCCGCGGTACGACGACTGGACATTCCCGAAGGGAAAGGCGGAGGACGGCGAGACCGACGAGGCGTGCGCGGTACGCGAGGTGCGGGAAGAGACGGGTCTTCTCTGCCTCCTCGTCTCCGAGGCCGGCACGACCGAGTACGTCGACACGAAGGGTCGCCCCAAGCGCGTGCGGTGGTGGTTGATGGAGCCGCTGCAAGGCGAGTTCACGCCGACGGACGAGGTGGACGAGGTGCGGTGGGCTGAACCCGTCACGGCAGCGAAACTCCTCAGCTACGGTCGCGACATCGCACTGCTCGGAGCGGCGCTGCAATGAGCGTGATCCTGCTCCGACACGCGTCGGCCGGCAAGCGCGAAGCATGGAGGGGCGACGACCGGCTGCGCCCGCTGGACAAACGCGGCCGCGCCCAGGCTGCTGCGCTTTGCGACCTGCTCCGCGCGCGAGGCGTGCAGCGCGTGCTCTCGAGCCCGTACGTGCGCTGCACACAGACGGTCGCACCGCTCGAGCTCGAGATCGTCCCCGACGAGCGCCTCGCGGAGGGTGCGCCGGTCGAGGCGACGCTCGCGCTGCTGCATTACCTCGAGGACGCTGTCGCGTGTACGCACGGCGACGTCATCGAAGGGGTGATCGGCCGCAGCCTGGCCAAGGGTGCAGCCGTCGTGCTCGACGGGCTGCGCGAAGTGGAAGAGATCGCCGCTTCTTAAGCTGCGAGCGCGGCCATCGTCGCGAGCACCGCGCCCTCGCGGATGCCGCCGTCGCAGACGTGGAGCGGCACGCCGAGGAGCTCGTGCACCTGCGCAAGAATCGCGACACCGGCGGGCAGGATGCGGGCGCGCGAGCGATCAACGCCGAAGCGCCTGGAAATCGCGCGCGCCGTCGTCGTCTCGACGAGCCGTAACGCCTCGGTGAGCTCGGCGTCGGCCAGCCAAGGGCCGACGAGCCGGCGCGCTGCACGCGCGCTGCCCCCGACCGCGAGCACGAGCTCGACCCGCGGCGGTGCCAGCTCGGCGAGCGCCTCCGCCGCTTCGCGACGGGCGTGGTCGAGATCGGCTGCACGTACGGAGAGCCGCACCGAGCCGAGATCGATGGAGGAGACCCAGTCCGGCGCCCGGCCGGGAGAGCCGACGGCGATCTCCGTCGAAGCGCCGCCGACGTCGCACACCGCGATCCGCCCCGGCAGCTCGATGCCCGCCGTGGCTACCGCGCCGCCGTACGCAAGCCTGCCCTCCTCCTCGGTCGAGAGGACGCGAACCGGCTGCTCGGCCGCACGCCGTAGCGCGGCAATGAGCTCGTCGGCGTTGTCGCTCTGCCGGCCTGGAGCGGTCAGGAACACATCGAGCGACTCGACCCCGTGACGCCGCGCGATCGTGCAGAGCTTCCGAACCGCCTTCGCCGCGGTGGCGACACTCGTCTCCGAAACTCGTCCGCTGCGCTCGATCTCCTCGCCGAGCGAGAGTCGCACGCGCTCCTTGTCGATGGGCACGACGGCGCGTCCATCGACCCCCGCTACGAGCAGGCGGATGGTGTTCGAGCCGACGTCGACGACTCCGATGCGCACTACACCGCATCGTAGGTTCCGCTCCGGAGGGCGCCTTGAACCTCCTAGCGGGAGCGCGCGAGCGAGACGCGACGCCGCGCGCGACGCATGAGCACCGCCTGTGCCGAACGTGGGCGATCCTCCTTCTTGGGACGGATGCGATGCCACGCACCGTCGTGGTCGAGCTCCCACGAGGACGCCGTGTCGGAGAGCAGTGCATCGATCGTCGCTGCCAGCTCGCTCTGCGCGCCGATGTCCTCGACCGGGGCGACGACTTCGACGCGATGATCGAGGTTGCGCGGCATCAAGTCAGCACTGCCGAGGTAGAACCTGCTCCGGTCACCCGACTCGAAGTGAAAGAGCCTGCTGTGCTCAAGGAAGCGCCCGAGCACGCTGCGGACGCGGATGCCCTCGCTCAAACCGGTCACGCCCGGTCGCAGTGAGCACACGCCACGCACGAGGAGGTCTATGCGCGCGCCGGCTTTGGAGGCGGCGTAGAGCTCGTCGACTACCTCGGTATGGGTCAGCCCGTTCACCTTGATGCGAATCCGCGCCTTGCGGCCGTCGCGCGCAGCGTCGGCGACGTCACGGATCTCCTCGATTAAACGCTGCCGCAGCGTGAACGGCGCGACGAGCAGCTTCCGGAAGTGCGCCGGGCGGCCAAAGCCGGTGAGGTAGTTGAAGAGGTCTGCAACGTCGGCGGCGATGTCCTCGTCCGCAGTGAAGATTCCGAAATCCTCGTACGCTTTCGCGGTCACGTTGTTGTAATTGCCAGTGCCGAGATGGACGTAGCGGCGCAGCACGCCGCTCTCGCGCCGCACCACGAGAGTCGTTTTGCAGTGGATCTTCAGCGAAGAAAAGCCGTAGACGACGTGGACGCCTGCCTGCTCGAGCGCGCGTGACCATTCGATGTTTCGGCGCTCGTCGCCGCGCGCCTTGATCTCGACGAGGCACACGCTCTGCTTGCCGTTCTCGGACGCGTCGATCAGCGCCGGCACGAGCGGCGTGTCGTCACTCGTGCGATACACGGTCGACTTCAAGGCGATCACACTCGGATCGGACGCCGCCGTATTGACGAACGACTCGAAGCTCGCAGCGAAAGAGTCGTATGGGTGGTGGACGAGCACATCTCCCGCACGAATCGCCGCGAACTGCTGCGGGTCATCGAGCAGTGCGAGTGGCGGGCGGCCGACGGGAATCCAGTCGTCGACCTTCAAGTCAGGCCGGTCGAGCTTGGTCAGCTCCGAGACGTCGGCAAGATCGAGGGTGCCGGCAATCGGGTAGACGACCTCGTCGGCGACCCGCAGGCCTTGCTGGATCCGCTCGCGCATCGCGGACGACATCGACCCCGACACCTCGACGCGGGTGATGTCGCCAAAACGGCGGCGGCGCAGCTCGAGCTCGACCGCCTCGAGCAGGTCGTCGGCCTCGTCGGAGACCTCGAAATCGGCGTCGCGGGTGACGCGAAAAACCGAGCGCTCGAGCACGTCCATCCCGGGGAATAGCGACGGCAGGAAGTGGGAGAGCACTTGCTCGAGCGGCACGAAACGGTCGCCCTCACCGACCGAGAGAAAACGCGGCAGGCCCTCGGGCACCTTGACGCGCGCGAAGCGCTCCTCCCCGTCCTCGGGATCGCGCACGAAGACGGACAGGCTGATCGAAAGACCCGAGATGTACGGGAACGGCTGTCCGGGCCCGACCGCGAGCGGCGTGAGCACCGGATAGATGTCGCGCGCGTACCGGCGCTCGAGCTCGAGCCGCTCGTCCTCCGAAAGCTCCTCGACCCGTGAGATGACGATGCCCTCGGCAGCGAGCACCGGGAGCAACTCGCGCGACCACACCTGCGCCTGTTCGGCCTGCAACTCGAGCACCCGTTCGCGCGCCTCGCGGAGCGCCTGCTGTGGCGTGCGGCCATCGGGTGAGCGAGCCGTGATCCCCACCGCCGCCTGCCCGCTCAGGCCTGCGATTCGCGTCATGAAGAACTCGTCGAGCATCTGCGAGAAGATCGAGCAGAACCTCACGCGCTCGAGCAGCGGCAGATCGGAGTCCTGCGCCAGTGCGAGCACACGAGCGTCGTAGTCGAGGAACGACAGCTCGCGGTTGATCAGTCGATCGGCCGCAGCTGCCATCCGCTTTTTTGCGCGAACAGTCGCCATAAAAGAGGATCTCTATCCTCCCGGCCGGAGCCCCTGCCGGGGGTGACGCTTCGGTTACGGTCCGGTTGAGTTCTGGTTACGTCGTTGCGAAGTAGATCGCGCACGCGGCGCCCGCCGCGAGGCAGTAGATCGCGAACGGTACGAGCGTGTTCGTCTCGAAGAAGCGCATCAGGAAGCGCACGGCGAGATAGGCGGTGGCCGCCGAGCAGAGCGCGCCGACAAGTGCCGGGCCGCGCACACCTCGAGCGTCCGCCCCCGCGAGGTCCGGCAGCTTGAGCACCGCCGCTGCACCGATGATCGGCGTCGCAAGCAGGAAGGCGAAGCGCGCCGCGTCCTTATGCGAGAGGCCGACGAGCAGACTGCCGCCCATGGTGACGCCCGAGCGCGAGATGCCCGGAATCAGCGCGAGCGCCTGTAGCGAGCCGACGACCGTTGCATCGCGCCAGCCGACCTGACGAGCGATCCGCGTGTCGTCGTCGTCGGCGGTATGTGGCGCCCGCCGGCGCAGAGCCTCAGCGCCGAAGAGGAGCAGGCCGTTGAGAAAGAGGAAGATCGCCGCCGACTGCGCGGAGGCGAACACGCTGCGCAGTTTGTGCTCGAGCAGCAAGCCGAGGATCCCCGCCGGGATCGTCCCGACCACGAGTAGCCAGCCGAGCTTCGCATCGGCGTCATCGGGCGCGATGCCGCGGTCGCGCAGCGAGCGCCCGAGGCCTTTGACGATGCGCACCCAGTCGCGCCGGAAGAAGAACAGCAACACGAGCGCGGTCGCGAGATGTGTCGCGACGAGGAACGTGATGAAGAACTTGTCATTCTGGTGAATGTGCCAGCCGACGAGCCTCGGAAGGATGACGCTGTGCCCGAGGCTCGAGACCGGAAAGAGCTCCGAGACGCCCTGGAGCAGGCCGAGTATCGCACCCTGGAAGTACGAGATCGGGTGTGCCACGCGCTAGGTGGGAGTGCGGGTCGTTCGAGGGCCGCCCGTGTTGAACCATGCGAACACGAGGCAGGCCAGCCCAACGAGGAACGCCGCGATGCCGTGCTTCGTGTGGTGGTGGCTCGAGCCCGCCTGGTGGCCTGGGAAGAACGACGGCAGCGACTTCGCGGGCTCAGCCCAGTACACGATCGCGATCGCAATCAGGACGATGCCGACGGCGATGGCGAGGATGACCCACAGGCGGCGATTGTTCATCGCTAGAAGTCTAGGAGGTCGTCGGGTGTGAGGCGTCGGTGAACTCGCGGAACTCCGCGGTGAGCAGATAGGCGGTCTGCTCGCCGATGTCGACCGCGCGGTCGCCGATGCGCTCGATCGTCCGCGCGACGACAACCATCCGCAAGCCCCACTCGCGGAGCTCCGGCTCGGCCATCACGTCGACGAGCCGCTCGACGAAGCGGCGGTTCGCACGGTCGATCAGGTCATCGAGCTCGACGAGGCTCTCGGCTCCCGCGAGGTCGCGGTTCGAGAACGAGTCGAGCGCACGGCGCAGCATCTCTTCCGCCCGCTCGCCCATATCCGTCAGGACGTCGACGAGGGCAGGATCAGGATCGGCGTCGGAGACGAGCTTTGAGAGCTTCGCAATCGTCACGCAGCTGTCGGCGCTCCGCTCGAGCAACAGGTTGATGTGGAGCATCGCGAGCAGCAGCCGCAAATCCCGCGCGACCGGCGTCTGCAACGCGAGCAGCGACTGGATCGAGGCCGCGATCGCGAGGAAGAGCTGGTCGATCTCGTCGTCGAACGCGATCACCTCGTCGGCGAGCTCGACGTCCCGCTCCTGGAGCGCCCGGATTGCGCCGTGGATCGCCGTGATGACTCGCTGGCCCTCTTCCTGCAGCTGCGCTTCGACTCCGTCGAGGGCTTCGTCGATCGCCATGCCGACACCGTACACCCGAGGAATGGCGGGGTTTCAGGACAGGTCACCACTTCGTAACCACCTCGCTACAGCCCCGTAGCCCACCCCTCGCTGCACGGGTCGTACCTTGGCCACGAACCCCAGAGGAGGAGAGAGAGCAATGCCGAAGTCCGGCAATTTCATTCGCATATTCGCCCTCGCCGCGCTCACCGCGCTGCTCGCGGTCGCTGCGGCAGGCACGGCCGGCGCCTCGCCCGCAAGGCAGGCAGGGACAACGATCAGCGGGGCCGGGAGCACCTTCGTCTCCCCGCTCGTCACGACGTGGATTCCGGCCGTCAGTCAGCAGCTCGGCTACGAGCTGCAATACAGCGCGATCGGCTCGAGCGGCGGCATCAACGCCATCACGGGCCGGACGGTCGACTTTGGCGCGAGCGACGCCCCGCTCTCGCCCGATCAGTTCACCGCCTGCAACGGCTGCGTCCAGATCCCCTGGGCGCTTGCGGCAACGTCCGTCATGTACAACCTCCCCGGCGTGAAGAACCTCCTGCACATGGACGGTCCGACGCTGGCGAAGATCTTCATGGGTCAGATCAGCGTGTGGAATGACCCGGCGATCCAGAAGCTCAACAAGGGCGTCAATCTTCCGAGCACGAAGATCGTGATCGCCCACCGCTCGGACGGCTCGGGCACGACGTACAACTTCACCGACTACCTTGCGAACGTCAGTCCCGCGTGGAAGTCGCAGATCGGTACCGGTACAAGCGTCAGCTGGCCCGTCGGCGTCGGTGGCAAGGGGAGCGCCGGCGTATCCGCGCTGGTCGCGCAGACTCCCGGCGCGATCGGTTACGCCGACGTCGCGTTCGCGTTGAAGAACCACTTCAGCTACTTCGCGATGAAGAACCGCTCCGGCAAGTTCGCGACGCCGGGAGCGAGGGGCATCCTCGCGGCCGCGTCATCGGACCAGACGCCCGACAAGACGACGAACGCGCTCTCGATTGTGAATCCTCCGAAGAAGTATCCGCTCGCCTACCCGATCTCGACCTACACGTACGTGATCGTTCCCACCAAGTCGAGCAAGGCGGCCGACCTGAGGAAGTTCCTCTTCTGGGCTGTGACGCACGGGCAGGAGGGCAAGTACACGGCGCCCCTCCGCTTCGTGCCCATCCCGAAGAAGGTTCTCGTCGTCGCAGAGAAGGCGATCACCCAGATCAAGAGCTAAGGAGCGGATGTCCTCCGCCGAGCTCACGCCTGAAGTAGCCCGCCGCCCTCTCACAGGGCGGCGGGCTCGCTTGGGCGACCTTTTGCTGCAACTCGTCGCCGGAGCAGCCGCGGCGGCTGCGACCGTGCTCGTCCTCCTGATCGCCTGGAAGGTGGTCGAGGGCGCGAGGCCGGCGATCGCGAAGTTCGGCGTGCACTTCATCACGCGCGTCGTGTGGAACCCCGTGGTCGGGAGAGAGGTCTTCGGAGCGGGCAGCTTCCTGTTCGGAACCGCCATCACGTCGCTTCTTGCCCTTGCACTCGCGGCGCCGCTCGCAATCGGCTGTGCACTCTTTCTCACCGAACTCGCGCCACGGGTGCTGCGCGCGCCGGTGACCTCGCTCGTCGAGACGCTCGCCGCGATCCCGAGCGTCGTAATCGGGCTCTGGGGCATCTACGTGCTCGGCCCCATCCTTCAGCGGCACGTCGAGCCCGCGCTGCACAGCACGCTCGGCTTCATTCCTCTCTTTGGCCCGCCGTCGAGCGCGGGGCCCAGCATCTTCACCGCGATCGTCGTCCTGACGATGATGATCCTGCCGATCGTCTCGAGCATCACCAGGGAGCTCTTCCTCGGCGTGCCGCGCGAGCTGAAAGAAGGCGCGCTCGCCCTCGGGACAACCCGCTGGGAAATGGTGCGCGGCGTCGTCTTTCCATACGCGCGCGGTGGAATCGCAGCCGCGTTGATCCTCGGGCTCGGGCGCGCGGTTGGCGAGGCGATCGCCGTGACGCAGGTCATCGGCGGCGGGGTCTTCATTCACTTGAGCCTCTTCTCGACCGGCGACACGCTCGCAAGCAAGATCGCCTCCTCGTACCAGGGCGCCGCGACCAATCTCGAGGAGCACTCGTTGATCTACCTCGCGTTGATCCTGCTCGTCTTCTCGCTGCTCGCGAACATCTCCGCGCAGTGGATCGTGCGGCGCGTCGCGCGGCGGCAAGGTGTCGGTCCAAACCGCGGCGGCTTCGGATGAGCACGCACGGGATCACGCGGGCAGACATGCACGCGGTCAACTTGCCGCGGCGGCGCGCGCTGAACCGACTCATGGAGGTACTCGCGTGGCTCGCGGCTGCTGTCGCGATCGGATTCCTGGTCCTCATCGTGTGGTCGGTCGCGCGGAAAGGCGCCAGCGAGCTCAATCTCGCTCTAATCACGAAGACGCCGGCAACCGGCTTCTTCACAAGCGGCAGTGGAGGCCTTGCGAACGCCTTCGCAGGAACGCTCGTCATCGTCGGCATCGCGACCTTGATGGCGCTCCCCACCGGGATCCTCGTCGCGCTCTACCTCACCGAGTTCGCCCCTCCGTCGGTGCGCAACATCGTGAGCCTCTCGCTCGACGTGCTCAACGGCGTGCCCGCGATCGTCATCGGCATCTTCGTGTACGGGCTGTTCGTGCTCGGGCACGGCCAGAGCGGCTACGCGGCGTCATTTGCGCTCGCGTGCATCATGCTGCCGCTCGTCGCGCGTTCAACGATCGAGGTGCTCCTGCTCGTTCCGCGCGCGCTCCGGGAGGCGAGCCTCGCGCTCGGCGTCGCGCGCTGGCGCACCACGCTCAGCATCGTCCTGCCGCAAACGATCGGCGGCATCATCACGGGCACCGTGCTCGCCGTCGCGCGTGTGGCAGGCGAGACCGCGCCGCTTCTCTTCACGTCGTCGCTCGTGGGCACGCAAGTGCATTGGAACCCGCACCACGCGCTCCAGACCGTCCCTGTCGCGATCTTCGAGCTTTCGGAGTCAGCCGACCCCCAAGATCACGCGCGCGCCTGGGCCGCAGCCCTCGTGCTCCTGCTCTTCATCCTGCTCACCAGCCTGACCGCACGATGGCTTGCGACGCGCAACCGAAGCAAGCTCAGCGCCTCTCGATGATGGAGGACCCGGATATGTCTATTACGATCCAGCCCGCAGTGCGCGTCGAGACCAAACGCCAGCCGCTGCCGCCACGCGAGCGGTTGGAGCGGATCTTCAACATCGACGGCGTCGATGCTCTCTACGGCGGGAAGCCGGCGATCAAGGATGTGACGATGGACGTCTACAAGAACCTCGTCACCGCAATCATCGGCCCATCGGGGTGCGGCAAGAGCACGTTCATCCGCTGCCTCAATCGTATGAACGACCTGATTCCCGGCTTCACGCTTACCGGAACGATCCGCTACCACGGCCAGGACATCACGGGCAACGACGTCGACCCCGTCGCGGTCCGCCGCCACATCGGCATGGTCTTCCAGCGGCCGAACCCCTTCCCGAAGTCGATCTACGACAACGTCGCGTGGGGCCTGAAGGTGCTCGGGATGAAGGACGGCCTAGCCGACCGCGTCGAGCGAGCACTCACGCAGGCCGCGTTGTGGGACGAGGTCAAGGACCGGCTGAAGGCGAGCGCGCTCTCCCTCTCGGGCGGCCAGCAGCAGCGCCTCTGCATCGCGCGCGCAATCGCGGTCGAGCCGGATGTCGTGCTGATGGACGAGCCCGCATCGGCGCTCGACCCCATCGCGACGGCGGCGATCGAGCAACTGATGACGGATCTGAAGGGCGAGTACACGTTCGTGATCGTCACGCACAACATGCAGCAGGCTGCGCGCGTCGCCGACATGACGGCGTTCTTCTCGATCTCTCGCGGCGACGAAGGCGAGCGCTACGGCGAGCTCGTCGAGTACGACGCGACCCAGAAAATGTTCACCGCTCCGTCCGACACCCGGACGGAGGACTACGTCACAGGCCGCTTTGGATAGCGGGGGAACCCTTGGTTCCCCCGCTGGCCCCCTCCTTCGCCCGCCGCAAGGTGTGAGCGTGGGTGCGCTGCGGCGAGAGCGTGGTCTCGCCTCCGCGCGCGAAGGCGTGTCCACCCAGAGCGTCTGTTGACGGGTTGGCTGCCCCGCGCGGGCGGTGGTGCCTTCGGCATCTCCGCCTCGCTTCGTTCGCGCGCGTCTAACACGCGCTTCGCGACGCGTTAGTCGCACGCCTTGGCCGCTTTGGTTAGCCGAGCTCGCGCGCTAGTGCGTTGACGCGGGTCGCAATGTCGTCGCGGATTGCGCGCACCTCGTCTAGGGGGCGGTTCTTCGGATCGGGAAGCTGCCAGCTGACATAGCGCTTGCCGGGAACGACCGGGCAGGCGTCGTCGCACGTTGCGACAACGACGTCAGCCCAGGCGATCGCCTCGTCGTCGAGCTTGCGCGGCACGTGATCGCTGGCATCGATGCCGAGCTCCCGGAGCGCCTGCAGCACCTCCGGGTGGACGGCGGCGCCCGGCGTGCTGCCGGCCGATCGGGCCTCGTGCCTGCCACCGGCGGCGCCCCGGAAGAGGCGCTCCGCCATCACGGAGCGGCCACTGTTTGCGACGCACACGAAGAGAACGTTGCTCACGCGCGCAGGAACTGATAGGCGAGACCGCCGACCGCCGCGCCGAGCAACGGTGCCGCAATGTAGAGCCAGAGAGCGTGCAGATCGCCCGATACGAGCGCTGGGCCAAGCGAGCGTGCGGGGTTCATCGACGCGCCGGTGACCGGGCCACCGAACATCGCATCGAGGCCGACCGTACCGCCGACCGCGATCGCTGCGGCCTCGCCGACCGCACGCGTGTCGGTCGCCACGCTCATGATCACGAACATCAGAAAGAACGTCAGAACGACTTCCCAGAGGAACGCCTGCCCCTGAGAGCCTGCCGGCAAGGTCGCGCCGACATGCGCGCGATTGCCAAGTGAGCCGCGAAGAGTCGCGGCCGCGATCAGCGCGCCGGACACCTGAGCCGCCCAGTATCCGAGCAGCCGCGTCCAGGGAAAGTGGCGCGTGAGCGCAAACGCGAACGAGACAGCGGGGTTGAAGTGCGCACCCGAGATGTGGCCGACGGCGTAAATCATGACCATGATCACGAGCCCGAACACGATCGCGACGCCGACGTGACCGAGCTGGTGCGTCTTCTCGTCGACCATGATCGCGCCGGCGCCCGCGAACACGAGCGTGAACGTGCCGATCAGTTCGGCCACGAGCGCGCGCACTAACAGCAGCCTTCGAAGTCGACGAGTGATGCGAGACGCGAGCACGCAACGGGATCAATCGAGAAGAAGCTCCACTTGCCGCGCTCCTCGCGCCGAAGGAGACCCGCCTCGACGAGCTTGCGTAGATGATGCGAGACCGTCGGTTGCGCCAGCCCGAGGACGTCGACGAGGTCGCAGACGCACACCGGCTCGCCCGAGCTCGCGAGCACGTTGACGATCCGAACGCGGGTCGGGTCCCCGAGCGCGCGGAAGAGCGCGGCGCTGGCTTCGGCATCGCGTCGAGAGAGCGCCGCCGAGGCAATCGAGACGGGCATGTCAAATCGAAGTATGACGATTTGACGCGTCGTCAGGCCGGAAAACGGCAGACGATCTCGAGCCCCCGACCGGGCCCACCGTGCGCCTCGACCGAGCCGCCCGCCGAGGTGATCACATGCTTCACGATCGCGAGGCCGAGCCCGGTGCCGCGCGACGTGCGTGACGCATCGGCGCGGTAGAAGCGCTCGAACAAGCGGTCGAGGTCCTGCGAGGCCGCGCCGGCGCCGTCGTCCGACACGGTCAGGCGAGGTGCAACGCCCTCGTTCGTGATGCTGATGCGGCACGTGCTGCCCGGTCCCGCGTACCGGATCGCGTTGGCGACGAGATTCTCGACGACCACGCGCAGCATGCGGGGCCGCAGCGGCAGCTCGATCTCGGCGCCGCCGGACACTTCGAGTGCGACCTCTGCGTGCGCAGCGCGATCGGCATACGCGGCGGCGATCTCCTCGAGGACAGGCAGCGCGCGGGTACGTCCGAGCGAGACCACCTCGCGCCCCGTTTCGAGCTCGCCGAGGAAGAGGACGTCATCGATCAGGTCGCGCGTCGCCTCGATCTCCTGCCGAGCCTGCTCCACGAGCTCGCCGACGTCGGCGCCCGGAAGCGTCGCGGTCTCGAGCAGAACGAGCAGACGGGCGAGGGGGGTGCGGAGCTCGTGCGAAACCGCCGCGGTGAATCCCGCGCGCAGCTCCTGATAGGCGGAGAGCTCGGGCAGGTCGCCGACGAAGAGCACGAGCGTGCCGCCGACGTCCTCCCCGACCCGCCGGCCCTGTACGGCCTCCCCCAGGGCAGCGACGGCGGCCGGGCTCGCCGCGACCAGCCGCCGCTCGCTGTCGAGCACGATGACCGGCTCTGCGAGAGAGGCCACGAGCGCCTGGACGCGCTCCTCGTCGGTTACCACCCCTTCACCACCCATTCACCTTCCATCGACCCGTGGACGCCCGTCCCGGCTCGATAATGACACCGATGCCGAAAGTGCTGATCGTCGAGGACGACGAGGTAATCGCGCAGGGCATGGCGCGCCATCTCGGCGCTGCCGGCTTCGACGCGGTCTGGGTCGGAAACGGCGACCAGGGGCTCGCGCGTCTCCGCTACGAAAAACCGGACGCCTGCGTACTCGATCTGATGCTGCCCGGTCTCGACGGCTGGAAGCTGATCGAAACGGTGCGCGCCGAGGGGATCGGCACGCCGATCATCGTCGTCTCTGCGCGCGGGACCGAGCACGACCGTATTCACGCGCTCGAGATCGGCGCCGACGACTACCTCGTGAAGCCCTTCTCGATGAAGGAGCTCGTCGCGCGCGTGCGAGCAGCAGCGCGCCGCGGCATCCGGCGCGACGAGGCCCCGCGGGGCGAGCCGATCGAGATCGAGGAGCTCAGAATCGACCCGCGCGAGGTACAGGCGTACGTCGACGGCGAGAGCGCAAGGTTGACGCCAACCGAATTTCGGCTGCTCTATCAGCTCGCACTAGACACTGGGCGCGTTTCGACCCGCGACGAGCTTCTGCAAAAGCTGTGGGGTCGGCGCGAGTCACATCGCGACCGCACTGTCGATGTCTTCGTGCGGCGCCTCCGCGAGAAGATCGACCGGCCTGCGTCGCGCCATACGTTCATCCAGACGCGCTACGGCGTCGGCTACAAGCTCGAAGCCGTTCCGAAAAGGTAGTACTGACACGGGGACAGGTCTCTTCTCATGCGGACATGCCAGCGTGAGAAAGGACCTGTCCCCGTGACGTTACTCAGAGTTCACCACTTCGACGCCCACGCGCGGGGCTGCGAACCGCAGCATTCGAGGCATGCAGTTCGCCGTCGTCGCCCACCGGACGAGCGAGACGAACGATGCGCTCGCCGGCGCCGCAGCCTCGCTCGGTCTGCCGGCATCCGTGCTGTCCCCGCGCGATGCGCTCCGAACCCTTGAGCCCGGAGACATCGCGCTGGGACGGCTCGACGTCCGAGAAGAGCTCGACGGCGTCGAGCGCGGAACGGAGGAGCTCGAGCAGCTCGCAGTGATGGAGGTCGTGCTGCTCAATCCTCCGTCCGCACTCGTCGCTGCTCACGACAAGCTGCTGACGGCGCGCGTCCTGCGCCGCGCGGGTGTGCCACATCCGCGGACGTGGTTGATCGCGGAAGGCGCGCCATCGCCCGCGCCTGAGCTGCCCGTCGTGTTGAAGCCGCGCTTCGGCAGCTGGGGTCGCGACGTCGTGCTTTGCCCGACCGCCGACAAGCTCGACCGTGAGCTCGCGCGCTTCGCGCAACGACCCTGGTTTCCGGCTTACGGAGTGCTCGCGCAAGAGCTCGTCCCGCCGCTCGGCTGGGATCTCCGCGTCGTCGTCTCAGGCGGCCGGGTCGTCGGGGCTGCCCGCCGCTATGCGGCGCCAGGCGAATGGAGGACGAATGTCGCACTCGGTGGACGCATCGAGCCTGCCGCACCATCACAGCTCGCCCGGAGCCTCGCTCTCGAGGCGGCCGCGGCAATCCGCGGGGATCTCGTCGGCGTCGATCTCCTCCCGCTGGGAGGCGGCTTCGTCGTCTCCGAGGTGAACGGGGCTGTCGACTTCAGACGCACGTATGCGCTCGGCCCGGGAAACGTCTTCCGCAACGCCGTGCACGAGCTCGTGCGCGTCGCGCAGCTGCGCCGCGCGGCGGCCTAGTCCTCGAGCGCCTCCGGGACGAGCCCGGTCTCGACCTGCCGGTGCCCGTCGGCCTCGTAGACGACATCGACCGTTTCGTGCTTGCGGTACGAGCCGGCGATTCCGAGCCACATCCCCGCCCACCGCCAGAAGCCGAGCCGCCCCTCCTGCTCAATCGGGCGCGGGAAGACGAGCATGCGACCAACGACCTCGTAATCGGCGCCACGAGCCTGCCGCAGCCCGCCGACGTACACCTCGAAGTCATTCGGCACGTGAGCGGGCAGGTCTACACGCGAGCGCGAGGGCACCTCCATAGAATGCCCGTTCGGGTGCGGAGGAAGCTCGCGTTTGCCGTCGTCGTGGTATTGACCGTCCTGGCAACGGCTGGGATCGCGGCGGCCGCGAACGGCGGCTTCACGCCGGAGTTCGCGCACTCGCCGAACGCGCATCGGATCAATACCGCTTACTGGATCGTCCTCGTGTTCACGTCGGTGATCTTCGTCATCGTCGAAGGCGCACTGGTGGTCTTCATCTGGAAGTACCGCCGCCGTGGCCGTCCGCGCACGGCCGAAGGCAGCCAGGTGCACGGCAACACGAGGCTCGAGGTGATCTGGACCGTGATCCCCGTGGTCATCCTCGCCGTGATCGGGATCGTCGTCTTTTACGAGCTGCCTGGCATCTCGAACGCGCCGGCTGCAGCCAACCCGATACGCATCACCGTCGAGGGCCACCAGTTCTACTGGCAGTTCGACTACCCGAACGGATCTCGCTCGATCAACGACCTGCACGTGCCGGTCGACCAAGTCGTCCTGCTCACCGTCAAGTCGTACGACGTCGTGCACAGCTGGTGGATCCCGCAGCTTGGCGGCAAGATCCAGGCGATCCCGGGCCGGACGAACCACACCTGGTTCAAGGCCGACCGCGCCGGCACGTACTACGGGCAGTGCGCCGAGTTCTGCGGGCTCTACCACGAAGCGATGCGCGCGCGCGTGATCGCGTCGACGGACGCCGACTACCGCACATACGTCAGCTCGACGGCGGCAAGCGAGCTCGGGCGCGCCGAGTTTCAGGGAGCCTGCGCCACGTGCCATGGGATGCAAGGTCAGGGCGGTTACGGCCCGAACCTGGCGCACGACCCGCTGCTCATTCAGCCGTCGGGTCTCGCCAACATCGTCCGCAACGGAGGCGTCAAAATGCCTCCCGTCGGCGACAGCTGGACGAAGGCGCAGATGACCGCGCTGCTCCAGTATGCGAAGTCGCAGATCTACAAGGGAGCGAGCACGAGTGGCGGTTAGATCCGACGCTGTGTATCCGGCGACGTGGAAGAGCGGCAGGGTTGCGAGTTGGCTCGTCACGCTCGATCACAAGCGCATCGGGATCATGTACATCTGCACCGCGCTCGTGTTCTTCTGCGGCGGGGGCATCGCTGCACTGCTGATGCGCGCCCAGCTCGCGACGCCGAACGAGACGCTCCTGACGAAGAACTCGTACAACGAGGTGATGACGTTCCACGGAACGACGATGATCTTCCTCGTCGTCGTGCCGATCCTCGCCGGCTTTGCCAACTTCCTCGTCCCGCTGATGATCGGCGCACGCGACATGGCGTTCCCGCGCCTCAACGCGTTCTCGTACTGGATGTTCCTGCTCGGCGGCATCGTGCTCTACGGCGCGTGGTTTGCCTCCGGCGGTGCGCCGCGCGCCGGCTGGTGGTCGTATCCGCCGCTGTCGGAGAACCAGTTCAGCCCCGGCCACGGCCAGGACTACTGGATCCTCGCACTGCACATCCTCACGATCTCTTCGCTTACCGGCGCGATCAACTTCCTCGTAACGATCATCAACATGCGCGCGCGCGGGATGACGTGGATGCGCATGCCGCTCTTCATCTGGGCGATCATCACGTACTCGGTCCTGCTCGTCGTCGCCCTGCCGGCGTTGTCGGCAGGCCTGACGATGCTCCTCCTCGACCGTCGAGGGCTGACGCACTTCTTCTTACCGGCACAGGGCGGGAGCCAGGTGCTCTACCAGCACGTCTTCTGGTTCTTCGGGCACCCAGAGGTCTACATCATGGTGCTGCCGGTCTTCGGGATGATCTCGGAGATCCTGCCGGTCTTCTCGCGCAAGCCGATCTTCGGTTACAAGGCCATCGCATTCTCAACGCTCGCGATCGCCTTCTTCTCGCTGCTCGTCTGGGCGCACCACATGTTCACGACCGGACTGCCCGTCGGCCTCGACTCGTTCTTCATGATCTCGTCGATGGTGATCGCCGTGCCGACGGGGATCAAGATCTTCAACTGGATCGCCACGATGTGGCGCGGCAACCTCATCTTCGACACACCGCTGCTCTGGGCCGTCGGCTTCATCGCGCTCTTCACAATGGGTGGCCTGTCCGGCATCTTCCTCGCCGCGTTCCCGATCGATTGGCAGGTGAACGACACCTACTACGTCGTCGCCCACTTCCACTACGTGCTGTTCGGCGGCTCGATGTTCGGCGTATTCGGCGGGCTGTACTACTGGTGGCCGAAGATGTTCGGCCGGCTCCTCGACGAGCGGCTCGGCAAGTGGCATTTCTGGCTGACGCTCGTCGGCTTCAACCTCACCTTCCTGCCGCAGCACATGCTGGGGCTCCTTGGAATGCCGCGCCGCATCTACACGTATAGCCACGGCGGGCTCTGGGAGACGTACAACCTCATCTCGACGATCGGCTCCGGGATCATGCTCATCGGCATGCTCGTGTTCGCCGCGAACATCTACCGGACCCAGATCCTGCGCCTGGGCAAGCGGGCACCGAACGACCCGTGGGTCGGTGACACGCTCGAGTGGTACACGACCTCGCCGCCGCCGCCCGAGAACTTCGACACGGTGCCTTACGTGACGAGCGCGCGGCCGCTGCGTGATCTGCGCCGCCACCTCGCGGAGGAAACGTGACGCGCATCGCGCCTGGCCCGTGGCTCCGCACGTGCGCGCTCGTTGCGACCGCCGGGACGCTGCTCGCCGTCGTGTCGGGCGCCGCGCATCTCGGCACGACGCACCGGCTGCTCGCCGCGCTCGTTGCGCCACCGCTCGCCGCGCTGCTCGTCTGTGCGTGGCTCGCGCACCGCGAGCTCGTGCCGGCCGTGCTCGCAGCTTCGGCACTCTTCACCGCTGCGGCCGCGCTGCCAGGCCGTACGGCGCACGTCGCGCTCGCTGCGCTCTCGCTGGCTGCGTTGCTTGTCGTGACGGTGCAGGCGTTTCGTGGCGAGCGCGTTCCGTGGGGCTCATGGCGCGACTACGTGACGCTGACGAAGCCGCGGATCATGTCGCTCCTGCTCGTCACCGGCTTCTGCGGAATGATCGCCGGCGCACGCGGGTGGCCCGGCACCACGACGGCGGCCGCCGCGATGACAGGCCTCGCGCTGGCTTGCGGCGGGGCTAGCGCGCTCAACCACGTCCTCGATCGCGACATCGACCCGCTCATGGGCGAACGGACGAAGCGCCGCCCGGTCGCGTCCGGCCGTGTGAGCGCGAGCCGCGCGCTCGAGTTCGGCCTCGCGCTCTCGGCGTTCTCGTTCGTATTGCTCGCGAGCACGGTCAACGTGCTCACCGCGGTACTCGCGCTCGTCGGCAATCTTTTCTACGTGATCGTCTACACGCATTGGCTGAAGCGCTCGACGCCGCAGAACATCGTCATCGGTGGCGCGGCCGGTGCAGTCCCGCCGCTCGTCGGCTGGGCCGCGGCAACGGGCAACGTCACGGTCGCGGCGCTCCTGCTCTTCGCGATCGTCTTCGTCTGGACGCCGCCACATTTCTGGGCGCTCGCCCTCTTGATCAAGGACAACTACAAGGCCGCGGGCGTGCCGATGCTCCCGGTCGTGCGCGGCGACCGCGAGACGGCGCGCCAGATCGTGCTCTACTCGGCAGGCCTCGTGGCCGTCACACTCCTGCCGTGGGCCTGGGGCACGGCCGGCCTCCTCTATCTGGCTTCGGCGCTCGCGCTCGGCGCCGTCTTTATCTGGCTCGCCGAGCGCCTCCGCCGTGACATCACGCCGCGCCGGGCCGCGTTCCTGTTCCACTACTCGCTCCTCTACCTGGCGCTCCTCTTCGTCGCTCTGGCCGTAGACACGGTGGTGCTCTGATGGATCCTGAGCTCGCACGGCGGAACGCGCGGCTCGGCTGGCTCCTGTTCGGGGTCTTCTGGCTGCTCTTCGCCGGGACGTTCGGCGTCGCCCTGCTCTATATGGCGTTTGACTAGCCGGGGAAACTCCTAAAGGAATCCTCCCAAGCCGCCGATTGACGGTTTGTGGCAGGTCTGCGTCGCCTCTGCATCGCTGTGGCCGTTCTCAGCGCGCTCGCCGGGTTCTCGTCCCGCGGGGCCCTGGCGGCTCTACCGTCATGCCCGGCCGGTGGGCCAAACCACCTTCAGAGCGCGCACTTCACGGTCGCGTACAACGGCGACTCCACACAGGGCGTCGCGTACGTCACCGAAACGCAGGCCGGGGATGTCCTCGCGGCGGCAGAGCGCGCTTATGCCTCCTACGTCGCAATGGGGTATCCGACGCCGCTCGTCAACGGCTCCGGCAAGACAGGCTTCTCGATTATCGATCTGTCGCCGTTCAAGCTCGCGGCCTTGTACTGCCCCGGCGACGTTGACTTCGACTCGAACGACGTCGGCAAGGACGACACCGCCTTCAACGTTGGGTTCGCCGTCTTCGCCCAGATCGAACTCGGCCTCACGGGGAGTGTCCCGTTCTCTGACGACTGGCTGATCCAGTCCGCAGCCTCATGGGCATCGTGGAAGGCACTCGGCTACCCCGCAGCCTCTGTGAGCGACCTCGGCCCGTTCGAGATGTCGCTCGATTGCTGGGATGCAAACGGCACGCAGGCGTGCTCCAAGACCGGCTACGAGAACCTCGCTGAGTCTCGGTGGCCGTTCTACGAGTACCTCTCGGAGCGCTTTGGCCAGACATTCATGCTTGAGGTGTTCGCTGACGCGAACGCCGCAGCAAGCGGGATGACTGGTCTCCAAACCGCGCTCGCAGCGCACGGAACGACCGTCGCTGCGGAGTACGCGGCGTACACGACGAAACTGATGGCGGGAGGCTGGACAGCCTCGGCGCTCAATGTGGTCAGCCCGCCAACGTCCGGATCCGTGATTCACGCCGGTGCAGCGACCGGCGACACGGCGCCGCAGACGTTCGGTGTCGACCATCTCGCAACGCGCTACATCGAGATCGATCGCGGTGACGGCGACGGCAGCCATCCCTGTTACGCAGCAACGCTGACAATTCACGTACAGATCCCGAGCGGCGTGACCTCGCAGCCGACCTTCTACTGGAACGGATCGGGAGGCAGCCCGGTCCCGTTGACAGTGAGCGGAAGCGCGGCGACCGCGACCGTTCCGTGGGATACCTGCCTCTGGGAAAGCAAGGGCCTTCTCTCCTTGCCGAACACGAGCCTGGCGGCGAACGGGACGAACTTCGTCGTCTGGACGCACATCGACGTCGACACGACGACGCCCGCGACGGCGACCCCGCCGCCGGCGCCGACCTCGACGTACGGCCAGGTCATCGACACGGGCTCCGCGACTGCGGTACCCGACATCTCGGTGGTCGGACCTCAGCTCCTCCGGCTCTCGGCGACGGACACGCAGCTCGTGCTCGTCGTGCAGTCGAGCGCCGAGGGTTCGGTGGCGGTAACGCTCGGCTCACTCTCCCTCGGCACCGTCTCGCTCCGGCCCGGTAGCAACCAGCTTCGCTTCACTCTCCCGAAAGCTCAACTCGCCCGGCTCAGGACCTCGTCGGCGACGAACGTCCTGACGCTCACGCCCATCTCGGCGGATGGCAACACGACCG
This sequence comes from Actinomycetota bacterium, assembly GCA_003152275.1. Lineage (GTDB taxonomy): Bacteria > Actinomycetota > Thermoleophilia > Gaiellales > Gaiellaceae > Palsa-739. The sequence goes on from PLZU01000026.1 coordinate 26,230, forward strand.
GCACCGCGGTGACGCGGAACGTTGCCTTCACTCCCGCGAAGAAAGCGGCGGCCAAGCACAAGAAGGCCGCCGTCAAGCACAAGAAAACCTCTCGCTCGAAGTAGAGTCGACGCCGTGAAGGCGCCCGATTCGGTGTGGCTCGCACGTCCCGAGGCGGTACCGAAGGCGCGTGCGGTCGCGGTCAAGGACCTGCTCGACACGGCGGACCTCGTCACGACGTATGGCTCGATCATGTTCGCCGGCCACGTCCCCGCGAAGAACGCCGTCGTCGTCGACCTGCTCGAGGCTGCCGGCTACGCGGTCGCCGGCAAGACGAACCTGCACGAGTTCGCCTACGGCATCAGCTCGCAGAACGAGCACTTCGGCACAGTGCCGAATCCACGATTCCCGGGACGCCTCGCCGGAGGCTCGAGCGGCGGGTCGGCTGCGGCCATCGCCTCGGGCGAGGTCGAGCTCGCTCTCGGTACGGACTCCGGCGGTTCGATTCGCATTCCTGCGGCCTGGTGCGGGATCGTCGGGTTCAAGCCAACCTTCAACCTCGTCGACGCGACAGGCTGCTTCCCCCTGGCTCCGAGCTACGACCACGTGGGGCCGATGGCAGCGAGCGTCGACGGCTGCGTCGAACTGATGCGCGCGCTCGTCCCCGGCTTCGCGTTTGCGCCGCTCGACTCGCTCGAGGAGCTCGAGATCGGAGTCACCTGGCTCGACGAGGCGGAGGAGCCGGTTCGCGCATGCGTCGCCAACGTCGCCGACCGCTTGCCGGATTGCCGGAAGGTCGAGCTGCCACTTCCGGATCCGGCCGAGAACGCACTCTTCATGCGGGAAGTCGCCGACGTGCACCGAGGTCTCTTCCCTGAGCGCGCAGACGAGTACGGCGAGAGCATCCGCTGGAAGCTCGAACGCTGCTTCGAAGTCACAGACGGCGAGGTGGCGACTGCCGAGCGGCTGCGCGCGGAGTATCGGGAGCGGTGCGACGAGCTCTTCGGGGACTTCGATCTGCTCGCCGCCCCGGCGGTGGCGATCGAGCCGCCGCCCGCGCACGCCGACGAGCGTGAGCTGCGCGGTCGCGTCACCCGGCTGACGTACCCGATCGACGTGCTTGGCTGGCCCTCCCTCGCGCTGCCGGCCGGCCTGACCGAGAACGGGCTCCCGGCGTCGATCCAGCTGATCGGCCGACCAGGCGACGATTCGCTCGTCCTGGCGGCTGGAGCGCTGCTCGCATCCCCCGTTTGAGGGACGGCTGCGGACGCCCGTATGCCGAAAACGAGGGATGACGATGCGTTTCGCTTGCTTCGCAACAATTCTCGCTGCCGCGGTCCTCGCCGGGTCCGCGCAAGGCGCCACAGGCGTGCCCACAGGACTGCACGGCTTTCTCCTGCGCGCCGATGAAGCGGCTACGACGACCTACCACCGCACGCCGTCGTTCGCGTGGAACCCCGTGGCGGGCGCGATCGGCTACCAGTTCCAGATCTCGACGAGCAGCACGTTCCGCGACAACGGCATCGTCTACAACACCAACAGCCTGACGACTCCGGTCGCCGCCCCGCCGATCATCCTTCCCTGGATCACCGGATCTCCACACGCGCTGTACGCGCGCGTACGCGCGACGACGGCGACGGACGTGTCGCCATGGAGCAACGCGTTCGGATTCGACGTGACCCCTCCCGCCCCCCCGACGCCGCTACCGGGCGAACCGGGCTTGCTGCGCTGGACACCGGTCGACGGAGCCGACAGCTACCAGGTCTGGCTCGTCGACGTTCTCGGCGGGAAGAAGGAGACGGTCAGGACGAACGTCCTCGACGAGCGCGAGTTCTACACCTTCCATCAGAGCGCGCAGTGGATCGGCAAGGTCCGCTGGCGCGTTCGAGCGAGCCGGAGCAACGCATCTGGTGGCCCGGCGAACGGCCTTCCCGCCGTAACGTACGGAGCCTGGAGTCCGATCTACAGCACCTCCAATCCTGCAGCGGCCGGCGGCCCGATCAAGCTGGTCTACACGGTCTCGGACGTCGTCTCGAACGGAAGCGCGAATTCTCCCGCGCACCGCCTGATGCCGGGATTCACGTGGACGGGCAACCAATCGTTGAGCGGTACCGCGGCGGAACTCTTCCGCGTCTACGTGTTCACCGACAGCCAGTGTCTGAATCTCGTGTATGCAAGCGCCGTCGTCGGTAGTCCGGCCTACGCGCCGCGGCCCGGTGGCCCGTTGAGCCTGCCGCAGGATCCAGATGGGATCGCAAACGCGCGCGGTACCTATCTCAAAGACGGCTCCGAGTCCGGAGGCCTGATGTACGACGGCACGGCGGTGTCGCCGCAGGAGCAGGCCCCGGCGGCTTCCCCAACAACGACACCGCCGACAGATCCCGGCGCGGCGGGCTCGTCGAGCTCGTCGGCACCCGGCCCCGGCAGCCCCAGTTCGAGTGGCGGCGCGCCGAGCGGCGCACCTTCGTCGGGCGCACCTTCTTCGGGCGCACCTTCTTCGGGCCCAAGCTCCTCAGCGGGTGCGCCGGTCGACCTGTGGGACACCGACTGGCCGCAGAGCGGGTACTACTGGACCGTCATCCCCGTCGCGACGTCGAGTGGAACCTCCGGCGCATCGACGGTCGCGAGCCCCGGCGCGTCGAAAGGCTCCAATCTCGTTCCGGTCACGGACCCGACGCAGTTCGCCGTCGGCCAGTCGATCACGATCGGTGTGTCGCCGAACACCGACACCGCGACCATCACGGCCATCGGCAGCAGCCTCTTGACAATCAACACCGCGCTCGGCAACGGACACTCGGCCGGGGACGCGATCGTAACGACGAACTCCAGCGGCGTCATTTACCAGGACATGGAACTGCCGCAGGACGCATGCGCAGCGGGTCGGGTGCAGCGCTTCGGGATCTCTAGCGAGCCGGCGCTGACGACCTCACAGGTGCCGTTCGCCACCGGCTTGTCGTCAGAGGGGCGTCTGACCTCTGCCGCCGAAACGCCGGTCTTCTACGGTCGCCCACTCGTCGCGTGGACGCCGGCGCTCGGCGCGCAGAACTACCAGGTGCAGTGGAGCACGACGGCGTATCCGTTCGTCTCACAGGGCAACATCATGACGACGTCCACTTCGACGGTGCTCCCGCTCACGCCCGGAACGTGGTACTACCGCGTCCGCGGCTTCGACTACAACCTTCCGACCGGCGTGCAGCAGATGAGCTGGTCCGACCCGCAGCGGCTCGTCGTCTCGAAGCCGAAGTTCAAGATCGCGCCTTCCGCGGTCAAGAAGCGCAAGTTCAAAGTCGTTCCGTAGTTATCGTCGGCGTGTGAACGCCGACCTCGCCTACGCACTCGAGCTTGCAGACGCCGCCGACGCGCTGACGCTGCCGCGATTTCGAGTGGCTGACCTGCTGGTCGAGACCAAGCCCGACCTGACACCGGTCACCGACGCCGACCGCTCCGTCGAGCGCATGCTGCGCGAGCGCGTCGCGGAGGACAGGCCGGGCGAAGGCGTGCTCGGCGAGGAAGAAGGCGACGACGGAGGCGCCGTCCGGTGGATCGTCGACCCGATCGACGGCACGCGGAACTTCTCGCGAGGGATCCCGGTGTGGGCCACGCTGATCGCGCTCGAGCGCGACGGGCAGATCGTCTGCGGTGTCGCGTCTGCCCCCGCGCTGGGGTGCCGCTGGTGGGCGGCACGCGGCGAAGGCGCGTTTGCGAACGGGTCGCCGATTGGCGTCTCAACAGTCGAGCACCTCAGTGACGCCAGCGTCTCGTGCACGTACGCGCGCGACCTGGCACGGCTCGAGCCGCTCGTCTGGCATGCACGGGGGCTGGGCGATTTCTGGCAGCACGTGCTCGTCGCCGAGGGAGCGCTGGAGGCTGCCGTCGACGCGAAGCTCGCTCTCTGGGACTACGCCGCGATCGAGCCGATCATGATCGAGGCCGGCGGCCGGGTCGGCGAGGTTGGAGGCCAGTTCGTCTCGACGAACGGCTTGTTGCATGACGAGGTGTTCGCGGCGCTCAGTGTCTGACTCGCGCGACGACGCGGCCCTGCGCGTCCCGCAGCACGACCTCCCGTAGCAACCTCGGCGGCCAGTCGCGGACGAGGAAGAGCGTCGCGTCGATGCGACCCCCGAAATGCTGCACGGTCAGCTGGACGGGCTTGCCACCGAGCGTCGTCGCCGTGCCGCTCCGCACGCGCGGATCGAACGTCCAGCCGAAGAGCGGCGGTGTCAGCACCGTCGTGCCGCGCGCCTTGCGCGGAACGCAGCCCGCGCGCACTCGCAAGACGAGATAGCAGAACCCGTCATGGCCTTTCCACGGCGCGGCCTCGAGCAGCAGGCGACCAGTCCTCGGCTGCATGACGACGACGATGTTGCTGCCGTCGGCGCCGCTCGGCAGGTGCACGCTGCGGTCGCGGAGCAGAACGGCGAGCGCCGGCGCGACGACGAACGCCGCGACAACCGTGACCACGATCGCAAGCAGGCGCCAGCGCGGACGGCGATGCCGCTTCGCCCGCCGCAGAACATCGCTCCAGTCTGCCGGCCCGTCGAACAGCGGAACGTAGCGATCGAGCAGCTCGTCCATCAGTGCACCTCCTCGAGTGCCGCGCGCAGCGTCTCCCGCGCGGCGTTGAGCGTGGCGCCGACCGTGCCGGGGCTGATCGCGAGCGCCTCGGCGATCGCGGCATAGTCGAGGTCGGCGTAGTAGTGGAGAAAGACGATCTCGCGCTGGCGCTCGGTCAGGAGGTCGAGCGGGAGCAGCGGCGCGTGCCCGTTCGACGATGGCTCGTGCGGCTCGGCGAGCGCTGGTCTGCGCCTGCGCGCGTCACGGGCGGCGTTGACGACGATCCGCCACACCCACGCCTCGAGCGTGCCGCTGCCCCTAAAAGTGCGACGCTTGCGCACCGCGCTCGCGAAAGCCTCCTGCACTGCGTCGCAACCGAGCTCACGGTCGCCCGCGATTCCGGCCGCCACTCGACGAAACTCCGGCAGCCGGGAGCGGTACAACGTTTCGAGCTGATCGAGCATCCTGAGTACGACGTGCCGATCGCCTGTATTTCTTTAGGACGCGATCGCACGCACCGCGGCCTCGTAGACCGGGTCGCGGGTGAAGCGGTCGAGCTCGTCGGAGAGCACGTCGCTCGGCGCAGGCGGGTCCCCTGGAGGGAACGGCGCCGCTTTGCCGTCGAGATCGATCCCCTCGAGCCGCTCGCGTTCGTCCACGTCGAACACGATGTCATCCCGGCCGAGCCGCGAACGAAGCCAGCCGGCAACCAGGCACGCCTGCGCCTGCGTGCCGTGCACGCGGATCGTGCTGACGTCCGCGATGCCGGGCCAGAGCGACGCGAGCAGCATGCGCCAGCGCGACGTGCGCGACCAGGCAATGTCCGACACCGCTGTGCGCTCATAGAGCTCGACGAGCCGGCGGTAGGGATACGGCAGGTCATCCCACTCGGTCGAGTCGACGATCAGCCGGTCGGTCAGCGTGACCATCTGGTCGAGCTCCGGTGAGCCCCACGGCGGCTCGCCACGCCAGCGGAGAAAGACGGGCAAGTCCGTGATCAGGAGCGGCTCGACGATCGACGCCGGCGCTTTCGCACGAGTCCCCTGGAGCTCGAGCGAGATGATCTCCGAGCAGATGCTCCGTTCGGAGTCCGGGACCGCGTAGCACTCCAGGGTCACCGTCGCGTCGATCCGGTTCTTGCCGGAGTCGGGCTGCGGGTCGAGCAGGATCGTGCGGGACGGGTGGCGCTCTGCCATGCCTGCGAGCGCGGTGCGCGCCTGGTCACGCCACTCCTCCGGCACCCAGGCGATGTGCGTCATCACCGACGTGCGAATGTTCGGCGGCCCCCCGGCAGATGCAGTCGCCGCCCGCAGTTGAGCAAGCGCAGCTTCGACCTCTCCGAGCTTGACGTCCTTGCCGTTCCAGCTCTCGACGACGGCAGGCGCGCTCAATTGCGCCGCCATGAACGGCCGTCTCGCTGGAGCAGGTCTTCGGCGCTCGGAGGCCCCCATGTCCCCGCGGCGTAGTTCGGGAAACTGGGGCGATCTCGCTGCCACGCGGCGACGATCGAGTCGACGAGCAGCCATTGCTCCTCGACCTCGTCGGCGCGCGTGAAAAGCGTCCCGTCACCGAGCAGCGTGTCGAGGATCAGCCGCTCGTACGCCTCCGGCAGGCTCGTTCTGAAGGCGCCGCCGTACAGGAAGTCCATGTGGACGGTGCGGATCGTCATCCCTTGGCCCGGCACCTTCGCTCCGATCGCGAGCGACACGCCCTCGTCCGGCTGCACATGTACGAGCAGCACGTTCGGACGCAAGCCTTCGGATGCCACTTCGCCGAACGGTGGGTGCGGAGCGCGCTTGAACTGGATCGCGATCGTCGTCTCGCGCCGCGCCAGCCGCTTGCCCATCCGGACATAGAACGGCGTGTCGGCCCAACGCCAGTTGTCGACGTAGAGCTTCGCGGCGACGAAGGTCTCGGTCATCGAGTCCGGCGCGACACCCTGCTCCTCGCGGTACGCGACCACCTCCTCGCCCTCGACGTACCCACGGCCGTACTGGCCGCGCACGACCGACTTCGGGCCCGGCGTGTGAAGCGCCTTCAACACCTTCACCTTCTCGTTGCGCACGGACTCCGCAGTGAAGTCGACCGGCGGCTCCATCGCCGTCAGCGCGAGCAGCTGCAGTAGGTGGTTCTGGAAGATGTCGCGAATCGCGCCAGCGCTCTCGTAGTAACCCGACCGTCCTTCAATTCCGATCGACTCCGCAACGGTGATCTGCACATGGTCGATGAACTGGCGATTCCAGATCGGCTCGAAGATGCCGTTCGCGAACCGCAGCGCGTTCATGTTTTGCACGGTCTCTTTGCCGAGGTAGTGATCGATACGGAAGATCTCGTTCTCCTCGAAGTGCTCGCGCAACATCGTGTTGAGCTCGCGTGCCGACTCGAGGTCGTGGCCGAATGGCTTTTCCACGATCAGCCTCGTCCAGCCGCTCGCGCTGCGGCGCTTACCCAGCTCGTCGACGATGGTCGGGAACGCGGCCGGCGGAACGGCGAGATAGTAGACGCGGTTCTCTCCGAGATCTCGCTCCTTGTCGAGCTTCGTGAGCAGGTCCTGCAGCTTGTTCTCGCCGCCGTCGTCCGCGAAGTCTGTCGCGACGTAGTGCATGTTCTGCGCAAGCTCGTCCCAGACGTCTTTCCGAAACACGTCGCGCGCGTGTTTCTGTACCGCGTCCTTCATGTCGCTCCGGAACGCATCGTCATCACCGTCGGTGCGGGCGACACCGACGATTGCGAAACGCGCCGGCAGCAAGCGGCGGAGCATCAGCGCGTAGAGCGCCGGCATCAGCTTCTTGTGCGTGAGATCGCCGGACGCGCCGAAGATCACGAGCGCACACGGATCGGGCGTGCGTCGAAGCAGCAGCCCCTCCTCGAGCGGGTTCGTCTGCTGCTGGTGCTCGGTCGCGGTCATCAGTGCGACCTCGGATCCTCCGACCCGTCCGCCTCCGCCATCGCCTTGATCGCGTGACCGCCGAACTGGTTCCGCAGCGCAGCCGCGACCTTAGCAGCGAAGTTCTCCTCGTCACGCGAGGCGAAGCGCGCGAAGAGCGCGGCCGAGATCACCGGCGCCGGCACGTTCTCCGCGATCGCCTCGTGGATCGTCCAGCGCCCTTCGCCCGAGTCCTCCACGTACGGAGCGATGTCGTCGAGCTTGCTTCCGTGCTCCTCGAACGCGATGTGCAGCAGCTCGAGCAGCCACGAGCGCACGACGGAGCCGTAGCGCCAGATGCCGGAGAGCTCGTGCAGGTCGACGTCGAACTCCGAGTGCTCGATGATCTCGAACCCTTCGGCGTACGCCTGCATCAACCCGTATTCGATGCCGTTGTGGACCATCTTCGTGAAGTGGCCCGCGCCCGACGCGCCGACGTGCGAGTAGCCGTGCTCGGGAGCGAGCGACTTGAAGATCGGCTCGAGCCGCTGCACGGGCTTCTCGTCGCCGCCGACCATCAGGCAGAAGCCGACCCTTAGGCCCCAGATCCCGCCCGAAACGCCGGCGTCGACGAAGTGCAGTCCCTTGTTCTGCGCCTCGCGATAGCGCCGTTGCGAATCTCGGAAATTCGAGTTGCCGCCGTCGATGATTGTGTCGCCCTTGTCGGCGAGCTTCAGCAGTTGCTGAAAGGTGTCTTCGGTGATCTTCCCCGCGGGGATCATCATCCAGAACGCGCGCGGGGCGTCGAGCTGCGACTTCAGCTCGTCGAGCGAAGCAGCGGTGCGCGACTCGACTGCGGGGTCGTACGTGCGGACGTCGTGGTCGTGCTCGCGCAGGCGCTCCGTCATACCGTTGCCCATGCGGCCGAGGCCGATCATTCCGAGTTGCATTAGCTGTCCTCCACGTGGATTCGCGCGACGCGCCTGCCGCGTTCCTGCAGCGATGCATAGTCTCCCGCCGCCTGCGCGCGGATCAAGCGGCGGAAACCGAACGGCTGGTTCGGGATCGCGAGCTCGTCACCCGGATCGTCGACAATCTGCAGGAAGAGACCGGTGTTCGGGCCGCCCTTGTGCAGCTGCCCGGTCGAGTGCAGGTACCGGGGCCCGTAGCCGTGAGTGACGACGAGGCCGCTGCGGCTGCGCAGCATCTGGACGAGATCCGCAATGCGGCGGTCGTTCTCCTCGTTCGGCTCGATGAACGCCTGCACGCAGACGTAGTCGTGCTCCTGCGCCTGTGCGAGCAGCTCGTCGATCGACCCCTCCGACTCGACGTCGGGCTCCTTGCCTGCCGCGAGCACCTCCTTCGTCTTGTCCTTCGCCGCCTGCACGTCGGGTTGGTCAAACGGGCTGATCTCGAGGTAAACGCCGGCGACCGCGACCGCGAACTCCCAACGGAAGAACTCGCCGCCGAGCGAGTACGGATCTGCGAGCTCGGGCTGCGCAGCCTGCCGGTCGGAACCGTCGGGCGACTCGCCCGGCGCAGGCACGAGCCCTTTGCCTTGCTTGCCTGTCGACTCGGCGATCAGCTGCTCGGCCCAGAGCCCGAAGCCGCCGTCGGTCTCCGCGATGCAGATCTTGTCGCGCCCTTCCTGCCAGCCGGTACCGAACTTCCTGCCGAGCTCGTAGCCAGGGTTGTCGTCGCCGTGCCGGCAGAGCTCCGCCATCCGGTCCGCGCTCGCGAGCAGCTTCGCAACGTCGACCCCCATCAGCGCGGCAGGGACGATTCCAAACGGAGAGAGCGCGGAGTAGCGCCCGCCGATCGTCGGCTCACCGGGAAAGACGTGGCGGAAGCCGCGCTCCTCAGCCAGACGCTCGAGCTCCGAGCCGGGATCGGTGATCGCGACGAAATGCGACCCCTGCTTCCCGTTGCGCTCCCAGAAGTAATCGGTGTGCGAACGCGTCTCGAGCGTCGAGCCGGACTTCGATGCAGAGACGAAGAGCGTCCGTTCGAGGTCGATCGACGCCTCGAGCGCGCGGATCGCGCGCGGATGGGTCGTGTCGAGGACGTGGAAGTTGTCGACGCCGAACGTTTGGCGGATCACTTCCGGCGCGAGACTCGAGCCGCCCATGCCGAGAAGGACGACGGCGTCGAAGTCCGCTTCGGCGACCCCGGCCGTAAACGACTCGAGCTGGGCGACGCGCTCGCCCATACGGCGCGGCTCGTCGAGCCAGCCGAGCCACTTCGCCTCGTCGGCGCCGGTCCAGACGGTCGGGTCCCGCTCCCAGATCCGGTCGATGAGCTCGCGACTGTCAATCACGCGGCGGCGAGCGCTCCCCGCTTCGCTCGGACGCCTTCGAGCAGCTCGGCGAACGAGTCGGCGAACTTCTGCACGCCCTCGAGCTCGAGTGTCTCCGTCACGTCGTCGTAGTCGATGCCCACCTTCGCGATGTCGGCGAACAACTTGTGCGCGTCGTCGACCTTTTCGGCGACGGTGTCGCCTCGCACCTCGCCGTGATCCTGAAACGCCTTGATCGTTTCGGCCGGCATCGTATTCACAGTGTCCCGGCCGATCAGCTCCTCGACGTAGATCACGTCGCGGTACTCCGGGTTCTTCGTCGAGGTCGACGCCCACAGGCAACGCTGCGGCGTCGCACCTTTGCCCTCTAGGTACTCCCAGCGAGGCCCGGAGAACCTCTGCTGATAGTGCTCGTACGCGAGCTTTGCGTTCGCGATGGCGAGCTTGCCGCGTAGTGCGAGCGCTTCCTTGCTGCCGATCGCCTCAAGGCGCTTGTCCGCTTCGGTGTCGACGCGCGAGACGAAGAAGCTCGCGACCGAGTGCACCGTCGAGACGTCCCCACCGGCAGCACGAAAGCGGACAAGCCCATCGCGGTAGGCGCGCGCAACCGCGACGTAGCGATCGATCGAGAAGATCAGCGTGACGTTGATCGAACGTCCGTCTGCGATCGAGTCCTCGATCGCAGCCACACCGGGCGTTGTCGCGGGGATCTTCACAAGCAGGTTCGGCCGGTCGATCCTTTCGTGAAGGCGCTTGGCCTGATCGAACTGGGCTAGTGCGTCGTTGGCGACGTTCGGGTCGACCTCGATTGAGACGTAGCCGTCCCGTCCTTCACTCCCTTCCCAGACAGGGCGGAGCAGATCGCAGGCATTTACTACGTCGGCGCACGCGAGCTCGAGAAACAGGTCATTCGGGCTCAGCTGGCGTGGGAGTAGCTCGAGCAGTTGTGCGTCGTAGGCGCCGCCGTGGGAGATCGCCTGCTCAAAGATTGTTGGGTTCGAGGTCGCGCCAACAACCGCGTCCCTGGCTATGAGCCGACTGAGCCCCCCACCCGCAAGCAACTCGCGTGAGAGGTAGTCGATCCAAACCGACTGGCCGAGCTCGGCGAGTCGTTGTAGAGGTCTGCCCATCTCAGAGCCCACGAGTCACGCCGGTCGGGCGCTCGGCGACCCGAAGGCAGAAGTCTGTTAGGCACCGTTCGCGACTCGAATCAACCTGTGCGATCACCGGAACTGCCTCCGTTTCGTGGGAGCCGTCTGCCACGGAGGAAGCCACTGTGCATCGGCCGCCGCAGCACGTTCATCACCATAGGCGCCCTGCCGATGGCAGATCCAGCTGCGGCTTCTCCGATGTCGTGGCGATTTCATGAGCGTTCGCTCACGAAGGTTTTCGAGCTTCCGGGCATGATCGAGCACCGCGCCCACGCCGGCGCGAGTACACCTAGAGGGAGCAGGGCAAACCCTCGAGCGAGAGCGACGATCGAGGCGGAGAGCAACCAACCGGGCGAAGCGCGCCGGCCCCCTGCGAGATGTACATCGAATGTCTCAGGACAAGCCGAGAAGAAACAGAGGCGAGATGTCGTTCGGATTACTACTGTTGCGAGCTGTCTTTGGCCTCACGATGGCGGTGCACGGCTCCCAGAAGCTCTTCGGCTTCTTCGGCGGCGGAGGCACGGCGGGCACGCGCAAATTCTTCGCCTCGCTCGGGTTCCGCGCGCCGCTTGTGATGGCCCTGACTGCCGGGCTCGCCGAGTTCGGGGGCGGGCTCCTCTTCGCATTCGGCTTGGCGACACCTATAGCGTCCCTGAGCCTGGCTGTGGTGATGCTGAACGCCGTCGGCAGCGTTCATTGGAAGAAGGGCTTCATTAACTCGGCAGGGGGCTATGAATACAATCTTGCGATTCTCGGGGCCGCGCTCGCCGTGACGTCGACCGGCCCAGGCCGCTTCTCGCTCGACCACGCCATCGGCTGGGCGGGCATGCTCTCTGGCCCTTACTGGATGCTCGGGACTCTCGCGCTCGCGTTTCTGATCGGATTCGTGACGCTCACGCTCGGACGCGATAGGAAGAACGAGGGGGATCAGGCCCGGACGCGGGTCGCGTCGGCCAAGAGCCGGGAGGCGCCATCGACGTCCGGCTGAAGCGCGCCTACGAACCCGCGGCATCATCGGACGGCTACCGAGTCCTTATCGATCGCCTCTGGCCGCGCGGGGTTTCGAGGGAGCACGCCAAGCTCGACGAGTGGGAGAAAGCACTCGCCCCGAGCACCGAGCTGCGCGAGTGGTTCGGCCACGATCCAGAGCGGTTCGCCGAGTTCCAGCGACGCTACATCGACGAACTCCGAGACCAGCGGCCACGTCTCGCGGCGCTCCGGCGGCGCGGGCATGCGGGGACGCTGACCCTCGTCTATTCAGCTCGCGACGAAAAGCACAACGACGCCGTCGTCCTCCTCCACGTCCTGCGCCGCGGGCTGCCGAAGAAAGAAGAGCGGTTTTGAGCTGCGCGGGTCGGCGATCCTTCTAACGGACATGGCGACCTCATAGGTCGTGGGTGACGAGCCGTGCGTCATGATCGACATAACCGCCGACATCCATGCTCTGAGGCTCAGCTCGACCGAATCGTGGGAACTTGGTTCCCGACTCGACCCGTGTTCATCCGCTCGAGGGAGAGTCGGCGTCGGCGTCGGTCGGTGGCATCGGATCCACCAAGGCATTGGCCGGGAGCCGTTGGGCGTATTCCGTCTCCGCGTCGGTGTAGTGCTCGGTTCCGGGCCACGGGGCCAGTATCAACAGCAGTCGGGCAGCCGTAAGTGCGTGCACCGTGTGACGTTCGCCCGGTTCGAAGATGGCGAGGGCGCCCGCGTCGCAGGTGTAAGCGTCCCCGGACGATTCGAGCGATACGCGGCCGGTGATGACCTGGACAACTGCACGTTCGCGAACCTCGTGTTCGCCCATCGCCTCTCCAATCTCGAGATCGAGGACGATGGCACGACACTCAGGTGCGGTGAAGAGGACGAGCGGCATCCGACCGACGCTTCTCGGCACCCGTGGAGCGTCCGCTCCCGGCGCGCGCGGGCTGCGTTTCTCCGTCGAGCGTGGGAGAGATAGGAGATCCCAGCGTTTCACGACCGCAGGCTAACGCCCGCACCCGGCTCTGTGGCGACGAAGCAACCGCTGGATCCCGAGAGACAGGGTCGAGGGCCACCTGGAGCCGAAAGGAGCGGACGAGACCGTTGGTGCGGACGATTGCATCAAGCGGCCTCGCTGGCAGCGAGCGCACCCCTCGCTTCGAGACGGTCCACCAAGAGGTGAAAGTAGACCAGGCCTGCGTAGGGTTGCCAACGCGAGACCGCGTTCCGGACAGCGTCATAGTCGAGCGGAGCCTGGATCCCGAGTCGCTGGGCAAGGTTGTTCCGTGCGCCTACATCGTCGCCCGGAAACACGTTGAGGCGACCGAGGCCGCGCAGAAGAACATACTCGGCGCTCCAGCGCCCGATTCCGCTGAGGCTTGTCAGCAGCGAAACGGCCTCGGTGTCGGAGAGCCGCTCAAGACCCCCAAGATCGAGATCGCCGGCAACGACAGCTCTCGCGATGTCGATCATGGTTGACGCCTTGCGACGGCTGAAGCCAAGGTTGCGGAGGGCCGACGGTTCGAGACCTGCGATGCTATCCGGGGTGGGGAAAGCATGGAGGGATGTCGGCGTCAGAGAGATCGTCTTGCCGTAGGTGCCAGCCAAGCGGTTGAGCATGCTCAACCCTGACTCGAGCGACAACTGCTGGCAGGCAACGGCATTCAGGAGCGCTTCGAACACTGTTGGGAAACGGGGTGGCTTCAAACCGCGAAACCGTGTCACGATCGGCCCGATCAGATCGTCGGGTTCGGCGGTGCGGTAGAACGCGGAGAGATCGACGTGAAGCCCGAGCAGCCGTTCGACGCTTGACCGCACCTCGTCCTCGCCTGGCCGGCCGGGGCATTCGCCGATCAGCCGAACGGCAAGACGGGGATCCATCGCATCCTCAGATCCAGAAATCGACATCTCGACAGTCGAACCGGAAAGCACGAGCGCGCGCCGGTACGACCTCCCATCCCAGACATCGACGGTGTTACTCGGGCGCCGTCGCAAAGCCCAGGCACTCAGATCGAGCCGAAACGGCGGTAGAGGGTCGAGAAGAAATGCTCGCTTGCAGAGATCGCCTGAACCTCCGTCCTCGCCGGCGCCACCCTCATTTTCCCAGCGCGCCTCGGCTGTCATCAGGTCATCGAGAATGGACCCGTCGAGGCCTGGCCCGTGCTGAATCGCGTCCCTGCCCAACAGAGCTCGAGCGCGGCGAGCCGGTTCTTGCTGTTGACGATCACCAACTGAGCGGGGCACGGCAACGTCTCCGTCATCCCGGAGCCGGGCGCCGCGCGGCTGAGGCGACCGGCGATACGTAGTCGCCCACCGGTGACTGCAGCCCAACGGCGAAGCGGTTCCAGCCGTTGATCGCGATGATGGCGAGCGTCAAAGCGACGATCTCCTCACTGTCGAACGAGCGTGCAACAGGCTCATAAGCGTCGTCTGGGGCGCCGGTTTGCGGGAGCGACGTCAACGTTTCACACCAGCCGAGCGCTGCGCGCTCGCGATCGGTGTAGAACGCCGTTTCGCGCCACGCTGACAAAACAAGAAGCCGCTGCTGATTTTCGCCGCGCGCCAGCGCGTCCTTCGAATGCATGTCAAGGCAGTATGCGCACCCGTTGATCTGAGAGGCTCGCATCCTGACAAGCTCGAGGAGCTCCGGCTCCAGGCTGCTGTCGTTAACCACTTGCTCGAGACCAGCCATTGCCTTCACTGCCATTGGGAACACGTTCCGGTAGTCGACCCTCACCCGGCTTCTCCTTCGTATCCGCTCACATCTCGCCGACCCGCAACCTCCGGACGGCCTGAGGCCGCACTTCCTCTCTCCCCACCCACCTTACGCTCGCCACCGATGAGTGATCCAGCCACGATGTAGCCAGTTGATGGCGATGCCACGTGTATTCCCTCGCACCGTCGAGATCCTCGGTTCAGAGCCTGACTGGAACGCGGACCGTGCCGAGGGTGCGTTGGTACCGCAATTGGGGTGTCGACCGGATGGTCTGCGCGGGCATCTCGTGCGATCGTGTGAGTCGAGTTCGAACCATGGAGGTGCGGTGGCAGGAACGATCGTGTGTGGCGTTGCCGACTCGACCGCGGGGCGAGACGTGATTCAGTTCGCCCTTGCGTTGAGCCGGAGGCTCCATCAGCGACTCGTTCTCGTGTCCACTCGGGACGAGGTCGGTCCCCTCGCGGGGATCCTCTCGTTCTCCACCCGACAGCACCATGTCGGGAGCGATCTACTACGGGAACTGTGCCAGGAGTTCGGGCTGGACGAGAAGGTCGAGTTGCGGGAAGCCGTTGGCGAACCTGCTCATGCTCTGGCGCAGATCGCGGCGGAGGAGGGAGCGGATCTGATCGTGCTCTGGTCCCGTCGCGTCGGCCTCCGACAACATAGCGTCGAGTGCCGGCTGGCCCTGGAGCTCGAACCGATCACCGCGATTCCCGTCGTGATCGCTCCCCCGCAGACGCGCCGGCGCAGCGGACGACGTCTAGCAGTGGTCTAGGCTGCGCAACGAAATCGCGCTGACCGAGGAGGTCAAGTGCTCTCGAAGCTGCCGCTTCTCTGGCGGACGTTCGCAGTCAATGCAGCGCTGTTCATCGTCGCGACGCTGCTCCTCGCGTTCACGCGAGTCACGATCCGTGCCCACATCACGCTGGAAGAAGGAATCATCCTCGCCGTCGGACTGACGGTGATGCTCACGGCGAACCTGCTCTTGCTTCGCCCGACGTTCGCCCCGCTCGAGCAGTTGGCTCATCGGATGCAGAACGTCGATCTTCTCCGACCTGGCCAGCGGCTCCCGGTTACAGGGGGCGGTGAGGTGTCTGGGCTTGTTGTGGCCTTCAACGAGATGCTCGACCGTCTCGAAGCGGAGCGGCTCGAGAGCGGACGAAGAGCGCTACAGGCACAAGAGGCCGAGCGGCTGAGAATCTCTCGCGGCCTTCACGACGAGGTCGGCCAGGTGCTGACTGGGGTGCTGCTGCAATTCGATTCTGTCCTCGGCGATGTTCCACCGGATCGCCAGAAAGAGCTGGAGGTGACCCGGCACACGATACGTCGAGCGCTCGAGGAGGTACGGCGGATCGCCCAGGAGCTAAGGCCCGCACAGCTCGAGCATCTGGGGCTCGTCAGCGCTCTGACCGAGCTCTCAACCCGCTTCGCGCGTCAGAGTGGCCTCCAACTCGATCAGTACTTCGCCCCGGACCTCCCTCGCCTTTCTCCGGAAGGGGAGATCACGATCTATCGGGTCGCGCAGGAGGGCCTCACGAATGTTGCCCGACATGCTCAGGCGACACGAGTCGGCCTTTCACTCGAGGGCGGCGCGGCAAGTGTCGTGTTGAGGGTCACCGACGACGGGTGCGGCTTCACCGAAGGCTCGACGCGCCACGATGGGGGTGGACTCCGGGGAATGCGCGAACGCGCCGTGCTCGTGGGAGGCGTGCTGGCGATCAAGGCTGGGACTCATAGCGGATCGGAGATAAGGCTCGAGGTGCCAGCCGAGCCTGATCTTCGTGGCTAGCCGCGAACTCGGTGATATCCCCGGGGGATGGATCGTCGTCCGTGGGATGGACGCTGGGGAGCCCTAATAGCTGAAGCTATCGGGTCCGGGGTCGCAGGTGTTTGCGGCCGGGCGCACTTTGGCCAGGCGCCCGCCACAGCGCTCGCCGTCCCGTTCGCCGGGTAAGCGCGGCTAAGCTCTCCCCGTGAAAGAGATCTGGACCGGCCGAGTGTCTCAGGCTGCCGTGAAGTACGGCGAAGTCGCCCAGACCACCACCGTTTGCTGTAACGCCTGCCGAACCTGCGTCACGACGAACCTTCTCGGCGTCGCCGTCGGCGTGATCCGAACGCTAGGTAATCGTTTCAGGCGTTCCGCCAGAGATTAACCGTTCTAGTCGTCTCAGTCTCCGCGGGTGAGTACGGTGGAGTCGAGCATCGCGCTCGAGACGGCGCGCCGGACGGACGCGCCTTGCTGGTCTCGTTGGCCTACTGCGACTGGCGTGACAGTTTCGTGCGCGAGTGCGGTCACGAGTGATTGCGGCCCGTCCTCGTCGTACAGTTCACGCTGACGAGCCGCCCCACCGCCGTCCATCACGAGCCTTCTTACGCCGGCTAGTTCGCGCTCGCATCCGATCGAGCGAGCCGTCTCGAACAACTCCTCGACCAACGCCACCAGCCTGTCGCCCGTAAACAGTCGTTCGCCGGTCTCGAGATCGATCAACCAGCCGCCGACGCCGTCCCGTGTCGCCAGCCACATGTTCTCGACAATTCGTTCGTCCCGGGCGACAGGGAGGTCTTCGCCTGCGTCGTAGCGGGTGGCCAAGGCAACGACGACGCTCTGGATCAGGGCCGCCAGGGTCGCAGCGTCCTCAACGCGTGTCTGGACATCGGGAGCGCGCACCTCGATCGTGCCGTGGCGTGTGTTGAGCCGCAGATCCCACCAGTGCTGGCTCTCGTCCGGGAAGGCACCGCCGTCGCGCGCCCAGAGCGTGAACTGCGCGAGGTCGCGCCAAGACGAGAACGCCGGCGGTACGCCAACACGCGGCCAGCACCCGTTCAGCTTCGGTCGCGCCGTAGCGAGCCCTGAGTCCTCTCCTCTGTAGAACGGCGCGTTCGCCGCAAGTGCCACGAACTCCGGAAGGTAGTTTCGCAGTGAGTTGTAGACGGCGAGCGTCCTGTCTGCCCCGCCAACAGCGACGTGCACGTGGAAGCCGCACGTGAGCGTATGTGTGGCTGCCCAAGGGTGTGCAAACGCAAGCTCCTGGTAGCGGCGTCCGGTCGCTAGTGGCCCGGGCTCAACCGCGAGAGGGTGCGTTCCCGCCGCCAGAAGCCACGCCGAATCGCCGAGGCGGCCCGCTAGAAGGCCCCTCACCGACGCGAGTTCGCGCAGCAGGTCTGGCACAGATACGCAAATCGGGCTAATCGTTTCGATCTGGGATGCCCGAAGCTCACCGGTCAGACGGGTGTCTCCCTCGGCGATAGCAAGCACACGCTCCGCCCCAGGAAGCAGGGCCAAAGTCTCCGGGTCGATCAGCATGAACTCCTCTTCTGCGCTAACCGTGAACGGAGCGATCGAGTCGAAGCGGCTCCGCAGGTGCTCCTCATGCGCATCAAGGCCCGAAAGGGCGGCTCCGTCACACTGTCCCGGCTCAGATGCCCTCCTCGTCTTACGGCCAAAGATCATGCTGCGCACTTTTTTCGCCTCCTACGCCGGTCGAATGGTCATCCTTAGCCTCGCGAAGGGCTTGTGCGAGGGCTATGGGGGAATGACCGCATCGCCCAGCCGGCGCGCCTCCATCCGCTCATTTGCCTTCCGGCGATTGACTCTGGGTCGGGGAGCGGCAGCGCGCAGCCTGTGTTATCTTTTTACTTATTCATACGGTTCAAAACGATCATTTTCGTCGCCTTCGTAACGCACGGGCGAACAGTCTCGCCTTCGCCAGCCCTTCACGTCGAATACCCGGGCACGAGTTCACCAGATGTGCCGCCGGGTTCGTATTCGTCGCCCTGATCGTCGCAGCCGTGCACGCCACGACCCCGATCACGCGCGGGTGGTGGCTCGTGGCGTACCTCATTCTCGTCGGCGGCCTCTCCCAGATCCTTCTCGGACCCGGTCTGATCGCGATCGCCGACCGTACCGGAGCTCGTAGTCCGAGCCAGAGGGCGATGCGCGCGCAGCTGGTTCTCTGGAACCTCGGCGCGGTGACCGTCGCCGTCGCCGATCTCGCCTCGATACCGGCCGGTGTTCTTGCTGGAAGCCTGCTGCTCCTAGTGGCGCTGGGAGCCTTCGCTCTTTCGCTTCGCCGCGCGGAGATCACTGCGCAGGAGCCAATGCCAGCATGGATCTGCGGCTACCAGTTACTGATCGTCTTCCTCGTCAGCTCCACGATCATCGGCGCGGCGCTCGCCGGAGCACTCCCTGGGCAGTAGCTGTATCCGTTCGTGGAGTCGGCGGACGCGACTCAACCAAGAAACCAACCTTCTGCCCTCTGCAGCAACCCGCGCCAACCCGGCAAAGCGCGGCTCACGCGCTCAGGCGTTCACGTGCCGCGATCGGGTTTCAGGGGTCTAGCTCAACGATTACGACGTCGTCCTCGATCATGACCTCGAACGTACTCACCGCGAGCACGGCTGGCAGACTCAAATGCGCGGCCGCTGCGGATGTCAAATCGGGCGCCGTGGCGCGGGCAGACCGCGACGCCGTCTTCTGCGTCGAACTCACCGTCGGCTAGCGGCCCGCCATCGTGCGAGCAGCGATCCTCGATCGCGTTGAGGTCGCCGCCAAGGTTGTAGACCCCGATTGCAAGCGTGCTGTCGCTGACGATCCGAACGCTCCTCAGCGGAAGTTCGTCCAAAGCACAGACCGCCAGGCGGCGCATCAGCGATTGCCCTCGGATGAAGCGAGATCGTGTTCGGCGCTGTAGGCCTCGACAAGCGCGTCGACCTTCTCCACACCATCGGTGAACGCCGCATTAATCGCTGTGAACTCCTGCCACTTCTCGGGCAACGCGTCCTCCGGGAAGATCGCTTCCACCGGGCACTCCGGCTCACATGCGCCACAGTCGATGCACTCCTCCGGGTCGATGACATACATCCGGCCGACCTCATGGATGCAGTCAACTGGGCACACATCCACGCACGACCGATCCTTGATATCGATGCACGGCTCGCCGATCACATAGGTCACGAGCGCACCTCCTCCATTGCCTTTTTACCTGTTATACACTGGTTATAATATATGAAAAGAAGGAGGCCAGGAACGACTGGCCATGCCCTCGTGGCGCAGACCTCATACTGTTCGCGTTGCACGAGGAAGTTGGCTGTGTGCGAACAGCTGGCACGACCGGTAGCCCTGGGTCGCGGTCCGGCCTGATCGATCATCGCCAGCCGCAGCTTCTGCAACAGCAGCCAGGCGACGTCCACCCTGGCTGGCGAGTGGCGAGCACGAGCGGATCTGTCCTTCAAGCCCCTAGCGGGCACGTTCGCCGACGAGGCGGGCGACGCACAGGTCGGGCTGCACGAACGGCTCGAGCTTCGTCGCCCGCATCTTCGCGCCCAGTTCGGCGAGCGCGCCGCGCATCAGCCCGAGGTGGATCGGGCAGATAACGTCCTGGTGAGAGCGCGCGAGCTCGAGGAACGGGCACGGACGCATCAGTATCCGCCTCCCGCGGGCGCCTGAATCGAGCTGCGGTTGGAAGCCGACCTCGGCCAGCAACTCGACCAAGCGCGTGAGCGCCTCATCGTCAGAGAGCGAAGCAAACGGCGGTGGCGTCTCGACCAGGTAGTGGCCCCAGGCCTCGCCGATCTCCTCCAACTGCTCGCTCGTCCCCGGGCCGAGGCGCGCAACCAGCGCGGTCAGGATCTCAGCCAGCAGCCGATAGCGGCGGCCACCCTCCTCGTGCGCGGCGGCGCTGGCGCGATACGCGACTCGCGGGCGACCGCGCCCCTGCCGCGGCAGCGTCTCGCTCTCGACCAAGCCTGCGTCGACGAGCGCGGTCAGGTGCACGCGCACGGTGTTCACGTGCAGCCCAACGCGCTCAGCGATCTCCCGCGCGCCCA
>PLZU01000035.1 GCA_003152275.1 Actinomycetota bacterium
GAGGTTCAAGTCCTCTCATCCGCATTCTGAGACGGGTCGCCTTCCTCATTCTTGCGGCCGCGGCCCTGATCGTCGGATCGTCGGCGGACGGGCGCGGCGCGGTTCCGCTCGCGATGACCGAGGTCGTCGTCACGATGAAGGCGCCTCCCCTCGCGGCGTTCGGCCGCGAGCTCGCCTCTGCGCGCCATGAAAACTACGGCCGCGAGCTCGCAGCGGCGCAGGCCCGAGCGAGCCGAAACGTCCTCGCGGCGATTCCATCGGCGCGCATCACCTGGCGCTACCGGATCGTCGTCAACGGCTTTGCGGTGCTCGTACCGAAGGGGGACGTCGGCCTGCTGGCACACATCGCGGGCGTCGCCGAGGTCTGGCCGAACGTCACGTACCACTCGCTCGCGCACCGGGGTACGAGGTCGATCGGCGCCGATGTGCTCTGGGGGCCCACGCTCGCGAACTCCGGGCAGGGGATGAAGATCGCGGTCCTCGACGACGGGATCGACCAGGCACACACGTACTTCAACCCGGCCGGCTTCAGCTACCCGCCCGGGTTCCCGAAGGGCCAGACGGCGTACACCACGCCGAAGGTGATCGTGGCACGGGCTTTTCCGGCCCCCGGAGCGGTGTGGAAGTACGCAGGCACACCGTATGACCCTCAGTACTCCTTCCACGGCACGCACGTCGCGGGGATCGCTGCGGGCGACCACGCGGTCCCCGACGGGTCACTCAGCCTCAGTGGGGTCGCCCCGGGCGCCTACCTCGGCAACTACAAGGTTCTCACCACCCCCACCCCTGAGTTCGGCCTCGACGGGAACGCCGCCGAGATCGCCGCGGCGATCGAGGCCGCCGTCGCGGACGGGATGAACGTGATCAACCTCTCGCTCGGAGAGCCCGAGATCGAGCCGTCGCGCGACATCGTCGTGGCGGCGATCGACAACGCCGCCAACGCCGGCGTCGTGTCGGTGATCGCCGCCGGTAACGAGTTCGGTGACGCGGGCAAAGGCTCAGTCGGCTCGCCCGGGACGGCGCCGGACGCAATCACGGTCGCAGCGTCGACGGAAGGCGACAACGGGCCGGCCGACGTGATCGCCGGGTTCTCGTCGAGTGGGCCGACGCCGACATCGCTGCAGATGAAGCCGGACGTCACGGCTCCGGGTGTCGACATCCTCTCCTCACTCCCGCGGAACCAGTGGTCGGATCACGATTGGAGCGGCACGAGCATGGCGGCGCCGCACGTCGCAGGTGCAGCCGCGCTGTTGAAGGAACGGCATCCCGCGTGGACGGTCGAGCAGATCAAGTCGGCGCTCGAGTCGACGGGCGATCCGGTGCACCCGGCCGGCTCGACCGCCGAGGTCTCAGCGCTGCGCGAAGGGGGCGGCCGGATCAACGTCGCGCGCGCCGACAACCCACTGATCTTCACGGACCCCACCGGCATCTCCTTCGGTCTCGTCAAGCGCGGCACGACGAGCGCACAGCCGCTGGCGCTGACCGACGCGGGCGGCGGGTCCACCCCCTGGACCGCGACGATCGTGCCGCAGACGGCGCCCAGCGGAGTCAACCTCTCGCTGTCCGCGCCGGTCGCCACGGCGGGAAGCACGCTCAGTGTCACGCTCAACGTCGCAGCCGACGCGGCTGAAGGCGATACGGTCGGCTTCGTGCAATTGAGCCGTGGCACGGACGTGCGGCGGGTGCCGTACTGGCTCCACGTCGAGGTGCCAAAGCTCGGGACCGAGCCGCACGTCACGATCACGCACCCGGGCGTGTACAGCGGCAGCACCGCCGGCAAGAAATCGCTCGTCTCGAGCTACCGCTATCCCGAAGGCGGTCTTGCGTGCAACTGCAAAACCGGCGTGCTCCTGAATCTCTCTGGGCCGGAGCAGGTCTTCCAAGTAACGCTGAAGAAGCAAGTGGCGAACCTCGGCGCCGTCGTGCTCACGCATGCCAAGCGCGTCAGCGTGTCACCCCGCCTCGTCGTCGCCGGCGACGAGAACCGCCTCACGGGCTTCACCGCGCTCCCGGTCAACGACAACCCGTACCAGCAATTCGGCGAGGTCGAGCCGGTCGTCGGGGCGATCATGCCGGCGCCCGGCGCCTACGACGTCGTCTTCGACACTCCAGCCGGCGCGAAGCCCGGCAAGTTCACGTTCCGGGTCTGGATGAACGACGTCACACCTCCCGCCGTCCACCTGCTCACGCGGGCTGTGCGCCGTGGCAATCCGATCCGCGTGGCGATCTCCGACCTCGGATCCGGGGTCGACCCGACATCGATCGTGCTCAACGTCGACGCCTCACGCCCCCAGTTCGCCTTCAAGCGAGGGATTCTGAGCGTGCGTTCGACCGCCCTCTCGCCGGGCACGCACCGGCTGAAGCTCGTCGTCTCCGACTACCAGGAAGCGAAGAACATGGAGAACGTCGGGCCGATCCTCCCGAACACCCGAACGTTCTCAACAACCGTCGTCATCCGCTAGCGGCGGTACTCGTCCTCGGTCGTAGGGAGGTTCGCGAGGTCGCGCTCGACGCTCGCGGCAAAGTCGTCTGCGTCCGAGGTCGGCTCCACGACGTGCAGCGAAGCCTTGCGCTTGGCACGGTCGCGCCGACGCCGCGCCTCGACGCCGACACGGGTCTCGAGCCCGGCTCCGAGCCGCGGCCATTCTGCCCCGGCGACGACCGCGACCGCGAGCGCGAGCAGGGCGATGTACAGCCAGCTCACGGGACCGATCTTAGCGAAGGAGGGGTAAACCGATCGGGCCTCGCGGCCGATAGTACGAGGCATGAGCGCCCCATTCCTGATCGCCTACGCGTTCCTCTGGGCCACGCTGATGCGCGCATTGCTCGTGAAGGCTCGCGTGCTACCGCCCACGTGTGCCCGCTGCGGCCGCCTGTTTGAGCGCCGGGCGCTCGGCCAGCCCGTCTGCAACTGCCACGACCACTAGGACGCTGCCTAGAACCCGGGCACGCCCCAGACGGCGAACCCCACGGCCGTCCCCACCGCCGCCACGACGGCACCGATGCCGCCCGCGATCCGCTGCCACCGCTTCTGCGGCTGCACCCGCCTCGCATGCCGGAGCGCCCGCGCGAGCGTAGCCTCGGCCCACCTGAACTCGAGCGCGAGCAGGCCGAGGCCCACGATGACGAGCGGAATGCCGGGCCCGGGGAGCACGAGCAGCGCAAGCCCGCCGAGGAGCGCGGCGAAGCCGCCGAGCACGACGAGCATCCGGACGACGGCATGACGCTCTCGATGCCGTTCCCGCCGCTCGCGCAAGCGGTCGCGGGCGGTCATGCGACCTTGGCGCCGAACAGCTCCCCGAGCTTCCGCTCGAGGTAGTGCAGATACGGCGCGGGATCCATGGAAGAGCCGGTCACGCGCTGCAAGAGCTCCTGGGGCGTGAACGCACGCCCGTGCCGGTGGACGTTCTCGCGGAGCCACTCGCGCAGAGAGCCGAACTCGCCGCGCTCGAACTGGTCGTCCAGGTCGCCGAGGTCTGCTTCCGCGCGTTCCCACAGCTGCACGGAGACAACGTTCCCGAGCGCATAGGTCGGGAAGTACCCCATCGTCATGTCCGACCAGTGGACGTCCTGCAACACGCCAACGACGACGTCCGGCGGCTGCAGGCCGAGGTACTCGCGCATCTTCGCGTTGAACGCATCGGGGAGGTCCTTGAGTGAGAGCTCGCCGGAGAGCATCGCTCGCTCGAGCTCGAACCGGAGGATGATGTGCAGGCAGTAGGTCACTTCATCGGCGTCAACCCGCCGGAACGACGGCTGCACCTTGTTCAGCGAGCGATGGAACGTCTCGAGCGAGACGTCGCCGAACTGCTCCGGGAATTCCACTTGCAGCTTCGGATAGAAGAACCGCCAGGTGGAGATTCTGCGGCCGACGAGGTTCTCCCACATGCGGCTCTGCGACTCGTGGAACGCGGATGACACGCCCTGTGCGAGCGGCGAGCGCGTGTACCGCGGGTCGACCTGGCGCTCGTAGATCCCGTGCCCGAACTCGTGCAGGCAGGAGAGGATTCCGTGCAACGAATCCTCATGGAAGTTCGTTGTGAGTCGGATGTCCGTCGGCGCGAACGACGTCGCAAACGGATGCACGGTGCGGTCCAGCCGCCACGCAGCACGGTCCATTCCCCACTGCTCCAGCATCCCGAGCGAGAAGCGACGCTGCGCGGTACGCGGGAAGTGGCCGCGTAGACACGAGTCGTCGATCGGATCGGCGTCTCCGACCGCGTGCAGCCACGGCAGGAGCGCGGCTTTCAACGCGTCGAAGATCGTCACGACCTCGTGGGTCTTCATCCCCGGCTCGTAGTCGTCGAGGACGACGTCGTACGGGTCGCCCGCCGGCTCGAAACAGGCAACATACTGCCGGCGCAGCTCGAGGTTGCGCTCGAGGTGCGGCAGCATGACTCCGTAGTCCTCGGCCTCGCGCGCGCGCAGCCACCCCTGGTACGCCTGCGAGCCCGCGCGCGTCATCTCGGCGCGGAGCTCCGGAGGAACACGGACCGCCTTCTCATAGTCGCGGCGAGCGACACGGATCAGACTCGCTTCGAACGACTCGAAGTCGTGCTCCTCCTCGAACGGGCGCAGCTCCTCGAGCAGCTCGCCGAGGTCGGGCGAGACGTTGCGCTCGTGCGCGATGCGGTTCAGCGTCGCGCGCTGCTCGGCGCGCGCCTCGGCGCCGCTCGGAGGCATCTTCGTCTCCTCGTCCCAGGAGAGGACGCCCGCGGATTTTTCCACATCGTGAATCTCGGCCAGGCGCCGCGTCAGATCTTGGAAACGGTCAGTCAAAGAGCTCCCCGGGTTGGACTCGAACCAACTTCAGGGGGCGGAGCATAGGGGAACACCGCCGACAACAGATGTGCCAAGGATCGCGTCAACCACTCTCGTCGTACGTCGTGGCAAGTGACGCGTCGCGCCCCAGCACCTCGGCCGCGACGGCCTCGAGCCAACCACGACCAAAACGACGATCGGGCTCGAGATAGTTCCCCTCGGCCCACTCGTTCCAGGACTTGATGAACAGCAGCCGCCTCTGAATTGGGCGGTCCCGTAGGAGATCAACGGCAAGGGCTACATGCCGCCGGAACAGTTCTGGCGTGGGAGCATGCAATACGGAGCCGTCGCGATCTGATCGCGGCGTGTTGTCCCAGTTCGGAAGGACACATGGATATTGATCGTCGCGAAGCGATGATCCGAACACGATCGCCGGCTGAACTTCGGCGTAGTCGTAGACGCGGGGTCGCCCGCGAAGTGTCAATGCGGTCGATGGCGCGGTAAGCGCAATTCGCTTCACTCGCTTACCGACCTTGTCGAGGAGACCCCGCCGTATACCGCGAGATGGGGTTGAAAGCAGTGCCGCTGCATCGAAGCCCGCGTCGGCGGGCCGCCACGTCTGATCGTCGATAAAACCGACGAGGTACAGACCTGGCAACCCTGCCTCTTTCGCCAGCGCACGCCACGTTTCTGTGAACTCGGTCGGATCCGGAAGCTCTGTGGGTCGATAAACGCCGAACAACGGCTGCCCATCGATCTGAACGTAACGGGGATCTTGAAAGGCCGGTAACACCGAAAAAAAATGTGCCGTGTAGTCCGCTAAACCTGGGTACGTCTGCTCCTTCAGCATGCGGTGCGGAGCGCCATGCCAGATGCCAGTCCAACTTTGATTGGCCCAAGCGAGACAAAACGGGAAGTCGGGCTCGCCGCTGCAGAGGACTTCCGCGAAGGGCCGTTCCAACAGCCGTTCACCTGCGAACCAGTAGTGCCAATAGCAGAAAGCCTCGATTCCGTGAGCTCGTGCCAACGCGGCTTGCGCAGCACGGGCTTCGGGCAGTCGCAGGTCGTAGAAACCAAGCTCTCCGGGCAGATTCGGCTGCTTATGACCGCGGTACAGAGGCCGAGCCTTGGCAACGTTCGTCCACTCCGTGAACCCACTCCCCCACCACTCGTCATTCTCGGGAATCGGGTGAAACTGAGGGAGGTACAGCGCTATCACTCTCGCGCGTGCCGGCTCGCTGCTGCCGTTGTCGATATCGGTCCTCTCGGTATCAGTCACGCGGCGGTGAGCGTACGCAATCATTGCGGCAGCTCCGATCCACAGATCGCTGTGCACGCCGCCTCCCGTGCAAACGAAAGGCCCGACTGTGCGGGCCTTTCCCGTAGCTCCCCGGGTTGGACTCGAACCAACAACCCTCCGGTTAACAGCCGGATGCTCTGCCAATTGAGCTACCGGGGATCGGACTGCAGATTGTAGCCGCGGCCAAAGCCACCTAGGCGAACTCGCGGATCGCGGTCCGGACTTCCGCAAGCCGTTGCTGGAGCTCCAGGAAGTGGTCGGACTGCGCGTCGGAGAGCTGTCGCTGGAGGCGTCGCTCGCGCAGGCGGAGCAGCATCTGCTCCGCAGTCTCCTCGGTGATGTCGTCGGTCTCGCTGAGGGCGTAGATCTCGGCGAGCAGCGTGGTGAGCTCGCTGTCCGCGGCCTCTTGCCCGAGCAGGTGCGCGCGAGCGCGCTTGTGTAGCTCGCTGTCGAAGTGCTCGGGGCCGAGCTCCTCGAGGTAGCGGGTGAGCTTCGGGTGCGCAGCGACGCCGGCGAGCGCGCTGCGCTCGAGCCGATCGCCGGCGCCGAGTAACCGTGGCGAGATCACCGAAGCTGCGCTCGAGCGTGCGCGCTGCGGCGCAAACGCAGCTTGAGTCTCGGGTGGGAGGTCGAGGAGATCGGCCGCGAGGCGGCGTGCATCGAGGTGCTCCGGCGAATCGTGGAGCGAATTGAGAAACGCCTGGATCGCGGCGGACGCGGCGTTCTTGTCGATAGCTCGCTCATTGAGCAGCCGCACCTGATGTACCGGATAGCTGACCGGCGTTTGGAGTCGTTGTTCGAAGGTCGCCGGATCGTCGGCTGGATCGGTACCTGCGGGCAGCAACACGATGCGAATGGTGAATCCGAGCTTGACCGCGAGCTCCATCCCGCGCAGCGTCGCCTCCTGTCCCGCGGCATCGGAGTCGAAGCAAAGGAAGAGCCGCTTCGTCAGGCGGTTCAGCTCGCGGAGCTGCCGCTCGGTCAGTGCGGTGCCCATCGAGGCGACGACCGGCTCGAAGCCGGCTTGCCGAAGCGCGAGCACGTCGGTGTTTCCCTCCACCACGACCGCGCGGTCCTGTTTCGCGATCGGCTGCCGCGCGGTGTCGAGCCCGTACAGCAGGTCGCCCTTCTTGAAGAGGTCGCTTTCCGGCGAGTTCACGTACTTCGGCGGCAGCGGATCGTCGTCGTAGAGCTTGCGCGCCTGGAAGCCGCGCACCGCGCCCCTTGCGTCGGCGAGCGGGAAGACGAGGCGCCGCGTGAAGTAGTCGTTGCCGCGGCGATTGACGAGCCCGCCTGCGAGCAGGTCCTCCTGCGTGTAGCCCTCCTGGATCGCCCGTCGCGTCAGCGTCGGCCCACCCGGCGCGTAGCCGAGCCGGAACTGCCGGCACACCTCGTCCCCGAGTCCGCGCGAGGCGAGGTACTCCCGTGCAAACGCACCCTGGTCGCTGTCCCACAGCACGCGCTCGTAGAACGAGGTCGCGCGTTCCATCAACTGCGTGAGCCGTTCCTTCCGGCGACGCGCCTGCTCGGCTTCCGGCGAGATCTCCTCGTACTCGATCTGCACGCCGAACCGCTGCGCGAGCGCCTCGATCGCGCCGACGAAATCCACCTGCTCCATTTTCTCGACGAACGCGATCGCATCGCCGCCTTCGTTACAGCCGAAGCACTTGAACGTACCGCGTGCAGGCGTAACCGTGAAGCTCGGCGTGTTCTCTTGATGGAAGGGGCAAAGTCCCTTGTACGTCCCGCCGGCCTTCCGTAGGCGCACGTAGTCCTCGACAAGCGGGAGGATCTCCGTGGCCGACTTGACCGCCTCGATCGAGCTGTCCTTGATGCGCGACATCAATCGAGCTCGGCCGAGTACGTGAGTGCGAAGCGGTCGGTCATGCCCGCGAGATAGTCGGTCGCCTGCTGGAGGTCGTCGCCGCGGTCGACGAGATGCTCGAAGATGCGGCGAATTGTCGTCCTGATGCGCGCGTGCTCCTCCGCCGAATGCGGGCCTAGATACACGCGCTCGAACATGAACGAGCGGAGCGACAGCATCGCGCCGCCGATCTCGTCGCTTTGCGCGATGTCACCTGCTTGTGCAGACGTCTCGACGAGGTCGTGCACGAGCGTGTCGATGCGTCGCGAGCCGGTGTCGCCGAGGACGGCGATCTCATCGTGCGGCAGATCGCCGACGGAGAGCATCCCCGCACGGATCGCGTCGTCGATGTCGTGGTTGATGTACGCGACCCGGTCGACGATGCGAACGATCTTCCCCTCGAGTGTCTCCGGCTCGTCGGGGCCGGTGTGCTTGAGGATCCCGTCGCGCACCTCATGAGTGAGGTTGAGGCCGCGCCCGTCGCGCTCGAGGGTCTCGACGACGCGCAGCGAATGTTCGTTGTGGCGGAAGCCGTCACCGCCACGCTCGCGCAGCAGCTCGTCGAGCGCCTGCTCGCCCGCGTGGCCGAAGGGAGGGTGGCCGAGATCGTGGCCAAGCCCGATCGCCTCGACGAGGTCCTCGTTCAGCCGGAGAGCCCGGGCGGCGCCGCGGGCGATCCCGGTCGTCTCAAGCGTGTGCGTGAGCCGAGTGCGAAAGTGATCGCCTTCCGGATCGACGAAAACCTGGGTTTTGTGGCAAAGCCGGCGGAACGCCTTCGAGTGGGCGATGCGGTCACGGTCGCGCTGGAACGGCGCGCGCAGGCGGCACTCGTCCTCCACATGCGCGCGCCCGCGGCTCTCGTACGAGCGGACGGCAAGGGGCGACAGCCAACGCTCCTCGTGCTCGCGCACGAGGCTCTCGAAGGCGTCAGCAACCCGACCGGCCAGTTCCGGCATAACGATTCAGCCTAGATGATGATCGGGACGGTTCCCCCGTCGGCGCTCCAGGCAGCTCCGGTCACGTAGCTCGAGCGCGGCGAACAGAGAAACGCGACAACGGAGGCTATCTCCACCGGCTCCGCGAGGCGACCGAGGGGGCGACCAGCGCCAACCGACGCGAGCACGTCGTCGCGCGACTTGCCGCTGCGCGCGGCCTGTTGGTCGGCGAGTCCACCTTTGCCGAGCCACGCCTCTGTCGCGGTCGGCCCGGGCGTAACCGCGTTGCAGCGGATGCCCTCCTTCGCGTACACATCAGCGATGAGCCGCGACAAGGACAGCACCGCCGCTTTCGTCACGGAGTAGTCGGGCATGGACGCCGACGGGCGCTTGCCGGCGGTCGAGGAGACGTTGACGATCACGCCGGCGCCGCGCTCCCTCATCCCCGGCAGCACTGCGCGGATCGCGCGCACGTAGCTCATCACGTTGAGCTGCCAAAGCTCGTCCCACTGCTCGTCGGTGACCTCCTCGAACGTGCGCTGGTAAGCGACGCCGACGTTGTTCACAAGCACGTCGACGCCGCCGAGCTGCGCTTCGGCCTCATTGATGACCCGCGCCGGCTCTCCCACAGTGGCGAGATCCGCCTTCACGTGCAGCGCCTCCCCGACGCCGGGCGCCGTGCCGCTCCGTCCCGTGGTGACGACGCGCGCGCCTTCCGCGGCGAGCAGCTTCGCCGTTTCGAGTCCGATGCCGCCGGTCGAGCCGGTGACGACGCACACGCTGTCCCGCAGTCCAAGATCCACCCGGTCACTACCCTAATCGGAGATGACCACGCTGCTGCTCGTTCGCCACGGCGAGACCGACTGGAACGCCGAGGGGAAGCTGCAAGGCCACACCGACCGGCCGCTGAACGAGTACGGGCGCCGGCAGGCGCGGACCCTCGCCGACCGGCTCGCGGGCGAGTCGATCGACGCTCTCTATGCGAGCGATCTTTCCCGCGCGCGGGAAACCGCGGAGATCCTCGGCGAGAAGCTCGGGCTCGCCGTCGCGCTCGATCCCGACTTACGCGAGAAGAACTGGGGAAACTGGGAAGGGCTCACCTCGGACGAGCGGCTCCACATCGCCTACGAAGGGGAGACGAGCGAAGACCACCGCGAGCGGACGCTCCGCGCCGTGCAGCGGATCGTCGAGCGCCACCCCGGCGAGCGAATCGTGGTCGTGACGCACGGCGGCTCGCTGCGGCGCCTCCAGGCTTTCGTCTCGGGCTTCGCCCCGCCGGTGATCGAGAACTGCGCCGTTTGGGTCGTGGCCCACGAGGACGGTAGGTTCCGGCCGATAGACTGACCGTGGGCCGGTGGAGGACTACACAGGCAAGTACAAAGGCGAGCAGGTCGAGGTCGCACTCTTCGGCGGCGAATACCAGGAGGGCGTCCTCACTGCGTATTGCTATGTCGACGAGGTGGCCCACATCGAGCTGAACGGGCACATCCTCGTGCCGCTCCAGAACATTGCGTCGTTGCACTGCTCCAGCCGCTGCGATGCGCAGGCAAACGAGGACTGGCCGCCACGGGGGCTGCTCGACGACGACGGCTCGAACAGCGGCGGGCCCGACTCGGACGACACGTAATGCCCCGCTTCGCCGCAGCGCGCAACGTCGTCAAGGCGTGGATTCTGCTGGTCGGGGTGTGCGGTGCGCTCGCGTTTGTCGGCTGGATGTTCGACGGCGTGCGGCTTCTGTCCATCTTCGTCTTTTGCGGGTTGCTGATCGCCGTCGGCGCGTACTGGAGCTTCGATCGCGTCGTGCTCGGGATGGTGCGCGCACGGGAGATCCCGATCGCGGAGGCGCCGCTACTGCATTCGACGGTCGAGCGGCTCGCGGCGCGGGCGGGCGTCGTCAAGCCGCGCCTCTATCTCATTCCCGACGGCATGCCGCTCGCGCTCGCGACCGGTCGCGGACCGGCGTACTCGGCGCTCGCGCTCAGCTCCGGTGTCCTGTCCGCGTGTCCGCCTGCCGAGCTCGAAGGCGTGATCGCGCACGAGCTCGCCCATGTAAAGCACCGCGACGTCGCACTGCAGACAGCGGTCGTCGTGCTGTCCACGTCGCTGATCGAGCTGAGCCGGATCGGCGGCTGGCTCGAGCGCGCGCTCCTCTTCGTGCTCGGACCGATCGCGGCGGCGTGCGTGCATCTGCTGCTTTCACCGAAACGGGAGTTCGAGGCCGACTGGCGCGCGGCCGAGCTCTGCGAGTCGCCGCACGGGCTCGCTGATGCACTCGTGCGACTCGAGCAGGCGGCCGAGCTCGTGGAGTTCAAGGCGAGTCCTGCGACGGAGCCGCTCTGGACGTTCAACCCGTTCCTGGAGGAAGGTCTCGCGGCACTCTTCGTCACACACCCGCCGATCGAGGACCGTGTGCGCCGGCTGCGCGCACTCGACCCGGAGTGGCGAGACAAGCTTCGCAGCGCGGCGGCATGAGGATCGCGGCCGAGGAGTTCGCAGCGCGGCGCGAGGCGCTCGCTGCGCGGCTTGCAGAGCGCGGCCTCTCCGGCTGCGTGCTCTTCGACACGCACTACATCTCGTACTACACCGGCTTCTCCTTCATCCCGACGGAGCGCCCGATCGCGTTCGCACTCGCGACGGACGGGCGCGGCGGGATGCTCGTGCCGCGGCTCGAGGTCGAGCACGCGCAGGCGAACGCCGCCGTCTCGGAGGTCGCGCACTACGACGAGTACCCCGGCGAGCGGCACCCGATGGAGTCCCTCGTCGAGCTGCTCGGTTCGCTCGGCGTGCGCGAGCGCCTCGGTGCGGATCACGACGGCTACCCGTGGGTGTTCGGGTATCGCGGGCCTTCGCTCGGCGAACTCGGCTCTCCTCCGGCACCGGTCGCGGATCTCGTCGAGGACCAGATGGCGATCAAGAGCGAAGGGGAACTCGCGCTGCTGCGCGAGAGCTGCAAGTGGGCAAACCTTGCGCACACGCTCCTGCAGCGATATACGCGGCCGGGCGTGTCCGAGACCGAGGTCGAGAATCGCGCGTCGACCGAGGCGACGTACGCGATGCTCGATGCGATCGGGCCTATCTACCGCGCGCAGAGCCAGTGGTTCGACGGCGCGGTCGCCGGCTACCGCGGCCAGATCGGCCGCAACGCCGCGATCCCTCACGCCCTGCCGAACAACATCGTCTTCCAGGCCGGGGACGTCCTGGTGACCGGCGCGACCGCGCCGGTGTGGGGCTACCACTCCGAGCTCGAGCGGACGATGGTGATCGGGCCTCCGAGCGACGAACAGAAGCGGCTGTTCGACCACATGGTCGCGCTCCAGGATCTCGCGATCGCGTCGATCCGGCCGGGCGCCCCGTGCGCCGAGGTCGACCGTGTCGTGCGTGCGTACTACGAAGAGCACGGTCTCTCCGACAACTGGCGCCATCACGTCGGGCACGCGATCGGGCTGCGCTACCACGAGGGACCGTTCCTCGACCGCGGCGACGAGACGGTGATCGAGCCGGGGATGGTGTTCACCGTGGAGCCGGGCCTCTACGCCCCGGCGCTCGGCGGCTTCCGGCACTCGGACACCGTTGCGGTGACGGCCGACGGCGTCGAATGGCTGACGTACTACCCGCGCGACCTCGAGAGCCTGACGCTGCCGGCATGAAAAGAGCCGCCCTTGCGGGCGGCTCTCGTGAAAATAATCGGCGGCGACCTACTCTCCCGGGAGGTTGCCCTCCGAGTACCATCGGCCCTGGCGAGCTTAACTTCTCTGTTCGGAATGGGAAGAGGTGTTTCCCCGCCGGTATGACCGCCGAACTGTCAAGAGCGCGCAGAACGCCGCACCCTCAAAACTCCATAGCGACCCTACATTTTCGGTGTTCAAATCAAGACCTCGGGCAATTAGTACGGCTCGGCTGAACGCATTGCTGCGCTTGCACCGTCCGCCTATCAAGGTCGTAGTCTCCGACCGCCCTTACTCCCTCTAGGGGATGGGAGCTCTCATCTCGAGGTGGGCTTCCCGCTTAGATGCTTTCAGCGGTTATCCGTTCCGAACGTAGCTAACCAGCACTGCCACTGGCGTGACAACTGGAACACCAGAGGTTCGTCCATTCCGGTCCTCTCGTACTAGGA
>PLZU01000046.1 GCA_003152275.1 Actinomycetota bacterium
CGATCGTCTGCAGCTCGCCGCGCGCGAGCGCCGGCTTCAGGATCGAGGCAGCATCGATCGCGCCCTCTGCAGCGCCTGCACCGACGAGATTGTGCAACTCGTCGATGAACAGGATGATGTCGCCCCGCTGCATGATCTCCTTCATGACCTTCTTCAGGCGCTCCTCGAACTCACCGCGNNGGCTCGCCGATCAGCACGGGGTTGTTCTTCGTGCGGCGCGACAGGATCTGCATCAGCCGCTCGATCTCCGTCTGACGTCCGACGACCGGGTCGAGCTTGCCCTCCGTCGACATTTTCGTCAGGTTGCGGCCGAACTGATCGAGGAGCTTCGAACTCTTCGATTTCTCACCCGCGGGACCGGCGCCGCTGCCTCCCTGGCGGCGACCCGGGCCGGAGAGCATGCGGATGATCTCGTTGCGAATCTTTTCGGCGTCTGCGTCGAAGTCGAGCAGGATGCGCGCCGCGACCCCCTCGTTCTCGCGAACGAGGCCGAGCAGGATGTGCTCGGTGCCGATGTAGTTGTGACCGAGGGAAAGCGCTTCCCGCAGCGCGAGCTCCAGCACCTTCTTTGCGCGCGGCGTGAACGGGATCTGTCCGGTCGTGACTTCGTCACCCTGGCCGACGATGCGCGCGACCTGGGCGCGCACCTCTTCGACCGTGATGTCGAGGGACTCGAGCACCCGCGCCGCGAGACCCTCTTCCTCGCGGAGCAGTCCGAGCAGGATGTGCTCGGTGCCGATGTAGTTGTGCTTGAGCGCCCGCGCCTCGTCCTGCGCGAGGACGACGACCTGGCGAGCCCGTTCAGTGAAACGCTCGAACAAAGTCCCTCGACTCCCCTCTCAGTTGACCGGCTGCGGTCGGTCTCGCTGACCGTCCGCAGGCCGAACGTTCGACCATCGTAGCCGAGGGTCCCGTCGCCACCGAGTTGCCGCCGAGTCGTACATGCCACCGATTATCGGCAGATTTATCGTTAAAGACGAGCGCCTAGAACACGAGCTCGGCGAACGTCTCGGAGATAAGCGCGTCGAAGCGGGCGGGGACCGAGCCGTCCGGGGATGCGTAGTCGCGGAGAAAGAACAGATAGGACGTCCACTCCTCGACCCGGTCCGGAAACTCCCCGGCGCGCTCTCCGGCGAGGCGCTCGAGGGTGAGGAGGTTGTAGGAGCCGTTCCGGCTGGCCTCGACCGCCACCGGCGGCGTTTCCGGCTCCGGCTCCGGTTCGGGTTCCGGCTCCGGTTCGGGTTCCGGCTCCGGCTCCGGCTCCGGCTCCGGCTCCGGCTCCGGCTCGGGCTCCGGCTCCGGTTCCGGCTCGGGCCGTGCGTCGAGCTCCTGCTCGCGCCGCGCGAGGCCGGCGGCCCGCCGCGCAAGCTCGACCTCGCGCGCCGTTACCGCCGCGATCCGCTCGCCGAGCTCCTGCTCCCTACGCGTGAGATCCGAGTCGTCG
This sequence comes from Actinomycetota bacterium, assembly GCA_003152275.1. Lineage (GTDB taxonomy): Bacteria > Actinomycetota > Thermoleophilia > Gaiellales > Gaiellaceae > Palsa-739. The sequence goes on from PLZU01000046.1 coordinate 1,445, forward strand.
ACTGGGGCCGGTTCGGCTTGGGGGGCCGGCTCCGCCTGAGCAGCTCGAAGCTCGTCGAGCGCCGCCCGGAGGTCACGCTCGCGTGCGGCGAGCGCGGATTCTCGCGCGGTGAGCCGCGCCTCGAGCTGGTCGACGAGCTTCTCGAGGGCCCGATCGGACACAGGGCGATCGTACTTCCCCATCCCGACGCGACGGTCGCCGCGAACGACGAGCGCCATGAGTGCGAGGAGCACGCCAACCACCGCACCGATTCCAGCTCCGATCCCGACCAACTTGGGGAGCGAAGGCCACGCTGCCGAGGTGGGCGCTGCCGCCTGTGAAGCGAGCGCAAGGGTGGGGTCCTGCTGGCCCTGGAGGCCGCGCAGCGTCGTCAGTCGCTGGGCGATCGCGTCGCCGTCGCCGCCTCGGCGCCGCGCAGGCGGGATGTCGGCGAGCAACTGCTCGTCACGGCGGATCGCCGCGGCCAGTTCGCTCTGGAACGTCGCGCTCCGCTGCGTAATCAGGGCATTGGCAAAGGTGTTGGCGAGCTGGGCGGCGCCTTCTGCGGAGGTGTCCTCCGCGGTGACGGCCACAACGTCGCTCGAGTCGACCACGTGCGCGTTCAACGCACGCAGAAGCGACGCGCGCGAGCGTTTCAGCGCGAGTTGCGCGGCGACTGCGTCGGCGATCTGCGGGGTCCGCAGGAGCGCCGCGACGTCAGCCGCGGCGGTGCGCTTGCCGCCGGTGTCGCGCAGGACGCCGATGCCCGCGAAGGTCGAGTCGTCGGGCGACACCGGCGCGACGAGCAACTGGGCCGTCGCGCGATAGCGCTTCGGCGCCGTCAGCCCGTAGCCGGCAGCGGCCGCGGCGCCGGCCGCCGTAAGCGTCAGGACAACCAGCCAGGGTGCGAGGCGCGAACGCATGATTCCAGCGTATTCGCCGCGAACCGGGGTCTTTCCCCCGCCCCAAGCCGCACACGCTCGTAACAGACTGCCACTAGGATCGTGCTCGGTGACTGCCCAGAAGAGCGCACTGATCACAGGCGGGGCGGGTTTCATCGGCTCGCACCTCGCCGAGCGTCTGCTCGCCGACAACTGGGAGGTCTTCGTGCTCGACGACCTCTCGACCGGGTCCGAGCGCAATGTCGCCCATCTGCGTGCGCGCCGCGACTTCCATCTGATCGTGGACTCGGTGCTGAAGTCATCGGTCGTGAACGAGCTCGTCCATCGCTGCGACGTCGTTTTTCACCTCGCGGCGGCAGTCGGTGTGCGACTGATCGTCGAAGAGCCGGTCCGCACCCTCATCACGAACATCCAGGGGACAGAGACCGTCCTCGACTACTGCAACGAATTCGGCAAGCGCGTCCTCGTCGCGTCGACCTCCGAGGTCTACGGGGACCGGCGCGAGCCCGAGCCGCTCGTCGAAGACGGCAGGCGAATGTACGGACCGACGACGTCGAGACGGTGGGCGTATGCCGAGTCGAAGGCGCTCGACGAGTTTCTCGCGCTCGCGTACCACCAGGAGCGCGGACTCGACTGCGTCATCGTGCGCTTGTTCAACACAGTCGGCCCGAGGCAGAGCGGGCAGTACGGAATGGTCGTTCCCCGTTTCGTCTCGGCGGCACTCTCGGGCCGCCCGCTCGAGATCCACGGCGACGGCACCCAGACGCGCTGCTTCTGCCACGTGCAGGACACGATCCGCGCACTGACCGGCTTGATGGATGCAGCCGACGTGTCCGGCGAGATCTTCAACGTCGGCTCGACCGAGCGCGTGACGATCAACGAGCTCGCACAGCGCGTGCTCGAGCGCACGGGCTCACAGTCGAAGATCGTCGGCGTTCCCTACGACGAGGTCTACGGCCAGGGGATCGAGGACATGCTCCATCGCCAGCCGTCGATCGACAAGATCTCGGGCGCCGTCGGCTGGGAGCCCACGGTCGGACTCGACGGCATCCTCGAGGACGTCATCCGGCACGTGCGTGCCGAGCCCGTCCTTGTTGAACGCTAGTGCCGGAATCCGCTAGCGCGGATTCCGGCACGCGCTAAGACCCCTGAAGCCGGCCGCGTTCGCGGCCGGTGGATACTTCATGTCACATCAAGCCTCTAGTCCCGCTGGCGAAGCGGCGGGAAGAGGACGACGTCGCGGATCGTCTCCCGCCCCGTGAAGAGCATCGCGAGGCGGTCGATGCCGAGGCCGATCCCACCCGTCGGCGGCATCCCGTAGGAGAGCGCCTCGACGTAGTCGGGATCACCCGCCTCCGCCTCCACATCTCCGGCTTCGCGCTCGGCCTGCTGGAGCGAGAATCGCTCCGCCTGCTCCTCTGAATCGTTGATCTCGGAGAACGCGTTGCCGAGCTCGATGCCGCCGGCGAAGTACTCGAACCGCTCGACGATCGTCGGATCGTCGTCGGTCGTGCGCGCGAACGGTGACAACTCGATCGGATAGTCGTAGAGGATGGTCGGCTGAACGAGCGACGGCTCGACGAACGCCGAGTGCGCGTGGTCGATCAGCTTCGACCAGGTCGGATCTTGCGACACGTCGACGCTGCGCGCCTCGAGCAGCTTGCGCAACTCCTGCTCATCGCGGCTCCACAGGCCTTGCTCGGCGAGCGCATCGACGAACTTCACGCGGCGCCACGGTGCGGCGAAGTCGATCTCCTCGCCTTTGAAGGAGACTTTGGTCGTCCCGAGCACCTCCTGCGCGGTACGCGAGACGAGTTGCTCGATGCGGGCCATCGTGTCGTTGTAGTCCGCGTACGCCTCGTACCACTCGAGCATCGTGAACTCGTTCGTGTGCTTGAACGTAACGCCCTCGTTGCGGAAGTCCTTGCCGATCTCGTACACCTTCTCGAGGCCGCCGACGATCAGGCGCTTCAGATACAGCTCGGTCGCGATGCGCAGGTAGTAATCCGCGTCCAGCGAGTTCCAGTGCGTGACGAACGGTTCGGCAAAGGCGCCGCCGTACCGAGGCTGAAGGATTGGCGTCTCCACCTCGACGAAGCCCCAGTCGTCGAGGATGCGGCGGATCGTCGCGACGATGCGCGAGCGGATGAGCGCAACCTCTCGCGAGTCCTCGTTCATCAGCAGGTCGAGGTAACGCTTCCTGTAGCGCTGCTCGACGTCCGTGAGACCGTGGAACGTGTCGGGGAGCGGCGTATGGATGCGCGCGAGCACTTCGAGCGAGTCGACCTGGAGCGACGGCTCGCCGCGGCGCGACTTCGCAGGGGAGCCGGTCACCCCGACGATGTCGCCGAGATGGACGTCGAGCTCACCCGTGCGTTCGACCGGGCAGAGCAACTGGATCCGCCCGCTCCGGTCGACGAGGTCGAGGAAGACGAGCTTGCCCATGTCGCGGCGCGCCATCACGCGACCCGCGAGGCGGCGCTTCGTCTCGGAGCTCGCCCCGTTCTCGAGCAGCTCCGCCTCGGCGCGAACGCCCGCGATCTCGTCGCGGTCGGGGAAACGCTTCGGCGCGGCCATGGTGCGCGAGTCTAGTGACGATCAGGTGCTTCTCTAGGCCGCCTTGATGTCCATGATCTTGAACTTGAGCTTGCCGCGCGGTGCGGCGACCTCGACCGTCTCGCCCTTCTTCTTGCCCATGATCGCCTTCCCGACCGGCGACTCGTTCGACAGTTTGTTCTCCGAAGGATCGGCTTCCGCCGAGCCGACGATGTGGTACTCGACCGTCTTTCCTGCCTTGACGTCGCGCAGGCGCACTTTCGTGCCGACCGACACCTCGCCGGTCTTGATCTCCTTTTTTGTGACGACGCGCGCGCTCTTCAGCCGCTCCTCGAGCAACGCGATGCGCGCTTCGAGGTGCGCCTGCTCGTTCTTCGCCGAGTCGTACTCGGCGTTCTCGGCGATGTCGCCGAACTCGCGCGCTTCGCGGATGCGGTCCGCGATTTCACGCCGCTTGTCGATCGAGAGGAACTCGATCTCTTCCTGGAGCTTCTTGAACCCGTCGGGGGTGAGAATGACTTCCTTCAAGGCTGCGGTCCTCCTGAGCCATGCGCGAAAACGGCCGGCGGCTCCATTTCCGGCCGTCCGGCGGGGGCGCATGGTACCTCCACGCTCGGATGAACGTCAACGGGGCGCCGGGTACCATTTTCCGCTTATGCAGGCCTCACTCCAGGAGTCCTGGTGGATCCGCGATGTCGAGATCCCGACTCGCGTCGTCCTCGCTCCGATGGCCGGGGTCAGCGTCCAGGCGTTTCGCCGCCAGGGCCGCCGCCACGGGGCCGGGCTCGTGTGCTCCGAGATGGTCTCCTGCGCCGGCATCGAGCACCGCAACGAGCGGACGCTCGGCTATCTGCGGGTCTCCTCCGACGAGCATCCGCTCGCGATCCAGATCTTCGGCTCCGAGCCGGCCGCGATGGCCGAGGCCGCGCGCATGGTCGAAGCCGCGGGGGCGGACATCGTCGACATGAACTTCGGCTGCCCGGTGCGCAAGGTGACGAAGACCGGAGCCGGCGCGCATCTGCTCGAGCACCCGGACCTCGCCTGCCGGATCGCCGAAGCGGTCGCGAATGCCGTCTCCGTGCCGCTGTCCGTGAAGATGCGGCGCGGCGTCGAGGACGGTTCGCGCGCCTGCCTCGAGCTCGGGCCGCGGCTCGTCGCTGCCGGCGCCGCCACGCTGACGCTGCACCCCCGCTCGGCGAAGCAGATGTACACCGGCTATGCCGATCACACGCTCACCGCTGAGCTCGTCGAGCTCGTCGATGTACCGGTGATCGCTTCCGGCGACGTCACATCGCGCGCGAGGGCCGAAGCGGTGCTCGCTGCAACCGGCGCGAGCGCGGTCATGGTCGGGCGCGGCGCGCAGGGCAATCCGTGGGCGCTACGCGAGATCGTCTTCGGCGAAACAGAGCAGCCGTCGCGTGAAGAGGTCGCCGCCGAGCTGATCCATTTCATCCGCGAGACGGTGCGCGAGCTCGGCGAGCGCCGCGGGTCGAGCTTCCTGAAGAAGTTCTACGGCTGGTATCTCGGCCACGGCCGTTTCCCGAAGCCGTTCAAGAACGAGCTTGTGCAGCTCGACTCGACCGAAGAGGTCGTCACGCACTTGCTTGCTGCGGCGCCCGGGGCTGCCGACCTGCTTGCGGAGCTCGAAGCGGATGTCCCCGGAGACGAGATCCTCCTCGAGGGGATGCCGATCTCGCTCTACGGCGGCGGCTGACGGTCCCAGACGATCCGCAATCCGTCCAGCGTCAAGAACGGATCGACCTTCGAGATCGTGCGCGAGTGGGGCGCGATCAGGTCAACGAGCCCGCCCGTGCCAATCGCAATTGCGTCCACGCCAAGCTCGCCACGGATCGCGTCGACGATCCCGTCCACCTGGCCCGCGAACCCGTAGACGAGGCCGGACTGAAGCGCCGTAGCGGTCGATTTTCCGATCGGCGCGGGCGGCTCGACGAAGTCGACCTTCACGAGCCGGGCCGCGCGCGCGAAGAGCGCGTCCATCGAGATTTCGATTCCCGGCGCGAGCACGCCACCCACGTAGTCGCCCTCGGGCGAGACGACGTCGAAGTTGGTTGACGTACCGAAGTCGACGACGATCGCCGGCGCGCCGTAGCGCTCCTTCGCCGCGACCGCGTTCACGATCCGGTCCGGCCCGATCTCGTGCGGCGCGTCGTACTGGACCCGGATCCCGGTCTTCACGCCGGGCCCGATCACGAGCAGCGGCACCTTCGCCCAGCGCTCCGCCAGGTGCTCGTACTCGCGGATCAGCCGCGGAACAGTCGAAGAGAGAGCAATCCCGTCGAGACGGCCGAAGTCAAAGAAATCGGCAAGCAGGGCGCCGAGCTCGTCCCCGGTGCGCTCCGCCTCGGTGGCGATGCGCCAGCGCTCGCCGGGCTCGCGCCCGTCGTACAGCCCGAACACCGTCTGCGTGTTGCCGACGTCGACTGCCAGGAGCATGGCGGGACCTTATGCACAAGCGGGGTCTGACCCCGCTTTTCTAGAAGTCTTCGTCGCGCGGCGAGACGTCGCCGCCGAGCCGCTCCGCGAGCGCTTCCGGCGTCAGCGCCGGCTCATCACCCTCGCCGCGAAGCTCCTCGATCGTGACGTCGCCCGTCGTGACGAGGATCTCGGCGCGCGGGATGATGCGCGTCGGGCGGTTCTTGTCCCAGACCCAGACGTCTTCGAGCTTCAGCCGGATGAACGGGTACGCCGGCTGCGGCGCATACGTGCGCTCGAGCTTGTTGCAGAGGTACGTCGCGTCCGGGGTGAGCACGCAGTAGCGGAAGAGCCCGAAGACAGCCTGGTACTCGCGCTTCAGCCGGAGCTCGAGCTCGGCCTCGTATTCGTCCAGGTCGTCGAGGTGGGCCATGCGAGGCTCAGTGTAGCCCCCCGAGGAGGGTCTGAATCGAGCCCTTCCCGGGCACCTCGAGGCCCGGCTCGAGCTCGGCCAAAGGGCCCAGAACGAAGGCCCGCTCGTGGAGCCGCGGGTGCGGGATTCGGAGCCCCGGCTCGTCGATTTCCGCGTCGCCGTAGAGAAGGAGGTCGAGGTCGAGCGTCCTCGGCCCCTGGGCCGGCACGGCGGCCCGGTCGCGGCCGAAACGGGCCTCCACGGACAGGAGCAGGTCGAGGAGCGCCCTCGCCGACCGCCCGGTCTCGAGGGCGGCGACCCCGTTCAGGAAGCGCGGCTGATCCAGGTAGCCGACGGGCTCCGTGTCGACGAGCGCGGAGACGGCGACGACCTCGACCCCCTCCGCAGCGCTGAGCTCCGCCACCGCGGAGCGGATGGTCGACTCGCGGTCGCCGAGGTTGGAGCCGAGCCCAACATACGCCCGGGGCACGGCCGCGAGCGTAGCTCACGGAGCTACCCTGGCCCGAGTCGTGGGTCGCCGTCTCCTCGCTGTCTCCCTGCTCGCGCTCTGTCTGGGCGGCACCGCAACCGCCGCAGTCCTGCGCGGCGCAACCGATCCGCTCGAGCCTCAGGAATGGTGGCTCGCGGACGTCGGCGCCGTTCCTGCCGCCGCACCGCCCGCCGGCGTGCCGATCACGATCATTGACAGCGGCGTCGATCCGACGCACCCGGATTTCTCGAGCCGCCCCGCGACGACGTTCCTGAACGACCAGACGACGTTCGGCCCCGACGAGTACCACGGGACGATGGTCGCCTCGATCGCGGCTGCGCCGGAGAACGGCGTCGACATGGTGGGCGTCTATCCGACTGCGGCGCTGCAGGTCTTCGATGCGAGCCCGACCGGGCAAATCCTCGATCTCGCAGCGATCACCGGCATCGAGACGGCGTCGCAGCATTGCCCCGGCGTGATCAACCTCAGCTTCGGGACCGCGACGCCTGACCCGTTGATGCTGGACGCCATCCTCGACGCAGTGCACAACGGCTGCCTCGTCGTCGCGGCGGCGGGCAACTTCGCTCAAGAGGGCAACCCGACGGAGTACCCGGCGGCGTGGCCACACGTCTTCACCGTTGCGGCGACCGACGAGAACGACGCGGTGACCTCTTTCTCGAACATCTCTCCCACAAACGACATCGCCGCTCCGGGCATGGACATGATCGGAGACGTCCCACTTACCCGCAACCCGAGCGGCTACCAGAGCGGGGATGGCACGAGCTTCTCCGCGCCGATCGTCAGCGCCGCGGCGGCGTGGGTCTGGACGCTGCGTCCAACGCTGACTGTGTCGCAGATCGCCGGCGTACTGCGCGAGGGCGCGCGCGACATCGGGCCGCCCGGATTCGACAACGCGAGCGGCTGGGGGATCGTGAACATTCCGGGGGCACTCGCCGCACCCGCTCCTCCGACGGATCCCGGCGAGCCGAACGACGACATCCGAGAGGTGAAGCCCGGCCAGCTCTTCCAGCTCGGCGAGCCGCCGCTGACCACGACGACGAAGCCTTCCACCCGTATCGCCGCGACACTCAACGCGTCGGAAGATCCGCGCGACGTGTACCGGATCTGGGTGCCGCCGCACCAGATCGTGCGCGCGACGGTCTCGTCCGGCGGCCGTGCAGCGGCCCGCATCTGGGGGCCACAAACCGTCTCCGTGAACGAGGGGATCGCCGCCCGCCGGCGCGATCTGAAGGGGCAGAGCATCCGGGCGACCAAGAAGGGGTTCGTCGCCTACGTCGAGGTCCTGCTGACCGGCCGCAGCACCGACGCAAGCTACGTCTTGAGCGTCAAGGCCGCGAAACGCTGACGCCGGCTGTGCCGTCGAGGCCGCCGGGCTTCACTGCGGGCTTCACGACGCGCACGACCACACGTTCGGGAGCGAAGCGGCGCAGCAGCTCGTCCGCGACCGCGGCCGCAAGCGCCTCGAGCAGATCGTAGGAACGGGCATCCGAGACTTCTTCGACCGCGCGCGCGACGTCGCGGTAGTCGACGGCATCCTCGAGCCGGTCTGAGACGCCTCGCTCGCCGACCTCCAAGTCGACATCGAAGAGGAAGTCCTGTCCGTTCTCCTTCTCGTGCGCGTGGACACCATGACGGCCGAAGAGCCGCAGGCCGCGCAGTTCCACCGTGATGCTCATGCGAGCGCCCGCGCGACGGCGAGCGCGTCGACGTGCTCGCGCACGTCGTGCACGCGCAGGATCGTCGCGCCGCGCTCGTACGCGGCCACCGCGGCCGCAACGCTCGCGCCGAGCGGGCCGGTCGTAGCCTGCGGGTCGCCTGCGAGCTTGCCGAGCGAGCTCTTGCGCGAGAAACCGATCAGCACCGGCCTGCCGAGGGCGAGCAGCACGTCGAGACGGCGAAGCAACTCGACGTTGTGCTCGACAGTCTTCCCGAACCCGATGCCCGGGTCGAGGCAGATGCGCTCCTCGCGCACGCCGTGTGCGACCGCGAACGCCATGCGCTCCTCGAGGAACGCGGCCACCTCCGCCGCGACGTCGTCGTAGCGCGGATCGAGCTGCATCGTGCGCGGCTCGCCCTGCATGTGCATCAGACAGACGTACGCGTCATGCGCAGCGCACACCTCGGCGAGCGCGGGATCGAAGCGGAACGCCGTCACGTCGTTCACCATCTCCGCGCCCAACTCGAGCGCGCGGCGGGCCACCTCCGCCTTCGCAGTGTCGATCGACACGGGCACATCGCCCTGAAGCGCCTCGAGCACGGGAACGACGCGGCGCAACTCCTCGCCCACCGCGACGCCGCCCGAGCCGGGCCGAGTCGACTCGCCGCCGATATCGACGATCGCCGCCCCCTCCTCCACCATCCGCCGAGCCGCAGCAGCAGCCAATTCGGGATCGAAGTGCAAGCCGCCGTCGGAGAAGGAGTCGGGCGTGACGTTCACGACACCCATGACCGACGGCCGCAAAAATCTCTCAGCCAAAGGGATCACAACCAGAACTCTAGGACGGAGCTAAGCCGAAGGCTTAGCGAAGGCCGAACTCAGTCGCGCCGGGATGGCGCAGCCACCACGGCGCGACCGGGGCAGCCAACCCGTCCAGAACGCCGGCAGCGAAACAGCACGGAGCGCTGCCGAGACCGCGCTCTCGGCAGCGCGCAGTTCCGACTCAACCCGCGAAAAGCTTCTAGCTTTTCGCGGGATCCGGAGGAGGCTGCATCGTCGCGCCGGGAAGCGGGAACGGGCGCGTGCGCGGCTGGCGCTCGCGCTTCGGC
>PLZU01000019.1 GCA_003152275.1 Actinomycetota bacterium
CTCGGCATCTCGGGTGCGATCCAGCACAAGGTGGGCATGCAGAGCTCGAACGTGATCGTCGCGATCAACAAGGATCCGAACGCGCCGATCTTCGAGTTCAGCGACCTGGGCGTCGTCGGCGACGTGCACGAGATCGTTCCGAAGCTCACCGAGCTCGTGAACCAGCACAAGTCCGCGTGACTCGCGCCTCCGACTTTCCGCCGCCCTTCTCCGCGGGCGAGTTCGTCGCCGAGCCGACCGACCCGGTTGATGAGCGCATCGAAGTCGGCATCCTCATTGTCGGCGCCGGGCCTGCGGGCCTCGCATGCGCGATCCGCCTGGGACAGCTCCTCGAGGAGCACCCCGACGTTGCGGAACGGCTCGGCGACGTTCCGGTCGCGGTCGTTGAGAAGGGCAAGCAGCCGGGCTCGCACCTGCTCTCCGGCGCGGTGATCAACCCGCGTGCGTTCCGCCGCCTGTTCAAGGATCGCTACCGGATCGAGGATCTGCCGTCGTACGGCCCGGTGCCGAGCGAAACGGTGTACGTTCTCACGAAGGGCAACGCGCTCCGCATTCCCCCGCCGCCGCCGATGCGCAACCACGGCAACTGGATCTTCTCGCTGTCGCACCTCGGCCGTTGGCTTGGCGAGCGGGCCGAAGAGGGCGGCGCGATGATCCTGCCGGAGACGGCGGCCGAGAAGCTGCTTCTGTCGCACGGACGCGTCGTCGGCGTGCGTACCGGCGACAAGGGCCGCTCACGCGATGGCGACCCGATGGGCAATTTCGAGCCGGGGGCGGATCTCGTCGCGAAGGTGACGGTGCTCGCGGAGGGCACGCAGGGACATCTCACAGGGGTCGCGCTCGATCGCTTTGGCTTGAGCTCCGAGGAACCGCAGGTCTGGGAGCTCGGCGTGAAGGAAGTGTGGAAGGTGCCGAAGCCGTTGCGCTCGATCGTGCACACGATGGGCTGGCCGCTGCGAACGCGTGCGCGCTATCGCGAGTTCGGCGGGTCCTTCATCTACCCGATGGGCGATGACATGCTCACGATCGGCATGGTCGTCGGGCTCGACTACCGCGACGTCGAGCTGTCGCCCCACGACATTCTGCAAGAGCTGAAGACGCACCCGAAGATCCGCAAGCTGCTCGAAGGCGGCGAGCGAGTCGCGTGGGGCGCGAAGACGATTCCGAGCGGCGGTTTCTACTCGCTGCCGAAGCGCCTCCATGCGCCCGGTCTGCTGCTATGCGGCGACGGCGTCGGCATGGTCAACGTGCCACGCTTGAAAGGAATCCACTACGCGATCGAGTCCGGCCGGCTCGCCGCCGAGGCCGCGTTTGCGGCACTGCGGCGTGGCGCGACTCCGGCGACCGCGCTTTCGTCCTACGACGATGCGGTCAAGGCCAGCTTCATTCATTCCGACCTGCACGAAGTGCGCGACATGCGCCAGGTGTTCGGGCGCGGCTTCTTTATCGGCGGTGCGCTCGCGAGCGCGATGACCATGTCGAAAGGCCGGCTCGACCTCGGCAAGCTGTCCGCGGAGCCCGACGCCGAACAGCCGCTGCTCCGTAGCGGGCGCGCCGCGAGTTATCCCGTGCCGGACGGGAAACTGACCTTCGACAAGCTCTCCTCGGTTTTTCTTTCAGGCAACAAGACGCGTGACGATCAGCCGAACCACATCCGCGTCGAACGCACCGTGCCGCGCGATGTCGCGGAAATGTGGGTGCACATGTGCCCGGCGCAGGTCTACGAGGTCGGGACGGAAGGCGGCGACGGGACGGTGACGGTCAACGTTGCGCCGTCCAACTGTGTGCAATGCGGCGCCATCACCGCGAAGGGCGGCCGGTTGACGCCGCCCGAGGGCGGTTCCGGCCCCGAATACACACAGACGTAAGCGCGCGTTCGCATTTACCGGTGTTTTACGTGCGCCGTACGGGTGCCTGACCGCACGCGGCGATGGTCTGTTCGACAGATTTTCCCGCCACGGAGGTCAGATCATGCGCACCAGGACATTTCTTCTCTCATTCGCGGTAGCGCTTCTTTGCGCCGGTGCCGCGACGGCCGGCAACGGGCCCGCGAACTTCCGGTTCACGTTCCAGGGCCAGCTCACCGCCACGCCTTCGAACGGTGGCGTGCCGATCACGGTGCAGGGCGGCAACAAGGCCGCGCTGCGCGCAATGCTCGGCCAGTCGGTCGCGCAGACGTTTGCGTACGGCTCGACCACCGAGTTCCTCAAGTGGGCGAACGGCATTCCGACCGTCGTCCAGGCCGGCGATCTCGCTGTCGGCGAGTACGTCACGGTGAATGTGCGCGCCCCGCGCAACGCCGATCTCGCTGCGATCGAGCAGCAGTCGGCCGGCATCGTCGGCGACCACGGCACGTCGATCAACAAGCCTGACAAGCCGCTGTACCTGTTCCGCGGCACGCTCACATCGGTCGGCGGCTCGAGCGTCACGGTTCACGTCACCGGTGGCGATGCACGCGCGCTGCGCCTGCTGATCGGCAACTCGAATGATCAGACGTTCGCGTTCGGCGACACCACCATCTTCCTGCTCTGGCAGGGCAAGGTGCCGACCGTGATCGATGCGTCGAAGCTCGTGCTCGGCGACAAGATCGTCGTCCGCATCCGGGCCGCCAAGGGCGCTTCGCTCGGCGACGTCGAGTCGACCCCGGCGAACCACATCGGCGACCGGGAGCCAGCCTCCAAGTAACTCTCCCTGGTGTCAGACACCGGTAAAGCGGTGTCTGACACCGCTTTACCGGCTTTCTTTTTACGAAGGCCTTACGCGGATCGACAAGAAGGGGACGAAGATATGACCATGAGCCGCCGCCGCTTCCTCTATCTCGCCACCGCGCTCGTCGCGGTCAACAGCTTCTTCTGGCTGGCGCAGAGCGGCTTCGCGCTGCCGCAGGCGATCATCAACCAGTTCTTCGGGGGGAACATGATCCGCGCTGAGGTGCTCGTCGCCTCGCCCAGCGGAACACAGGACTGGCGGATCGACCGCGGCGTGATCACCGCGATCTCCGGCACGAACGTGACACTCCGGGAGAAAGACGCGACACTCGTCACGCTCCAGATCGACCCGAACGCCCGTGTTCAAGGGCCAGCGCGCATTTCGAGCGTGGCCCAGCTGCGGCGCCGGCTCCGGGTTGTCCTCTACCGCCAGGCGGACCAACCGGCCACGCTTGTGCAGGTAGAAGGCATTGCTGGCTAAATAAGAGGGACATGGCACGCGCGGCGACCGGCGGCGTTCTTCTCCTCGTCGAAGACGAGGATGCGATCGGCCGTCTCGTAAAGGCCTACCTCGAGCAGCAAGACGGCTGGACCGTCGTCTGGGTTCGCACCGGCGAGGACGCGGTCGGAGAGTTGCGACGGCATCCAGTCCGGCTCGTCGTGCTGGACATCGGGTTGCCGGGGATCGACGGCTTCGAGGTGTGCAGGCAGATGCGCGCTCACTCGAAGGTCCCGATCGTAATGCTGACCGCACGCGACGAAGAACCGGACCGCGTCGCCGGCCTCGAGCTCGGCGCCGACGACTACGTGTCGAAGCCGTTCTCGCCGCGCGAGCTCGCTGCGCGCATCAAGGCGATCCTTCGCCGCGTCGAGAACCGCAACGAGGACGAGGTGCTGACCGCGCGCGACATCGTGCTGCGCCGCGACTCGCGCGTCGTCACCGTCGTCGGCGACGAGGTGGAGTTGACGGGCAAAGAGTTCGACCTGCTCGCGTGCTTCCTCGAGCATCCCGGGATCGTGCTGTCGCGCGAGAAGTTGCTCGACCTCGTCTGGGGGATCACGTATCCGGGCGGGACGCGAACCGTCGACGTGCATGTCGCACAGTTGCGCCGCAAGCTCGGCGACCCGGAGTCGATCCGCACCGTACGCGGCGCCGGATACAAGCTCCAAGCAGCATGACGAGTCTTCGGTCGAGGCTCTTCCAGGCGATTGTCCTCGTCGTCGTAATCTGCATCGGACTGACCGTTGCAGTTGGGCTCGTCCTGACTCGGCGTGCCGTCGACCGCGGGGCCTTGGGCGACGTCTCACACCAGGCAGACCTCATCGCCGGCAGCCAGGGCACGGGCATCGTCGTGACGCCGCACTTCAAACAGCTCGCGCCGTATCTCAAACAGCAGCACGAGAAATCATCCGACAACGCGTCGATCCTCCCGGCGAGCGCGCGCACGCGTCTGGAACACGGCAAGCCCGCCGACGGGTCGGTGACGATCAACGGCAAAGACTTCTTTTTCGCCGCCCGCCACGTCACCGGCGCGAAGAAGCCGTTCATCCTTCTGCGCGCGAAGGACGTCACAACCGCGCGCGGGACTCCGTACGTGTACAGCCTGCTGCTTGCAGCGCTCGTCGGCGGGGTGCTCGCCGCAATCGTCGCCTTCCTGCTTGCACGCCGCATCGCGCGCCCCGTCCGTCGCGTTGCAGAGGCGAGCCGTAGTCTCGCGCGCGGCGAGCATCCCGATCCGGTGCCGGTCGAAGGCGCGGCAGAGCTCGCGACGCTCGCGACCGCGTTCAACGATCTCGCTTCACAGCTGGCGAGGGCGCAAGAAGCGGAACGCTCGTTCCTGCTCTCGGTCAGCCACGAGCTGAAGACGCCGCTGACCGCGATCCGCGGCTACACGGAGGCGGTGCAGGACGGAGCGATCGAGCCGCGCGAGGCGGCGGCGACGGTCGCGCAAGAAACTGCGCGGCTCGAGCGCCTCGTCCACGACCTGCTCGACCTCGCACGGATGAACCGCACCGACTTCAGCGTGCACCCGAGCGAGATCGATCTCGCCGAAGTCGCCGACGACGCAGTTCGCCGCTACCAGTCGCAGGCCGACGCCTTCGGTGTCGGCCTGCGTGCTGTTTCCGACGGCTCGGCGCCGGCCGTTGCCGACGCCGATCGCGTGCTTCAGGTCGTGTCGAATCTCGTCGAGAACGCTCTTCGCCTGACGCCGCAGGGAGGTGAGGTGCGCGTCGTCACGGCGCCCGGGCTGCTCCGTGTCGAGGACACGGGCCCCGGTCTCGAGGCCGGCGATCGCGAGCGCGCGTTCGAGCGCTTCTACCTGCACGAGCGGTACGGCCGCGAGCGCTCGGTCGGTACGGGCCTCGGGCTCGCGATCGTGAAGGAGTTGACCGAGGCGATGGGCGGCACCGTCTCGGTCGAGAGCGAGCCGGGTCTGCGCACGACGTTCACCATCCGGCTTGGCACTGCCGCACGCATAGTCTCTCGCGCGTGATCTCGATCGACGATGTCGAGCGCGCCGCGCGGACGATCGCCGGGCGCGTGCACCGCACGCCTTTGCTTCGCTCAGCGACGTTGTCGGACCGGCTCGGAGCCGAGGCACACTTGAAGGCGGAGCTCTTTCAGCGCACGGGCTCGTTCAAGGTGCGCGGCGCGCTCAACCGAATCGCCGAGCTCACTGACGAGGAAAGGAACCGTGGCGTCATCTCGATCTCGGCGGGCAACCACGCGCAGGCCTTGGCGTGGGCTGCGCGGGAAGCCGGGCTCGACGCGCTGATCGTGATGTGGCAAGGCGCGGACGCACTGAAGGTCGCGGCGACGCGCGGCTACGGCGCGGCGATCGACCAGGAAGCAGCCGACCCGACCCAATCGTTCGAGCGGCTCAACGAGTTGATCGCGCAGACGGGTCGCACCCTCGTTCATCCGTTCAACGACGCTGCGGTGATCGCCGGGCAGGGGACGGTGGCGCTCGAGATCCTCGAGGCGGAGCTGCGGCCCGACGTTGTGGTCGTTCCGGTCGGTGGCGGCGGGCTCGTGAGCGGGATCGCGACAGCGGTTCGGGCCCGACTGCCTTCGGCGCGCGTGATCGGCGTCGAGCCGGAGAGCTCCCCGGCGCTGCACGAGGGCCTCAAAGCCGGGCGCTCGCTTCCGGTGACACCAAAGAGCGCCGCCGACGCGCTCAACGCGCCGTTCGCGGGTGAGCACTGCATCGAGATCTGCTCGGAGCTCGGCGTCGAGTCCGTGCTCGTCTCCGAGGACGAGCTTGCCGAAGCGTTCCGCTGGCTCTACGCGAGGACGAAGTTCGCCTGCGAGCTCGGCGCTGCCGCCTCGACGGCCGCGCTGCTCTCCGGGAAGGTGCGGGTCGAGCCCGGGGAAACGGTCGTCGCAGTGGTCTCGGGCGGCAACGTGGCTCCGAAACAAGCCGCTGCTATTCTGGATTCATGAAGGCCGACATCCATCCCGAGTACGTCCTCTCGACAGTGACGTGCTCTTGCGGAAACACGTTCCAGACGCGGTCGACGAAGCCCGAGCTCCACGTCGAGATCTGCTCGAACTGCCACCCGTTCTACACGGGTAAGCAGAAGCTCGTGGACACCGGCGGCCGGGTGGAGCGCTTCCAGAAGCGCCTCGAGCGCGCCGAGCGCGCCAAGCGCGAATCCGGCTCCCGCTAGTCGGCCATGGCATCGATGGTAGGAGGGCAGGCCGTCCTCGAGGGCGTGATGATGCGCGGCCCCGGAAACTGGGCCGTCGCCGTACGCACTCCGAGCGGCGAGATCGCGCAGGTCTCGAAGTCGATCGACTCCGCGATGGCGCGGCACCGTGTGTTCCGCCTGCCGATCGTGCGCGGGGTGATGGCGCTCGGCGAGTCGCTCGCGATCGGGTTCCGCGCGCTTGCGATTTCCGCCAACTATGCGGCGCAGGTGGAGGCCAAGGAGGGCGAGGACCCGGCCGAGGTGTCGACCGAGCTCTCGCGCGGCGCGCTTATCTTCGCGTTCGCGGTCGCGATCGGGTTTGCCGTGATCCTCTTCAAGGTGACGCCTGGTCTGCTCACCGAGCTCCTGCCGATCAAGAGCACCGGCTGGTTCGTCATCGTCGAAGGGCTCATCCGCGTCTCGATCTTCGTCGCGTACCTGTCGCTCATCTCGCTGCTGCCCGACCTGCGCCGCGTGTTCCAGTACCACGCGGCTGAGCACAAGGCGATCAACGCCTACGAGGCCGGCGAGGAGCTCGAGCCGGAGGTCGTGCAGCGCTACTCGCTCATCCACCCGCGCTGCGGCACGGCGTTTCTCCTCTGGGTCATGGTGCTCGCCGTCTTCGTCTACGCCTTCTTCGGCCGGCCGCACTGGTACTGGCTGATCGCGGAGCGCATCCTGCTGCTGCCGTTGATCGCGGGACTCGCGTATGAGCTGATTCGGTTCGCCGGTAAGCATGCGGACAACCGCGCGCTGATGACGGTGCTCGCGCCCGGCATGTGGCTGCAGCGGCTGACAACGCGCGAGCCGACGCTCGAACAGCTCGAAGTTTCCATCCGCGCGCTGCATGAGGTGTTGAGTCTCGAGGGAATGCGCTCCAGCGAAAATCGAGTGGAGGTGATGGCGTAACCATGGCAACCGACCGCAGAGCCGATGTGACCTGGAAGGGCAGCCTCATGGAGGGTGCCGGCACGATCACGAAGACGACGAGTGGCGCGATCGGCGAACTCGGTGTCAGCTGGGCCGCGCGCACGGAGGCTGCGACGGCGGGCAAGACGAGTCCCGAGGAGCTGATCGCGGCTGCGCACGCTGCGTGCTTCTCGATGGCGCTCTCGCACGGGCTCGCGCAGGCCGGCACCCCACCCGACGAGCTCGCGACGTCAGCGACAGTGACGTTCCAGCCGGGCGAGGGCATCACGAAGATTGCGCTCACCGTCGAAGGCAGCGTTCCCGGCGTCGAGGAGGCTGCGTTCGTTCAGGCCGCGGAAACCGCGAAGGAGAACTGTCCCGTCTCGAAGGCGCTCGCCTCCGTCCCCGAGATCACGCTGGACGCCCGGCTACGCTGACCGGCGGCATGGCCGCCGATTTCGACAACCTGATCGACGAGCTCGGGCACCAGTACCTCGAGGTGCAGGCGCGCATGTCGGATCCATCGGTCTACAACGACCACCGCGAGGCTGCCGAGGTCGGGCGCAAGCTGAAGGAGCTCGAGGGCCCGTACAAGCTCGCGCAGGAGTGGAAAGCGGCGCGCGAGGACCTCGTCGCCGCGCGCGACGACGCTGACCTGAAGGAGCTCGTACCGGAGCTCGAAGAGCGCACGGCGCGACTCGAGGAGGAGTTGCGCCTCTCGATGGTCCAGAGCGACCCCGCCGATCACAAGGATGTGATCCTCGAGATCCGCTCCGGAGAAGGCGGCGACGAGGCGGCGCTCTGGGCCGCCGACCTTTATCGCATGCTCACTCGGTACGCCGAACGGCGCGGGTTCAAAGTGGAGGAGCTCGAGGCCAGCCCGAACGACGGCGGCGGGTACAAGCAGATCTCGTTCGCGATCAAGGGCGACGGTGCGTACTCCGTGTTCAAGTGGGAGGGCGGGGGTCATCGAGTCCAGCGCGTGCCAGCGACCGAGTCGCAGGGCCGGATCCACACGTCTTCTGCGACCGTTGCGGTGATGCCGGAAGCCGAAGAGGTCGAGGTCGACATCGATCCCAGCGACCTGAAGATCGACGTGTACCGCTCGACCGGTCCCGGTGGCCAGTCGGTGAACACGACCGACTCCGCGGTGCGCATCACGCATGTGCCAACCGGCGTCGTCGTCTCGATGCAGGACGAGAAATCGCAGCTCCAGAACAAGGAGAAAGCGATGCGCGTCTTGCGCGCGCGCCTGTACGAGCGCCAGCGGGCGGAACAGCGCGCGGAGCTCGATGCGACCCGCCGCTCCCAGATCGGAACGGGTGAGCGGGGGACGAAGATCCGCACCTACAACTTCCCCGAGAACCGGCTCACGGATCACCGGATCAAGCTCACGGCGCACCAGCTCGACAAGATTCTCCAGGGCGAGCTCGACGATTTCACTGCGGCGCTGACGACCGACGACCGCCGCCGTGCACTCGGCGATTGAACGCGCGCGAGGCTCTCGCCAAGGCAGTGGAGCGGCTCGCAGCCGCGGGTGTCGACTCGCCGCGCGTCGACGCGGAGCTTCTGCTCGCACACGTCCTCGGCACGACGCGCAGCGGGGTGTACGCCGACCTCGACCGCGAGGTCGACGGTTCGCTGGAGCCGTTGCTCGTTCGGCGCGAGCAGCGCGAGCCGCTCGCATACGTGCTGGGCGAGTGGGGCTTCCGTCGCCTGATCCTGAAGACCGATGCGCGCGCGCTCGTGCCGCGCCCGGAAACGGAGATCGTCGTCGAGCGCGCACTCGCGCTGCTCGCGGGCATTCCCTCGCCGCGCGTGCTCGACATCGGCGTCGGCTCCGGGGCGATCGCGCTCGCACTGAAAGACGAGCGCCCCGACGCGGAGGTCGTCGGCGTCGACATCTCGCCGGACGCGCTCGCACTCGCCGGCGAGAACGCGGATCTGCTCGGCCTCGACATCGAGCTGCGCGAAGGAGGGCTCGAGAGCGCCGCCGCGGGGTGGGATCTCGTTGTCTCCAACCCGCCGTACGTCGACACGCTCGAGGGACTTCAGCCGGAGCTTCAGCACGAGCCCGCACGCGCCCTCGTTGGGGAGGGCTTCCACGAGCGGATCGCGCGCATCGCGCGCACGCACTTCCTCGTGCTCGAAGTCGGCGACGGTCAAGCGGACGATGTGGCTGGTGCGCTCTCGGTAGCGGGATACCGCGCGGTTACGATCACTCCCGACCTCGCCGGGCTGGCCCGCGTGGTCGACGGAAGCCGATGAACGACGCCGCCGAAGCAATCCGCGCAGGCAAGCCTGTGATCCTCCCGACCGATACGGTCTACGGCCTGTGTTCGTCGGCATACAGCGCGGCGCCGAGCGAGAAGCTCTACAAGCTGAAGGGACGCGATCTCCGGCAGCCGTCGGCGCTGCTCGCCGCCGACATCGAGATGCTCTTCGAGTGTCTGCCCGAGCTGCGTGGCCGGGCCGGCGTCATCGCCCGCGTGCTGCTGCCGGGGCCCTACACGCTGATTCTCCCGAACCCTGCGCGGCGCTACCGCTGGGTCACCGGTGACAACCCCTATACGATCGGCGTGCGCGTACCGGAGTTGCCGGACGCGGCGGATCGCATTCTCTCGCACATTGGGTGCGTAGTGGCGACGAGCGCCAACCTTCCCGGTGGCCCGGAGCCGCGCCGCATCGAGGACATTCCACGCGAGATCCTCGAACGGGTCGCCGCGGTCGTCGATGCCGGCGAACTTCCGGGGACACCGTCGACGATCATTGACTTCACCGGTGCAGAACCGCGCGTCGTCCGCGAGGGCGCTGCATCCGCGGCCGACGCTATCGACCGCGTGTCGGCCGCACTCGCGTGAAGAGCCAGCCCGTCGGAGTCGCCGCCTCGCCCCGGCGCGCGTGTGCAGCTGCGACCGTGATGGACTTTCGGCCGACGTTCCCGGCCGCATCCGCGGCGCGCACCTCGAGCTTGTAGCGGCCCTTTTGCCGTGGCGCCCACGCGAACGCGTACGGCGCCGCGTACTTCACGCCCGCGAGCCGGCCATTGGCGAAGAGGCTCACCTTGCCGACGCCAACGCCGTCGGAGGCGGCGACGGCGATCGTGCCGTTCGGCGTTGAGATGACTACGGCCGGCGGTGTCCGGTCGGGGCATGCCGCGGCGCTTCCGTCGCGTGCGGCGAGTGCCGCCGTGCGGATCGCGGGCATGGACGACTTTGGCGTCCCGTCCGCGTAGAAGGGCCCGGACTGCCAGGCGCCGAGCGCGCTTTCGTCGACGACGTGGAAGACCATGATCCCGATCACGTTCGGCTGGCAGAGCGCGAGCCGGAACGCCTCCGCGTAGTAGCGCGCTTGCGTTGCCTCGTCGACGGTCTTCTGGGTCTCCGAGCCGGTATACAGATGCGCCTTGTCGGCGGGGATTGCGGTTTCGACGCCGTATTCGCCGTAGAAGATCGGCAGCGTCGAGCCGCGTTGCGCCGTCCCGTCGAAGGCTTTGCCGAGGAGCGCGACAAGCTTTCCGTAGTCACCCTCGGCGATTGTCGTGCCCGTGTGCGGCATGCTCGGCGGCAGCGCTGAGGTGTCGGCGTACACGTGCTCGTCGAAGACGTCCATGATCGGTGCCGTCCGGCCGCTCGCGCGATACGCAAGCCCGAGATCGCGAATAAAGGTCGTTGGCGAATGCGACTGGCGTGCCCCCGTTGGATCGTCGCTGCCGCGCGGGTCGAGTGCGCCACCGATCACCGTCGCGGTCGGCCGCGCCGCCTTGATGCCGTCATAGGTCGCAGCGAGGAGCTGCTCGTACGACTTCGCCGCTGCGTCGCCGCCGGACGCATCGAACTGCGGCAGCCAGTACACGTTCGAGTTCGGCTCGTTCCCGACGATGAAGGTGGTGACCCACGGCAGCGTTTGCACCACCGTCTTCGCGAACTCGACGAACTGAGCACGAGCCCCCGGATCGCTCGGCGCCGAGCTTCCGCCGGGGTTGTAGATCGAGACGATCGGGTTCAACCCGCGCATCGACGCGAAGAGCGCGGCCCGCTGGAGGCGCGAGACCTGGCCAGGGGGCAGGACGGTCTGGCCCGCCGTCCACTGCGCGGTCATCCGGATGCTGTCGAACCCCGCCAGCTTGGCGAGATCCATCTCGGCCGCCGGATCGTTCCAGATCGCGGCATCCTCGACGGCGCCGACGCGCAAGGACGGGCCGGCGAAGGCGGCCCCCGCGAAGGCGGCCCCAACGAAGGCGGCCGAGCCGAGCGCGAGCGTGGCTGCGACGAGGAATCTCACGGATGAAGCGCCCCTTCACGAACTCGGTCTCGCCGCAGTCCTTCAGAGGCTATCGGCCGCGTCCGCCATTACCATCCCTCTCCCAAGGGAGAGGAGACCGGTTACGTGTCCGTAACGCAACAGACCTTTCATCACCTCGTCACCGCAGGCCTCGACGACGTCGACCCGGACATCGCAGGCCTCCTCGGCAAGGAGCTCGAGCGCCAGCGCGGCCAGATCGAGCTGATCGCTTCCGAAAACTTCACCTGGCCCTCCGTCCTTGAGGCCGTGGGCTCCGTGCCGACGAACAAGTACGCGGAGGGGTATCCGGGCAAGCGCTACTACGGCGGCTGCGAGGTCGTCGACGAGATCGAGCAGCTCGCGATCGACCGTGCGAAGGAGCTCTTTGGCGCCGAGCACGCAAACGTGCAGCCCCACGCCGGTGCGGCGACGAACATGGCGGTCTACATGGCCGCGCTACAGCCTGGGGACACAATTCTGTCGCTGCGCCTCGACCACGGCGGCCATCTGACGCACGGGCTGAAGGTGAACTTCAGCGGCCGGCTCTACACGATCGCGGGTTACGGCGTGTCGCGCGAGACGATGACGGTCGACTACGACGAGGTGCTGCAGCAGGCGAAGGAGTGCAAGCCGAAGCTGATCGTCTGCGGCGGCTCCGCCTATCCGCGCACGGTCGAGACGGACAAATTCCGGGAGATTGCCGACGAAGTGGGCGCACTCCTGCTCTGCGACATGGCGCACTTCGCGGGCCTTGTCGCCGCCGGCCTGCATCCGAATCCCGTCGAGCACTGCGACTTCGTCACGTCGACAACGCACAAGACGCTGGCCGGGCCGCGCGCCGGGTTCATCCTCTGTCGCGAGCAGCATGCTGTAAGTGTCGATCGCGCGGTTTTCCCGGGCATGCAGGGCGGCCCGCTCGAGCACACGATCGCGGCGAAGGCCACGTGCTTCAAGATCGCGATGTCGGCGGCGTTCCGCGAGTACCAGCAGCAGATCCGTGCGAATGCGGACACGCTCGCCGAGACCCTGCTGGCGGGCGGCCTCGAGCTCGTCACCGGCGGCACGGACACGCATCTGATGCAGGTCGACCTCCGCAACTCGGAGTGGACGGGCAAGGCCGCGGAGGAGCGTCTCCACGAGGTGAACATCACGGTCAACCGCAACACGGTGCCGTTCGACGAGCGTCCGCCGACGGTTGCGTCCGGAGTTCGCATCGGCACGCCGGCGATGACGATGCGCGGCTTCGACGAGGACGACTTCCGTGAAACCGGTCAGATCATCTGCGAGGCGCTCACCGATTCGCCCGATCTCGAGGCGCTGCTTGCTCGTGTCGACGCGCTTTGCGCCAAGCGGCCGCTCTATCCAGGGTTCCGCGGGTACACGACGTACGTCGCATGAGCACCGCTGTGGAATCGAAGCGCCTCACCGTCGTCACCCACCCGCTCGTGCAGCACAAGCTCGGCTATCTGCGCGAAAAAGACACGCCGACCGTCCACTTCCGAAAGCTCGCGAACGAAATCACGCTGCTGTTGACCTACGAGGCGACGAAGGATCTCCCGACCGAGGATTTCGAGATCGACACGCCGCTCGAAAAGATGACGGCGCAGCGCCTCACCGGCAAGAAGGTCGCCGTCTGCCCGGTTTTGCGCGCCGGCGTGGGAATGCTCGACGGCGTGCTGTCGCTCGTCTCGAGCGCTCGCGTCGGCTTCATCGGCATGTACCGCGACGAGGAGACGCTGCAGCCTGTGCAGTACTACTCGAAGCTGCCGACCGATCTGCGCGACCGCGACGCGATCGTGCTCGATCCGATGCTCGCCACCGGCCATTCGAGCGCGGCGGCGATCGACGAGGTGAAGGAGGCGGGCGCGCAAACGGTGACGCTCGTCTGCATCGTCGCGGCGCCGCCGGGGATCGACTTCATCCACGAGAAGCATCCGGACGTGCACATCGTCTGCGCTGCGGTCGACCGCGGCCTCAACGAGCGCGGCTTCATCGTCCCCGGCCTCGGTGATGCCGGAGACCGCCTCTACGGCACGAAGTAGGAGCGGATGCTCGGTACGGCGCAACACAGCGTTGTCGAAGTCCTCGGCGACCATCTGTCGGTCGTCTGGGGGGCGCTAGTCGCATTCGTTGTCGTCGTTCTCTTGACGCCCGCGGTCGGTGGGATGGCGCGCTTGCTCGGCGTCGTCGACGCACCGGGCGGACGGAGGCTCAACCGCTCGCCGGTGCCGCGGCTTGGCGGGCTCGCGCTCTTTCTCGGCATCTTCGTGCCGGCGCTCGCCTTCCTGCCGTTCAGCCGCGATACGCGTGGCCTGCTGCTCGGCGCGGCCGTCGCCGTCACCGTCGGAGCGATAGACGACTTCCGCGGGCTGCGCTGGTTCGAGAAGCTCGGCGGTCAGGTGCTCGCCGCTGCCGTGCCGACGTGGTTCGGCGTCTGGGTCGACCGCTTCACGTTCCCGTTCCTTGGCATCCACGCGCTGCCGGCGTCGGTCGGTGTGCCGCTGACGATCATCTGGATCGTCGCGATCATGAACATGGTCAACTTCCTCGACGGCCTCGATGGCCTCGCCGCAGGCGTCGCAGCGATCGCGGGACTGACCTTTGCCGTGATCGCGCTCTCACTCGCGAAGCCGGACGCTGCGATCCTCTCGGCGATCGTCTTCGGCGCGTGCGTCGGTTTTCTCCGCCACAACTTCTATCCGGCTCGGATCTTCATGGGCGACTCTGGTGCGCTCTTGCTCGGCTTCGTGCTCGCGACGGTCTCGGTGCAGGGCCTCCTGAAAACGGCGGCGACCGTCGCCCTGCTCTTCCCATTGCTCGTCCTGGCTGTGCCGATCGTCGACACGACGTTCGTCGTCGCCCGCCGGCTGAAGCACGGCGAAAGCGTGTTCGAGGCCGACCAGGCGCACCTGCATTACCGCTTCCTTCGGCGCGGGTTTTCGGAGCCACGCGCTGCAGTGACGATCTGGCTGTGGTGCCTGTCGCTTGCGGCGGCGGCGCTTGCGACACGGTTCATCCCGTTCCGGGCGCACGGCGTGTGGCATCTCTGGCCGACCCTCGGCGCGGGCGCGATCGCTCTCGTTGGGGTCGGGTTCTCGATCTACGTCGTCTACGTGCTCGAGATCGTGAAGGTGCGCAACCCGTACCAGCGGCGCCGCACCCCGGACGACCCGCTCCGCAAGAGTGCGTAAGTCCAACGCCAGCGAGACAGAGCGCGCCACCGAGATACGCGAGCGACGCCGGGGTCTCGCTGAGGATCAGCCAACCGAGCAGCACCGAAATCGGTGGGACGAGATACGTCGTCGCCGCGAGGCGGCCGGCGTCGGTACGCGAGAGCGCGAACGCCCAGGTCATGAAGCCGAGGGCGGGGTCGGGAAGAGGCCGAGGTAGCTTGCCACAGCGATCACGACGACGCCCGCGAAGGCGACTCCGCAACCCGTGAAGAGTGCGCGCGGGAATCCTCCGCGAAGCACGAAGCCGGCGACGATCGCGGTCAGAACCGGCCCGACGTTGACGAGCATCGCCGCGGTGCCGGCGTCGACGCGCCGCTCGCCAGAGTTCAACGCGACGTTGTACGCGCCGAACCACAGCAGTCCGCACAGGAGCAAGGGGCGTCCGATGGCGCGGAGGTCAGCGCGTCGCTGCAGTTGCTCGCCGCGCACCAGCATGACGGCGCCCAGCACCGCTGCCGCGACGAGTAGCCGGCCGAGGGAGAGCGCACCGGGCGTAAAGGTCTTCCCGGCCGAGCGGATTCCGACGAATGCCGATGCCCAGAAGAGGACGGTGACAAGCGCAGCCCCAAGCGCGGCGAGATCATGGGGATGGGCATCGGCGTCGGTGACGGCGTCGGCGTCGGTGGTCATGCGTCCATCGTCACCTTGAAACGCTTCGGCCCCCGCCGAATGTTCCATGGGTCATGCTCCCGTTGTGACCGATGTCGCAGCACTCCTCGGCGACCCTTCGCGGGCGGCGATGCTCGATGCGCTGATGGACGGGGAGGCACGTCCGGCCGGCGAGCTCGCGCGGCGTGCGGGTGTTGCGCCGAGCACGGCTTCGGAACACCTGATGCGCCTCGTCGAGGGCCGACTCTTGGTCGTGGAACCGCGTGAGCGTGAGCGCCGCTACCGGCTCGCGTCGGCCGACGTCGCCGAGCTGCTCGAAGCGCTGTCTCGCCTCGGTTCGGAGGCGCCGGTGAACTCGCTTCGCGCCGCGGGCCGGACGGAGGCGCTACGGGCGGCGCGGACGTGTTACGACCACCTCGCCGGCCGGTTCGGAGTCGCGGTCACGGAAGCGTTGGTCGCCCGCGACGTGCTCGACATCCGTGATGGGTCGTTCGAGCTGACGGACGATGGCGAGGTGTTCCTCGTGGACCTCGGTGTCGACGTCGCCGGCGCGCGTGCGCACAAGCGGGTCTTCGCGCGGGCGTGCCTCGACTGGAGCGAGCGGCGGCCGCATCTCGCCGGTGCGCTCGGAGCGGCGCTTGCCGACGCTGCGCTCGACCAGGGTTGGGTGCGCCGGCGCCCCAACGATCGTGCGCTACGGGTGATACCCAAGGGCGCAGCTGAGCTGCGCGAACTGCTCGGCTAAGAATCCGCCTGCTCGACGAACGCCGCCAGTAGCTCGTTGAACGGCTCCCCGAGCCGCTGCACGGAATGCCCTGCGCCGGGCAGTACCGCACGCTCGGCGTCCAACCGCTCCACGAGCACGTCACACACGGCGTCGAAGGCGGCGCTGTGCCCGCCGCTGACGACGAGCTTCGGAAACGGCGTCGCCGCGAGCTCGTCGAGCGGCGGCTGCGCCTCCCACGGGTAGCGCTCGACCTGCAACGTGCGCGCGCCCTGCAGGAGAGCAGGCGAGAACTCCCCGGGCGGCACGGGCGAACCCACCGCGCGCATGAAGCCGCGAAGGAATCCATCGGAGTCGCGTGCGCCGTGCTCCCAGAGCTCGATACCGCCTTCGACGAAGGTATCGGCAGCCGGATTGCCGCGTGCGAGTCCGAACGCGGGTGGCTCGATCACGGTCAGCGAGCGCAGCCGGTCGGCGTAGCGTGCCGCCGCGAAGAGCGCGATCACGCCGCCATACGAGTGTCCGACGAGGTGCGTCCCCGCCTCGACGAACTGCTCGAGCCACACCGCCTCGTCCTCGAAGTCGACGTGGTCGACGTCGCCGTTCGGCGGGAAGCCGCGCCGGTTCGGAACGACGAGCTCGAAGCGCTCTGCGAGGGGCCGCTGGGCGTTCCACGTAGCGTCGCCATTGACGACGCTACCGTGCACGAGAAGGACGCGGGGGCGGGCGATCCGGCTATCCTATGGACCGACACGAAGTAGGGCGGAAACCGCATGCTCGCAAGCAATCGGTGTGTCACAAGCTCGCCGGTCTCCTCTGGTATTCTCGCCCGGCAGATGCAGGCCGCCTCCCGCCAGTCTTTCCACCCCGCCGAAGCGGGCGCAATTCTGGCCGGGACCGTCAGCGCGTGCGGTGCGGTCGGTGCGCTCGCAGGGTGGGCGACGGGCAACACCGGGTACGGGATCCTCGGCGGCGTGTGCCTCGGAATCCCGACCGGCGTCTTTGCCGTCTACCGCCGCTTCAAGGCGTACTTCTCATGAGAACCGGTGTGTTCACGACGCCGCGGCCCGTTCCCGGCCGGCGTGCACCGGCGCTCGCAGGAGCCGGGGTCGTCGTGCTTGCGCTGCCGGTTTTCCTCGTCGGCGGCTTCCCGCTCGGCGGCTGGGCCCTCGCCGCCGTGTTGTGGGCCGCCGGTGAGGCGCTCGGCGTCTGGCTCGCGCGCATCCCGAGCGGCGCGGATCACCTCGCGAAGTCCGGCGCTGTCGCGCTCGCTATGGCCTTCCGGGGCATCGGCGTGATGGTTGTCCTCCTTGCCGTCACGGTCGGCGACAAGGATCTGGGGGTCGCTGCGGTGATCGTCTACGCACTCGCGTACACGTTGTCGCTCGGGATCTCGCTGCTCGAGTACTTCACAGCGGAAGGCGGGCGCGATGGGCATTCTGGCTGAGGCCTTCAACCCCGCCAACGAGTTCGAGCTGAAGAACTGGGTGTCGATCCACCTGGGCCCCCTCGACATGTCGATCAACAAGGCGGTTCTGTACCTCGCCATCGGTGCTTTGCTCACGATCTTGATCGGCATCTTCACGATGCGAAGTCGGCTCGCGCTGCTGCCGGGTACGCGCCAAACAGTCGGCGAGGCTGTGTATGAAATAACGCAGACCCAGATCGCCGAGCAGGGGCTGCCGCAGAAAGCTGTCGGCCAGTGGTTCCCGTACGTTGCGTCGCTCTTCCTCTTCATCTGGACGCTCAACATCGTCGGCTTCATCCCGCTGCCATTCGTCGGCGGCCCGAAATGGCACCACATTCCGACGTTTGGGATCTACGCGGTGACCTCGCAGCTGTCGGTGACGCTCGTTCTGGCCCTGTTCAGCGTCGTCTTCACGCATATCGAGGGTTTCCGCTGGAACGGCCTGAAGTATCTGAAGAGCTTCATCCCGGCGGGCGTGCCGAAGGCAATGGTCGTGCCGATGGCGTTTCTCGAGACCATCTCGCACGTGTTCCGCGTCGTCAGCTTGAGCGTCCGGCTCTACGCAAACATGCTCGCGGGGCACATGCTGATCCTTGTCTCGATCGGACTAATCTTTATTCTCGGCGGCCTCACCTTCTACATCGTCGTCCCGATCTCGTTCGTGATCGGCATCGCCTTCTATCTGTTCGAAGTCGTGATCGTCGTGACCATTCAGGCGTTCATCTTCGCGGCCCTAACCGCTATTTACATCGGCTCGGCGATCGAGCCCGCGCATTAAGGAGGAAGTCGGAGTGCATCTCGTCATCGCATCAGGAGACGTCGTCAAGGCGGCAAAGGCTCTCGGATTCGGGCTCGGCATGGGCCTCGGCTCGCTGGGGGCCGGCATCGGCATCGGCACGGTGTTCGCGTCCATGATTCAGTCGGTTGCGCGGCAGCCGGAACTGCGCGGCGAGCTGCAGGGAATCATGTGGCTCGGCTTCGCACTCACCGAGGCCGTCGTGTTCTACGGGCTCGTTGGTGGGTTCCTCGGCTTCGTGCTCGTTTCCGGCTGATGCTCGCAGCCAGCAGCCCGCTCACCCGGATCGTTCCAGGCCTGATGGTCTGGACGCTCGTGTTCTTCTTCATCACGTTCTTCGTGCTGAAGCGGTACGCGTTCGGTCCGATCCAGAAGATGCTCGACGAGCGGCGCGAGCAGATTCGCCGCTCGATCGAGGAGGCGGAGCATGCGCGCGACGAGGCCCGCAAGCTGCTCGAGGAGCACCGCGAGCTCATGAACCAGGCGCGGAGCGACGCCGAGCAGATCCTCGCCGAGGCCCGGCGCACGGCCGTGTCGATGGAGCAGCGGATGCGTGAAGAGACGGAGACCGAACGGCAGCGGCGCGTCGAGGAGACGCGTCGTGAGATCGCCGCGGAGACGGGGCGCGCGCTCGAGCAGATCCGCTCTGAGGTCGCCAACCTGACCCTCGAGGCGACGGCGATCGTCGTCGGCAAGAAGCTTGACAGCACTCGCGACCGCGAGCTCATCACGGAGGCGATCGGGTCGCTCGACTTCTCGCGCCTGGAGGACCGGAAATAGCGGCGGCGCAGCGCATCTACGCCGAGGCGCTGTTCTCGGCGGCGAAGGAGAAAGGCCGGCTCGGGCAGGTGCACGAGGCGCTCTCCGACTTCGCAGTGGCGATCGAGCAGACGCCCGAGCTGCGCAACGTCCTGCGCAACCCGCAGCTCGAGTCGTCGGCGAAGGCGAACATCCTTGCGGAGATCGCGGGCGACGACGAGCCGCTGTTCAAGAACTTCCTTCTGCTCATCGCGGAGAAGGGCCGCGCAGGCGAACTGGACGAGATTGCGCACGAGTTTGAACGGCTGATGGCGCGCGAGGAGCGCCGCCTCACCGTCGCGCTCACCACCGCGCGGGAATTGACGGATGACGAAGCACACGCGATCGTCGCGCAGATCGAGCAGGCGGCGGGACGCAAGGTTGAAGCCACACGCAGCGTCGACCCCGACCTTGTCGGCGGCATCGTGCTGCAGGCCGGGTCGTACCGTGTCGACGCGAGCGTGCGCGGCAGGTTGGAACGACTGCGACAGACACTCGTAAGGAGCTGAGAGAGACTTGAAGCTGCGCCCTGAAGAGATCACGTCGATCCTGCGTGAGCGGATCGAGCAGTACGACGTCGAAACCGACCTCGCTGAGGTCGGAACCGTGCTCCAGATCGGCGACGGGATCGCCCGCATCTACGGGCTCGAGAACGCGGTCGCGATGGAGATGCTCGAGCTCGAGCACGGTGTCGTCGGCCTTGCGTTCAACCTCGAAGAAGACGACGTCGGAGCCGCTCTCTTCGGCGAGTGGCAGAAGGTGAACGAGGGCGAGCCGGTGCGCCGCACGGGCAGCGTCGCGAGCGTGCCGGTCGGCGAGGCTCTGCTCGGACGTGTCGTCGATCCGCTCGGCAATCCGCTCGACGGGCGCGGGCCGATCGAGACGGACGAGCGCCGCCCGCTCGAGTTCAAGGCGCCGGGCGTGATCCAGCGCCAGCCGGTGAAGGAGCCGCTGCAGACTGGCATCAAGTCGATCGACTCGATGACGAACNNGCATCTACGTCGCAATCGGCCAGAAAGGCTCGACGGTCAAGCAGGTGTACGAACGGCTCCGCGAAGAAGGCGCAATGGAGTACACGACGATCGTCTCCGCGGCGGCGTCTGAGGCCGCGCCGATCAAGTGGATGGNNCCGCCGGGCCGTGAAGCCTATCCGGGCGACGTATTCTACCTGCACTCACGGCTGCTCGAGCGCGCGGCGAAGATGAACGAAGATCACAAGGGTGGCTCGCTCACCGCGCTGCCGGTGATCGAGACGCAGGCGGGCGACCTCGCGGCGTACATCCCGACGAACGTCATCTCAATCACGGATGGGCAGATCTTCCTGAACGCCGAGCTCTTCTACTCCGGTGTCCGCCCGGCGGTCAACGTCGGCACGTCGGTGTCGCGCGTGGGCTCGTCGGCGCAGACCAAGGCGATGAAGAAGGTCGCCGGCCGGCTACGCCTCGACCTCGCGCAGTACCGGGAGCTGGAGGCGTTCGCGCAGTTCGGCTCCGACCTCGACAAGGCGACCCAGCAGGCGCTGACACGCGGGGAGCGGATGGTCGCAACGCTCAACCAGCCGCAGTACAGCCCGTGGCCGACCGAGGAGCAGGTCGTCGCGATCTATGCCGGCATCAACGGCTTCCTCGACGAGATCCCGGCGGCGCAGGTGCAGCGGTTCCAGGACGAGCTGCGTGAGCACCTGCGCAGCGAGAAGTCGATCTACGAGCAGATCCGCGAGACCGGCGAGCTGCCGGATGACCTCGCCGAGAAGCTGAACGCGGAGATCGACAAGTTCAAGAACGGCTTCAACATCCAGGAAGAAAGCGCCCTGGTTTAGTGGCCCGCCACTAATGGCATCGCTGCAGGACATCCGCCGGCGGATCACGTCGGTCAAGAACACGCGCAAGATCACGAAGGCGCTCGAGCTCGTGGCCGGCGCACGCCTGCGCCGCGCGCAGCTGCGGATCGAGGAGATGCGGCCGTACGCCGACCGGATGCAGGAGCTGATGGTCGGCACTGCGCGCGCCGCAGCGTCGTTCCGCAACCTCGCGTTGCTGCAACGGCGAGATGTGAGGCGTGTCGCGCTTCTCGTCCTCACAGGAGACCGCGGTCTTGCGGGCCCGTTCAACGGACAGGTGCTCCGGCGAGCGTTCGAGCTCGAGCGGGAGGAGCGCGCAGCCGGGCGCGAGATCGCGTGGACGGTGATCGGACGCAAGGGTGCCTCGACGCTGCGCTTCCGCCGGTACGAGCTCACGGCCCAGTGGGCGGGTTTCGTCGACAAGCCGACATACGCTGATGCGCAGGCGGTGGCGCACAAACTCGCGGAGATGTACACCGCGGAGGAGGTCGACCGCGTCGTGCTCGTCTACAACCGTTTCGAGTCGGCGCTTGTCCAGAGAGTCACGACGACCGACCTGCTGCCGATCCCCGAGCACGTGCTCGAGGGCGAGGAAGAGACGACGGCGCGCGAAGAGGCGCTGCGCGGAGACTTCATCTACGAGCCGGAGCCGGAGGAGATCCTCCAGCGGCTCCTGCCGGTCTACCTCGAGACGGAGATCTACCGCGCGCTGCTCGAGTCGGCGACGTCGTTCCTCGCCGCGCAGATGACAGCGATGCGAAACGCGTCAAAGAACGCCGGCGAGTTGATCGATACGTACACGCTTCAGATGAACCGAGCGCGCCAGGCGCAGATCACGCAGGAGATCCTCGAGATCGTCGCCGGCGCTGACGCACTGACCCAGTAACCTCAGGAGACCCAATGGCCGACAAAAAGAACGAAAAGAACACCGGCAGCATCGTCGAGATCAAGGGCGTCGTCCTCGACGCCGTCTTCCCGAACAAGCTCCCGACGATCTACACCGCGCTCAGCATCCAGACAGATCACGGCGAGCTGATCGCGGAGGTGCAGCAGCATCTCGGCGACGATCGCGTCCGCGCCGTCGCGATGGACACGACCGACGGTCTCGCGCGCGGGACGGAGGTCGTAGATACGGGCGGCCCGATCTCGGTGCCGGTCGGTGACGTAACGCTCGGGCGCATCTGGAACGTGATCGGCGATCCGATCGACGGCAAGGAAGCCTCGACGGGGGAGCGCTGGCCAATTCATCGCGACCCGCCCGAGTTCAGCGAGCTGTCGGCAAAGATCGAGATCTTCGAGACCGGCATCAAGGTGATCGACCTGATCGCGCCCTACGTGCGCGGCGGCAAGATCGGCCTCTTCGGTGGCGCAGGGGTCGGCAAGACGATCCTGATCCAGGAGCTGATCCACAACGTCGCGCAGCAGCACGGCGGCGTCTCGGTTTTCACCGGCGTCGGCGAGCGCACGCGCGA
>PLZU01000010.1 GCA_003152275.1 Actinomycetota bacterium
CCAGGTCGCATACGTCGAGAACTTGAAGCCTTTGCGGTAGTCGAACTTCTCCGCCGCACGAACCAGGCCGATCGTGCCTTCCTGGATCAGATCGAGGAACGGCAGCCCCTGGTTGCGATAGCGCTTCGCGATCGAGACAACGAGACGCAAGTTCGCCTCGACCATCTCCTGCTTCGCACCATGGTCGCCGCGCTCGATGCGCTTTGCGAGCTCGACCTCCTGCGCCGCCGTCAGCAACTCGACCTTGCCGATGTCCTTCAGGAAGAGCTGCAGCGAGTCGGTCGAGATCTCGCGTGCCTCTGCGACCGGCAGCTCCTTCTCGGGCTCCTCGGTCACACCCACGACGTCGATCTGCATCTCTTCGAGCGTGCGGTAGAAGTCGTCGATCTGCCCGGCGTCGAGGTCGAGCTCGTCGAGTGCGAGCGCGATCTCGTCCTGGGTCACCGAGCCTGCGGCCTGCGCGGACTCGAGCAGTGTGCGGGCTTCAACCGTCTCGAGTACGTCGGCTACTGCTGTAGCCCCTCGTTCAACCCCTACGCTCACGTGCTCCCCCTCCTGCTTTGAAACGATGTCGCACTATGCCTGCGATAGCGGACGGGGCGCTATAGGCCGTTCGGCTCATCATTTTCTCTTCTTGGTCCCATGTTGCCCGAGGGCGGCAACGAGCTGCCGGGCCTCTTTCGCATAGATGGATCGCGGCTCGTCGGCGATCGCGATTCGGAACTGTTTCAGCGCTTTCCCAGGCTGCCGGGTCCACACGAGCAGGAGCGCGAGATGGAAACGGACGACCGCCGCGTGCGGGAACTCGCCTGTCAGCGGCCCGAGCCGGCCGAAGGCGCGAACGGGCGCCCGCTTCGTGAAGGCACCGACAGCGGCCGCCGTCTGCATCACTGGGTCGTTCGGGGCGAGCTTCGCAGCGGCGTCGAACTGCCGCTCCGCCGACACGCGGCGCCACAATTGCCAGAGCGCGAGGCCGTAGCGAAGCTTCGCGGTCGCATTGGGCTGCCGCGCAGCGTGTGCGAGCAGCCGAAGCTGCGCGGCGAATGACGGCGCGCTCGGTTCGCCGACCGCCGTGACGATGAACGGCAGCCCGGACTTGAAGGCCGGGTACAGCAGATTCTCAGCCTCGACCGACTCAGGCGAATCGGGATAGCTCACGGCAACCCGCCGCCATGTGCGCGCCGCGTCCGCGATGCGGCCCGACCAGTAGAACGCCATGCCGAGATTGAACTGCGCAGCCGGGCTCCCCGGATTCATGCTGACGAGTCGCTTCAAATCGTCGAGACCCCCGTCCGGCCAGCGCGCGAACGCGGCGCCGATCTCCGCCTGCAGCGAGTGGTAGCGCCCGAAGATCACCCCGGCCTGCCGCGCCTTGCCGCTGTTCAGGAGGGCGGCGGCGCCCGTGAGAGCTTGCGCCTCGCGGTCGCCGCGAACGCCGAAGTCGAGGAAGACCGGCGGGCGGCCCTGGCGCGGCTTCGTCACCGCGCCGGGCGCGGTCGTGCTCTCACCGTGGCCCTGGAGCAGCGTGATTCCCACGGTTCCGGCCACCGCGACACAGGCGGCGACCGCGACGATCGTGAAAACACGGGCGCGGACCGTCACGAGACGTCAGCCTAGCCCGGGCCGCCGCCGCTATATTTGGGAAAGTCATGCCGACCTATCGCGAGCTGCTGCAACAGGTGCGATCCGAGATCGAGGAGGTGGACGCCACGCGCGCCCGCGAGCTCCTCGAGTCGGCCGACGCGCCGCTCTTCCTCGACGTCCGCGAGGAGGACGAGTGGAACGAGGGGCAGATCCCAGGCGCGGTGCACATCCCGCGCGGCTACCTCGAGTCCCGCGTCGAAGCGGTGGCACCGGATCACGCGCAGCCGATCGTCGTCTACTGCTCTGCCGGCAACCGCTCCGCGTTCGGCGCAAAGACGCTCACAGAGCTCGGCTACGAGAACGTCGTCTCGCTCTCGGGCGGTTTCACCGACTGGAAGCGCAACGGGTTCCCGACCCAGTTGCCGCACTCACTCGACGCGGAGAAGCGGGCGCGCTATAGCCGCCACCTGCTCATTCCCGAAGTCGGCGTCGAGGGCCAGCTGAAGCTCCTGCAGTCGCGCGTGCTTCTGATCGGCGCGGGCGGGCTCGGCAGTCCTGCCGGCCTCTATCTCGCCGCTGCCGGCGTGGGGCGCATCGGCATCGTCGACGACGACCGCGTCGACTCCTCGAACCTGCAGCGCCAGATCGCGCACTCGACCGAGCGGCTCGGCGAGTGGAAGGCCGATTCGGCGAAGCAAACGCTGGAAGCGCTCAATCCCGACGTCGAGGTCGTGACCTACAAGGAGCGCATCACGTCGGAGAACGTCGACCGCATCCTCGCCGACGGCTGGGACGTGATCGTCGACGGGGCCGACAACTTCCCGACGCGCTATCTCATCAACGACGCTTCGGTCTTCCACGACATCCCGGTCGTGCACGGCTCGATCTTCCGCTTCGAGGGCCAGGTGACGGTGTTCAAGCCGCATGAGGGCCCGTGCTACCGCTGCCTCTTCCCGCAGCCGCCGCCGCCCGAGCTCGCCCCCAGCTGCGCCGAAGGCGGAGTGCTCGGCGTGCTGCCGGGCATCATCGGCTCGCTGCAGGCGAACGAGGCGTTGAAGATCTGCATGGGGATCGGCGACACACTCGCCGGCCGGCTGCTGCTCTTCGACGCGCTCGCGACCGAGTTCACCGAGGTCACGCTGCGCCGCGACCCGAACTGCCCGGTCTGCGGCGAGCACCCGACGATTACTTCCTACATCGACTACATCGAGTTTTGCCAGGGTCCAATTTCTCCGGGGAGGCCGACGCACGCATGACGACAATTCGCATCCCACCGACGCTTCGCATCGAGACCGGTGGCGAGCGCCAGGTTCCCGCCGAAGGCGGCACCGTGCGCGAGCTGCTCAACGACCTGATGTCCCGCTTCCCCGGGCTGCGCGCGCAGCTCGTGGAGGACGACGAGATCGCTCCTTTCGTGAACGTCTACGTCGAGGGTGAGGATGTCCGCACGCTCGACGGCCTCGAGACGCCGGTCGCGCACGGCTCGACGGTGATCCTGCTCCCCGCCATGGCCGGCGGCGGTGCATAAGCCTTTCGTCGCAGACAGCCTCCTCTCTCTCGTCGGCAACACCCCGCTCGTCGAGCTCAAGCGGCTGACGCCAAAGCCGTCGGTTCGCATGTACGCGAAGCTCGAAGGCGAGAACCCAACGGGATCGATCAAGGATCGCGTCGCCAAGGCGATGATCGATGTCGCGGAGGCGTCCGGCGAGTTGCAGCCCGGACGCGAGCTGCTCGAGCCGACGAGCGGAAACACCGGCATCTCGCTCGCCCTGATCGCGAAGCTGAAGGGCTATCCGCTCACCTGCGTCATGCCCGAGAACGCGACGGAAGAGCGGCGGCGCCTCCTGGGCCTGTACGGCGCAACGATCATCGATTCGCCCGCGGATCAGGGCTCGAACGGCGCGGTGAAGCTCGCGCTCGAGCTCGCGGAGCGCGAGCCGCGCTACTTCATGCCGTTCCAGTACGCGAACCCTGCAAACCCGCGCGCGCACTACGAGGGAACGGGCGCCGAGATCGCGGAGGCGCTCGACCGCGTCGATGTGCTCGTCGCCGGGCTCGGCACCGGCGGGACGCTCATGGGCACCGGCGAGCGGTTGCGCGAGAGCTGGCCCGACGTCGTCGTCGCCGCGGCGGAGCCGCTTCCCGGCGACCCGGTGATGGGCCTCCGCTCTCTCGGCGACGGTTATGTGCCGCCGATCCTCGACGTCTCGAAGCTCGACCGGAAGGTGCTCGTCTCGAACGAGGAGTCGGTGCGGGCCGTGCGAGCTCTTCTCAACGCCGAAGGCGTGTTCGCCGGCATCTCCTCCGGCGCCGTCGTCCACGTCGCGCGCACGCTTGCTGCCGAGCTCGACGAGGGCGTCGTCGTCTGCGTACTCGCCGACGCCGGCTGGAAGTATCTGAGTGCCGACTTCTGGAACGCTGACGACGTCGAGACGTCGATGGAGCGCACCTTGTGGTGGTGATCCCCAATCAGGTTCGCGAGGAGCTCGTGGAGCACTCGCGCGCTGAGGATCCGAACGAGGCCTGCGGGCTCGTCGTGCTCCGCGATGGTGTAGCGGAGCGCTACGAGCGAGGCCGCAACGCCGCTGCGTCGCCTTACCGCTTTGAGCTGAGCGTCGACCCGGAGTTGTGGTTCCTCGAAGACGAAGGCTACGAGCTCGCTGTCTTCCACTCGCACCTCTCGTCGCCGCCGCGTCCGTCACGCACGGATGTCGAGAACATCGGCCTTTGGGAAGGCAAGCCGTATCTCATCTATTCGCTTCATGAAGACGTGCTGGCGGCGTGGACGATTCAGAACGGCGCGATCCAGCCGCTCGCCGTCACTTGAACAGCTAGATGCGCAGCATCTACTCGAGGTCGTCTTCGGGCGCGAGGAGATCGTCGCCGATACGGCGGGGCTGAGGGCGCTCGACGAACTCGACGGCGATCCTCTCGATGCGGCTGCCCTCGACCTCGAGGACGTCGAAGCGCATGCCGTTGTAGCTGACGTCGTCGCCGGGCTCCGCTGCGCGTCCGAGCTGTCCGAAGACGAAGCCGCCGATCGAGTGGTAGTCGTCGTCCGGCAGCTCGGTGCCGAAGCGCTCGTTGAACTCGTCGATCGGGAACATCCCGTCGATGCGATAGGTGTCGTCGTCGATCTGCTCGATCTGCTCCTCGGGGATGTCGAACTCGTCCTCGATCTCGCCGACGATCTCCTCGAGCAGATCCTCGAGCGTGCAGATGCCCGCCATGCCGCCGTATTCGTCGACGACGATGGCGAAGTGGTTGTTCGTCTTGCGGAACTCTTGCAGCAGCGAGGCAAGATCCTTCGTCTCGGGGACGATGTACGCTGGGCGCACAATCTCATCGAGACGAACTTCGGCGATGCCACGGTCGTGCACGGCGGTGAACAGGTCACGAACGTGCAGGACGCCCAGAATGTCGTCGATCGACTCGCGGTAGACGGGATAGCGCGTGTACGGCGACTCGAGCACCGCCTTCAGCGCCTGCTCCATCGGCAGCGCGACCGACACGGCGACGACCTCGGGGCGCGGGACCATCACGTCCGCAGCCTCCTTGTCTCCGAACACGAAAACCTTGTCGATCATCTGCTGCTCTTCGTGCTCGATCTCGCCCTGCTCGCTCGAGCGCGACAGGAGCATGCGCAACTCCGCCTCGGAGAACGGATCGCGCTCCGCGCCCGGCGGCTCGAGCCCGAGCCCGTGGAGAACGGCGTCAGTCGACTTGCGCAGCGCCCAGATGATCGGCGCGAAGAGCGTGAAGAACGCCCGCACCGGCGCCGACACCCACAGCGCGGTGCCTTCCGCATGACCGAGGGCGACCCCTTTCGGCACGAGCTCCCCGATCACGACGTGGAAGAAGGTCAGGAGCAGGTACGCAAGCAGGATCGCGAGCACCGTCGCCATCACCGTGTCGAACACCTTCGACAGCGCATGCTCGCCGAGCGCGCCGATGCCCAGTGACGTAAGCGTGACGCCGAGCTGCATCGCCGTGATGAATTGCGGCGGGTCGCTCGTGATTTTCAGCACCGCCCGCGCGCGCCGGTTGCCCTGATGGTGGAGCTCGATGATCCGCGTGCGGCGCGCCGTGACGAGCGCGTACTCGGCCGCGACGAAGAAGCCGTTGAGCAGCACGAGCAGCCCGACGCCGATCAACTCGAGAGTGAGCCTCACGCCACCACCCCCAGGGTCCGGAGGCGGGCGTCGGTACTAGAGGGGAGGTCGTCCACCAGCGAGTTGGCCAGTATAGGCGACGGTCAGGTCGTCCTCGATCCGCCCCGCCCGTCCGAGCACGACGAGCCGCTCGAGGTGGGACAGCGTCTCTGCAACCGCGAAGCGCCGCTGGATCGGCGCGAGCGCATTCCCGAAAAGATCGTGTGAGACGTCGTAGCCCGAGCGCGGCACACTTCCGAGCGCTGCTTCGGTGCGGTCGAGACGCTGCTCGTGGTGCGCGACGATCGCTGCGCAGCGCACGACGGGCTCGGCGACCGGCTCCCCATGACCACCATACGAAATGCGCGGGGCGAGCTCGGAGACAAGCCGCAGCGAATCCATGTAGTCGCCCAGCGGGTCGGGGCGGCTCTGCGGATAGAGCCCGATCGCAGGCGTGATCGGCGTGAGCAGCGTGTCGCCGGCGATCAAGAGGTCTCCTCGCTGGAGCACGAGATGGCCGTCGGCGTGACCGGGTGTCGCGTGGATGCGCCACCCGTCGATCTCGTCGCCCGGGTCGACGAGCGTCGGGTTCCACGCGAAGCGGACGAAGTCTGCGAACACGTGCCCGGACTCGATCAGCTCGTCCGCGACTTCCGGCGGGACGCCGTGGCGCAGGAACCACTCCGCGATCTCTTCCGGCCAGTCGTCCGATCCCCAGACGCGTTCGCACTGCGCGTAGTCGAGCCGGCCCTGAGCAACGGGTGCGCCTGTCGCAGCCGCGGCGGCCTCCGCACCGCCCACGTGATCCGGATGCATGTGCGTGATGAAGATCTGCACGACCGGGCCGTCTAGTTGCGCGAGGATCTCGTCCCACGGCGTCTCCATGAGGCCGAGCCCCGTGTCGACGAGCATCCACCCGTCGTCGCCGCGCAGGAGATAGCAGTGGACGTGGCGAGGCCCGGTCGGCAGCGGCAGGGTCAGGCGGAGGATCCCCGGCTCGACCTCGACGGGCGTTGCGAACGTATGTTCGGTACGATAGGCCACGGGGATGCCCGCCGAGTATCGCGAAGAGCCCTGCCGCTCCGCACTCAACCGGGTGCAGGGGATGGGCTTCGGCTGGTCGCTCAACCCCTACATGGGCTGCGTCCACCGGTGCACGTTCTGTTATGTCCGCGCGTTCGAGCAGCGCGCCGACCGTCCGTCGGACGACCGGTACGGCACGAGCATTCGCGTGAAGACCAACGTCGCCGAAGTCCTACGGCGCGAGCTCTCGCGGCCGTCGTGGCAACGCGAGATCGTCGCGATCGGCGCCGCCACCGATCCGTACCAGCCGGCGGAAGGCCGGTACAAGCTGACGCGCGCCTGCCTCGAGGTGCTCGGTGACGCCGCGAACCCGATCCGGATCATCACGCGCGGCCCGATGATCGTGCGCGACATCGACGTGCTCGCGCGCGCGGCAGCACGCGCGTCGGTGAGCGTCACGTTCTCGGTACCGACGCTCGATCACGAGATCTGGCAGCGCACCGAGCCGGGGACTGCGCCGCCCCGCCAGCGGCTGCGCGCGTTGAAGCAACTGGTCGACGCAGGGATCGAGGCGAACGTCGGCATGGCGCCCATCCTCCCGGGGCTGAGCGACAAGCCGGAGCTCATGGCCGACGTCGTCCGCGCGGCGCGCGAGGCCGGCGCGACCGGCGTGTGGGCGAACCTCCTCTATCTCAAGCCCGGCACGAAGGAGCACTTCTTGAGCGCGCTCGAACGCGACTGGCCTGAGCTCTTGCCCCAGTACGACCAACTCTACGGCCGGCGCGCGTACCTCCCGAAGAGCGATTCCGAGCCGGTCCGGGCGTCAGTGCGCGAGTTGACCCGCAGGTACGGGATCCGCGACCGGCGTCGCCTGAAGCTCGCGCCGCCGCCCGACCCCGAGCAGTTCCGCCTGGCGATCTAGCGTGGATCGCTGCGATCGATCGCTCCGAGCGCCGCCTCGCGGTCCGGGTCCTCTGCACTCCACCGGGGGCCGTCACCCCCACCCCGTCGATGAAGCCGATCCTCTGGGGCGGATCGTCCGGTCCCGA
Source organism: Actinomycetota bacterium (assembly GCA_003152275.1). Classification (GTDB taxonomy): domain Bacteria; phylum Actinomycetota; class Thermoleophilia; order Gaiellales; family Gaiellaceae; genus Palsa-739. The sequence continues at coordinate 7,808 of PLZU01000010.1, forward strand.
GGGAAGAAGCAGCGGTCGCAGCGTTGCCAGCATCGAGACCTCCGCGGCCCGAGCCGCTCGATTCGCCGACCGAACGGAGGCGTAGGTCGTCCCCGCCAGCGCCAAGGTGCCGCCGGCGGTCGCCAAAGAGGAGATCGCCACCCGATCGGCCACGGGGCCGAGATTACTCCGCTGTCTAGAACGAGAGATACCATCCGCCGACTGCGTGGGCACCAATGAGATCACCTGCCTGATCGTCGACGATCACGAGGTCGTGCGCGAAGGGCTGCGCCTGTCTCTGTCGCGGGCGCCGCACATCCGCGTGATCGGCGAGGCAGCTGACGGCGAAAGCGCCGTCGCGCTGGCCGAACGCCGGCGCCCCAACGTCGTGATCATGGACGTCCGGATGCCCGGCATGGACGGACTCGAGGCGACAAAGCTCCTGACCGAGAGGGTTCCCGACAGCGCAGTGCTCATCTTCACCGCGTACAGCGAGCGCAGCTTGCTCAGCCGCGGTCTCGAGTCCGGCGCGAAGGGCTACATCCTGAAAGAGGCGCCGCACGCGACGCTCTTGCGCGCGATCGAGAAGGTCGCCGGCGGCGAGGGCTACGTCGACCCCGCGCTCATGCCGGCGTTTTTCGCCGGCAAGGACAAGGACGACATGCTCACCGGCCGCGAGCGGGAGATCCTGCAGCTGCTCGCCGACGGAATGTCGAACGCAGACGTCGCGACAAAACTGTTCATCAGCCAAGAGACCGTGAAGAGCCACGTGCGCCACATCCTCGCGAAGCTCGAAGCCGACACGCGCACGCACGCGGTCGCGATCGCGTTGCGCGAAGCGATCATCGATTAGGGATGGACGACACGCCCGATGCCGCCGGGCGCCGTGAGCTCACCGAGCAGATCCTGGGAGCGGAGCAGGACGAGCGGCGGCGAATCGCGCTGTTCCTGCACGACGGGCCGGTGCAGTCGCTGTCGGGTATCGCACTCATGCTCGACGCGGTCGGCGACTTCCTGAAACGTGGCGCCACCGAGCAGGCACGCGAGATCCTCGACAAGGCGCTGTCGCGGACGCGCACGACGATCGGCGAGCTACGCGACCTCTCGTTCAACCTCGAGCCTGTCGTGCTTCGCGATCACGGCTTCGGAATGGCGGTGAACGCGCTCGCGCAGGAGAAGGGGATCGAGCACGAGATGAAGATCGAGCTCGACGTCGGCGCGGCGGAGTTGCTCGGCGAGCGCTCGCAGGCGGCGCTCTACCAGATCGTGCGCGAGGCGCTCGAGAGTGCGATTCGCCGGGGTCCGCCCCAGGCGTTCTCGGTACTAATCGAGCCCGGCGAGCAGCAGACGCTCGCAGTCACGATCCGGGACGATGCGCCAAGCGAGCGCCGACGGCGTTCGATCGAGGTGCTCGAGGAACGCGCACGCACGCTCGGCGCCGTGATCTCGGTCGATAACGCCGAGCACGAGTCGACGATGCGGATCGTGCTGCCGATCTACGCCGCGTCCGAGTAGGATCAGCGCGCGCATGACGTATCTCCTCTTCGTGTCGAAACCGTCGGGTTACGAGCTCCATGAACGTGACGGCGACCCTCCGGGCATCGGCACCGAGATCGAGCAGGACGGCAAGATGATGCACGTGGCGAAGATCGCGCCGTCGCCGCTGCCGGGCGACAAGCGTCCGTGCGCCTACCTCAGCGACTGAGCTCCTCAGCGGCGACGAGCCCGAGTACGAGCGCCTGTGCCAGACCGCTCGCATAGCCGCCGGTCGCGACGCCGCCGGCATCGACGCCCGCAACGTGGACGCCGTCGAGCGCCCGCGCACGTGTGTCGATCTTGATGCCGCCGATCGTGTGCGTGACCGCCGCGGCGACGTGCACCGCGACCCGCGAGCCCGCCGGCGTCTCGAACGGCAACTCGCGCGCATCGACGACCGTGCCCCCGGCAGCGCGCGCGGCCTCGACCCGCTCGCGCGCGTGCTCGAGCCCTTCGCCGTCGAGCACGTACCAGGCTCGCGCGCCGATGCGCTGTGCCAAGTCGTTCTCCGACCACGAGACGGACTCCGGCGTGATATCGCGCCCGCTGTCTGTATAGATCCGCGCCCAGCGGCCGTAAAGCTGCGAGAGCTGGACGAAGTCCTCCTCGCGGATCCGCGCCGGCGGTGCCGGCATGGCGCGGCCGTAGAACTCCCCCATCCCCGCTGTCCGCTTCGCGCCGCGCGCTGTCGCATAGTCGAGCCCGGCGCCGTCGCTCCACGGACTCGCGCGCAGGAGCAGCCCGTTCTCCTCCGCGAGTCGCTTCGCGAAGCCGCCGGTCGCGAGCACGAGCGGTGGCTCGGCAGCAGCCGGCAGCGGCGTTTGAAGCCGCACGTCGCGCGCAAGCAACGTGGTTAGCGCGCGCGGGTCGAACCGCTTGCCCGTCGTGCGCGGGTTCTCGGTGTCCTGCCACACCGGCGCGGCGCCAAGCGAGACGAGCCAGTCGAGCGCGTCATCGAGCCGCTCCCAGATGAGTCGCTGCAACTCGGGATCGCCGCCGGGGCATTCGGCGCGGAAGTCCTCCCACTCGACATGCCGCCAGACGACGCCGCTCGAGAGCAGCATCGATCCTCCCGCGCGCGTCCCCTTCTCAATCAGCCGTGGCGCGAGCCCGAGCTGACGTGCGCGTGCGGCGCACACGAGCCCGGCCATCCCTGCACCGGCGATCAGCAAGCTAGGAGAGCGAGAACGTCGGCTTGTGCTCGACGTACTCGACGCGAACGTGCTCGGGCCCCCAGAGGAACACCGCGTACGTATTCGGCCCATCGACGACATCGTCGATCTCGACACCAAGGTCGTTCGCAGCGGCGATGTGCTCGTCCGCCGACTCGACGAGGACCGCGATGTGGTTGAGGAGCGGCCGGTCGGGCGTCCCTGGCTCGCCTGGATGGAACTCCACGAACGCGCCACCGACCTCGACGCGCGGCGTGCCGGACGGACCGGGCGCAGCGGGCGCGAAGCCCAGCGACGCGTACTCGCCGGCCGTCTCCTCCGGCGTCCGCGAGAGCAGTGCGACGTGGTCGAGGTCGTAGTCGACGTCCGTCTCCGCCTCGACGAGGCCGAGGCGCATGCCTTCCGCGCCAACGTCGAAGTACGCCTCGCTCGTGCGCGGACGCTCGAGGTCGAGCCCGTCGGGCAGCTCGGCGAGCGCGGCGTCGAGATCGGAGACGCGCAGGGCGACGTGCTTCAGCGCGCCGCGGTCCCGCGGCCCATCGGCCTCGAAGAGCGTGAGCTTGCCCCGCCGCGCGTTCGAGCCCAGCAGCGTGAACTTGCCGGTTCGATCGATCACGTGCATTCCGAGGTGCGACGTGAGGAAGTCCGCGATCGGATCGCGCTCGGCGACCCAGTACGCGACGTGGTCGAGCTTCGTCGGGTTCATGCCTTCGACGGTACCCGGACGGTTACCGGTTATGCAGACTCGAGCGGCGGGTTCTGGACGTTGTGCTCGGTGGCGTACGCGTCCGTGAGAGCGTCCACCACATCCATGCCTTCACTGTAGGCGTAGTTGATCTTCACGAACGGGGCCCATTTGTCGGGCAGCGCGTCCTCGGGGAAGATCGCCTCGACCGGGCACTCCGGCTCGCAGGCACCGCAATCGATGCACTCCTCCGGGTCGATCACGAGGATGCGGCCCGCTTGGTGGATGCAGTCCACGGGGCAGACATCCACACAGGAGAGATCTTTGATGTCGATGCAGGGCTCGGCGATGATGTACGTCACGCAATCAACCCTAGCGAAGCGATCACCCCGAGGGCGCCAGCTCCTCGACGAGCTCTCGAGCCCGTTCGACGAGCGCAGACTTCACGACCACCTGGTCGAATCCGGCGCTATGCCCGGCGCGCAGGCCGGCCGTGTCGGTGTGGTTCGTGTAGCCGAGGATCGGTATGTCGGGGTACGCGTCCGCGACCTCTTGGGCATCGACGCGGGCGATGTCGACGATCACGAGGTCCGGCGGATCGGTGTGATCGACCGGGATGAGGCGATGCTCGGGCAGGAGCGCCTCGAGCTTCCCCCGGAAAAAGAGATCGACCCCACACAGCAGGATCGTGGCCACGGGAGCAAGGTTAGATCGCATGCCTGACGCGTACAAGGCAGGACTCGAGCACATTCGCGCCCAGCGGTTCTTCGCTGCCCATGAGGAGCTCGAGCTCGCCTGGCGCGCGGCTGCCCCGGCGGAGCGCGATTTCTACCAGGGGCTCGTCCACGTGGCCGTTGCCTGGTACCAGGCCGGGCGCGGCAACACCGTCGGGGCGACACGGCAACTCGAGAAGGGCCTGCGCAGGCTCGAGCGCTATGAGCCCGAGCATCGAGGGATTGACGTGGCCGGCGTCCGGCGGCAGCTGCGGGACGCACAGGCGCTCGTGCTCAGCGGCTCGCTGGACCTTCCCCCTCCTAGGGTTTAGTGAGGCCGATCGCGTCGAGTGCGCGGTTGAGCGCAACGTGTAGCCACCAGTCGCGGTGGAAGAACAGCAATAAGCCGAGCGCAACAAGGGTCAGGCCGCTCACCACCTGGATCACCGTGTAGCGGTCACGGAGCCAGCGGAACGTCGACATCGCGCGCGTGAAGGCGATGCCGGCGACGACGAACGCAGCACCAAGCCCGAGCGCGTACACCGCAAGAAGCGCGGCACCTTTGAGCAACGTGCCTGTGTCGCTCGCGAGCACGAGCACGGCCGCGAGCACCGTGCCGATGCACGGGGCCGCGCACACGGCGAAGGCGCCGCCGAGCAGCGCGCCCGAGCCACGCCGGCTCGCGCCCGCGAGGAGACCCGGCGCGAGGACGCGTTCAGGTATCGGCAGGAGGCCGACGAAAGCGAGACCGACCACGACGAGCACGAAACCCGCGATTTCCGTCTGCGCGTTGCCGGACACGGTGTTGCCGATCGCCGCCGCGCCGGCGCCGAGCACGACGAAGATCACCGTGAAGCCGAGGATGAACGGCAGGCTCGCGATCACCACGCGTCGCGCGCTTCCGCGCTCGCCGAGCCGGCCGGTCTCGACGCTTGAAAGGGCGGACAGGTAACCGGGGACGAGCGGCAGCACGCACGGCGTGATCACCGACGCGAATCCCGCCAAGAACGCAACCGCCAGGCGGGCGCCCATCAGTCCAATCGCGCCAGCAGGTCGTCGAGCCGCTGCTCGGTCTCGGCGTCGAGTGGAGCCTCGTCGTCGGGTGTGCGGATGCGGCTCCACCGCCAGACACCGAACGCGATGGCGAGCGCGCCGAGGATGATGCCGCCGAGCGGCAGCCACCACGCGAGGAGATCGAAGCCCTTGTGCGGCGGCGCTGCGAGGATGCCCGCGCCGAAGTTCTGCACGAGCTCGTTCTCGATCTGCCCAGCGGTGGCGCACTGATCGATGCGCAGCTGGATGAAGTGCTCGATGCGCAGCGCTGCCGCCGAGTCGGACTGGTCGAGGGTCGTGTGGCACGTCGGGCACATCACCTGCCCCTCGAGCGAGGTGAGCGACGTCTTGGGATGCGCGCAGGCCGCAGCGGCGGAACCGGCGAGGATGAGCGCCGCCACGAAAACGGCGACGACGCGCACGATCACGGCGCGAGCGCCGCCTGCAACCCGCTGTCGAACGCGTTCTTCTGGTTGACGACCGTCCCGATGATGTGGTCGCCGACGAGCCGTCCCTTGCGGTTGATGAAGTAGGTCTCCGGCACGGCACTAACGCCGTAGCTGTCCGCGACCATCCCCGATCCGTCTTGCACGGTCGGATACGTCACTCCGTGATGCGCGAGGAACGTGCGCGCGTCGCTCGTGACATCGTGGTAGTCGACACCGAGGAATACCACTCCCTGCTTGCGGTATTGCCGCCAGGCGGACTCGAGCATCGACGCCTCACCCTTACACGGCACACACCACGACGCCCAGAAGTTCAACACGACCGGTTTGCCGCGCAGCGACGTGAGGTCGAGCGTGCCCGGTGAATCGACCCGCTTGAGCGAAAACACGGGCGCAGACGCGCCAATCTTCGGCGCCTTCGTCTGATGCGTCAGCTGCCAGACGAGCAGGCCGAGCATCCCGGCCACCGCCGCCAACGCGACGATCTGACCGGTGAGCTTGAGCGTCCGCATCAGGAAGAGACTATGTAGACCGGCGTGCCGACGTTCACGTGGTTGAACAGCCATTCCGCCTGCGGGATGTGCATGCGGATGCAGCCATGCGACAAGGAATACCCGATCGAGCCGTCCTCCGGGGTGCCGTGGATGCCGACGCCCGGCGAGCTCAAGCCCATCCAGCGGGTGCCGAGCGGATTCCCCGGGCCCGGCGGCACGGGCTTGTCGCCCTTCGCCCACGGAGACGCGGGCGGATACCACCACGGGTTCTTCCACTTGACAACGATCTGGAACTTGCCGAGCGGCGTCGGGTAGATGGTCTGGCCGGTCGCGACCTCGAACCGGCGCACGACCTTCATGCCGTTGTAGAGCGTCAGCTGATTCGACGCGCGCTTGATCACGATTACCGGACCGATCGTGCTCGGCGTCAGCTGCGGCTTCGTGAGCTTCGCGCGCAGCACGATCGTCGACCGTGTCCCGTGCACGAGGGCGTCGCTCAAGTCGCGCACACCGCTCGCCCGGTCGATCGTGAGTCCAATCACCGGCTGGGTTACGAACGGCTTGAAGTTGCGCAGCAACAACCGCGACGAAACAGGCTTGCGGTCGAACCGGCTCGCGATCTTGGCGATGAACGAGCGGATGAGCAGGTTGTTCACCGTCGCGCGCAGCGTGAGGACCGTGCTGGGCGGAACCGTCAGCGCTTTCGCTATCGCAGACTCCACCGGCACAGACACGCCGAGCAAGCTCGGCGACACGTCGATCCTCGTCGCGTCGTAGCGGAGCGTCACGGTCCGGTCGAACGCATCCGTCACCGCCTGCGCAGCGGCGTCCGGCGCGAGCCCGCCGATCGCCACTCCCGCGAGAATGACGCCGTCCGGGACGACGGCGGGCGCGGTCGTCGTCGTGGCGGTCGTGGTCGCCGTCGTCGTGTCGCCGGGCGGCGGTGTGTCCGCGAGCACGGTCGCAGCGAAGAGCCCAGCGGAGAGCAGGACGAGAAGAAGGAGTGTGAGGCGCTTCACGTCTTAGGAGTCGTTACCGGCGGGGATGATGCGCGGATCGTCGCTGATGATACCGTCAATACCACTTTCGATCAGGGTAGTTGCGAGCGCAGGCTCGTTCACCGTCCACACGTAGACGGCGACACCCAGACGGTGGCAGACCTCGACCACCCGAGGAGTCACGACCGCCCAGTTCAGGGTCGCCGCGCTCGCGCCGGCGGCGCGCAGCCAGCGCGGCAGGCGGCGGGGCAGGAGCGCGCGCAGCACCGCGAGCGCAGGCCGCGCGGCCGCTCCGAGCACGCGACTGCCGGTCAGCCCCAGGCGATCCTCCGGGTACGTGAAGGCCCTCGGCAGCCGGGGCTCCGCCGAGGCGAAGGCGTTGAGGATCGGTAGGGAGAAGGAGCTGACGAAGGTGCGCTCGATCAACGCGTGACGGCGGAGGGCGTCGACGATGCCGGCCTCGAGGCCGCGCACCTTGACGTCCAGCTGCACCGCGAGGCCGAGCCGCGCCACGAGCGTGAGCGCGTCGTCGAGCCGAGGCGCGTCCGGCGGCACCTCCGGGCCATGCGCGATCACAAACCCCTGCAGCACGTCGAGCTCGACCGCGTCGGCGCCGCAGGCAGCGGCGGCCTCGATCGCGGCGAGGCTCGACTCGGGCGCCAGCGCTGCTGCGCCCCGATGACCGACGCGCACGACCCCGCGTCCGCCCCGAAGCAGCTCCATCAGCTGGTGCGGCGGATCACCACGACCGCGAGATCGTCCGACAACTCGCCGCCGGCGTAGCTCCGTGCGTCCTCCGTCACCGCGCGCGCGAGCTCGGCTGCCGGCAGTTCGCGCTCCCTGGCGAGCAGCGCGTCGAGCCGCTCGGTGCCGTACAGGTCGCCGCCGTTCCGCGCTTCGACGACGCCGTCCGTGTACAGGACGATCGTCGAGCCGACAGGCAGCTCGGCGCGCACTTCCTTGTAGGTCTGGCCGGAGTCGATGCCGAGGACGATGCCTGGCGCATCGAGCCCGCTGACTGTCCCGTCCGGTAGCACGAGGCGCGGCGGCGGATGGCCGGCGTTCGCGCACGCGACCACGCCGCGACCGGGATCGACCGCGACGTAGGTCATCGTGATGAACTTGCCCGACGCTATCTCGTCGACGACGACATCGTTTGCGAACGCCAGGAAGTCACCCGGCTCCGGGTGCTCGCGCGCGAGCGAACGAAAGACGAATTTCGCCATCGCCATGTCGGCGGTTGCTTCGACACCATGACCCGTCACGTCACCCAGCACGACAGCGAGCCGTCCGTCGTCGAGCTGAACGAAGTCGTAGATGTCGCCGCCCACATCGACGCGCGCGGATGACTCGTACACGTCACCCACCTCGAGTCCGGGCACTGCCGGCTCCGCACGCGGGAGCAGCGAGCGCTGCATCGTGTCAGCAAACTCCTTCTGCTGCTGATACAGGCGCGCGTTGTCAATTGCGAGAGCGGCCTGGCCGGCGATCGCGAGTGCGGCATCCACCGTCTCGTCGGTGATCGGATCGCCGGGCCGGAACGAAAGAATCTCGAGGGCCGCAATGGTCTCGGCCGAGGTTGCAACCGGCACCACCGTCGCCGTCCAGCCCTTCGCGAGGAACGGCTCGAGCAGCTCGTGGTCACGCTCGATGCGGAACGGCAGCGCCTCACGGAACAACCGCTGCACGGCGGCGTTCCCGAACGGCTGCGCACGCCAGAGGATGACCCGCGCCGCGTCCGCAAGGTGCACATCCTTGACGTGGATCGCGCGCGGTGTCAGCAGCTCGCGCCGATCGTCGGGCATCCCGATCACGGCAGCGTCGACGTCGAGCACGTCGACGATCGTCTGCGCGAGCGCGTCAAGCGTCTTGTCGAGCGACAGCTCCTGGGCGAACGAGCGCGAGATCTCATACAGCGCTCCCAGACGGCGCGCCGCCTCGCGCTCGGAAGCAAGCGCGGCCTCCCGCTGGCTGCTCAGCTCGGTCGCCTGCTCGTGGAGCTGCGCGTTCTGGACGGCCACCGCGAGCTGTCCTGCGAGCGCACTGAGCAGAGCAGCCTCGTTCTGCGTCGGCTGGCGGCCGAGCTCGGGATAGGCCGCGAGCAAGCCGATCACCTCGGCGCGCACGACGAGCGGCACCGCGAGCGCCGCCTCGATACCGGACTCGCGCGCTGCGTCCCGAACGTCCCGCAGGCGGTGGTCGCGTGAGACGTCTTTCGAGTCGACGAGCGCGCTGCCGCGGGGGGCGAGCTCGAGCAGTCGCTCGGCGACGCGTGCGTGGGGCCCGGTCAGCCCGCGCGTCGCGGCCGGCACGAGACGATGCTCATCCGCGCGCAGGTAGACCGCGATGGCGTCGACCGCGAGCAGCTCCGCAACGCGCTCGACCGCTGTCTCGAGTGTGTGCGTGAGTGAGAGCTCGGCCGTCGCCTGCCCGACGACAGCGAGCAGTGCACGCGTGCGCTCGAGCTCGAGCGCCAGGGAGCGGGCGCGCTCGCTTGCGTGCAGGGCGTGGGCAGCGCGCACGCCGAACGTCGCCAAGCGACCGAGCTCGAGGGCGGTGGGGGTGTCTCCCGCGTCGAAGAGGAGCTGGAGCATCCCGGTAGCTGCCTGACCGAGTGGAACCGACGTCGAGACCCTCAAGCCACCGGGAAGCCGCTCAGATGGCACGCCGCGAAGCGGGCCCGGCTCGTCGAACGCCTGACGGGCGAGCTCGCGCGCCGCGCCGAGATCCGCTCCGGGCTCGAGCCCGAACGAGCCGGCGAGCTCGATGTCGCCGGAGCCGCGTTCCCAGAGCAGCCCGACCGGCGCGCCGACGATGCTCGCAGCAACACGAACGACCTCGGAGGCAGAGTGCCGCTCGCCGAGCGCGGCGGTAAGAGCGTCGCCCGCAAGCTCGAGCGCGGGGCGCACGAGGAGCTCGGCCGCGCGCGCCTCGCCAACGCCGAAAGCGCGCAGCACGAGCGCCGCCTGGCCGCCCGCCAGCTCCGCGGCGATCCGCTCGCCCGGCGTAAACGGAGCTCCCGCGCGATACAGCTCGAGTGTCCCGGCGCTCTCGCTCGTCCGCACGGGGATGACGAGCACAGACCGCGCGCCGGCGCGCGCAGCCGCGCGGCGAATGCCCTGCGGCGCGTCCGCAAGATCTACCACCGTCGACTGCGGCAGATCGGCCGTCGCCAGGTGCGTGCCGTCGAGCTCAGCCGCGAGAGCCGACGGCCCGGCGACGGCGACGGTCTCGAGATCGTCCCCGGCCGGCACCCGGACGAGCGCGAGGTCAGCGCCCGAGACGACTCGGGCTGCCTCGGCGACGTCGTCGAGCGCGCCCGCGAGTGTTGGGTGCAGCGCGGCCGAGGCCACAGCGCGCGCAAGGGCCTGCAGCGCCTCCCCCGGCACAGCCGACGCCTGCGTGTCCGCGTGGACGACCACCCACCGGAAGTATCGCGGCAGGGACCGGACGCTTAGACTGGGCCGGGTGGCATCGCCCGTCCCCGACGAGGAAGAAGCCCCGGTCGACCCTTCGGCGATCGAGCTTCGCTACCGCTACCACCGCGCGCGGCGGCATGCGCGGGTGCGGGCAAAGGAAGAGAGCAGGCTCGCGCGCTACCGGTTCTACATCGTCATGGCCGTGCTGCTCGCAATCGCGATCGCGTTCGTCGTCGTCAGCTGGCATGAGATCCAGCGGCTCTTCGGCATTTAGAGGCCGGATTCGCCCATACTGCGCACCATGCAAACGCCCGAGCCGATGATGCCGCCGCGTCCCTCGACCGACCCGAACGAGGGGCGGCCCGCGCCGCGCCAGGCCGTTCCCGGCTACTGGGGCGAGCGCCTCGCCTGGATCGCAGGGCTCGTCCTCGCCATTTCCGCGTTCACCGACTGGTACGCCGGCAGCCAGGCCGACGGGCTCACGCTCTCGGTCACGGGTTGGCACACGGGCGCGCTCGGCAAGCTCGTCTTCTTCGCAGGCCTCGCGACGTTGATTCTCGAGGCGCTGCGCGAGGCAGGGATCGAATTGCCGGCGACGGTGCCCGAGAGCCTCGTCCTGATCGCACTCGGCTCGCTGGCGACGATCTTCGTGCTCATCCGCGTGATCTCGATCCCCGACACGTTCTTCGACACCGCCGGCCGCGGCATCGGGATCTTCATCAGCCTCATCGCTGCAATCGCACTGATCGTCGCCGGGCTACTGCGAGCAGCAGAAGAGCTGTAGCGACACCGACGAGCGCGCCGCCGGCGACGTCGAGCGGCCAGTGCACGCCGACATAGATGCGCGAATAGCCGATCGCGAGCGCGAGCAGGAAGAACGCGGCCGCGGCGCGCGGCGCGAGCATTGCAAGCACCGTCGCGGCGGAGAACGCAACCGCCGCGTGGCCCGACGGAAACGAGTGGCTGTGCGGGATCGCGATCAGCGAGCTCGTGTCAGAGGGACGGTTCTCGCCGATCGCAAGCTTGAGCAGGGTCGCGATCCCGTCGGCCGCGGCGACCGCCAGCACCACGAGGACGAACGGGAGCGTCCGTCGCCACACGAGTGCGAGGCCGAGGCCGATGACAAGCCAGACGATCCCGTCCGTCCCGAGCTTCGAAAGCCACACGAAGACGTCGTTCAATGGATGCCACCGGTGGTGGATCACCCAACGCTCCGCTTGACGGTCCCAGCTGGTCAGACGGGAGCGATCTGCTTCGTCTGGTCGATCAGCTGCTGCATGTCGAACGGCTTGCCGACGAAGGCTTTGGCACCACCGGTCGACGCCTGCTGGAGCGCACGATCGTCGACCTTGCCGCTGAACATCACGACCGGGATCGCGCCTGCGCCGTACTGATCCTGGATCTTGCGCAGCATCTCCCAGCCGTCCGTCTGCGGCATCATCACGTCGAGGAGCACGAGATCCGGCTTCGCCTCCTCGATCGCCGACAGACCCTCTTCGGCGCTCCCCGCCTCGCGCACCCTGTAGCCCTCGAACTCGAGGTTGACGCGGACGAGCTTGCGTAGCTTCTCGTCGTCGTCGACGAGGAGGACGAGCGGGCCGGCCTTCGGCTTGCCGCGGGGGCCCGAACGGTCGAGGAACGTCTCGAGATCGGAGCGCCGGTAGCGCCGATGGCCGCCCGGCGTGTAGAAGGCGGGCACCCGGCCGGCGTCGGACCATTTGCGAATCGTGCTCTGCGCCACGCCGAGAAACCGGGCCGCTTGCCCGAGGGTGAGCCACTCACTGTCGTCTCTGAATGCCATCTCCGAGAATCTGGCCAAACCTTCCACTTTTTACACTACGAGTTGTCACGGGACAATGGTTTTCGTGGTTGTAACCGTGAGATTGGGCTTCGGATTGTCCTTGAGCGCCTCACCGATCGCGATCCCGAGTGCGAAGAGGAGCACTGCTGCGACGACGGCCACGATGAGGACAACCGGGACGGCCCGCCGTTTCCGGCACCGGCGGGACGGCACGATCACGACTGGTAGTCCACGGCGCCACGCTGGTAGGCGTAGAACGCTGCCGCGAGGACGAGCGCGAGGTCGCGGGGCCAACCGGACGACGGCGCACGCTCTTCGACCGCCTCACGCGCCCAGCGTTCCGCGTCGCGATACGCGGCCGCGAGCTCCTCGAGCGAGTAGGTCTGGCCGATCTGCTTGCGCAACTCGTCGATGACGATCGCGACCTGCTCGAGCAAACGTTCGTAGCGGCGGCGGTCGTCGCGTTCGTCCTCGAGGCGGCGGTCGCCCTCCTCCCACTCCTGGCGGACGAGCATCATCGCGTGCTCCGACATGGCGGCGGATGCTAGTGGATGCCGGGGTCCGTGCAACACCGGTCTGGCCAGCGTGGATCGAGCTCAGCGACGATGCGCTCGCCAAGCTCGTAACCCGGACGTGCGAGCGCGAACGCGGCGTGCGCGTGCAGGCACTTGAGCGAGCCAGTGCGGCCGGCGCCGCCGACGCCGAGCTCGAGCGACGCGCCGCCGTCGCGGCCGGTCTCGCCGGCTGCGAGCTCGCGGCGAAGGACACGCTGTTCGTCGTCGGCTTTCGCGCGGCTCTCGGCAAGCGTCGGATCGTCGTTCGCCGCCTGCGTCCAACGGTCGACGCCGCCGGCGGCTTCGATGCGCGAGATCGCAGCCACAAGGTGGCGGCAGGTGACGTAGTAGGTCGTCGGGAACGGCTCGCCGTCGGGGTCGTACGGGCTCTGCTCAGTCACCGCGGGGCGGCCGAACGGACAGCGCACGACGACGCGGCTGAACGCGCGCGGCTCGCGACCGATCTGACGAGCGACGGCTGCGCGATCAGCGTCCACTGTGGGCCATCATGCTGGCCCGCTGCTGCTTCCGCCACTGGTTGATGCCCTTGACGATGTAGAGGCGCTCGCCGGGGCGGACGTAGCCGAGCGCGCGCGCTTCGCGCGCGAGCGTCGCGATCGAGGTCGAGGACCCGAGCCGGTGCTCGAGCCTCGTCTTATCGGTGCGCAGCTTCTGCACCAACTGCTTCTGCTCGGTGAGTTGGCCGTGCGCGTCGATGTACGCCTTGATCGGACGGTAGTAGAGCAGCGCGACGAGTACGAGCGCGCCGACCGCAAGCCAGCGGCGGAACACGATCGAGCGCGGGGGACGGCGACCCTTCCGAGGCATCGACGCGACTTTCGCGTTACGAAGGCCCGACCCTTCTCTAGCCCTGGACTGTCCAGGGTTCGGATCCGCCGGATCAGGCGACGTCGACCTTGATCACGTTGGTGGAACCCGGCAGGTTGACCTGCGTGCCGGCGGTGATCACCACACGGTCGCCGACCTCGATGTGGCCGGCTTCGCGTGCGGCACGCACCGACTCGTTCCAGAGCGCCTCGACATCGTCGCACTGCTTGATCAGGATCGGCGTGACTCCCCACTCGAGCGCCATCTGGCGCCTCGCCCACTCGATGTGCGTGAGCGCGATGATCGGCCGCTGCGGTCGCAGCCGCGCGACGCTCGACGCCGTCTTGCCGCGGAAGGTCGGCACGAGAATCGCCTTCGCGCGCAGCGCCTCCGCGATGTCGCAAGCGGCATTCGACATCGCACCGCCGATCGTCGGGTTGTGCTCGGCGGCCGGAATCTCATGGCGGTACGTCATGCTCGGCTCGATCGCAAGCGCGATCCGGTCCATGTAGGCGACTGCCTCGACCGGATACTCGCCGACCGCCGTCTCGCCGGAGAGCATCACGGCAGACGTTCCGTCGAGGATCGCGTTCGCGACGTCGCTCGCCTCGGCGCGCGTCGGCTCGGGATGATGCACCATCGACTCAAGCATCTGCGTCGCAGTGATCACCGGCTTCCCCCGCTCGAGGGCCTTGAAGATGATCCGCTTCTGCACCAACGGCACGAGCGCCGGGCCGATCTCGACACCGAGATCGCCGCGCGCGACCATCACTGCGTCGCACTCGGCGAGCACATCGTCGAGCACGTCGACCGCCTCCGATTTTTCGATCTTGGCAATCACATGCGCGTGCGAACCGGCTTGCTCGATCAAAGCGCGCAGATCGCGCACGTCAGCGGGCGAACGCACGAACGAGAGCGCGACGAAGTCGACCCCTAGCTCGAGCGCGAACTCGAGGTCTGCGATGTCCTTCGGTGTGAGCGACGGGATCGGCAGCGGAACGCCCGGCAGATTGACGCCTTTGTGCGAGCTGACGACACCGCCGACGATTACCTCGCAGTGCGCGCGGCCCTGCTCGACCACGCTGACGCGCAAGCGCACGAGGCCGTCGTCGATCAGCACGTCGTGGCCCGGTTTCAGGACGTCGCCGATCACCGCGGGTGCAACGGGCAGCTCCCCGTCCGTGGATATGTCCTCCGCGCAAACCGTGATCTTCTCGCCGTTGCTCAACACGATCGGGGCCGCCAGGTCGCCGACCCGAAGCTTCGGCCCCTGAAGATCGGCGATCAGGGCAATCGGCCTGCCGGCCTCCGCCTCCGCGTCGCGGGCCCGGCGGGCGCGCTCCGCATGGTCCGCGTGCGCGCCGTGCGAGAGATTGAGCCGTGCGGCGTCCATGCCGGCGGCGACGAGCTCGCGCAGTTTCTCCGGCGAGTCCGAGGCCGGCCCGAGGGTGGCAACGATCTTCGTGCGACGCTCCAGAATCACGAACTCAGGGTAGCTTCGTCACCGTCGCGCCCTCGGGAACGCATCCCAGCCGGGGTACAGGGCGCGCGAGCCGAGCTGCTCTTCGATCCGGAGCAGCTGGTTGTACTTCGCGACGCGCTCGCTGCGTGCAGGTGCGCCCGTCTTGATCTGCCCGGTGCCGAGCGCAACAGCGAGATCGGCGATCGTCGAGTCTTCTGTCTCGCCGGAGCGATGGGAGATCACGGCCGTGTAACCATTCGACTGCGCAAGTTGCACCGCCTCGATCGTCTCGGTCAGCGTGCCGATCTGGTTGACCTTGACGAGGATCGAGTTGCCGACCCCGCGCTCGATCCCCTCGCGGAGCCGCACGGTGTTCGTCACGAACACGTCGTCCCCGATGAGTTGAACGCGGTCACCAAGCTCTTGCGTCAGCGCGATCCACCCCTCCCAGTCGTCCTCGGCGCAGCCGTCCTCGAGCGAGACGATCGGATACGCGCTGACGAGGCCCTGCCAGAATGCGGGCAGCTCGCCGGAGGAGAGATCGCGCTTTTCGAAGCGATACCGGCCATCCGCATAGACCTCGCTCGCCGCTGGGTCGAGCGCGATCGCGACGTGCTCGCGGTGGCCGGCGCGGTCGGCGGCCTCGAGGATCGCCTCGATCGCGGCCTCGCTCGACTCGAGATCGGGCGCGAAGCCGCCCTCGTCGCCGACGCCCGTGGCAAGCCCGCGGTCGCCGAGCACGCTCTTCAGCGCGTGGTACACCTCGGCGGCGATCCGCAGTGCGTCGGTAAATGTGTCTGCACCGACAGGCACCACCATGAACTCCTGCAGGTCGATCGAGTTCGCGGCGTGCACGCCGCCGTTGATCACGTTCAGCATCGGCACGGGGAGCGTCACCGCGTCGTCGCCGCCGAGGTAGCGGAAGAGCGGTAGCCCGGCATCGTCCGCCGCAGCCCGAGCAACAGCGAGCGAAACGCCGAGAATCGCGTTCGCGCCGAGCCGGCTCTTGTTCGGCGTGCCGTCGAGCTCGATGAGCAGGCGGTCGAGCGGCTCCTGCTCGGTCGCCTCCAGCCCGAGCACAGCGTCGCGTAGCTCGCCGTTCACATTCGCCACTGCCTTCGTGACCGCCTTGCCCCCGTACGCAGCGCCGCCGTCGCGCAGCTCGACTGCCTCGTGGACACCCGTCGACGCTCCGGACGGCACCGCCGCGCGCCCGACCGCACCCGACTCAAGCTGAACGTCGACTTCGATCGTCGGGTTGCCCCGCGAGTCGAGGATCTGGCGGGCGCGGACGTCGGCGATGCGGCTCATTCGTGCTCCTTGGCGAGGTCGAAGTAGTGGTCCTGGCGCTCGAGCGGCAGCGCGCCCCAATCTTCGCCATTCTCGCGCGCGAGCAGCTCAGCGGCCTCGACGCGCGCGCGGAAGCGCTCCGACGCTCGGCGCAGCTCGAGCTCGGGATCGACGTCGAGCTTGCGCGCAACGTTGACGGCCGCGAAGAGCACGTCGCCGAGCTCTTCGGCGCGGCGCTCCTCCGAGCCGAGATCGTCTTGCAGCTCGCACAACTCGTCCTGGAGATCCGCGAGCGCACCCTGAACGTCCGGGTACTCGAAGCCGACCGCCTTCGCGCGCTGTTGCAGCTTGCGCGCATGAAGCAACGCCGGCAGCGCCTCAGGCACGTGATGGAAGACGCCTTCCCGCCCCTCTTGCTCGCGCTTGATGCGCTCCCAGTTCTCCTTCACGCGACCCGGGGTCTCCGCTTCGACGTCCCCGAACACGTGCGGGTGCCGCCGGACGAGCTTCTCGTGGATCAACCGTGCCGCCTGCGCAAGGTCACCCTTGCCCTGCTCCTCGAGCAGGAGCGCGAGGAAGTAGACCTGGAACAGCAGGTCGCCGAGCTCGTCGAGCAGCTTGTCATCGTCGCCCGCGAGTGCAGCGTCCGCAACCTCGTACGCCTCTTCGACCGTGTGCGGCACGATCGTGCGCGTCGTCTGCTCGCGGTCCCACGGGCAGTCGCGGCGCAGCCGCTCGGTCAGCTGCTGCAACCCGAGCAGGGCCTGCTCGAGGCCCTGCACGCTACCCCGTGGTCGTAGCCGGAATCGTCGTGCCCGTCGACGCGGTGCTCGCGGGCACGTAGCCGGCCTGGTAGCTGATCTGCTTCGCGAAGCTCGTCTTCACGTCGTTGAGCCACTTGGTCATCGCGGCCGTGCGCTTCGTCTGCAAGAGCTGCTGCGAGATCTGCGCTCTGACGGCGGCAAGCGGCGTCGTCTTCGCCGGCCTGACGGCGGAGAGCGCCTGGATGATGTGCCAGCCGTACTGCGTGTGCACCGGCGGCGAAATCTGGTTCGTCTTCAACGCGAACGCCGTCTTGTCGAACTGGGGAACGGTCTGGCCCTTCGTGATCGTGAGCTTGCCGCCCGTTTTCGCCGAGCCGGGATCCTTCGAGTACTTCTTCGCGAGCGCCGCGAAGCTGGCTCCGGCCTTCAACTGGCTTTCGAGCGAGTCGGCGAGCTTCTTGTTGTTCACGAGAATGTGGCGTACGTCACGGCTCTCCGCGGTGCCGTACTGCGTCTTGTTCGCGTTGTAGTACGCCGTGATCTCGGCGTTCGACACCTTGAGCTTGCCGGTGACGGCGGTGTAGAGCTTCTCCGAGAGAATCTGCGCCTGGAGGTCGAGCTTCAGCTGAGGCTCGGTGAGCCCCTGCGCCTTCAGCTGCTTCAGGTAACTCGCCTGCTTGCCGCCGAAGTACTGCTTCTTGATCTGCGTGAGGCGCGCCGCGACGTCCTTGTCGGTCACGGTGACGCCCAGGTCCTTCGCCTTCTGCTCCAGCTCGGCCTGCTGCACGAGGTACTGCATCGCCTGATCTTGGAGCGACTTGTAGGACGCCGTCCCCGGCTTCGGGAACGCGGCCTTGCGCGCCTTGTACGTGCGCTGCGCGCCGGCGAGCAGGAAGTTGAACTGATCTTTCGTGATCGTGTCGTTCCCGACGCGGGCGACCGCCGACGCGGGGACGCTCTTCGAGCCCCCGCCGCAGCCGGCGGCGACGAGCACGAGAGCGAGCAGCAGGGCGACAGGCAAAAAGCGAAGCAGTTTCATGTCCATCCAGTGAGGTCGGAAACGTGACTGCCGAGGCGGGCGGAAGATTTCACGCTGCCTGGCGAGCATCCAAGATAGCATCGACCAGGCGAAGCGCTTGGGGGAATCCGTCTTCGCTGCGCAGGCTCACTTCCTGGTTCCCTACGGTGTAGACGGCCGTGTGGATGCGGCTTCGGAGCTCTTTCAGCTCGCCTGAGCCGAGGACGAGCTTCCCCACTGTCGCCTTGCCGCCGCGGAAGACGAGGTAATCCGCACCGAGGCGGGCAACCTTGATTTTCGCCTCCTGGAACGCGACGAGGTTCTCCACCGGCTCCGGCAGCGGCCCGTACCGGTCCTCGAGCGACGCCTGGAGCTCGCGCAGCTCGTCCTCGGTCTCCGCGAGGGCGAGGCGGCGGTGGATGTCGATCCGCAGCGCTTCGGAGGACACGTACTGCTGCGGCACGTAGGCGTCGATCCGGGCGTCGATCCGCACCGGCCGGGCGGCGATCCGCCGCTGGCCCTGCAGCTCGGCGACCGCTTCGTTCAGCATCTCGACGTAGAGCTCGAAGCCGACGGCGGCGACGTGACCGGACTGCTCGGCGCCGAGCAACTCGCCCGCACCGCGGATCTCGAGGTCGCGCATCGCGATCGCGAAGCCCGCCCCCAGCTCGGTGTGGTCGGCGAGCGTCGCGAGTCGCGCCCGCGCATCGGAGGAGAGCTCCCGTGCATCGGGATAGAAGAGGTAGGCGTACGCGGTCTCGTCGGAGCGGCCGACGCGCCCGCGGATCTGGTAGAGCTGCGCGAGCCCAAGCGTGTCGGACCGCTCGATGATCAGCGTGTTCGCCTGCGGGATGTCGATCCCCGACTCGATGATCGTCGTCGACACGAGCACGTCCGCGTCGCCGCGCAGGAACGTGTGCATCTTCTCTTCGAGCTCCTTCTCGCGCATCTGCCCGTGCGCGACGAGGAAGCGGAGGTTCGGGCACAGCTGCCGCAACTTCTCGGCAGCCTCGTCGATCGTCTCGACGCGGTTGTGCAGATAGAACGCCTGTCCTCCCCGCTCGTGCTCGCGCTCGAGTGCGAGCTTGACTTGTTCCTCGTCGTACTCGCCGACCGTCGTGCGGATGGGCCGCCGGCCCTCCGGCGGCGTCTCGATGATCGAGATATCGCGCATCCCCGCGAGCGACATGTGCAGCGTGCGGGGAATCGGGGTCGCGCTGAGCGTCAAGACATCGACCTCGAGCCGCAGCGACTTCAGGAGCTCCTTCTGTGCGACGCCGAAGCGCTGTTCCTCGTCGAGAACGACGAGTCCGAGCTCCTTCGGGATCACGTCGCGGCTCAGCACCCGGTGCGTGCCGATCAGAACGTCGACCTTCCCTTCCGAGAAGTCGGCGAGGACCTGCTTGACCTCCTTCGGCGTGCGGAAGCGCGAGACCATCTCGACGCGCACCGGGAAGTCACGGAAGCGATCGCGAAACGTGTTCCAGTGTTGCTCCGCGAGGATCGTCGTCGGCGCAAGCATCAACACCTGCTTGCTGTTCATTGCGACGGCGAACGCGGCTCGGACCGCGACCTCCGTCTTGCCGAAGCCGACGTCGCCGCAGACAAGACGGTCCATCGGACGCGCAGCTTCGAGATCCTCCTTGACGGCCTCGATCGCGTTCTCCTGGTCGGGCGTCTCGCGGTACGGGAAGGAGGCCTCGAGCTGCTGCAGCCACTCGTTGCTCAGGTCGTAGGCGATGCCTTCGTGCGTCTGCCGCTGCGCGTACAGCGCGATCAGCTCGGATGCGAGCTCGTGCACCGACTCGCGGGCGCGCGACTTGAGTAGCTGCCACGCTTTGCCGCCCAGCTTCGAGAGCGCCGGCGACGATGCATCCGAGCCGACGTAACGTGAGACGCGGCCAAGCTGCTCGTGCGGGACGTACAGGCGATCGTCGCCACGGAACGCGAGCAACAGGTAGTCGCGGGTGACGCCGGCGACTTCCTTCGTCTCGAAGCCGAGCAGCTTTCCGACCCCGTGATCTTCGTGCACCACGAAGTCGCCCGTGCGCAGATCGGCGAACGACTGCAGCGCGCGGCCGCCGAGGCGCCGCTCGCGCGGCGCGCGGCGGCGAAAGACCTGGTGGTCGGGCAGAAGCACGAGGCCGAGCTCGCGCCAGACGAAGCCGCGCCGTGCAGGCGCAACCGCAAAGAAGAGGCCCGCTTCGCTCGGAAGCGTGTCGCCGGGCTCGAGCAGCTTCGCTTCGACGCGGCGCAACATCCCCTGGGTGCGCAGCGCCTCGCCGCGGTGCGGGAACGCGACGACGACGCGCTGCCCCGCTCGCACGAACGATGCGAGCTCCACCTCGGCCTCCGCGAGCCCGCGCGAAGCGATCGCCGGGCGCTGCGCTTCGAACGCGAACGGCTGGTTTTGCGGGAACGGATCGAGCTCGGTCGTGCCGTCGAGCGAGATCGGCGCCAGGCCGTCCTCGGCCCAAACGCGGCGCACGTCGTCGGGCTGGAAGACGAAGTCGGGCGCACGCTCGAGCGGCGCCACGAGGTCGGCCGGGACGGGACGACTCTCACCCTCATCCCCGTGCCACTCCTCGACGAGGTCGAGTCGGCGCTCGGCAGCGGGGAAGATCGTGCACTCGTCGACCGGATGCAACGCGCGCTGCGTGAACGGCGAGAACGCGCGGATCGACTCAACCTCGTCACCGAAGAACTCGATGCGGAACGGCTCGCGGCCGGTGGTCGGGAAGACGTCGATCAGGCCGCCGCGCACCGCGAACTGCCCGCGGTCGTCGACACGTTCGACGCGCTCGTAGCCCGCAAGCACGAGCTCTTCGGACAGACCCTCGACGCCGACCTCCCGTCCGGCTGCGAGCTCGAGCGGTTCGGGCCTCGCCCCTGGGGGCGGCAGCAACTCGGCAACCGCGTGCGCGGACGCGCACACGAGCCCGCCGCGTGCGAGGACGGCGAGCGCGCGCGCGCGCTCGCCGACGAGATGCGGCGGCGGCTCGAGCCCGGACTCCCAGCGGACACCGCGCGAGGGCAGATAGCCGACCGCCTCTTCCCCGAGGAACCACGCGGCCGCCTCGGCGGCGTCGCGCGCATCCGCGTCCTCGGGCAGCAGGCAGACGAGCGGCCGCTCGAGGCGCTCGTGCAACGACGCCAGTACAACCGGCAGCGACGCCTCCGATACGCGCGCACGGGTCGGCAGCGACTCGGCGAGCTCACCGAGCCGTTCGTGCTCCGCAACCTCGCGGACAAACGCGTGCAGTACAGGACGGTCCATGACGAACGGCGGAACATTGGTTCCGCGGGGATTGGATGGTACCGGCGACTGCTAGCGGCGGTTGACGGCGCGCTGGGCCTGCTCGAGGCCGTCGGCGTCGAGCTGCTCGACCGCGTCCGCGGCGTGCGCGATCAGACTGTCCGCGTCGTCATGTGACTCGAAGTTCGAGAGGACATAGTCGGCGAGCGGGCGCGGATCGCCGCGCTCGGGGCGGCCCACCCCGATTCGCAGGCGGAGAAAGTCCTGGGTCTTCAGGTGCTGCGCGATCGAGCGCAGGCCGTTGTGCCCGGAGAGCCCCCCGCCCACCTTCAGCTCGAGCCGGCCGAGTTCGAAGTCACCCTCATCGTGTACGACGAGCACTTCGCCTGGCTCAAGCTTGTAGAAGCGCGTCGCACCGCTGACTGCCCGGCCCGACTCGTTCATGAACGTCTCCGGCTTCAGCAGCCCAATGCGCGTTCCGCCCAACTCTGTCTCGGCGTACAGGCCCTCGAACTGGGGCCGAAACGACGCGACGCGCCCACCCCGAAGGGCAAGCGCGTCGACGACGAGAAACCCGGCATTGTGCCGGGTCAGTGCGTAGCGCGGCCCCGGATTCCCGAGGCCGACGACCAGGATCACTTCTTCGCAGGCGCCTTGGCGGCGGCGCCCTTGGCGGGAGCAGCGGCGGCGGCGCCAGCGGCCGGAGCGGCGGCAGCACCCGCAGCGGGAGCGGCAGCGCCAGCGGCCGGAGCAGCCTCTTCCTCCGCGCGGATGATCTCAGTCACGACAGAGGCCACGGTTTGCTCCGGAGGCAAGCGCACCGAGACGCCTTCCGGCAAAGCGAGGTCTTTAGTGCCAACGTGACCGTCGAGCGCGAGCGACGTGACGTCGTGCACGATCTTGACCGGGATTTGGCCCGGCAAGCAGCGAATCGGCAGCTTGCGGAACACCTGGCGCAGCGTGCCACCGGCAACCACGCCCGCAGCTTTGCCGGTGAGCTCGAGCGGCACTTCCACGTTCACCGGTTGGTCGAGATGGATTTGCACGAAGTCCGCATGCAGGAGCGAACGCGTGAGGGGGTGATACTGGAAGTCAGAGAGCAGCACGGTCAGACCGGCCTTGCCGTCCACGTCCAGGTTCACGACCGTGTTGCGGCCACGAGCGCTGGCGAGCACCGCCTTGATGGCTTCCGGCTGAATGGCTAGGGCTTGCGTGGGCAAGCTCTTTCCGTACGCCACCGCGGGGATTTTGCCCTCGTTGCGCAAACGGCGGGCAGCGCCTTTTCCATGATCATCGCGCCGGCTGGCAGTAACTTTAATTGCGTCCATCTGTCTTCTCCTGAAGTTGCTGCCGCTACACGAACAGCGAGCTCACCGAATCACTATTATGAATACGTCGAATGGCTTCGCCGAGCAGGCGCCCAATCGATAGGAATTTAATCTTCTTCGAGGCGCGCGCCTCTTCCGAGTGCAAAATCGAGTTCGTCACGACGACCTCGGTCAGCGGTGACTCTTCGATGCGCTTCACTGCCGGGCCGCTCAGTACGCCGTGCGTTGCGCAGGCTACGACGCTCTTCGCGCCGCCGTCCATGACCGCGACGGCCGCGTTGCACAGAGTGCCGGCGGTGTCGATCAAGTCGTCGACGATGATGCAGTCCTTGCCGGACACGTCACCGATCAGATGCATCACTTCACTGACGTTGGCGCGCTCTCGGCGCTTGTCGATGATCGCGAGCGAAGCACCGAGACGCTTGGAGTAAGCGCGCGTGCGCTCGACGCCGCCAGCGTCCGGAGCAACGAACACCGCGTCCTTGTTGAAACGGACCTTGAGGTAGTCGTCCAAGAACACCGGTAGCGCGTACAAGTGATCGAGCGGAATGTTGAAAAATCCCTGAATTTGCCCAGCGTGTAGGTCGACGCACAGCACGCGCGACACGCCGGCGGTGACCAGCAAATCGGCCACCAGCTTCGACGTGATCGGGGTACGCGGCGCGACTTTGCGGTCCTGACGCGCGTACCCGTAGTACGGGATGACCGCGGTGATGCTGGAGGCCGACGCGCGGCGTAGCGCGTCGCACATGATCAGCAGCTCCATCAGGTTGTCGTTGACCGGCGAGCACGTGGGTTGAATCACGTAGGTATCGAGGCCACGCACGTTCTCTCGGATCTCGCAGAACGTCTCGCCGTCGCTGAAACGGGAAACGCGCGCTTCACCCAGCGGAGTGTCCAGCACCTTCGCGATTTCGGCGGCTAGCTCCGGATTCGCGTTGCCGGTGAATAAGCAAAATCTCTTGACTGCCACGGGGTGCTCAGGGTCCAGTGCCTTGTTCGCCTACCCGACAACCTCGCGAAAACACTGCGGTTGTCTCAAGCAAGCCAGTAGGGCGCGGGACAACTAGCAGCCAGGCCCGCCCCTGTCAACGACGCCCGTCGGCACCGGCAAACGCCGCATTTCCTGGCCTAAAATGGCGCAGGCCCGGCTCAGTCGGGCGCTGCGCTGTGGCGGAACACCGGACGACGGTCCGGAGCTGCTCGATGCCGGTGCCAGCGAACCGCCTTACCGATACGGGTTACGCAGATCGACGTCGTCGTCCGACTTCTTTTTGGTCTTCTTGGGTGGGCTATCCGAGTCGCCTGCCTTGGTCGCGGCTGCGCGGGGTCGCTGCTGCAGGACAGGTTTGGCCGTTGGTGCGACCTCGATTGGCATGGCGCTTGGATCGCTCGCTGCGGGCTCGGGAGTTGGCTCCGCCGGGTGCGCCACGGTGGCCGGTGTTGCAGGCGCCGACGGCGCGGCTGTCATCGGGGGTCGGAACCCGGTCTCGCGGGCGAATAGGAAGCTGCCGCCGCCGACCGCGCCAAGGAGCAGCAGCAGCAACAGGAACAGCCCGACACGACTGCGGCCCTTGGGCGGCGAGCTCTGCGTGAGCGTGGCCGCCTGAGACGGATCCAACCCCGACAAGCTCATGGCCGCCGCCGACACGCTGGAAGACATGGGCGAGCCTGGAGCTACGCCAACGTGGCTTGGCTCACTGCGCGCGATCCAGGCGCGCACGGCTTCACGCTGAGCCGACACCTCGTCTCCCAGGACCTCGGTGACGTAGGCCGCGAGCTCGCGGGGCGTAGCGATGCGATCACGGCCGGTGGCGGCTGCTTCGAGCGCATCGGCGAACTGCGCGCACGTGCCGAAGCGCTTGTCGTGCGAACGCTCGAGCGCGCGCATCACGACCTTCGACAGCTCTTGGCTCAGGCCGGGCACGATCTCCGTCAACGGAGGCACGGGCTCGCTCATCACGCGTGACAAAGTCGCGGCTTCGTTCTCGGCTTTGAACAAGCGTTTAGCGGCGATCTCTTCCCAGACGACGATACCGGCCGCGAACACGTCCGCGCGGCGATCCAGCGACTCTTCACCCGCGGCTTGCTCGGGCGCCATGTACGCGATTTTGCCCTTGAGCTGACCGACGCGCGTCGCTGTCAGGCGGCTGGCGGCGCGCGCCACGCCGAAATCCGTGATGCGTGCGATGCCGTCGACGCCGACCAACACGTTCTGCGGGGAAACGTCGCGATGCACGAGATGCACGGCGTCGCCAGTATCGTCGCGCAGCTCGTGGGCTGCGTGCAGACCAGAGAGCATGTCGAGCGCGATACGCAGCGCAATCGGGATCGGGATCCGCTTGCCCCGTGTGGCGGCGCGCGCCAATAGCCGCGCCAGCGTGTCACCCTCGATGTACTCCATCACCAGGTAGTAACCGACCGGGCTCGCGCCAACTTCGAGGATGGGCACCACGTTCGGGTGATGAATGCGTGCGGCGATCCGCGCTTCGTCGAGGAACATCTCGACGAACTCCTTTTCGTTCGCCAAGTGCGGATGCAGCCGCTTCATGGCAACGAAACGCTGGAAGCCACCGACCCCTGTCAGACGCGCGAGGTACACCGTCGCCATGCCGCCGGAGGCGATTTCGCCTACTAGCTCGTAGCGATCGACGCGCTGTCGCCCCGCGCCGGGGTCGAAGAGTTTCGCCACTCGCTAGAACCTTCCGAGCGCCCCGACGCTCGCCCCGGAACTGATCGCGACCCAAGGCTGAATACTGAAACCCTTTTTCTGGGCTTTGGCGGCCTGTTCCGCGTCCGGCGCCGACTTCTTCGAGTTACCCCAATCAGTGAAGAAAGCGCCGATCACACCGGTGGCGATGCCTACACCCGCGGTCACACCGATCAAAATATTGGTGCGGTGCTGCTTGTCGACGCCCTTTTGGTAGAGCGAGTTGCAGTCGTCCGCCTGCGGCACGGCCTGACAGGCATCACGCACCTTGTTCGGCCCGGGATTGTTCTGCGTGTCGAGGCCACTCCAGACGGTGACCGCGCCGGATACTGCGGTCAGGCCAACGCCTACCCAAAACGCGACCGGCGGAAGGGCGCCGGAGTTGCGTGGGCCAAGGTCTGCGGCCTTGTCGCCAGCAGCGGCTGGCGCGACGTCTTGATGCGCGTCAGCTGGCGCAGCAACCGGAGCTGCGGGCGCTTGAAACTCGAGCGTGTCCGACGCGCCGCGCTCGCCCTCGGCCTGCTTGGAAATCGAGCGATCCCCCGACCAACCCGCGAGCACCGAATACTTGCCGGGAGCCAAGAAAATGGTTCGTTCCGTCGATCGGCGGCCGGGTGCAATCTTGCCGGCCACCGTCACGTCACACGGGTCGTCGCACTTCAGGTCGAGCTCATACAGCTCGGCCTTGGCGCGCTGGACAATCCCGGGGGCGATCTTCTGGATGTTTGGGTCATCCGGATGACGAGCGAGCGCTAGCGCGGCAAGCGTCGCCGCGCGATCCAACTGCCCCGCTTTGTCACGCGCGCGGATGGCGAGTTCTAGCGCTGCTGCACTCGGTGCGTTCGCGTCAGCGCTTTCGAACTGCTCGGCAGCCTCGACGTACTCCTCCGACTTGTAAGCTTCGCGACCGCGATCGAAAGCCTCCGCAGCGGTGCGCACCTGAGCTGGCGTCGATTCGACGACCTCCTCGGCGGCGATTGCGTGCGCTGCGACGTGCAGAGCAACTGCAACGGCGGCGATACTGAACAGACCCTTCATGGTCGTGGAAGACTCCCGAGGAATGCGACTTGCCGACACCAGGCTACACCTTTACGGCCGACCCGACGAGCGCCCGATGACCGTAAATTAATAGCGTGAACCGGGCTTCGTTGCCGCTTTGTTTTCGATTCGCGCCGGCCCGCTCGCTGGGCTGCGACCCCGCCCCGCAAAGCGCGGGCAAGACGACTGTACGCGGATGTAGGAGCCTGTCGGCGCGAGGGCCGCGGGAAACCCGGACCGCACTTCCGAAGCGAGGTGCTAGGCCATCTCGACGACGAGACGATCGGGCTCCTGCAGGTACGAAATAATCTCCTGAGCGAAGTTTGCACCGACGTCGCCATCGATGATCCGATGATCGAAAGAGAAGCTCAGGTTCATGATTTCGCCGATCACGATCTGGTCTCCGCGCACGACGGGCTTCTTCTTGATCGCATGGATGCCGAGAATGCCGACTTCCGGATAGTTGATGATCGGCGGCGCAAACAGACCGCCAAGCTTGCCCAGCGAGGTGATCGTGAACGACGAGCCGCCCAGATCTTCCTTCTGACTCTTGCCGTCACGCGCGGCACGCGCCACGCGATCGATCTCGCTCGCGATCTCCAAAATGCTGAGGCGGTCGCAGCCGCGAACCACCGGAACCATGAGCCCCGCGTCGGTCGAGGTGGCGATGCCGATGTCGTAGGTCTTGCGCAGCACGAGCTCCATCGCGGCTTCATCGACATTCGAGTTGATGCGCGGGTGACGCTTGAGTGCCGAGACCACTGCTTTGACGATGAAGGGCAAGAACGTGAGCTTGATGCCCGCCTTCTCGGCATATGGCTTCGCGCGATCCTTCAGGCTGGTGATAGGGCCGACATCGACTTCGTCGATGTAGTGGAAATGCGCGGCCGTATGCTTGGAGCGCGCCATGTTTTCGAAGATGCGCTTGCGCAAACCTCGAATCGGCTGACGCTCGTCGGCGGTCTGGCGTGCCGGCGCCGGGCCTGGCGCGGCCGGCGCCTTGGCTGCGGGAGCCTGTGCGGCGTGCGTGGCGGCCGGCGCGGAAGCGCCATTCGCTAGGCGTTCGACGTCCTCGCGCGTGACACGGCCCGCGGAACCGCTGGGTTCGACGCGACGCAGATCCACACCGAGCTCGCGCGCCAGCTTCCGGGTCGCAGGCGCGGCCAACGGCTTGTCCGCGTAGTACTCAGCACCGCGTGCCACCGCGGGCGACATCCCCGGCAGGGTCTCGCGGATATCACCGACGGCGCTCGCCACTGGCCCTTCGCTCTTCGCGGCCGGTGCGGGCGCTGCTGCAGGAGCGGGAGCGGGCGCTGCCGCGGGAGCTGCCGCGACGGGCGCGGGAGCTGCGGCGGGCGCGTCACCGGCACCGGTTTCGAACACGACCAGCACCTGACCGACCGGAACCGTATCGCCGACTTTGAAGCGCAGCTCGGTCACCTTGCCGGCCTTGGGCGCGCCGATGGTGACGGTCGCCTTGTCGGTCATCACCTCGACCATCTCCTGATTCTCGGCGACGTCATCGCCCGCCTGAACCAGCCAGTTGACGATCTCGCCCTCTGCAACGCCTTCGCCGATATCCGGCAACTTGAACTCGTACTTCGCCATGGGATTCTCTCGCTGGGATCAGGGTGCGATTCTTGTTTCGGGTCAAGCCTGCCGAAGTTACGACTTCGCGCAATCCAGCAAAGCCGGCAAAATGCGGTGGGAAAGCGGCATATACTCCATCTCCAAGGTGTACGGGAACGGCGTATCGAAGCCCGTCACGCGCACCGGGGGGGCTTCCAGGTGATAGAAGCAGCGTTCGACGACGAGCGAGACGAGCTCCGCGCCAAAGCCGCAGGTCCGAGGTGCCTCGTGCACGACGACGAGCCGGCCCGTGTGTTTCACGCTGGTCACGATCGTCGCGATGTCGACCGGCCACAGCGTACGGAGATCAATCACCTCCGCCTCGACACCCTTTTCGGCCGCCTTGGCGGCGGCGTCGAGCGCTTCGTACAGCATCGCGCCGTAGGCGAGCACCGTCACGTGGCGGCCGGGCCGCACGACCTTCGCGCTCTCCAAAGGCACCAGGTAATCGTTCTCTGGAACTTCGCCCTTGGCCGCGCGGTACACGCGCTTGGGCTCGAAAAAGAGCACCGGATCGGGATCTTGGATCGACGCCAAGAGCAGGCCCTTCGCGTCATACGGATTTGACGGGCATACCACCTTCAAGCCAGCCACATGGATGAACGCGGCCTCGGGG
This sequence comes from Actinomycetota bacterium, assembly GCA_003152275.1. Taxonomy (GTDB): domain Bacteria; phylum Actinomycetota; class Thermoleophilia; order Gaiellales; family Gaiellaceae; genus Palsa-739. Next base: position 36,597 of record PLZU01000010.1, read on the forward strand.
TGTTGCGAGTGATAGTGCCCGCCCTTGATGCCGCCACCGACGGGCGTGCGGATCACGAGCTTGGCCGGATATTCCCCACCCGAACGGTAGCGGTACTTCGCCAGCTCGTTGACGATTTGATCGTAGGCAGGCCAGATGAAATCGGCGAATTGGATCTCCACGATGGGCACCATGCCGTACAGCGCCATGCCCACTGCGCAGCCCACAATGCCGTTCTCGCTGAGCGGCGTATCGACCACGCGGTCTTCGCCGAACTCCTCGCTGAGGCCGGCGGTGACGCGGAACACCCCGCCCACTTTGCCAACATCCTCACCGAGCACCACGACGCGCTTGTCCTTGCGCATGGCCGAACGAAGCGCCTCGTTGATGGCCTGAACCATATTCATCTGTGGCATCGGTATAGCTCCGGGTCCGGAGAGGGGGACGTGATCAGGAGTGAGAAGACGGAGCGCGCGGGCCACGTAATACTTCCGCGCATTGCTCTTGCAAGTGCCAAGGCGGCTTCTCATACACGTCTTCGAACATCGTTTCGAGAGACGGCGGCGGGGTCTTTTCCGCGACGGCCACGGCCGCACGGAAGCGCTGGTCGATATCGGCAATCAAGGCTTGCTCTTTGCGGTCGTCCCATTGCGCGCGTCGCTCGAGGTACTGCCGCAGGCGCTCCAGAGGGTCGCGCTCCGCCCACGGCTTGAGCTCGTCAGTGGCGCGGTAGCGGTTCGGGTCGTCGCTCGTGGAATGGCCACCCATGCGATACGTGATCGCTTCGATCAACGTGGCACCGAGCCCCTGCTCGCCACGGCGCACGGCTTCACGCACTACGCTGACCACGGCGAAGATGTCGTTGCCGTCCACGCGCACGCCTGGAATGCCGTAAGCGGCGGCTTTTTCCGCAAAAGTGCGGGTTGCCGTCTGACGTTCGACGGGCACGCTGATCGCCCAGCCGTTGTTCCGACACAGGAAGACAACGGGTACTTTGAAAACGCCGGCGAAATTCATGCCACTGTGGAAATCCGTGGAGCTCGTCGCGCCATCACCGAAGTACACGAGGCTCGCGACGTCTTTGCCGTCAATTTTGGCGCCCCAGGAAAAGCCGACGGCTTGCGTGATCTGCGTACCGACCGGCGAGCTCACCGACGCATAGCCCGACGCGCGGTGCGTCGAGTGGTTTGGCATTTGGCGACCGAGCACGGTGTCGTTGGCGTTGCCGAACATGTTGTCGATGAAGACCTGCAGCGGCAGCCCGCGCATCAGCGCCGCGCCGAACTCGCGATAGCAGGGAAACAGCCAGTCCTTTTTGCGCATCGCAAAGGCGGCGCCAATGATCGCCGCTTCCTCGCCCAGCGATCCCACGTGGAAGCCGATGCGACCTTGGCGCTGCAGGGCGACCAGGCGTTCGTCGAGCTGCCGCGTGGTCACCATCCAGCGGTACAGCTCGAGCACTTCGCTCTCGTTCAGGCGCGGATCATGGCGAGGATCGAGCGTGGCATCGTCGGACAGCACGCGGATGACTTTCGACGGCTGCTCCGGCCGAAAAGTCGCGGGAATATCAGGCATCATATCCATTCGGGGAAAACGAGGCTGCTTCGGGCAGTGCACCCGAATCAAACGCGCTACTCGTGGAGCGCGTGAGCGGCCTCCTCGATGGCTTGTTCGACTGCTGCACCACTTAGTTTGAATTCGGACGCGAGCTTGTCCAGGACCTCGCGCTCCACGGCACTTACCCCACCCGACACGTGCGCCAAGAGCGACGCGACGCGCAACACCTCGCGAGCGTGGTCCTCACGAGTGATGGTCCGCGCGACCATTTGAATGCGCTTGTCCACGCCGTCCTCGACCAGTTGATCCTGCAGGTCGGCGAGCAACGCGGAGACTTGCCGCTCAGCTACCGCGCCCGCGCACGCCGTTGCTACGACATGCTGAAACGCGGCTTGCTCGGTAGCGTCGAAGTCTCCGTCGGCATGGGCGACCAAGAACGCGGATTCGACGACAGCTTCGAACAGCCGGGCAGCCTCGGGATCGAAGCCCGTCGGCTGAGTGAGATCTTCGTTGTCCGACTTGAAGCCGTACGAGCTAGCAGCCACCGCGAGCAGCGAAACCCGCGGGCCTTCCGCAGTAGCGTAGGCCGGCGCCTGCGTGAGCTGGCGCGCAACCTTACCTATCAGGCTGAAGTCCGGGGCGGGCATCGGTTCGACTCAGTAACGGCTGCGCAGGCTAACCGAAGATCGCGCAGCCGTCATGTGGCCGGCCGACAATCAGCGACGTACCAGGGACTCGGGCCGGATGAGCGCGGCGTGCTCTGCCTCGGGAAGTGCGAAAACGGCCGTTTTTCCGAGGCTACCAGCGCTTGCGCTCGCTGCTTGTGGGCGTAAGCGCGCTTCGACGAAGCCCTCCGCCGCGTGATAGCTCGATCGTACCAGCGGTCCAGAAGCGATGAATGCGAAGCCCATTTCGCGCCCCGCACGAGCGTATTCGTCGAACTGCTCGGGCGGCACATAGCGCTCGACCGGGGCGTGCTTCGGCGTCGGACGTAAGTATTGCCCGAGCGTCAGGATGTCCACGCCAGCGTCACGCAAGTCGCGCATGGTCTCCAGCACTTCGTCGTCGGTTTCGCCGACGCCGACCATGATCGAGCTCTTGACGAAGCGCTCCGGCATGCGCGCCTTGGCGTGCGACAGCACGCCAAGCGAGAGGTCGTAATCGCAGCGTTGATCGCGGATCGTCGGCGTGAGACGTCGCGTCACCTCGATGTTGTGCGCGAACACGTCGGGCGCCGAGTCGACCATGGTGTTGATGTCCCGCTTTCGCCCGCCGAAATCGCCGACCAGAGTTTCAACCAACAAACCTGGACTGTGCTCGCGCAAAGCCAGTACCGCACGCGCCATGTGCGAAGCGCCGCCGTCGAGCAGGTCGTCGCGATCCACCATCGTGAGCACGACGTAACGCAGCTTGAGCTGCGAGATGGCACGGGCCACGTGCTCCGGCTCGCGCGGATCGACCGCGCCGCGTGGATTGCCGGTGGTGACGGCGCAGAAGCGGCAACCGCGCGTGCAGGTATGACCGAGCAGCATCACAGTGGCGGTGCCTGACGCCCAACACTCCGCGACGTTGGGACAGCGCGCTTCCTCACACACCGTGTACAAATCGAGCTCGCGCAGCGTCTGCTTCAAGCGCGTGTAGTTCTCGCCGCCGGGCGCGCGCACCTTCAGCCAGGGTGGCTTCGGATCGTAGAGCTTCAGCGCACGCGAAGCCGTCACGAGGGGCCTCCCAAGAGTTTTTCGAAGATGTCGCTCACGAGCTTCGGGTTGGCGGAGCCGCCGGTCTCTTTCATGACTTGACCCATGAAAAAGCCGATCAACGCCTTCTTGCCGGCGCGGATCGAGGCGGCCTGGCTCGGGTGTTTCTCGATCAGTTGCTTACACAAGGCTTCGAGCGCACCCGCGTCGGACACCACGCGCATGCCGCGTTCGTCGACGATGGAACGCGCGCTCTTGTCCGTGCCCTCGAGCGCAGCAAACACCTCTTTGGCTTGTTTGCCGCTGATCTCGCCGGCGTCGACCAGCAGAAGCAGCTCGGCGACCTGCGCCGGGGTCACCGTGAAGGTGGCCTCTAGGCCGTGCGATTTTGCGCCGCGCAGCACTTCATTGGCCACGAAGTTTGCGACCTTCACCGGCTGGTTGAAGGACTTACACACGGTTTCGAAGAACCGCACATACAGCGGGTGCTGAGTCAGCGTCTGGGCCGTGGCGGGCGTTAAACCCAGCTCCGCCACCCAACGCTTGCGCACAGCGACCGGCAGCTCGCGCAAGCCGTCCCGCTGTGCTGCGATGAATGCGGCCTCCAGGCGCAGCGGCGGCAAATCCGGCTCGGGGAAGTAACGATAGTCATGCGCGTCGTCCTTGGCGCGCAGGGTGTGCGTGAGACCGGTGTCCGGATCGAAGCTGCGGGTCTCTTGTTTGACCTTGCCTCCGGCATCCAAGATCGCGGTTTGGCGGATGATTTCCGCGTCGATCGCGCGTTGTACGAACTTGAAAGAGTTGATGTTCTTCAGCTCGCAGCGCGTACCGAACTTCTCCGTGCCCACGGGGCGGATGGATACGTTGGCGTCGCAGCGAAAGCTGCCCTCCTCCAGGTTGCCGTCGTTCACGCCGACGAACACCAAGAGGTCGCGCATGGCGCGCAAATAGGCGGCCGCCTCGGCAGCGGAGCGCAAATCCGGCTCGCCTACGATTTCACAGAGCGGCGTGCCGGCACGGTTCAGATCCACCTGCGAATCCCCGGCGATGCCGTGCATGTTCTTGCCCGCGTCTTCTTCCATGTGCGCACGGGTGATGCCGACGCGCTTGCTCACGCCGTCGACGTCGATATCGAGGTGACCGTGCGTCGCGATCGGTTCTTCGAACTGACTGATCTGATAGCCCTTGGGCAAATCCGGGTAGAAGTAGTTCTTGCGCGCGAAGATGCTCTTCTCGTGAATCGTGCAACCCAAGGCCAGACCCGCCTGCACCGCGAATGTGACCGCCTGCTCGTTCAACACCGGTAGCGACCCTGGCAAGCCCAGGCAAACCGGACAAACATTGGTATTCGGCTCGCCCCCAAAGTTGGTGGAGCAAGGGCAGAACAACTTGCTCTTAGTGAGCAACTGCGCGTGAACCTCTAACCCGATGACTGGCTCGTACTCGGTCATTTGTCCGTGTGGAGAGGTCTAGCGCTGAACTGGGTGGGGTTCTAGCGGGCGCCTGGGTTTTTAGGGTGTGAGGGTCTTTGGCGCTCAGCGTCGATCGCATCTGGGTGGAACAGCCGGGCGCCGGTCTCGCCGGCTCTCGTAGGCCCAGCCTCATTCGCAGATCGTGATCTGGTCTCCCAAGACTTTTCGCTCGTTTTAGTTCCGGGCAAGCGGCTGAGCTGCTTGGCGCGCGCTTAGGCGCGAAAGCGTGCGGCGCTTTGCGCGCACCGGAGATGGGCAGGCGGCTGGGCTGGCTTCCGCGCGCCGGACGCGAGCGCGCTTCGCGCCAGGGAGGGAGAATCAGAGACGCGAGGTCAGTGATGATCCCGGTCAAGACCGGGATGAGTGCTCTCGCCGGGCTCGTGGCGCGGGTTCGCGGTCAAATGGGAGCCATCGCGACCCGGAAAGGCCATCAAGAGCTCTTTTTCGAAGATGAACTGCTCACGCGAGTCATACGGGGCGGCGTGAATACCTGTGTCCATGCGGATGGCGTCCACGGGGCAGGCTTCGACGCAGAAGCCGCAGAAGATGCAGCGTAGCTCGTCGATCACGAAGCGTTGCGGAAAGCGCTCGTAGCCGCGGCGCGGGTCGCCTTCGGGGTATTCGCCGGCTTCGATGTGGATGCACTGCGCGGGGCAGGCGGTCGAGCAACACAGGCACGCGACGCAGCGCGGCGCGCCGTCGTCACGCTGCGTGAGGCGATGCACCCCGCGGAAGCGCGCCGGGTACGGGCGCTTCTGCTCCGGGTACGAGATGCAGTTGATGCCGTCTTCGATGGCTTCCAACACCGGGTCGTTGCGCTGACCGAAGGCCATCTCTTTCGTGTTCTGAAAGAAATGCTTCATCGTGATGCCGAGGCCCTTGGCGATCTCGGGAATGTAGGTTTGCACGGAGGCGGTGCGCTGTGGGCGCGGTACAGGGGTGCCCACGACTTTTTTCGGACCCAAAGCTGCGGTTTCGTTGTTCATGCTGACATCCGTGCGCTGCGAGTGCCGCCGGCTGCGGCCGCGTATTCCGCCGACGAGGAGGACAAAGTCTTACGCTTGTGCACCGGCTTGGCCAGGAACACGACGAAGTAGATGAACCCACCGAGACCGACGAGGGCGACGAATGCTCTCGTGTAGTCGGCTACGAGGTCCATGAATTTGCCGACCTCTGGACCCGCCGAGACGATCGCCATGACGATCAAACCGGTGGCCACGACGTTGGCGAGCGACGCGGGCAAGAGCTTCCGCCAGCCGAGCCGCATCAGTTGGTCGTAGCGGAAGCGCGGCAAGGTCCAGCGAATCATCAGCTGTAACCAGCACAAGGTCAGCGTCTTGAGCACGAAGCCCAGCGCACCGACCACGACCACCATGACGTGAGGCAAAGTCTGCTCGAACAGCACGGTGCCGCCGATCGAGACGTGCAAGCCGTCGCGATAGAGGAACGGCAGATCCCAGCCGCCGAGGAAGATCGCCGACATCAACCCAGCCGAGGTGACCACCGCGATGTACTCGGCGAAGAAGAACATCGCGAACTTCATCCCGGCGTACTCAGTGAAATAGCCGGCGACGATTTCGCTCTCGCCTTCGGGGATGTCGAAAGGAATGCGCTTCGATTCCGCGACCGACGCGGTGAAGAACAAGAAGAACGCGAGCGGCTGCACGAAGATGCCCCAGGCATTGTGCTGCTGCCATTCGATCATCTTGTCGACGCGCAGTGACCCGTAAACCATCACGGCGCCGACCAGGGTGAGGCCCATGGTGACTTCGTACGAAACCATCTGGCTTGCAGCGCGAACGCCGCCCAGAAGGCTGTACTTGTTGTCGCTGGCCCAACCGGCAAGCGCCGCACCGACAATGCCGGTGCCGGCGAGGGCGAAGAAGTAAAGCAGCCCGACATCGAGGTCGACGACCTGCAGGCGCACCGAGCCGGCCGCCGCACACACGCTGTCCCTTGGCACGGTGGTCATCAACGCGCCAAGGCCACCGTGGTCGACGTTGAAGCACAAGGTATCGCCGAACGGGATCACGGCCATCACGACCAAGGCCGGGAAGAACGAGATGAACGGCGCGAGGCTGTGCAGGAATTTGTCGGCGTTCGGCGGAATGAAGTCTTCTTTGAAGATCGTCTTCAGACCGTCGGCTGCGGGGTGCAGCAGACCCGCCAAGCGCAGGCCAATGCGCGGCTCGTTGCGAATGCTGAGCGCCGCGTACACCGCGCCACCGAGCACCGAGAAGATCAAGAGGCCGGCGCCACCGCCGTAACCGATATCGCGGATCTGCGTGCCGAACGAAGAATCATTCAGGGCCAGGCCCACGAAAAGGGCCAGAAAATGCGCAAAAAGGCCGGTGTAGAAGATGCGGCGCGGGTCACCCAGCGAGTACAGCCAGGCGTCGAAGCTGCTCTGCACACCGCGTGTCTGGACCTTGCCGGCGATCACCACGAACGTCAGCCAAGTGAACAGGATGCCGAGTTGACTGAACAGCATCGCGCGCGACGCGAGCTCCTCCGGCAGCGGCTCGAGCTTCACGAGCACGAAGGCCACGCCAGCGACGACTGCGAGTGCAGGACCGAGCGCCAGGCCTTGAGCGACCTTGGTCGGGATCCAGGCCACGGCGCGATTCGGACCGACACGGTCTTGGATCATCGCGCCTTGTCGGCGATCCGCCCAGGTCAGGATGACCGCGACGTTCATGGCGAACATCACGACCACGAACGCTTTGAGCACGAACAACAGAAACGTAACGATCGTCAGCGGCATCATTCGGCTCCTAGCGACGCGCTCTCGGGGGGCACGCTGCGGGGTGCGGCCGGTGCCATGGCGGCCCGGAGCTCAGCAAGCTTCTTCCATGCGAAGGGTTTGCCAGCCAGCGCGGCAAGCTCGGCAAGCAAGCGGAAAGCGGGCTTGGACGAACCCTGCGGCGTTACCGCCTTTTCGCTCTCCTGGCTCATGCCCTTGGCGTTCACGAAGGTTCCATCTGCCTCGGCCCAGCTGCTTGCGGGCAGCACCACGCTGGCGCGCTCCACGAACGGGCCCTCGTGCGTCGAGATGGCGATCAGGTTCTTCACGTCCGAGAGCGCCGCCGCGCCGCCGCCTGTCGGCGTGGCCGAACCGAGCGCGATCACCGTCCTTGCCTTACCGCCACGGATGGCTTCGACGAACTCGACGAAGGTCTTCAAACCGGAAGCCTTGCCGAGCGCGGCAACACCCGCGGTGTTCGGGTTCTTGTCCGGGTGCCGGAGGATGTCGTCCCCCTGCCCTGCCGGGCGCGCGCTTTGGTACACGTCCGAGATACCGAATGCCTTGGCCAGCGAGAGCAACGCGAAGTTGTCCTCGTTCGAATGCTCGGCGCTGAGCACGACCGCAGTCGACGACGGGTCAGCCTTGGCGAGCAGCTCTGCCGCTTTGGCGAGCGCGGTCGGAACTGCGGCCGCCGCGCCGGCAATGCGAGCTTCCAGCACGCGGCCTTCGTGGATACGGCGATGATCGAGCATGCCGTCGTCGCACATCCAGAACTTGTTGACCGCCAGGTTCTCTCGCGGCCGGTAGCGATACACCTTCTGATTGCGCGGATCGAAATCCGAGAAGGAGTTGCAACCCGTCGCGCAGCCCGTGCACACGGTACGCGTGGAGCGCAAGAACCAGACGCGCGCCTTGAATCGGAAATCGATCGAGGTGAGCGCGCCGACCGGGCACACGTACTCGGTCATCAAGGTGTACGGGTGGTCGAGCTGGCGGCCCGGAGCCACCACGATTTCCCCCAAATTCCCGCGCTCGCGCACGCTGAGCACGGGGTCCTTCGCGAGCTCCTCGGAGACACGCACGCAGCGTGTACACAAGATGCAGCGCTCCGCGTCGTAAACGATAGTCGGGCCGAACACGACCGCCTTCGGCTTGTGCACCGGCTCGTCGCGCATGCGCTTCTTGGTGCCTTGGTGCTCGAGCCAATAATCCTGCAAACGGCACTCGCCGGCTTGATCGCAGATCGGGCAGTCCACCGGGTGATTGAGCAGCAGGAGCTCCTGGACTGCGGCGCGCGCCACGTCCACATGCTCGCTGGTCTGGCTCTTGACGACCATGCCGTCAGCCGCAGCCTGTTGGCAGGAGGGCACGAGCTTCGGCTTCTTTTGAGGCAGGTACTCCTGCTTGTCCGCGTCCCAGGCCAGGATGTCGAGCAGCATCGCCGGGCGACCGGGCGGCGGCAAGATCTCGACCAGGCACATGCGGCAGTTCGCGGCGACAGACAGCCCCGCGTGCCAGCAGTAATGCGGGATGTCGATCCCGGCCTTCTGCGCGGCACGGATGATCGTCTCACCGGGCTCGAAAGGGATTTCGCGGTCGTCTAGCTTGAAGTTAGGCATTCCCGATTTTTCCGCAACTAGAGCGCTGACCTAACGGTCACACTCTCCGCCAATCATGTTCAGAGAGCCGAAGCTCGGCACGACGTCGGCCATCATGGCGCCCGTGATCACGCGCTCGAGACCAGCAGTAATGAGGAAGCACGGCGGGCGAATGCGCACGCGGTACGGCGTGCCGCTGCCGTCGCTCACGAGATAGAAGCCGAGCTCACCGTTGCCGCCTTCGCTGTATGAATAAACTTCGCCAGCCGGCAACTTCAGGCCTTCCATCACGATCTTGAAGTGTTGGATGGTGCCCTCGATGGTGTTGTACACCTCCTCCTTGGGCGGCAAGATGATGCGCGGATCGTCGATGTTGACGGGGCCTTTGTCTGCCATACGCTGACAGGCTTGCTCGATGATGCGCGCGCTCTGGCGCATCTCGGCGAGGCGCACCATGAAGCGATCGAAGCAGTCGCTCGTGGTGCCGACGGGCACGTCGAACTCGACCTCGTCGTACCTGAGGTAGGGGCTCGCTTTGCGCACGTCGTAGGCGATGCCCGTCGCGCGCAGACAAGGGCCTGTCCAACCGAGCGACACCGCGTCCGCTTGGCTGATGACGCCAATGCCTTCCAGGCGGTCCAAGAAGATGCGATTGCCGAGCAAGAGCTTCTCGACTTCATCCACCACGGACAAGATGTGCTTGGTGACCGCTCGCGCGTTGTCCTTCAGGTTTTCGGTGGGCGGCGAAGCCATGCCACCAACGCGACCGAAACTGTGGGTGAGGCGCGCGCCGGTCTCCTCTTCGAGGAGATCCCAGATCATCTCGCGAGCCTTGATCATCCATAAAAATGGGGTGAACGCGCCAAGCTCCATGGCCATCGCGCCATCGCAGGTCAGGTGATCCGACATGCGAGCCAGCTCGCCCAGGATCATCCGGTACCACTGACAGCGCTCGGGCACCGTGACGCCGAGCATCTTCTCGCAGGCGAGAGCGAAGCCGACGTTGTTCAACATGGGCGAGACGTAGTTGCAGCGATCCACGTACGGGAACACCTGGGTCCAGGTGCCGCGCTCGCACATTTTCTCGAAGCCGCGGTGCAGGTAGCCGACCTGCACGTCGACGTGCTCGATGATTTCGCCGCTGAGCTCCATGACGCAACGCACGGTACCGTGCATGGCCGGATGCGCCGGGC
>PLZU01000049.1 GCA_003152275.1 Actinomycetota bacterium
GGCTTGCCGTTCTCCCAGCTCTCGGCGATCGCGAGCTCTTCGAGGTGCTCCTCGATTGCGTCGGCGACCTTGTTCAGCACCCGCGAGCGCTCGGTGGTCGATGCCTCGCCCCAGCCGGTCTTGGCGGCGTGGGCGGCGTCGAGCGCGAGCTCGACATCGGCGGGTGCCGACCGCGGCACCTCGGTGAACGGCTCGCCGGTTGCCGGCGTGCGGTTCTCGCTGTACTCGCCGCTCGTCGGCGCAACCCACTTGCCACCGATGAAGTTCTCGTAGCGCGGCTTCAAACTGACCGGACTGCCCGCCTCGCCCGGCGGTGCATACGTCGATCTTTCGATCGTCGCCATCTCGGCTCCCTCCGTGAACGGTTGCAGCCGCGCAACTGCGCGGCCTCCCACGAGGTTCACCGAACGCCTACGCCGACGCATCCGGGCAACTGCGGACTCGGGTGCGCGGAAAACACTGATGCGGATGCCTCGTGGATACTCCGGCCTTGGCCACCTTCTGCCTGATCCACGGCGCCTGGCACGACGGCTCGAGCTGGGGGCCTCTCGTGCCGTATCTTCAAGATCTCGGGCATGACGCCGTAGCGCCCGACCTGCCATACCACGATCCGGCTGCAGGTTTCGAGGAACGCGTGCAGCCGGCGCTCGAGGCGCTCGACGGAGTCGACGGAGACATCGTCGTCGTCGGCCACTCGCTGGGATCGGGATATGCGCCGCTCGTGGCCGTGGCGCGTCCAGGATCCCGGCTCGTCCATCTGTGTCCGAGGCTCGGCCCGTTCGCGCCGCCGCCTGGGACACCGCGCCCGTTTCGGAACGGCTTCCCGTTCCCCCCAGCGCGTCCTGACGGTATGAGCGTGTGGGAGCCGGAGGCCGCCGTCGCCGCGCTGTACCCCCGTCTCCCGCCCGCGACCGCCCGCTCGCTGGCGCAACGACTGCGCCCGCTGGCGCCGCCCGCCGGCGACTTCCCGCTCCCGGGCCATCCCGACGTTCCGACCGTGCTCGTGTACGCCGCCGACGACGAATGCTTCGAGCCGGCCTTCGAGCGCTTCATGGCGCGCGAGCTGCTCGGCATCGAGCCGATCGAGATTCCCGGCGGCCACTTCCCGATGATCGAGGGCCCCGAGGCGCTCGCCGATCTCCTCGATCGGCTCGCGCACGCGGCCTTCGCCTCGTGATGAGTCAGGACGCGCTCCGCCGTCGCGCCCGTGAAGCGCTCGCTACCGGCGCAGAGCGCGCGCCGGCTCGTGCGCACTTCCGTGCGATGGGCATCGACCCGGCGCGGCTCGACGGCCCGATCGTCGGCGTTGCGTCGACGTGGACGGGGACGATGCCGTGCAACCTGAACCACCTCGAGCTCTCCGCGCGCGTCGCGGACGGCGTGGCGGCGGCCGGAGGCGTCGCTCTCGGGTTCAACACGATTGCGGTCTCCGACAACCAGTCGCAGGCGACGCCGGGTATGCGGGCGTCGCTGATCTCGCGCGAGGTGATCGCCGACTCGATCGAGCTGATGGCGCACGCGCACGACTTCGACGCGCTCGTCTGCATCGTCGGCTGCGACAAGACGGTGCCGGCCGCGCTGATGGCGCTCGCGCGCGTCGACAAGCCCGCCGTCGTCCTCTACAGCGGGCCGATGCGCGCCGGACGTCTGCGTGGCCGCACAGTGACGATTCAGGACGTCTGGGAGGCGGTCGGCGCGGAGGAGCGCGGGCTGATTGCTCGCGCGGAGCTCGACGAGCTCGAGCGCCACGCATGTCCCGGCGCGGGAACCTGCGCCGGTCACTTCACTGCCAACACGATGGCCGTCGCACTCGACTGCCTCGGTCTTGCTTGCATCGGCGACGGCCTTGTCCCGGCCGACGAGCTGGAGGCCAAGGGCGCCGCCGCCGAGCGTGCGGGCGCGCTGGCGGTCCGGCTCGCCGGTAGCGGTCCGACGGCGCGCCGGTTCCTCGACCGGCGCGCGCTCCTGAACGCGATGGCAGGAATCGCGGCTAGCGGCGGTTCGACGAACGGGATTCTCCACCTGCTCGCAATCGCCCGCGAGGCCGGTGTCCCGCTGACGCTCGACGAGCTCGCCGGCGTGGGCGCCGGGACTCCGGTGGTTGCCAGCCTCGCACCCTCCGGCCGCTTCATGGCCGAGGATCTCCACCGTGTCGGCGGCACTGCCGCGCTGATCCGGGAGCTCGTGCGCGGCGGCTACGTCGACGGCTCCGCGCCGACGGTTGGCGGGGCGACGCTCGCCGAGGCGACGAGCGACGCCGCAGTGCCCGACGGGGAGGTGCTCTTCACGGTCGAGGAGCCGTTCAAGCCCACCGGCGCGTTGCACGCGCTGCGGGGGAACCTCGCGCCCGACGGCAGCCTCGTGAAGCTCGCCGCCGGCAGGCGGTACCAGCAAGGCCCGGCGCGCGTGTTCGACAGCGAGGAGGCGTGCACCGATGCCGTGCGTGCAGGCGTCGTGCGCGAAGGTGACGTGCTCGTCGTGCGCTACGAGGGCCCTGCGGGTGGGCCAGGGATGCGCGAGATGCTGAGCGTGACGGCGTCCGTGGTCGGTGCCGGGCTCGGCGAGTCGGTCGCGCTCGTAACGGACGGGCGCTTCTCCGGTGCGACCCGCGGGCTGATGGTGGGTCACGTCGCTCCCGAGGCAGCGCGCGGCGGGCCGCTCGCGGTCGTCCGCGACGGCGACACGATCACGATCGACATCGATGCGAAGCGGCTCACCCTCGAGCTCGGCGAGGACGAGCTCGCGCGGCGGCTCTCCACCTGGCAGCAACCGCTCCTTCCCGAGGCCGGCGGCGTGTTCGCCCGCTACCGCGCGCTCGTCGGCTCGGCCTCCGAGGGCGCAGTGCTGCTGCCCTACTCGTCTCGCTGAGAGGATGTCGCCATGAGCTTCGGAGGGAAGCGGGCACTCGTCACGGGAGCAGGCTCGGGCATCGGCGCCGCAGTCGCCCGCCGGCTCGCCGTAGGCGGTGCGGACGTGATCCTGGCCGACGTTGCGCTGCAGCCGATCGAGGAGCTCGCCCAGGAGATCGGCGGGCAACCGCTGCAGCTCGACGTGCGCGACGAGGAGCAGGTCGCGGCGGCGATGGCCGGCCTCGACGTGCTCGTGAACGTCGCCGGCATCGGCTCGACCACCACGGCGCCGGAGACGCCGCTCGATGTCTGGGAGGACGTGTTCGCCGTGAACGCGCGCGGGACGTTCCTCTGCTGCAAGCACGCGATTCCCGGCATGGCCGAGCGCCGGGGAGGTTCGATCGTGAACATCGCGTCCGTCGCGGCGCTCGTCGGCCTGCGCAACCGCGTCGCCTACTGCGCGTCGAAGGGCGCTGTCGTTGCGCTGACGCGCGCGCTCGCGGTCGACCACGTCGCCGACGGCATCCGCGTAAACGCGGTCTGCCCGGGCACCGTCGACTCCCCTTGGGTGCGGCGCCTCGTCGAAGACGCGGGCGAGTCGCTCGACGCTCTGCGCGCGCGGCAGCCGATGGGCCGCCTGGGCCTGCCCGAGGAGATCGCAGATGCGGTCGCGTATCTCGCCTCGGACGCAGCGGCGTTCGTTACAGGCACGACACTTGTGATCGACGGCGGCCTGACCGCAGCCTGACGATGCAGGGGCTCGTCACCCGTCCCGGGACAGCTCACTCGACGCGGGTCGCCGAGGTGCCAGTAGCGCGCGCGGGCGCCGGCCAGCTGCTGCTGCGGGTGCTCGAGGTCGGCGTGTGCGGCACCGACCGGGAGATCTCCGAGGGCGTGTTCGGCGTGCCGCCCGATGGTGACGCCGAGCTCGTGCTCGGTCACGAGCTCCTCGGCGTCGTCGACCGCGACGGGCACGGCTTCTCGCGCGGAGACCTCGTGACCGCGACCGTCCGCCGCTCGTGCGCCCATTGCCGCGCGTGCGAGGAGGGCTCGCCCGACTCGTGCCTCACCGGCGACTACAGCGAGCGCGGCATCACTCGCCTGGACGGGTTTGCGCGCGAGCTTGTCGCGGAGGACGCGGCGCAGTTGATCCCCATCCCTCGCTCGCTTGGCCGGTTCGGGGTGCTGGCGGAGCCGACGTCGATCTGCGAGCGGGCGATCAGGCACGCACGCGCGATCGGCGGCCGCGAGCCATGGCAGCTCGAACGCGCGCTCGTGATTGGCGCGGGCGCGATCGGGATGCTCTCGACCTACCTGCTGCGGCTCGCCGGCGTCGACGTGTGGACGGCCGGCCTCGAGTCGCGAGTCGACCTCGTGACCGCGTGCGGCGCGCGCTACATCTCGACGAAGGACGTCCCGCTCGACACGCTCCGTGAGGACGTCGGGGGCTTCGACCTTGTGATCGCGGCCGTGCCCGACGCGCAGGTGATGGCAGAGAGCCTCGGCCTGCTCCGCCGCAGCGGCGTTGCCTGCCTCCTCGGCATCGACGGGCGCAACCAGACGGTCAGCATCGACGGCCCAGTCCTCGGCGTCGACGCCATCCTCGAGAACCGCGTTCTCTTCGGCAGCGTCAACGCCCACCGGCAGGACTGGCTGGCCGGCGTCGAGGCGCTCGACCGCGCGCACGAGCGCTGGCCGGACGCGCTCGAAACGTTCGTCGGACTGCGCGTGCCGCTCGACCGCTTCGCGGAGGCGTTCGTCTACCGCGGCGGCAAAGCGACGCTCGTGCTTTAGAGCGAGCGGTAGGAGACCGTCTCGCGCTGCCCGTTCTGCCCGGAGCGCACGATGGCGTCGCCCACTTCGGAGGCGCGGTAGCCGTCCTCGAACGTCGCGCCGTACGGGGCAACGTCACCGTCCGAGGCGATCGCCTGCAGCAGGTGATGGAGCTCGTGCACGAACGTGTCGCCCCAGCCGAGGATGTGGCCGGGGGGCCACCAGTGCTCCCAGAACGGGTGGTTCGTCTCGGTGACGAGGACGGTCTTGAACCCGCGTGCACGGTCGCCGTCGGCGCGGAACACCTGGAGCTCGTTCAGGCGCTCCATGTCGAAGGCGAGCGATCCCTTCGATCCGTTGATTTCCCACTGGAAGCTGTTGCGACGGCCGAGCGCGAGCCGCGTCGACTCGATAGTGCCGACGGCGCCGTTCTCGAACTCGACCGCGGCCTCGAGTGCGTCGTCGACCTTTCGCCCGGGCAGGAACGTCTTCACAAGGCCGGAGACCGTGGCGATCTCGCCGTTCAGAAACCGTGCGAGGTCGATCACGTGCGTGCCCAGGTCGCCGAGCGCGCCGGAGCCGGCCTCGCCCGGGTCGAAGCGCCACGTGTCGAGCGTCGGGTCGTCGGCCCAATCCTGGAGGTAGCGGCCGCGGAAGTGCCTGATCTCGCCGAGCTCGCCGGCTTCGATCATCTCCCGCGCCAGGCGGACGGCCGGTACGAAGCGGTAGTTGAACCCGCAGAGGTGCTTGACGCCCGTCGCCGCGACGCGGCGCCAGATCTCGTAGCCCTCGTCGGCCGTGCGCCCGAGCGGTTTCTCGCAGATCACGTGCTTGCCGGCTTCGGCCGCCGCGATCGTCGGCTCCGCGTGCAGCGAGTTGGGGCCGCCGTTGTCGAAGAGCTCGATCCTGTCGTCGGCGATGAGCTCGCGCCAGTCGGTCGTTGCGTACTCGTAGCCGTAGCGCTTCGCCGCCTCGCCGACAGCTTCCTGGTCGCGGCCCGCTATGCCGACGAGTCGCGGCTCGAGCGGCGGCGGCCACGTGATGTACGCGATCTTCTTGAACGCGTTCGAGTGCGCTTTGCCCATGAACGCGTAGCCGAGCATGCCAACGCCGATCTCATCCATGAGGCGATACTACGCATGTCCGTTCAACCAAGTGCGAAGGAGTCCAAGTGGCGAAACGTGTCAAGTGGGGGATCGTCTCGACTGCCGACATCAACCGGAAGGTGATCCCCGGCGCGCACGCGTCGTCGAAGGTCGAACTCGTCGCGGTCGCGAGTCGCGACCAGGCCCGTGCCGACGAGTACGCGAAGGCGTGGGAGATCGAGCGCGCGTACGGCTCGTACGAGGCGCTGCTCGCGGACACGGAGATCGAGGCCGTCTACATCTCGCTCCCGAACACGATGCACTGCGACTGGTCGATCAAAGCCCTCGAAGCGGGCAAGCATGTGCTCTGCGAGAAGCCGCTCTCGCGCCACGCGAGCGAGGTCGAGGCTGCATTCGACGCCGCCGACCGCACGGGCCGGCTGCTGAGCGAAGCCTTCATGTACCGCCACAACCCGCAGACGAAGCGGGCGAAGGAGCTCGTTGACGACGGCGCGATCGGCGAGTTGCGGCTCGTCCGCTCCGCATTCAGCTACTCGCTCTACGACAAGGACAACATCCGCTTGCGCACAGACGTCGAGGGTGGCGCGTTGATGGACGTCGGCTGTTACAACGTCAGCGGGTCGCGCCTCTTCGGTGGCGAGCCCGAGAAAGCGTACGGCGAGGCGTGGTTCGGATCGTCCGGCACCGACTGGGTCTTTGCCGGCACGCTCCGCTTCCCCGGCGACGCGATCGCGGTCTTCGACTGCGGCACGGCGATGCCGGAGCGCGACGAGCTCGAGGCGATCGGCAGCGACGGCTCGCTCTTCCTCGACGACCCCTGGCACTGCGCCGTGCCGGTGATCGAGCTCCGCCGCGACGGGAAGGTCGAGCGGATCGAGCTCGAGCCCGTCGACTCCTACCGGCTCGAGCTCGAGAACCTGAGCGACGCGATCCGCGGCGAAGGCGAGCTGCTCCTCCGCCGCGACGACGCGGTCGGGCAGGCTCGTGCGCTCGAGGCGCTGCACGAGTCGGCGACGAACGGCGCGCCGGTCTCGCTGTGACCGACGCGGAAGCGCGGGAGCGCGCGGCGGCGATGCTCGCGGACGCGGGCGTCGTGTTGACGCCGGCCGAGCGCGAGGCGATCGAGGTCACCGACTTCGGGCTCGGGCGACGGCATCCGGCGGTCGACGGCACGCCGGGGAAGGAGGAGACGTTCCGCTGCCGGCGCGGAAGCGTCTTGCTCTACGTGAAAGGCGAGGACGAGATCATGCTCGGCGCGGGCGAGCAGTACACGATCCAGCCCGACACGCTGCACTGGTTCCAGGCGGGGCCCGAGGGTGCCGTGGTATCCGAGTTCTCGACGAAGAGCCGCGACGAGCTCGACGTCTTCAGCGATCCACGGATCGTTCGATAGCGGCGAGTGCGAGCTGCTCATCCACCTCGCCCGGCAGGCCGCTGACGCCCACGGCGCCGATGCGCACCTCACCGTCGAAGACCGCGACGCCGCCGAGGAAGAACGTGAAGAACGGATCGAAGCTCGCCCGCTCGACCGGGTCGTCGAGCACCTTGGCGGCGAGCTCGCGCGTCGTGCGAGCGTCCGAGCGAGCCGCCGTGTAGGCCTTCCGCTGCGCGTTGAGGCGCGTGTCGGGTGCCGCGCCGTCCATCGTGGCGGCTGCGACAAGCTCGCCATGATCGTCGGCGACGTACACCGAGACCGGGCTAGGCGCCTCGGAGACGACGAAGTCGACGATGGCACGCGCGCGCTCGAGCTTCACCCCGCCATTCTCCCTGACTCGTAACTCGCGCGCCCGCCGTCTAGCATCGACTCTGTGAGCGCGCATGCCGCACCGGCCTCCGGCGGCCTGACGCTCTCTGTGCGAGGTGCGACGTATCCAGTCGTGCTGCCGAAGCTCAGCGACCCACGCCTGCACCTCGCGGCCACGATCATCTCGCTGCAGGTGATCGGGCAGGTCGGCTTCCACTTCCAGCTCTCGATTGCGCAGATCCTCATCTCGCTCGGAACGTGCGCCGTGCTCGAAGTCGCGATCGCCTTACGCCGGCAGCACGTCCTGCTCTGGCCGGCGAGTGCGCTCCTGACCGGCAACGGCGTCGCGTTCGTGCTGCGCGTGCCGGGGACGGCGCACGGGGACTGGTGGAGCGTGCGCGGCTGGTGGATCTTCGCCGGCACCGCGGCGGTCGCGCTGCTCTCGAAATATGTGCTCGTCTGGCGCGGCGCGCACGTCTTCAACCCGTCGAACATCGGGCTCGTCATCTGCTTCCTCGCGCTCGGCCGCACGCGCGCCGTGCCGCTCGACTTCTGGTGGGGCCCGATGTCGACCTGGCTCGTGCTCGCGCTTGCAGTGATCGTCGGCGGCGGCTTCGCGATCCTCAGGCGCCTCCACTTGTTGCGCGTCGCGCTCGGCTTCTGGGTCTCGTTCGCGGCCGGCTTGGCCGTCGTCGCGGCCGCCGGACACGCGATGAGCGCGCGCTGGCACCTCGGCCCCGTCACGGGCTTCCACTTCTGGGCCGTGCTCGTCACCTCGCCCGAGGTGCTCGTCTTCCTCTTCTTCATGATCACCGACCCGAAGACCGCACCGCGGGGCGCGCGTGCGCGGCTCGTCTATGCGGTTTCGCTCGGCCTGCTCGGCGCTCTCCTGATCGCGCCGATGACGACCGAGTTTGCGAGCAAGGTCGCGCTCCTCGGGTCGCTCGCGATCGTGTGCCTCGCCATGCCTGTGCTGCGCGCGCTGCCGCAACGCCTCGTGTATCCCCGCCTCACGTACGCGCTGCCTCTCGGGTTCGTCCTCTACGCGGGAGCGCTCGTGCTCTTGACGAGCTCGGCGCCCTCGACCGCCACGGCCACCGCGATCGCAGCGCGCGACCTGCCGTCGATCCAGATCCTCGCCTCGCGCGGCGTGCAGTCGCAGCTCGATCCCGCGACTGCGCGGATCGTCGCAACCGGGCTCGTGCAGTCGGTCCCCGCGGCCGGCGCGAAACCGATCCGGATGTGGCTCGTGCCGGGCACCGATCAGGGCCCACCGCTTGCGGTCGCGGTCGCCGGCGGCACGACCTACCGCCTGCATCAGGTGGCCGGAGGCCGGTGGGCGCTCGGATCGGACACGCAGCAGGTCGAGACCGCGCCGGCCGGTCCCGTCGCGACGGGCTACCGCCTGAAGAACATTGCCCCGATGGTGGGCCTCGACTTCCGGCAGGACTCGTTCCGCTTCGGGATGTCGAACGACTACACGGCGATGATGGGCGGAGGCGTCTGCTGGCTCGACTACAACAACGACGGCTGGGAGGACCTCTTCGCCGTCAACTCGTACTCGAGCGCGGACAGCTCCCAGTGGGAGGCGCACGGCGGACTGCCGCGGACGGCCCTCTTCGAGAACGTGTACGGGAAGTTCCGGAACGTGAGCCGGGCGGCGCACGCGGACCTGCCGGTGCAGGGCGACGGCTGTGTCGCGGCCGACCTCAACGGCGACGGGAGACCGGACCTCGTGGTCACGACGACCACAGGCATCGACCTGCTCTGGAACACCGGGCACGGCACCTTCACCGAGGGTGCCAAACGCGCCGGCATGAACGCGTTCGGCTGGTACACCGGCGTGGCCGTCGCCGATGTGAACGGGGACGGGCGGCCGGATGTCTTCGTTGCCGGCTACAGCGACCCGAACGATCCCGTTCCGGGCTCGCTCGCCGGCTTCCCGACGAACGTTGCAGGCGTCCGGGATCTGCTCTATCTGAACGAGGGCAACGACGCCTCCGGCCATGCCCGGTTCCGCGAGGTCGGGATCCAGGCCGGGCTCGAGGCCGCGCAACCGCGGCACGGGCTCGGTGCCGAGTTCATCGACTACAACGGCGACGGCCGCCCCGATCTCTACGTGGCGAACGACGAGGACCCGAACCAGCTCTACGAGAACGTGCCCTGGCCCGGCGGCGCGAAGGCCGACCCGGCGGGGCTCGGCTTCCGCTTCGAGGAGCGCGGCGCGGCGGAAGGCGTGGCCGATCCCTTCGCGGGCATGGGCGTCGCGACCGACAACGGTGCCGACGGCCGCCTGAACCTGTTCGTGACCAACTCGCGGCACGAGCCCTCGGCCGCGTACCACCGTCTCGCGACGGCGAGCTCGCCCGGATTTGCAGATGTGCGGTCCTCCGTCGATCCCGCGCTTGGCAGTGCCTTTGCAGGCTGGGGCGCCTCCTGGGTCGACCTCACGAACTCCGGCAATCCGGCCCTCGTCCTCGCCGCCGGGGCGATCCCGGTCACGAGCCTTGCCCGCGATGCGGAGCCCGTGCGCGTGCTCGGGCCCGTCGGAAGCCAGAGGACGCTCGAGCGCTATGGCGATGCTCGCGGAGTCCTTGGCTCGCGCGGCCTCCGCTTGAACGGGCGAGGCCTCGCGGCGGCGGACGCAGGGAACGACGGCCGCATGGACGTCGCGATCAACACGATCGGCGGCAAGCTCGTGCTCCTCTCCCCGCAGGGCCGAAGCGGCCACTGGCTCGACGTGAAGCTCGCGCGGTTCTCTCCCGGCGCCGTCGTCACCGCCGTGCTGCCCGATGGGCGGCGGCTCAGCCGCCAGGTTCAGGCGGGGAGCAGCTACCTCTCCTCGGAGGATCCGCGCGTCCACTTTGGCCTCGGGGCGGCGACGCGGGTCAGCCGCCTCGTCGTGCGGTACCCGTGGGGCGGCGAGAGTCGCTTGACCGGCGTGAAGGCAGACCGGATCATCGCGATCGCCGCGCCTCCACCCGCACCGGTGCGGACGCCGGCGTCGCCGGTCCCCGTCGTCGCCGACTGCACGCGCGCGGGCGTGCAGGGGCAGTCGGTCGCGAGGCTCTGGGACGAGACGGCCGTCCTTGCGCTGCGCGGCGGCGGCGCTACGGCGCCGGTCCAGGCGCGCGATCTCTTCGACCTGTCGGCTGCGATGTGGGATGCCTGGGCCGCTTACGACGCGAAGGCGCGCGGATATTTCGTCACGGAGAAGGAGAACGCCGCAGACGTGCAGTCGGCGCGGGAAGCTGCGATCAGCTACGCGGCCTATCGACTCCTGCTCTGGCGCGTCTCGTTCGGATCGGATCTGAGCCGGACGTTCACGCTCCTGACGGGGCGGCTGCGCTCGCTCTGCTACTCGCCGGACTTCACGAGCACCGCGGGCGGCTCACCGGCTGCGCTCGGAAACCGCATCGCCGCGGCTGCGATCGCCGCCGGCCGGCACGACGGCTCGCTCGAGGCGCTGCATTACGTCGATGCGAGTTACATCCCCATGAACGGGCCGCTTGTCGTGAGCGAGGCAGGCTCGACGGTCCACGACGCGACCTTCTGGCAGCCGCTCGCGCTCGGGCAGATTGCGGCGCACGGGCTGGCCTCGATCCCGGCGAAAATCCAGAGCTTCGTTGGAGCTCAGTGGGGCCATGTGCGCAGCTTCGCCCTCCCCGCGTCGTCGAAGGGGCTCCCGATCGATCCCGGGGCGCCGCCCTTCGGCGACCCGTCGACCGCGTCGTACAAGCAGGCCGCGGTCGAGGTCATTCGCGCGACCAGTCACAAGGGAACCGCGGCCGCCGGCTCGTCGCCGCTCGACTGGAACGTGCGCGCGAACACCGTCCCCGATTCGTCGTTGCACCGGGACGTCAAGCTCTACCTCGCGCTCAACGGGGCGCTGAACGACGCTGCGGTCGCAGCCTTCGGCGCAAAGCGCACGTATCAGTCGCCGCGCCCGATCTCGATGATCCGCTACCTCGCGTTCCAGGGGCAGTCGAGCGACCCGAAAGCGGCTTCGTACAACGCGGAAGGACTGCCGCTCGTCCCGGGTCTGATCGAGTTGATCACGAAGCAGTCGAGCGCGCCCGGGCAACCGCACGCGGGGCTTGCAGCGGACGTCGGCCAGGTCGCGGTCCTCTCACAGGGGCGCTGGGTTCTCGGCGCGGGCTGGACGCCGCCGGCGGCGACGCCGGCCTCGCCGGGATGGGTGTCGGAGCAGAGCGCGTTCGCCGCCGCCGCGGGCGAGGTGCTGACCGCGCTCACCGGCCAATCCTTCACTCGCGAAGCGGCACTGCTCGGCCGCGGAGGCGTCGCAGCGGGGATCGAGACGCCCGCCGACGAGACCGCGGGACGTGCGATCGGCGCCGCCGTCGGACGTCGGGCGCTGCGCGACGCTCTCGCGAGAAACTAGCGGCCGGAGCGAACCTGCAGCCTGCGCGCGATCGTGTCGAGCGTGACCGCGAACAGGAGGATGACGCCGGTGACCATGTAGATCACGCCGGTGGCGTATCCGGCCGTGTTGAGCCCGTTCGAGACCGTGGCGATCACGAGCGCGCCGAGGAACGCGGCACGCACCTCGCCGCGGCCGCCGAAGAGGCTGACGCCGCCGATCACCGCCGCTGCGATCGCGTTGAGCAGGAGCGTCCCGCCTCCGAAGTTGAGGTCGACCGAGTTCACGTTGGCGGCGAGGATGATGCCGCCGACCGCCGCCATCGCGCTTGAGATCATGAACACGAGGATGCGAATCCGGGGGACGTTGATGCCTGCGCGCCGAGCAGCCTCGGCGTTGCCGCCGACGGCGTAGACATGACGGCCGAAGGTCGTTCGCTTCGCGAGGAACGTCAGAATGACCAGGAAGATGACGACGAGGACGCCGGCGAGTGGCAGCCCGTGCGGCACCTTCGCGTGGTTGGAGACGGCAACGACGCCGAAGGCCGCGACGGCGACACCGACCAGCTTGGCGACGACCAACCCGGGGCTCCGGATCGCGACCCCGGCTCGGCGCTTGCCGATCACACCGCCGAGCACGGTAACGGCGTAGATGGCGATGATGATTCCGGCGATGAGCCAGCCCGCAAAATCAGAGAAGTAGTAGCTGGCCGTGTAGTTGATCCACCGGTCCTGGATGATGATCGAGCCCGGCTGCTCGAGTTTCTGCAGGATCACGCCCTGCCAGATCATGAAGCCCGCGAGCGTGACGACGAACGAGGGGACGCCCACGAACGCAACGATCGAGCCTTGCGCGCCGCCGATCGCGGCGCAGATCACGACCGCGGCGACCATTGCGAGCAGGCCGTTGATCTGGTGCCCACTGCCGGGCAGCTGGAGCTCCGCCACCGTGAGGGCACCGATCCCGGCTACGTAGCTGATCGAGAGGTCGATCTCGCCGAGCAGGAGAACGAAGACGACGCCGAAGGCGAGCATCGCCGTCCCGGCCATCTGGACGATGATGTTGTCGAAGTTGTTCCCGGTGAAGAAGTTCGTCGCCTTGAAGCTGAAGAAGACGACGATGAATACGATCCCTAGGGCGATCGGCAGGACGCCGAGGTTGCCCGACTTGAGGTTGTCCAGGGCCCGGCGGTAGAGGGTGGCCACACCGGCGGGGGTCGTCTCGGCCGGCGGGGTGGGCTTGTCCTGCCCGACGACGTCAGCGGCGCTCACGGGGTTGCTCCGGCCGTCTCCGGAGTGCCGGAGATGCTCACGGGTGCGCCTGACGTGATCGCCTGGACGATCTCCTGCTGGGTCGTCTTGGCGCGCTCGAAGATGCCCACGGTCCGTCCGAGGCGTAGAACCGTGATGCGTGTAGCAGTCTCGAAGACGTCGTGCAGGTTGTGGGAGATGATCACGACCGCGAGGCCCTGCTCGGCGAGGCGTCTGACAAGCGCGAGCACCTGCTCGGTCTGGGCGACACCGAGCGCGGCGGTCGGCTCGTCCAGGATCACGAGCTTGGAGTTCCACTGAACGGCCTTGGCGACGGCGACCGACTGCCGCTGACCCCCGGAGAGGGTGGCGACCGGCTGGCGGATCGAGTTGATCGTCGTCACGGCCAACGACTTCAGCGTCTCGGCCGTCTTCTGCTCCATGATCGGCTCTTTCAGGCGCTGGAGCCGGTCGTGCACCTCGCGGCCGAGGTACATGTTCTGGACGACGTCGAGGTTGTCGCAGAGGGCGAGGTCCTGGTAGACGACCTCGATCCCGAGCTTGGCGGCGTCCTTCGGCCCGTGGATGTGCACCTCTTTGCCCTCGAACAGGATCTCGCCACTGTCGGGGCTATGCGTGCCGGCGACGCACTTGACCAGCGTCGACTTGCCCGCGCCGTTGTCGCCCACGAGCGCCATCACCTCGCCGTCGAGGACCTCGAAATCGACGTCAGACAGCGCCTGCACAGAGCCGAACGACTTGGTGATGCCGCGGAGTTCGAGGAGCGGTTTCACGTTCACGGGGGGTTCCTACCAGAAAGGGAGTGGAGGCGCCCCGGCCGGAGCGCCTCCACCCTGAGTCGGTCTCGACTACTTGCAGTACTGCTTGTACGTGCCGATGCAGACTTCGCTCTTCTTGAGGAAGTGTTGCGTGAAGAGCTGCTTGTAGTTCGCCTTCGTGATCCACTCCACGGGAAGCGTCAGCGTCGGCTCTTTCTTCTTGCCGTTCGCCCTGGTCGTGTTCGACTTCGGCGTCTTGCCGTTGAGGAGCGCAACCGCAGCCGCGGCCGCGGCATTCGCCTCCAGAGGCACGTACTTGTACACCGTTCCGGTCTGCCAGCCGGCGAGGATGTACTGAATCCCCTGGGCTGTCGCATCCTGGCCGCTCAGCGGGATCGGCGACAGGTGGCGGGCCTTGAGATCCGCGACGACAGCGCCGGCGATGTTGTCGTTCGCCGCCAGGACCGCGTCGATTTTGTTGTTCGTCTTGACCAGCATCTGAGCGAAGATCGGCCCGGCGTTGGTCGCGAGCCAATCGGGCACGAACTGCTGCGGGCCCTTCGTCAGCGCGCCGCTCTTGTAGAGCGGGTTGAAGACGGCGTCGTTTCCGCTCTTGAACCAGAACGCGTTCTGGTCGGTCGGACCGCCCCAGAGCTCGGCGACGACGGGCTTCTTGGTGTAAATGCCCTTCGCCTTCAAGGCGGCAACGATGCCGTTGGCCTGCGCCTGCCCGACCTTCTTGCCGTCGAAGGTCACGTAGACGGACGCGGAGCCGCCGATCACCTGGCGGTCGTAGTCGATCGCCTTACCGCCCGACGAGGTGAACAGCTTCTCGATCGACGCGGCGGAGCCGTTGTCGAGCGCTGTCTCGACGACGACCTTGGCGCCCGCGGCCAGGCACGCCTGGGCCTGTGCCTTCTGCTTCTGCGGGTCGTTCAGTGCGTTGTTGATCGAGTATGTGACGCCCGCCGTTTTCAGCGCCTTGGCGAAGTCGGGAGCGTCGAACTGCACCCAGCGGACGGACGACTTCGTGTCCGGCAGTAGGACGCAGACCTGGACGCTCGCGGCCTTCTTACCGGCGCTTGCGAAAGCTCCCGTGGCGGCGAGCGATGCAACGACGGCCAGGGCGAGAAGCAGGACAACCGACCTGCGGGAAATCATCTTCACTGCGAATCTCCTTCTGTTACGGGCTATGGACAGTCCATCGAGCGCGCAGGGGTCTGAGCCGCGTCGCGATACACCCGGCGGATCTTCCCGCAACGCTCCCGCATCCGGAGCCGTACGTCAAGGGGCTACCGACAATTCGCGGGCCAACGTTCGGTTAGGCTCGCTGCTGCATGAAGACATCTCTCGGGATCTGGGCGTTCGGCAACATGGCGACGCGCTTCAACGCCGGCGGCTACAAGCCGGAGCTGTCGGGCGTGTCGACCGCGACGAAGGTGCGAACGGCGGTCGAGGGGCTGGGCGCCCTCGTGGACGACTACGAGTTCCACTATCCGCAGGAGCTTTCACCGGCGAATCTGGCCGACGTGCGGGAGGCGCTGGACGGGCACGGGATCTATTGCGTCTGCAGTGGCCTCCATCTGGATGCGCGGTTTGGGAAGGGCGGCTTCTGCTCGCCCGACGATTCGACCAGGGCCGAGGCACTCCGGCTGACACGCGAGGGCATCGACCTCGCCGCGGAGGTCGGGGCGCACTTCATCATCTGGCCGGGGATCGAGGGCTACAACTATCCGTTCCAGACGCCCTATGCATCGTCGTGGAAGCGGTTTATCGACGGAGTCGGCGAGTCCGCCCGGCACGCGAAGGACAAAGGCGTGACGGTGTTCCTCGAGCACAAGAACTCCGAGCCGGCGATGAAGATCCTGATGCGGAACATCGGCATGACGCTGCACGTCATCCACACACTGCGCGCACAGGGGATCGACAACGTGCAGGTGAACATGGACTGGCAACACCTGATCATGAACGGCGAGAACCTCGCCGAGTACGCGGCGCTCCTGGCTTCCGAGGGGCTCCTCGGGCATCAGCACGCGAACTCGGGCTGGGGCACGTTCGACGATGACAACATGGTCGGCGCCACGGCGTTCATGGAAACGATCGAGCTCGCCATCGAGCTGCGCCGGGCCGGATACGGCGACAACGGTGAGCGCCTCGGCTTCGACCTCTACCCCTACACCGAGGACGCCGTCGGCGCTGTCAAGCGGTCCGTGCTGCACTGGAACTTCATCGACGGCGTTGCCGCGAAGATCGACGGCCCCGCGCTTCGCGAGGCCCAGCAGGCGAAAGACGCAGTCCGGGCCTACGAGCTCGTCTACGCCGCGCTCGGCGCCTGACCCACGGTGAGCCAGGATGTCCTGCTGGGGCTCGACGTCGGCACGACCGGCGTCAAGGCAGTCGCGCTCTCGCCGGACGGCCGCGTGCTCGCTTCGGCCTCTGAGGAGTACGCACTCTCGATCCCGCAGCCGGGCTGGGCCGAGCAGGACCCGGAGGACTGGTGGCGGGCCGCCAAGGCCTGCTTGAAACGCCTCCCGGAGGGGCCGATCGGCCTCTCCGGGCAGATGCACGGGCTCGTCGTGCTCGACGCAGAGGACCGCGTCCTGCGCCCCGCGATTCTCTGGAACGACCAGCGAACGGGCGCCGAGTGCGCCGAGATCGAGGCCCGGGTCGGGCTCGAGCGACTGATCGAGCTGACCGGGAACCGGGCGCTCACCGGCTTCACCGCGCCGAAGCTCCTCTGGCTGCGCCGTCACGAGCCCGACACGTACGCGCGCATCAAGCACGTCCTGCTGCCGAAGGACTACGTGCGCCTCCGCCTCACCGGTGAGCACGCGATCGACGCCGCCGATGCGTCCGGCACCCTGCTCTTCGACGTCGCCGGACGCCGCTGGTCGGACGAGGTCTGCGCGGCGCTCGACGTGCCGCTCGAGTGGCTTCCGCCCGCGCACGAGTCGACCGAGATCGCTGGCGCGGGCGACCAGGCGGCGGCCGCCCTCGGCGTCGGGATCGTGAGCCCAGGCCCCGTGTCGGTCGTGCTCGGCACGTCGGGCGTCGTCTTCGCCGTATTGCCTTCCTACACACCCGACGCGCAGGCGCGCGTGCATGTTTTCTGCCACGCCGTGCCCGGCACGTGGCACGCGATGGGCGTGATGCTGAGCGCGGCCGGATCGCTCGCCTGGCTGCGCCGCGTAGTCGGCGCGGACTACGCCGTGCTCGACGAGGAGGCGGCGCGCTGGGCGCCCGGAACCGAGGGGCTCCTGTTCGCGCCGTACCTGGCGGGCGAGCGCACCCCTCACGCCGACCCCGACGCGCGCGGAGCTTTCACAGGCCTCTCCCTCCGCCACGACCGGGGCGCGCTCGCACGCGCGACGCTCGAGGGCGTCGCGTACGGGCTGCGCGACTCGCTCGAGCTGCTGCGCGAGCTCGGCGTCCGCCCGGAGGTCGGGCGTGCATCGGGCGGAGGAGCCACGAGCGAGTTGTGGCTGCGAATCGTTGCCTCGGTGCTCGCGCTACCGCTCGAGCGGGCCGAGTCGGAGGAAGGATCGGCGTTCGGGGCCGCGCTGCTCGCAGGCGTGCGCGCCGGCGTATTCCGGGACGCCGCCGACGCGGTCGCACGGTGTGTACGCGTTCGTGACCGTGTCGAACCGGACCCGGATTGGTCGGTCGCCTACGAGCGCGGCTACGAGCGCTACCAGCTGCTCTATCCCACCCTGAGACAACTGCCAACCTAAGACAACTGGAGGACGATATGAGCCTGGACGGCAAAGTAGCGGTGATCACCGGCGCGAGCCGCGGCATCGGCGCCGCGCTCGCCCGCATGTTGCACGCGCGCGGCGTCAATCTCGGGTTGGCGTCGCGGAGCGGCGACGACCTCGGGCTCGCCGGCGCGGTGGCGCAGCCGTGCGACGTCCGCGACCTGGACGCGCTCACGCGCCTGTGCGACGCGACGGCCGAGGCATTCGGCGGCATCGACATCGTCGTTGCGAACGCGGGTGTCGGCGCCTACGGTCCATTCCTCGAGCTCTCGCGCGAGCACCTGGACGAGATGCTCGATGTGAACCTGAAAGGGACGCTGTACGCGATCCGCGCCGCGCTGCCGCACATGCTCGGCCGCGACGGGGACGTGATCACGCTGGCGTCCGAAGCAGGGCGCCGCGGCCTGCCGAACGAGGCGGTCTACTGCGCCTCCAAGTTCGGACAGGTCGGCTTCACGCGCGCGCTCGACCACGAGTTGCGCGAGCGCGGCATCCGCTGCACCAACATCTGTCCCGGCGGCGTCGCGACCGACTTCGCCCTCGACGAGGGCCGCGGCCGCACATCCGACGTGCTGCCCGGAATGATGACGGCAGAGGACGTCGCCGAGGTCGTCGTCTTCGCGCTCGAGCGCCCGCGCCACCTGCGGATTCTTGAGACAGCGCTGCGGCCGATGACCGAGGCGGCCTGGGGCTAGTACACCCGGCCGCAAGTTCAGCAGCTTCCCGGCGGCGTCTCGCCGCCCGTGGCCGCGTCCTCGGAGAGCCCCGATAGCACCACTATCGGGGCTCCCTGCGTCCTTGCCACGAACGCCGAGCCACTCGCCGGATAACCAACCGAACTTACGGCCGGATGTACTAGGTGCGCAAGATGACTTCGAGCGCGGTGCCGCGCCCGGGAGTCGAGCGCAACGAGAACCCACCTTCGATCGACTCGGCGCGGGCGCGGATGTTCTTCAGCCCTTGACCGGCAGCGTCTTCGGCGCCGTCGAAGCCGTCGCCGTCGTCCGAGATGTTGACGAAGCGCTCGCCGAACGGGCGCTGCCCGATCGTCACTTCCGCGCGCGTCGCGTTCGCGTGCTTGCGGACGTTCGCGAGTCCTTCCTGCACGATGCGGAAGATCTCGATCTGCTCATCCGGCGCGAGCCGGATGCCGTTGTCGACTTCGAGCTCGACGTCGAGCTTGCCGTCGGCGGTCAGGACGTCGACGTAGCGCCGAAGCGCGGCGTCGAACGGTGCGGTCCCGCTCGCGGATGAGAGCGCGAGAATCGCGAACCGTGCTTCCTGCTGCGCGAGCAGCGCCGCCTCCTTCAGCCGCGGTACCGCTTCCTCGATCGGCGCTCCTGCTTCGAGCATCGACGCGTGCGTCGACACTGCAAAGAGATACTGCGCAAGGCCGTCGTGGATCTCGCGCGCGACGCGTGCACGCTCCTCGGCTACCGCACGGCCAAACTCGGCGAACTGGATCGCCCGCCACGCACCGACGAGGATGACGATGTACGCGAGCATGCGCAGGAAGTCGCTCTGCGACACGTACGAGCTCGCGAGCAGCGGCTGGAAGACGAGATGTAGCGCAGCGAACAGCATCAGGGTGAAGCCGAGCGCAAGCCACCGCGCGAGGTCGTCGCCGCGGCGCATGAAGCGTGCGCCCCAACCCACAACGGCGACGAGCGATACGAACGCCTGCAGAGCAAGCGTGCCGGTGAGATAGAACGGCTGCGGCTGTCCGGTCGGCGGAGTGAGGGCCGGCAATGCCGCGCCAAGTGCGCGCAGGAGTGACCAGGCGACGAAAAGTGTGATGCCGGCTGCGGCCACCGCGTTCGCGATCGACCACTCGCGGTACTTGCTCCGGCCGCGACTGAACGGGGCGATCGCGATCAGCGCCTGACCGAGAATCGCGCCGATCAGCGCCGACCACGCCTCGGCCGGCAGGAGGTCACGGCCGCTGAACCGGGGCCCGATCGCAAAGACCGCCGCCGACAGCGATGTGACGAAGAACCCGCTCGCAAGCAGCAGGTCGACCCGCCGGCCTTCGACCGAGTACCGCGCCGCGGCGAGCACCGCGACGAGCAAGCCGGCGAGTGCCATCGTCGTCTGGAGCACGAGCCGGAGCTCCGGCAGGTCGTAATGCGTCCGCAGATTCGGGTAGGCGAGGAAGAGCGCCAGACTCGCGCCGAGGAGGCCCGCGAGCAGGATTTCTCCCCAGAGCCACCTCTGGTTCGTGGTCCGGCCGTCCTTTCTCACATCCCTCTTGTCGGCAGAAGGGTTGCTGCCGATAAGAGGCAAGAGTTGGCCTCCAGGATTCTCATCGTCGACGACCACCCGCTCACCCGCGAGGCGCTCTCGTCGCTGCTTGGCGCGCACGGGTTTGACGTCGTCGGCTGCGCTTCAGACGGCGCACAGGCGATCGTCGAGGCGGCCCGGCTCCGGCCGGATGTGATCCTGCTCGACCTTTCGATGCCCGGTCTCGACGGCTTGACGGCGCTGCCGCGGCTGCGCGAGGCCGCCCCGGAGTGCGAGGTCGTCGTCCTGACCGCGTCCGGCACCGAGGAGAACCTCTTGCAGGCGATTCGCGCCGGTGCAGCCGGCTATCTCCTGAAGACGGAGCCGCCCGAGAAGATCGCGGCCTTCCTCGACGGCGTCGCGAACGGCGAGGCCGCCCTGTCGGGCTCCGTCGCTCGCCGCCTGCTCGACCAGGTTCGGGCCGGCAACGGCCGCGGGTCCGGCGTTCCCAATGCGATCGCGGGCGCGCTCTCGGCCCGCGAGGTCGAGGTGCTGCTTCTGCTCGACGAGCATCTCGGCACCGATGAGATCGCCAAGCGCCTCTTCATTTCCGAGCACACGGTCCGCTCGCACGTCAAGAGCTTGTTGCGGAAGCTCGGCGTCTCCTCGCGGCGCGATGCGCTCGAGAGCCTCGCCGTCGCGCGCGCTGCATAGGAGAGCTCGGCCGCTCGCATATCCCCCACGGTGGGGGATGCCGTTCACCAGGCCGGGGGCACGAGCCGCCGCTTCCGAGCGCCGATTCTTGGGCTAGGCAAGCTTCCCTTCCAGGAAGATTAGGCGGATGACAAGGCAGTGAAAGGGCCCCGAAAGGGCCTTTTCACTGCCTACGAAGCGAATCCGTCGAGCGCCGCCGCGACGAGCCCCGGCAGCGTCTCGAGCTCGTACCCGCCCTCGAGCACCGCTCCGGTGCGGGGCGCTAGCGCGGCGCAGCGCTGGGAGAGCTCGCGGAACCCGTCCTCGGTAACACGCATCTCGGCGAGGGGGTCGTCGACGTGGGCGTCGAACCCCGCGGAGACGAGCACGAGCTCCGGCTCGAACGCCGCGACCGCAGGCTCGACGAACCGTTCGAAGGCGTCCATGTACTCCGCGTCGCCTGAGCCTGCTGCGAGCGGGATGTTCAGCGTCGTTCTCGCCTGGTCGTCCGGGCCGCCGCTGCCCGGATAGAACGGCCACTCGTGCAGCGAAACGAAGAGGACGTTGTCGTCGTCTCGAAAGATCGCCTCGGTTCCGTTGCCGTGATGGACGTCGTAGTCGATGATCGCGACGCGCTCGAGGCCGAGCTCGCGCTGGGCGACACGGGCGGCGATCGCGACGTTGTTGAAGATGCAGAAGCCCATCGCGCGCTCGCGCAACGCGTGATGCCCCGGCGGCCGGATGAGTGCGAACCCGCCGCGCAGCGCCGCTTCGACCGCGGTGCCGGCGGCGAGCGACGCGGCCTCGAACGTCGAATCCGATCCGATGGTGTCGCCGTCGAGCCACGTGCGGCTCTCGAGCGTGCGGATGCGTGCGACGTGCTCCGCGGTGTGGCAGAGCAGCAGCTCATCCTCAGTTGCCGCGCGGCCCTCGCTCCAATCCGTGAAGTGCTCGAGCAGGACGGCGAGCCGCTCCTCACGTTCGGGATGCGCGCCCGTCGGGTGCAGGTGCGCGAGCGCCGGGTGGGTCAGGATGTCGATCGGACGGTCTCGTCGAGCTCGTCGAGCGACGCGCCGCCGGCCCGTGCGAGACCGACGAGGTAACACAGGAGCGGTGCGTTCGTTCGCGTGCCGCTGTCGTGCGCAGCATGCCCGGCGAGCTCCAGCAGCCCTTCGATCTCCTGGTCCGACAGTTCGAGGGCGGTCCGGTCGACGCCGCTTCGCGCCGCGAGGGCGTCGGCGCGTGCGGAGAGCCAGTCGTTCACGCGACCGAGGCTAGACGGTCGGCCAGCTGCAGGAGGCCGAGGTCTCTAACAAAGGAGGACGCCTCCACCCAGTTGGGTGTCTGGGGCTTGAGGGGAGGAAGGGGGGCAGAGGCGTCCATCTGTGCGATTCGACGGAACAGGCGCAAGTCCTCCGCCTCCGTGGCGAATCGGCCGGCCGCGAGGACGTCCTCGAGCGTGGCGTACTGGGAGAGCAGCTCAGCCGCCTTTTTCGGCCCGATGCCGCGCGCGCCCGGCAGCTTGTCGGAGGGGTCGCCGCGAAGGGCGATCAGGTCCGGCACCTGCTCCGGCTCGACGCCGTAGCGCTCGCGCACTTCCGCCGGGCCGATGCGCGTGATCTCGCTCACGCCTTTCGTCGGCTGGAGGATCGTCACGCGATCGCTCGCGAGCTGGAATGCGTCGCGGTCGGAGGTGGCGACGAGCACGTCGCCGGGCCACGCGTGCGCCGCGGCTGCGAGGAAGTCGTCGGCTTCGTAGCCGGCCCCTTTCCCGACCGTGAAGCCAAGCGCTTGCGTGAGTGCGGGCATCAATGCGAGTTGCTCGAGCAACGACTCCTCGAACACGCGGCCCGACTGGTACGGCTCATACGCCTGGTGGCGGTACGTCGGAGTCTCGAGGGAGTCCCAGCCGACGAGCACCGCGTCGGGGCGCTCCGCCTGCCAGAGGCGCGTGAGCATGTTCGTGAGACCCACGATCGCGTTCAGCCGGATCGACTTCGGCAAGCCGTGGTAGGCGCGATGCGCGAACGAGTCGCCGTCGACTGCAAGGAGCACGCTCACGGGTCGGTCTCCGACCCGTGAGCGTGGCGGAGGGGGTGGTTGGGGGAACCGGGAGGTTCCCCCACATAAGCCAATTGGCTTATAGCGACGCCTCCAGCTCGGCGATGCGCGCCATCAAGCGTTCCGTCGCCTCGGTCGCCGCTTCGCCGGCCTCACGGCCGCGGAGGTCGTCGAGCTCGACCGGCGCGCCGTACGTGACGCTCAACCTCCCGAACCGCATCAGCTTGTCGGTTCCCTTCAGGGCAGCGGGCACGAGCGGCACGCCTGCCTCGAGGGCGATGCGCGCGGCGCCCGAGCGCGGCCTGGCCTCGAAGCGCTTCACGAGCCCTTTGGTCCGCCGCGTCCCTTCGGGGAACATCGTGACAACGTGACCCTCGCTCGCGAGGCGCACTGCCGTTTCGATCGCGACGACGTCGCGCTGTCCCCGGCGCACCGGAAACGCACCCACGCGGTTCAGGAGGGTGGTCAGCGGCCACCAGTAAAGCTCGGATTTCGCCATGAAACGGAGGAAGCGCCTGGGCCAGAGCGGCATCCCGAGCACCCAGGGATCGAGGCTCGAAACGTGGTTGCAGGCGAGGACGCAGCCGCCTTCCGGCAGGTTTTCCTGGCCCTTCGCCCGTAGCCGGTACAGGCCGTAAAGGACAGGCGCCGAGACGATTCCGATCAGGTTGTAGAGGGGTGTCGGCCGCATGCCCGGAGTATTCAACCTCGTGTGGCCTCGCTATCGTGACGCGCCGGTGCCCGCGAACGGAAAACACAAGCGCCTGGTGATCGTCGAGTCGCCGGCCAAGGCGCGGACGATCAAGGGCTATCTCGGAGACGATTTCATCGTCGAGTCGAGCGTTGGTCACATCCGTGACCTGCCCGAGCGCGCCGCAGACATCCCGGAGGAATACAAAAAGGAGAAGTGGGCGCGGCTCGGCGTGAACGTCGAGGACGAGTTCCGCCCGCTGTACATCATCGACCCGGACAAGAAGAAACGGGTCAGCGAGCTGAAGAAGCTCTTGAAGAATGCGGACGAGCTTCTGCTCGCAACAGACGAAGACCGTGAGGGCGAAGCGATCGCCTGGCACCTGCTCGAGGTGCTGAAGCCGACGGTGCCGGTGCGCCGCATGGTCTTCCACGAGATCACGAAGGACGCGATCAACCGCGCACTCGGCGAGACGCGCGAGATCGACGAGCGCCTGGTTGACGCGCAGGAGACACGCCGCATCCTCGATCGCCTCTACGGCTACGAGGTCTCGCCCGTCCTCTGGAAGAAGATCACCCGAGGGCTCTCGGCAGGCCGCGTGCAGTCGGTCGCGACGCGGCTCGTCGTCGAGCGAGAGCTCGAGCGGATGGCGTTCAGCGCCGCGAACTGGTGGGACATCGAGGCGATCTTCGACCCGGAGTCGTTCCAGGCGCGTCTCGTGTCGGTCGATGGCAAGCGCCTCGCGCTCGGCCGCGACTTCGGCAACGACGGCAAACTGAAGACCGAAGACGTGGTCCAGCTCAACGAGGAAGGCGCGCGCGGCCTCGCGCAGCGGCTCGAGCAGTCGTCGTTCAGCGTCACCCGCGTCGAGCAGAAGCCGTACTCGCGCCGCCCGAGCCCGCCGTTCATGACCTCGACGCTGCAGCAGGAGGCGAGCCGCAAGCTCCGCTACTCCGCGCAGACGACGATGCGCGTTGCGCAGCGCCTCTACGAGAACGGCTTCATCACCTACATGCGTACCGACTCGACGACGCTGTCCGAGTCCGCGCTCACCGCGGCGCGGAACCAGGCCCGCGACCTGTACGGCGCGGAGTACGTGCCCGACGAGCCGCGCCGCTACGAGCGCAAGGTGAAGAACGCGCAGGAGGCGCACGAGGCGATCCGTCCGGCCGGCGACGCGTTCCGCAAGCCGAAGGACGTTGCGCGTGAGCTGAATCGCGACGAGCTCGCGCTGTACGAGCTGATCTGGATGCGCACGATCGCGTCGCAGATGAAGGACGCCGCGGGACAGACGGTATCGCTTCGCATCGGCGGCACGTCGTCGTCGGGCGAGCAGGCCGAGTTCGGTGCGTCCGGAACGGTGATCACGTTCCGCGGTTTCATGGCCGCCTACGAGGAGGGTCGCGACACCGACGATTCGGACGACGAGGAGCGCCGCCTCCCGAACGTCAGCGAGGGTGACGCCCTCGAGTTGAAGAAGCTCGAGCCGCAGGGGCACGAGACGAACCCACCGCCGCGGTACACGGAG
Source organism: Actinomycetota bacterium (assembly GCA_003152275.1). Taxonomy (GTDB): domain Bacteria; phylum Actinomycetota; class Thermoleophilia; order Gaiellales; family Gaiellaceae; genus Palsa-739. The sequence continues at coordinate 24,831 of PLZU01000049.1, forward strand.
GCGACGCTCGTGCGCACGCTCGAGGAGCTAGGCATCGGGCGACCGTCGACGTACGCGTCGATCCTTGGCACGATCCTCGACCGCGGCTACGTCTTCAAGAAAGGCACCGCACTCGTGCCGTCGTTCCTCGCGTTCTCCGTCGTCAACCTGCTGAAGGCGCATTTCGGCCGGCTCGTCGACTACGGCTTCACGGCGAGCATGGAGGACGACCTCGATCGCATCGCGTCGGGCGAGCAGGACCGGCTCTCGTGGCTGAACCGCTTCTACTTCGGCGAGAACGACGGCAAGGGTTTGCAGGAGCTCGTGTCGGATCTCGGCGCGATCGACGCGCGCGAGATCAACTCGATCGAGCTCGGCAACGGCATCGTGCTGCGCGTCGGCCGCTACGGCCCGTACCTCGAGCGCGACGGCCAGCGCGCGAACGTTCCGGAGGACATCGTTCCCGACGAGCTCACTGTCGAGAAGGCGGAGGAGCTACTCGCCCAGCCGTCCGGTGATCGCGAGCTCGGTCCCGATCCGGAGACCGGCCGCGAAATCATTGCGCGCACCGGCCGTTACGGCCCGTACGTGACGGAAACACTCGAGGAGGGATCGAAGGAGAAGCCGCGCACGGCGTCGCTCTTCAAGGCGATGTCGCTCGACACGGTCACGCTCGACGAGGCGCTTCAGCTGCTCTCGCTTCCGCGCGTCGTCGGTGAGTCCGACGGCGAAGAGGTGACGGTGCGGAACGGCCGCTACGGCCCGTACGTGCAGAGGGCAAAGGAGTCGCGCTCGCTCGAGACCGAGGAGCAGCTCTTCACGATCTCGCTCGAGGACGCGCTCGCGTTGCTCGCGCAGCCGCGCGAGCGGCGGGGCGGGCGCCAGCCGGCGGCACCGTTGAAGGAGGTCGGAGCCGACCCGGTCAGTGGTAAGGCGATTCTCGTGAAGTCCGGCCGCTTCGGCCCATACGTGACCGACGGCGAGACGAACGCGAGCCTCCGCGGCGGCGACGATCCCGAGGAGTTGACGCTTGACCGGGCGCTCGAGCTGCTCACCGACCGGCGGGCCCGCGGCCCGGCGAAGAAGCCCGTCAAGAAGCCGGCCAAGAAGAAGGCCACGGCCCGCAAGCGCACGTCTTGAGGTTCCATCTTTCCCCGGCCGCCGGGCGTCATAGACTGTGCTGGTCGGGACTCGCAGGCGCACGCCCAAACCGCAAGCCCGGGTCACCGGAATACCCGGAGGTGCGACGCTCGTTTCCTCTGGTAAGCGCAGGATTCGACTCCTAGAGTCAGTAAGGCTTTGTGACGGGCTCCGAGGCAGGACCGAAAGGACTGAGTAGACCCTGACGCAGAATCAACTGCACGAATTGCTGGAGACCGATCAGGCCCGTGCGATGGTCGAGACCGCGCAGGAGCGGGGGTACCTCGAGCCCGCCGAGCTCGAAGCGTTCGCCGTCGAGCTCGACTTGAACGACGAGGACGTCGAAGAGCTGACTGCCCATCTCGAGCGCATCGGGCTCGAGATCTCGACGCCTGCGGCCGCCGCCGCGGCCGAGGCCGAGAAGGAAAAGGAGAAAGAGGCGGAGCTCGCCGCAGCCGAGGCCGCAGCGTCGGCCAGCGGCGCGGCTGACAGCCTGCAGCTCTTCCTCGCCGACGTCGGCAAACACAAATTGCTCACCGCTGCAGACGAGGTGATGCTCGCGAAGGCGATCGAGCGCGGCGACCCGCTCGCGAAGCGCCGCATGATCGAGTCGAACCTCCGCCTCGTCGTGTCGATCGCCAAGGGCTACCGGGGGCTCGGTGTTCCGTTCCTCGACCTGATCCAGGAGGGAACGCTCGGGCTGAACCGCGCCGTCGAGAAGTTCGACTGGCGACGCGGCTTCAAGTTCTCGACGTACGCGACCTGGTGGATCCGCCAGTCGGTGCAGCGCGCCGTCGCGAACCATGCGCGCACAATCCGCGTTCCGGTGCACGTCGTCGAGCGCCAGCAGAAGTTGTCGCGCGCCGCACGTCGGCTCGAGGTCGAGCTGGGGCGCGAGCCGACCAAGGCAGAGCTCGCCGAGGCGACCGGCCTGCCGATGCAGCACGTCGACGAAGCTTTGAGCGCTGCGCACGCGTCCGTCTCCCTGAACCAGACGGTCGGCGCCGACGACGAGGGCGAGCTCGGCGACCTGTTTGCCGACCGTGAGGCGGCCGATCCATTCGAGGAGGCCGAGGAGTCGCTCCGCCGGCAGGGCGTGCGGCGCGCACTCGACGCGCTCCCCGAGCGTGAGCGGCGCATCCTCGAGCTGCGCTTCGGCTTCGAAGGCGAGCCGTGGACGCTCGAAGCGATCGGGCACGAGCTCGACCTGACGCGCGAGCGCGTCCGGCAGCTCGAAGGTCAGGCGCTCGCACGCCTAGGCGCGCTACGCGACCTGATCCACGTCGCCGCCTAAAACAGCGCTTCGGTGGTGTCAGACACCGCTGCGCGGTGTCTGACCTCGCTTTCCCCGCTTTTGCTTTTCTTCACAAGCGGTGTCTGACACCGGGCCATGGCCCGAAGGATCGCGTCCTTATCGAGCGGGACGATCTGCACCTCCGCCGGCGGCTTGCGCAGGAACGTCCCGACGAGGAAGAGTTCGTCGAGGTCGAACGCGGTGTCTGACACCAGGGCATGTCTCGCCGCGGCGAGACCGGCTTCGATCTCCAGGTGTGCGCCCCCGCCGGGTGGCAGGGTGCGCTCGGCGGCGACCCGACCGCCCGCGATGAAGAACGCGCGCGCATGGCCGGGTTCTGCGGCAGGTGCGACGACGCACCGTTCGACGGCTCGCAACCGGGTGAGCCGCTCGAGCTCGCGGCAGACTTGCTCGAGTGCCTGGAGCCGGTCGCGCAGCCGGGCGGCGTCTTCGTAGCGGCGTACGTCTGCGAGCTCTGCGAGCCGCCGCCGCACGCGAGGCAGCGCCAGCGACGGCCGTTCGAGCTCGTCCGCGTGCAGTGCGCGCGCCGCAAGCTGCGCGCGGCGTCGCGATCGGATCGGGCCTTGTAACAGACTGTTACTTGGTGGTTTGGGGGACGCCACGACACCTTCTCCGCGCTTGCGCAGCCAGACGTAGCGGTCCGGCCGAGCGATGCGCGCATTCGCAGGCGGCCGCAGCTCCCGGATCAGCCGCAACTCCTCGAGCGCGGCCTCGAGCTCGGAGCCCAGCACGCGCCATTCGATCCGCTCGACGGCGCCGAGCGCCGCCTCGACCTGCGGGCGCTGCCGCTCGGAGCGGAAGTACGAACGTAAGCGTGCGCGCAGGTCGCGGGCGCGGCCGACATAGAGCACCTGCTCGTTGCGGTCGCGGAAGAGGTAGACGCCGGGGCGCGGCGGCGCGCCGAACGCGAGGTGCCGCTTGTCGAACACGCGCCGCGTGCGCGTCGCCGAGAGCGAGACGAGGTCGGCGACGGTGCGCGCGCCCCGTTCCTGCGCGAGGCCGATGAGCGCGAGCAGCACCTCGGCCGTCGCTTGCGCGTCCGGCAGGGCGCGATGACACGGCTGTACCGACGTTCCAAAGAAATAGGAGAGCTGGCCGAGACTCGCGCGGGGGACACGGCCTGCGAGTAGCCGCCGTGCGAGCGGCACGGTGTCGACGACCGGCGCGGCAAGCCGCGAGCCCGTGAGGCGCTCGGTCTCGCGATCCAGGAAGGAGAGATCGAAGCGCGCGTTGTGCGCAACGAGCACAGCATCGCCGGCGAAGGCGAGGAAGCTGCGCACCGCGGCGGGCGCAGAGGGCGCCCCCCGCAGGTGCTGGTCCGTCAACCCGGTCAGTGCGGAGATCGAAGCGGCGAGCGGCATGTGCGGGTCGACCAGGGTCTCGAACGACTCGACGATCTCGAAGCCGCAGACCTTGACTGCGCCGATCTCGCAGATCTGCGACGTGCCAGGCCGCAGGCCGGTCGTCTCGAGGTCGACGACGACGTACGTCGCGTCTTCGAGCAGGAGGTCGGCGCCGAGCGGGCGCGCGAGCCCGACCGCGTCGCCGCTCCACGCGAGGCGCGCGTCGGCGTCGACCACCTCCGCCAGGAGCGTCCGCGCGAGCGCAACCGGTGCCTGGCGCAACGCGAAGAGCCGGCGCGCCGCCTCCTCGGCGACGACCGGCCCGCGCCGCTCCTCGACGAGCTCCACGAGGCGGTCGGCGGCGTCCAGCCTCAGTTGCATGGTTGAGAGCTTAGGCGAACATACGTTCGACCGCCACTCGAAGCCCGCGACGTCGTGGCCGGGGCGTCGCGCGGCCGGGAAGGCGGGTCTAACTAGGCTCTCGCCTCGAACGTCTGGAAGAATGCAACGCGCGCCGGGGCGTCGGGGGCGTCTCTGCGTCGCGACAGCGAAACGCAAGACCGGGAGGTACGACTTGAAGCACAGAATCGTATGGAAGTGGCTTGGCGCCGCATCCGTCATCGCTTGTTTCGCGCTGATCGCGGCGGGATGCGGCGGCGGCAGCAGCGGCACCACAACGGCCGCCTCTGGCGGCAAGACGGGCGGGAAGACGTTCGCCAACTTCCGCATCGCCTACGACACCGGCATCGACTTCCTCGACCCGGGCCTGTCCTACACGGTGCAGGGCTGGGCGATCATGTGGAACGTCTACCTGCCGCTACTCGGCTACAAGCACGTGAACGGGCCGGACGGAGCGACGCTCGTCCCGTACCTCGCGCAGGCCCTGCCGACGGTCTCGTCCGACGGCTTGACCTACACGATGACGTTGCGCAAGGGCCTGAAGTACTCGGACGGTACGCCGGTCAAGGCCAGCGATTTTCCGGCCACGATCGAGCGTGACTACAAGATCGACTCGCCGGGCGTCGGCTTCTTCGCGAACATCGTGGGCACCGACACGATCGCCAAGACGAAGACGGGCCACATCAGCGGCATCACCGCCGACGACGCGACAGGGAAAATCACGATCAAGCTGAAGTCGCCACAGGGTGACTTCGAGTACATCCTCGCAACGGAGTTCGCGGCGCTCGTGCCGGCGAGCTCGCCTGCGAAGGATACGTCGACGAATCCTGTGCCGTCGACGGGCCCGTACATGATCTCGAGCTACAAGCCGAACAAGCAGGTGCTCATCGTTCGCAATCCGAACTTCGACGCCAGCATGTTCGGCGGGAACGTGCCCTCGGGCAACCCCGACAAGATGACGATCGACATCTTCGGCGATGCGGGTATCGCACTCACCCGGACGCTGCAGGGTCAGGAGGACTACGACTTCTACCAGCCTCCGAATGATCGTCTCGCCGAGCTGCAGAGCAAGTACGCCAATCAGATCAAGGTGTACACGTCGGCGAACACGTTCTATTACTTCATGAACACGCGCATCGCGCCGTTCGACAACGTCAAGGTGCGCCAAGCGGTCAACTACGCGATCAACCGAGAGGCGCTCGTGCGCATCTACGGCGGTCTCGCGACGCCGACGGAGAACGTGCTTCCGCCGTCGTATCCGCAGTACAAGAAACTCGACCTGTATCCGTACAACCTCGCCAAGGCGAAGTCACTGATCAAGGCCGCCGGCGCGACGGGTGCTTCCGTGACGATCTGGACCGACAACAACGAGTCCCGTCGTGCACCCGAAGCGGGCCAGTATCTCCAGGGCGTGCTCAAGTCGATCGGCTTGAACGCGAAGCTGAAGGAGATCAACGCCGCGGTGTACTGGACGACGATTGGGAACCAGGCGACGAAGACGCAGATCGGCTTCGCGGACTGGTTCCAGGACTATCCGCATCCGCTCGACTGGTTCGACGTCCTGCTCAACGGCGGCCGGATCACGCAAACACACAACAACAACTACGCGAACTTCAACGACTCGGCGATCAACGCGAAGATCGACGCGCTGAAGAAGGAGCCGACGCTCACGAGTTCGGTGAACTCGCAGTGGGCCGGAGTCGACAAAGCGGTGATGCAGCAGGCACCGTGGGCCCCCTACATCAACCAGCAGGGGATCGACACGTTCAACAGCGATATCGATCTGAGCTGCTACGTGTTCCACGTGAACTACCAGTTCGACTTCGCGACGATCTGTCACAAGTAGTCGAACGTTGCAACAACATTGGTGGGGGCGCCGCTCGGCGGCGCCCCCACCACATCTCGAGGGGGATGTCGTAAGTGCGCCAGCCGTCTGAGACAGAGTTCACCCTCGACACGGCGGCCGAGCTCGCTGCCGCGGAGCCGGCGGCGATCCGAGGCCGCAGCCCGTGGTACCTCGCCTGGCGGCGGCTCCGCCGGAACTATTTCGCCTTCTTTTCGCTCGCCGTCTTCATCGTCGTCGTTGCCCTGTGCGCGGCGGCACCGCTCTACGCCAATCACATCGCGCACACGGGGCCGAACGACGAGCACGTTCTCGGCGTCGTCAAGGTCAACGGTGTCAAGACCGACGTCGTCTCGGCCGGCGGCATCATCAAGGGCAAGCTCGTCGCGTCGATCCCGATCGGCCCGACCTGGTTCGGCGCCGGCGGCAAGTATGTGCTCGGCGCCGATCAGCTCGGCCGCGACATTGCCGTGCGGCTCTTGTACGGCGGCCGCAACTCGCTCCTCGTCGGGATCGGCTCTTCGGCGATCTGCGTCTTCTTCGCGGTGGTGCTTGCGCTCCTCGCCGGCTATTTCGGCGGCTGGATCGACTTCGTGATCANNTCTTCTACGCGTTCCCGGTCGTGCTGCTCGGGATCGCGCTCGGCTCGGCGCTCGCGATCAATGGCTTCCATCACTTCGGTATCGACATTCAGAGCGGCAGTCTCTGGATTCCGCTGCTCGTCATCTCCTACGTGCTGATTCCGTATGTCGGCCGCCCGCTACGCGGACAAGTGCTGTCGTTGCGCGAGAAGGAGTTCATCGAGGCCTCGATCTCGCAGGGCGCGACTCCGTTGCGCGTGATGTTCTCCGACTTGCTGCCGAACGTCATGAGCTCTGTGCTCGTCTTCTTCACGCTGATCATCGCCAACAACATCGTGCTCGAGGCGGCGCTGTCGTTCCTCGGCGCGGGCGTGCAGGATCCGACGCCGTCGTGGGGGAAGCTCATCGCTCAGGGCCAGGCGCTGATCGTGACGCGGCCGATGCTAGCGCTCGCACCCGGCATCGCGATCATCCTCACGGTGCTGTCGCTCAACATCTTCGGTGACGGCTTACGGGACGCGCTCGACCCGCGCGCGAAGGTGAGGGTCTCGCACTAGTGCTGACGTTCTTCGTGCGGCGCATCATCGGCGCGATCCTCGTGATGGTCGCGGTCACGTTCATCGTGTTCGTGATCTTCATCGTCGTGCCGGGCGGGGATCCCGCCGAGCGGATCGCCGGCAAGAACGCGACGCCGCAGAACGTCATCAACATCCGTCACGACTGGAAGTTCGACAAGCCGTTCTACGAGCAGTACGCGGTGATGGTGCAGAAGATGTTCAGCGGCTCGCTCGTCTCCTACACGAGCCAGCAGAACGTCGTCTCCCAGATCGTGCAGGGCATGCCGGCAACGTTCTCGCTGACGATCGGCGCGGGCATCATCTGGCTTTTCTTCGGGATTCTTGTGGGGGTGATATCCGCCGTAAGGGCGGGTAGGTGGTCGGATCGGCTCATCACCGTTCTCGCGCTCATCGGCATCTCCCTGCCGGTGTTCTGGCTCGGGATCGTGTGCCGCTACTACCTGGCCGAGGGCGGGTGGACGACCATCTTCCCGGACGGCGAGTACACGGGGATCACACAAAGTCCGCTGCAGTGGTTCTACCACCTGATCCTGCCGTGGCTCGTGCTCGCCGTGCTCTTCATCGGCTTCTACGGGCGCGTGTTGCGCGGGAACATCCTCGACACGATCAACGAGGACTACGTGCGCACGGCGCGCGCGAAGGGTCTGCCCGCGCGGTCGATTCTCATCCGCCACGTGCTGCGAACGTCGCTGATCCCGATCGTGACGCTCTTCGGCCTCGACTTTGCGTCCGTGCTTGGCGGAGGCGCGATCCTCACGGAAACCGTGTTCGACCTGCACGGTGTCGGTCAGTACGCCGCGCAGTCGATCAACAACTTCGACCTGCCACCGATCATGGGCGTGACGTTGTACGGCGCGTTCTTCATTACGGTCTTCAGCGTGTTCGTCGATCTCTTCTACGCGTACCTCGACCCTCGGATCCGGCCGACGTAATGGCCGAGCGGCTGCTGGAGGTCAAGGACCTTGGGGTGGAGTTCACGACCGAGGACGGCACTGTCCATGCCGTCGACGGCGTCTCGTTCGAGCTCGAGCGCGGGAAGGTGCTCGGGATCGTCGGCGAGTCCGGATCGGGCAAGAGCGTCACGGCGATGACGATCATGGGGCTGACGCGCGACGTCAACGCGACCTTCCGCGGCGAGGTGAACTACCAGGGCCGCAATCTGCTCGAGATCTCGGACACGGAGATGCAGGACTTCCGCGGCAACGAGATCGGGATGATCTTCCAGGATCCGATGACGTCGCTGAACCCCGTCTATCGAATCGGCGACCAGATCGTCGAGGCGATCCGGACGCACGACTCGGTCGACAGGCGGACCGCGAGGAAGCGGTCGGTGGAGCTGCTGCGCCAGGTGGGCATTCCGAATCCGGAGACCCGCGTCGACGATTTCCCGCACCAGTTCTCGGGCGGCATGCGCCANNCTCGACGTGACGATCCAGGCGCAGATCATCGAGCTGATCTCGCGTCTGAAGGATGACTTCAACTCCGCGGTGATCCTGATCACGCACGACCTGGGGGTCGTGGCCGATATCGCGGACGAGATCATCGTCATGTACGCCGGGCGGGTCGTGGAGCAGGCGGCAAAGCGGGAGCTCTTCTACAACCCGCAGATGCCGTACACGTGGGGGCTGCTCGGCTCGATCCCGCGGCTCGACGGGCCGCGCCCGGAGCGGCTGCACTCGATCAAGGGCGCGCCGCCGTCGCTGATCAATGCGCCGGCGGGCTGCAAGTTCCGTCCGCGCTGCCCGCACGCGTTCGAGAAGTGCTCGCAGGAGCCGCGGCTCGAGAACCACGTCGAGGCGGCCGATCACCGGGACCGCTGCTGGCTCGACACCGACTACAAGCGGGCGTATCGCGACGCGACCATCAGCGGCGGCCACACGGAGGCGGCATGAGCACGAACGGCGGTCAGGGGCAGCCGCTGGTCGAGATCCGCCACGTCAAGAAGTACTTCCCGATCCGGAAGGGCATCCTCCAGCGCGAGGTGGCGCGCGTGCACGCCGTGGACGACGTCAGCTTCGCGGTGCAGGAGGGGGAGACGCTCGGGCTCGTCGGCGAGTCGGGCTGCGGCAAGTCGACGCTGGGGCGCACGATCGTACGTCTGTTCGAGCCGACCGCGGGGGAGATCTTCTTTCGCGGGCAGGCGATCGAGAAGCTCGGGCCGCGCCGGCTGCGCCCGCTGCGCCGCGAGATGCAGATGGTCTTCCAGGATCCTTATGCGAGCCTGAACCCGCGTAAGCGGGTCGGCACGATCATTAGCGACCCGATGAAGATCCATCATCTCGGCGGCAAGCGGGAGCGGAAGACGCGGGTCGAGGAGCTGCTGGAGGCGGTCGGGCTCTCGCCGGAGCACTACAACCGTTTCCCGCACGAGTTCTCGGGCGGCCAGCGCAAGCGCATCGGCGTCGCGCGCGCGCTCGCGCTGTCGCCCAAGCT
>PLZU01000102.1 GCA_003152275.1 Actinomycetota bacterium
GCGCGGCTGGCGCTCGCGCTTCGGCTCCTCGTGCGGCTGCGGCTCCGAAGCCGCGGCCTCGGCCTCGGGCGCGGGGAACACCGATGCCTCGTCCTCGCCGGCGAGCAGGCGCTGGAACTGATCGCTGTCGATCGTCTCGCGCTCGATGAGGACGAGCGAGATTTTGTGCAGCTCGTCCATGTGCTCCCGCAGGGTCGTGAGCGCGAGCTCGTGCGATTCCTCGATCACGCGGCGGATCTCGTCGTCGATCTCGCGCGCGATCTCCTCCGAGTAGTCAGCCTGAGCGCCGAAGTCGCGGCCGAGGAACGGCATGTCGTTGCTGTGGCCAAGCACGCGCGGGCCGAGCTTCTCGCTCATCCCGAACCGCATGATCATCGCCTTCGACGTCGCGGTGACTTTCTCGAGGTCGTTCGCCGCGCCGGTTGTGACCTCGTGGAAGACGATCTCCTCGGCGGCGCGGCCGCCGAGCGTCATCGCCATCTGGTGCATCAGTGCGGTCTTCGTGGTCAGGTAGCGATCTTCGGTCGGCAACGAGATGGTCAGGCCGAGCGCCTGGCCGCGCGACACGATCGTGATCTTGTGCACCGGATCGGTGTGCTCGAGGAAGTGGCCGACGAGCGCGTGGCCCATCTCGTGGTAGGCCGTGATCTTCCGCTCGTGCTCCGAGAGCAGGCGGGCCTTCTTCTCCGGCCCGGCGATCACGCGCATGATTCCTTCCTCGAGCTCTTCCTGCTCGATGATCTTCTTGCCGCGGCGCGCTGCGAGGAGCGCGGCCTCGTTGACGAGGTTCGCGAGGTCGGCGCCCGTGAAGCCCGGCGTGCCGGAGGCGAGCGTATTCAGGTCGATCTCCGGTGCGAGCGGCTTGCCCTTCGTGTGCACCTCGAGGATCTTGCGGCGGCCGATGCGGTCGGGGCGGTCGACGACGATCTGCCGGTCGAAGCGGCCCGGGCGCAGCAGCGCGGGGTCGAGGATGTCGGGCCGGTTGGTGGCGGCGATCAGGATGATGTTGTCCTTCATCTCGAAGCCGTCCATCTCGACGAGCAGCTGGTTGAGCGTCTGCTCGCGCTCGTCGTGACCGCCGCCGAGGCCGGCGCCCCGGTGGCGGCCGACGGCGTCGATCTCATCCACGAAGACGATGCACGGCGAGGCCTGCTTCGCCTGCTCGAACAGGTCGCGCACGCGGGAGGCGCCAACGCCGACGAACATCTCGACGAAATCAGAGCCCGAGATGGAGAAGAACGGCACGCCGGCCTCGCCTGCGACCGCGCGCGCGAGCAGGGTCTTACCGGTGCCCGGCGGCCCGTACAGCAGCACACCCTTCGGGATGCGCGCGCCGAGCGCCTGGAACTTCTTCGGGTTCTCCAGGAACTCCTTGATCTCCCCCAGCTCCTCCACCGCCTCGTCAACCCCGGCGACGTCCTTGAAGCCGATCTTCGGCGAGTCCGGCGTCATCCGCTTCGCGCGCGATTTGCCGAAGCTCATCACCTTCGAGCCGCCACCCTGCATCTGGTTCATCAGGAAGATCCAGAAGCCGATCAGCAGCACGAACGGGAGCAGGCTCGTGAGGATCGACCACCACGGAGACGAGCCGACGCCCTTCGAGTTGAAGTCGACCTTGCCCTTGAGCATCGCCTGCTCGAGGTTCGCCTCGGACTGCGGCGTCGCGTAGTGGACGGTCACGTTCTTGCCACTCAGCGTCGCCGAGATCGCCTGCTTGCTCGGGTCGATCGAGACGGCCGAAACCTGCGACGGCGTGTTGCGGATGGCCTGGTAGAGCTGCGCGGTCGTGAGCGGCGTCGTCTTCGTCCCGTGGGCGCCCAGCGTCTGCAAGGCCAGCCAGACCAGCGCTGCGATGATGATCAGCGGGAAGAGCGCGCTGCGGAAGAAACGATTCACGAGACCTCGATCTGAGGGTACCTGACGCCTACTCAGTTAACCCTGATTCGGGGGCCTCGGTTACGCCCCTTCCGGGGGAATCAGAGCCGGGTCGAGAACGCCGACGTACGGCAGATTCCGGTACCGCTCCGCGAAGTCCAGGCCGTAGCCGATCACGAAGCGGTTGGGGATCTCGAACCCGACGTATCGCACCGGCACCTCGATCTCACGCCGATCCGGCTTCGTGAGCAGGGCGCAGATCTGGAGCGATGCCGGCTCGCGGGCTTCGAGGTTGCGCATCAAATAGGACAAGGTGAGCCCGGAGTCGATGATGTCCTCGACGACGAGGACGTCGCGCCCTTCGATGTTGATGTCGAGATCCTTGAGGATGCGGACGACGCCCGACGAGTCGGTCGAATCGCCGTAGCTCGAGATCGCCATGAAGTCGATCTCGCACGGGATCGAGAGGCCGCGCATCAGGTCGGCCATGAAGAACACGGCGCCCTTGAGGACGCCGACGAGCAGCAGGTCACGGCCCGTGTAGTCGGACGAGATCTCCTCGCCGAGCTCGGCGATGCGGCGCTGCAGCGACTCCTCCGTGATCAGGACCTCGGTGACAGCGCGTTCGAGCTCGGTTGCGCTCATGCTTTACGCACGTCCACTTCGGGATGCTCGACGATGCCCGGCACCGCGATCACATCGTCACCGCGCACGACAAGAGGCCAGGCCTCACGGTCTGACCTCGGGACTTTGGCGTCGACGAACACGTCTTGAATTTTCTTTTGCCGCCCGGCGAGCCGGTCGCCGGGCCTCCACCCTCGTACCTTAAGCCCTTCGAGGCCGGAGCGGATGCGCCACTCGCCCCACCGGATCTCGCCGTCGAGATCGACGGGGCCGCGCTCGAGCCAGAGCCGGTCGTACTCGCGCACCGCCTGGAGCCCTCCGCCGAGGTCGACGCGCTTCGAACCCACCGGCGAGCTCAGCAGGTCGGCAAGCGCCGGCGGCAACGTCGCCCGGGCGTCGAGCGCGCGCAGGATGTTCTCATCGGCCGCGGGATGCAGCTCCCGAAGCAGCGGCAGGATCTGCTCGCGGATCAGACCGCGCTTCGTCTCCGGATTGCTCACGTCGGCGCGGAAGTCGAGCGCTTCCGCGCCGCAGTACGCAACGGTCTCCTCGCGCCACACCGGCAGGAGCGGATGCACGACGCCGTCGTCGCGCCGAGGCGCCATCCCGGTCGCGCTGCCGCGCGAGACAAGCCGGTAGAGGATCGTCTCCACCTGGTCGGAGGCGGTGTGCCCGGTCGCGCGCAGGCGGTCGCGTGCGACGGAGTAGCGCTGCTTGCGCAGCTCCGCCTCACCAAGCCCGCGCCCGTCGAGCTCGACCACCTCGGCGCCGAGCACGTCCCGGCAGAAGCGTGCGTCCGCCGTGGAGTCGTCACCGCGCAGCAGGTGGTTCACGTGCAGCGCCGAGACGCGGTAGCCGAGCGCGCCGAGCGCGTGCCAGAGGCAGGTCGAGTCGGCCCCGCCGGAGACGAGACAGCAGACCTCGCCGCCCGGCTCGACCAGGTCATGGCGGCGGATGTGCTCTTCGATCCGTGCGCGCAGCACGGTCGCAATTCTCGCCTAGGAAGCGGACTGGAGGAGCGGCGAGACGTCGCAGCCCTGGGCGGCGAGACCGTTCTTGGCGCCGGCGAGCAATTTGTGCGACGAGTTCGCAAGCCGCCACGCGTTCTGCATGTGCTGGGAAGCATCGTTGCCCTTCATGCTGGCCGACACAGCCTTGGAGTACTCGAGGAACATCGACGTCAGGAGGTCGCGCGTCGCGTGCAGGGTGCGGTCCTCCGGATCGGTGGCCGAGATCTGGCCGGCTTCCGAACGGGCCTGCTGGATGACGACGCTCGGATCCGCGTCGTGGCTTTGGAGCGCGTCCGACCAGTAGCCAAGCTGAACCATGTTCGTGCTGACCGTCTGGATGAACTGCTTGTCGACGGCCGAGCAGATGTACGAGACCTGTGCCCCGGACGATGCCCGACTGTTACCGGCCAGCACCGAACCCCCGAACACAAGGGCGGAGAGGGCCAGCGCCGCCGCAGAGAGACGCTTCATTGCCACCTGACCCGATCATCGACGACAGCTGCAACGTTCGTCCATCACTCGATCGAGGCTTCACCAGGTCGGTTCACGCCCAGTTCACCCGCGGTGAGTGACGCGCGATCCGCTTGCGCGCGGGAGAGAGTTCAGGTACCGCAGTTGATCGAGCCGTCGGCCGCAGCCTGTACGGCCTGCGCGTACGCGGCGAACGCGGGCTTGGGGCTCCAGTCCGGGCGCACGAGGCCCGACTGCCACCCCTCGAGCGACGAATCGTCGCGCAGTTCGAAGTTGAAGAACGCTCCGACGGTGGGCTGGCAATAGGCGAGCTCCACCGCGGCCGTGAGCTGCGCCGCCTGTTGATCTTCGGAGACCGAATCCTTCTCCGTCTCCGTGCCGCTGTAGATCGCTCGCGCAGGCGTCGTCTGGAAGCCGTCCTCGAGGTACCAGACGGTGACCCCTCCATGACCGGGCAGTGGTTGGGCCGTACCGTGGAAACCCTTGTTGAGCGCCGCGAGCAGGCGATTGAGGTCGCCCTCGTCGATCGAGTGCGAGTGCTTCCCGTGGCGGGCGCCGGGCGCCTCCGCGGACGTCTCGGGATACGCGTTGTGGCCGATCGTGTCGAACACCGGGAGCGTGCGGCCGCTCTCCCGGTACGCGTGCCCGAGATCCTCGTACCAGCGCCCCGGATTCGAGTGCGGCGCGCTCGTCGCGATGACGTTTGCGGCAGGCTCCGCTGCGTGCAGCGCGTCCCAGCACGTGGCGAGCAGTGCCTCGTAGGCGGCAGCTGCGCCCGTGTGCGGCTGCCAGAACTGTGCCGAGTTCGGCTCCGTCCAGATCGCAACATCGCGGATCCACGGGTACCGGCGCAGGACGTTCGCGATGAATCCGCAGTACTCCGCGCGCGACGCGTCGTCGAGGGGCGTCTCGGTCGCCGGGCCGGTCACGGCGAGCACGATGCGGATGCTGCGCCCGGCTGCGGCGACACGCTGAAGCTCGGTGCGGTCCGTGCCGGACGGAAACGACTCACCGGGCGTCCAGTCGAGCGTGACGCGGACGGCGCCGAGGTTGAGCGTGCGGTAAATGGAGAGCAACGACGACGTATGTGCGTACCACTTGAGCGAGTCGTCGTCCACGCCGAGCAGCAGCCCCGGCGCAGCACCGGCTGCGTGAGGGAGGAGAGAGACGGAGGCGCACAGGGCCGCTGCCGCAAGAGCGAGGCGTGGCTTCACTTGCAGACCGTGGGACGGTTGCGTAATGCACAGACATCGGCTCTGTAAGCCGGCGGTAAAAAGCGGGGTCAGACCCCATTTCGGGGTCAGACCCCTAGAAGATCAGCGACCTGTACGCAATCGTCCGCTGCATCCCGATCCCCTCGTACACGCGGATCGCGGCGTCGTTCTCGGGCCGCACGAAGAGACACACGGCAGGCGCCTGCTCGAGCAGGCGGCGGCAGAGATCGCGCATTGCGCGCTTCGCGTAGCCGCGGTCGCGAAGCTGCGGGTCGACCCACACCTGCTGCAGCTGCACGGCCGACGGCGTCCATGCCGACGCCTCGGCCTTGAATGCAATCACTCCATCTTCGAGCCAGATCCACGAGCGGCGCTCCGCGATCTGCGCGCGCGTCCGCCAGCGAAACCCTTCCGGGTCGCGGCGAAGCGGATCGATCCCGATCTCCTCGTGATGCGCGGCCGCGCACGCCGGAACGAGCAGCTCGAGATCGTCGAGAGTCGCCGCGCGCAGGCCCGTCTCCCCGGGGTCCGGCGCCTCCTCGAGCACGTAGACGGGCTGTCCTGGCCGATCGTCGCGCGGAACCGGCATCCGCGACTTCACCTCCGCCCAGAGCTCGTCAACCGCTCCCTGTTCGCCGATGATCATGCGCGCTTGCCCGCGCGCCGTGGCGTCAGCGAACGAGCTGCAGCTCTCGCCCGAAGGCACGACGTTCGCACCGATGTGGCAGAGCGCGATCAACCGCTCGTCCCGTTCGAGCCCGGAGAAGCGCCCGAGCCCGCGTCGCGCGATGTCCTCCAGGAAGACGCGCTCGATCGGCTCCTCCGCACAGAAGTCGAGGATCTGCTCGAGCGTCGGGCTGACGGACCGTACGACCGCGATCAGGCGAGGCTATAGGGTGCGCGCCATGCCCATCCACGTCCGCGCCGAGCCCGGCGACTACGCCGACGCGGTCCTCCTCCCCGGCGATCCGCTGCGGGCGCGCTACATCGCCGACACGTACCTCGACGACGTGAAGCAGACGAACTCCGAGCGCGGGATGCTCGGCTTCCGCGGCAGTTGGGAAGGCAAGGATGTCTCGGTGCAGTCGACCGGCATGGGCTGCCCGTCGGCCGCGATCGTGATCGAAGAGCTCGTGATGCTCGGCTGCACGAAGCTGCTGCGCGTCGGCACCTGCGGCGGGCTCCAGCCGCATCACAAGCTCGGGGACATGATCGTCGCACTGACCGCGGTGCCGCAGGACGGCACGGTCAACAGTTACATCAAGGAGCCGCATTGCCCAACCGCGGACTGGGGGCTCGTCCACGGAGCCGTGCACGCCGCGAAGGAGATGGGTCAGCCGGTGCACGTCGGCCCGATCGTGTCGAGCGACGCTTTCTACAACCCGGACGGAGAGCAGTACCAGCGTTGGTCTGAGCGCGGCATCCTCGCCGTCGAGATGGAGGCTGCGATCCTCTTCACGCTCGGCGCGTTGAGGAAGGTGCACGCCGGCTGCCTCCTCACGGTCAGCGATATCGTCGTCGAAGGCGAATTCACGCGGATCACCGACGAAGAGCTGCGCGCGGCCGTCGACCGGATGACGCGCGTCGCGCTCGCGACCGTCACGTCCAGTCATTAGCGCCGTCTTCCTCGTCAACCCGGCGTCCGGCAACGGCGTCACAGGCAAGCGCTGGCCGGAGCTCGCCCACCGCGCGGCCCAGCTCGGGCTCGAGGGAACGACGCTCTTCTCCGAGCGTCCCGGCCACCTGATCGAGCTCGCCGAGCAGGCTGCGCGCGACGGCGCGGAGCTCGTCGTCTCCGTCGGCGGCGACGGAACGCTGAACGAGGTAGTCAATGGGCTCGTTCGTGCGGGACACTCAGCGGAGCTCGCGACGATTCCGCTCGGCACGGGAATGGACTTCGTGCGCACGTACAAGATCCCGACGCAGTTCGACGACGCCGTGCGTACCGCGCTCGAAGGCGCGACGAGGACGATCGACGTCGGTCGCGTGTCGTATCGCGAGTGGAGCGGCGCCGAGGGCGAGCGCTACGTGGCCAACGTCGGCAGTGTCGGCATGAGCGCCGCCGTCGCGCAGCGCGCGAACGCAATGTCGAAAGGGCTGGGCGGCAAGGCGACGTTCTTCTACGCGCTCGCCCGTGTCTTCTTCGAGTGGGAGAACACCGTCTTGTCAGTGCAGCTCGACGACGAACGCCGCGAGGCCCGCATGCACGACGTGATCGTGGCGAACGGACAGTGGCACGGCGGCGCGATGTGGCTTGCGCCGGAAGCGCAGCCGGACGACGGCCTTTTCGACGTCGTGCTGATCGGTGACGTGACGAAGCGCGATTTCGTGACAACGGCGCCGAAGATCTACAAGGGCACGTATCTCTCGCACCCGAAGGTCGAGCTGTTGCGCTCGCGCACAGTCGCCGTCGAGGCGTCCGAGCGCCTACCGATCGAGCTCGACGGCGAACAGGTCGGAACGACACCGGCCAGCTTCGAGATCGTCCCCGCTGCGCTGCGCGTGCGTGTCCCGGCTCAGACGTAGCGCCGCGCTCCTCTCGTGCGCCTTCGCGGCGCTCGCCGTCCTCGTTGCCGCGGGCGCGTTCACCGGCGTCGACCAGTGGACGGTCGACCACCTGATGCCGGGCGCGAGCTTCCACCATGCGCAAGGCGGCTTTCTCGACGGCCTCGTGCCGCTCCTCCACTCCCGCTGGGACTCGCCGTACGCGGTCGCGGCGAACCTCGTCACGCTGCCGGCAGCCTTCCTGCTCGCGCTCGCGATCACGTTCGCGTGCTCGCGCGTGTTCGGGATCGCGCTCGTCGCCGCCGTGGCGGTCGAGGTGCTGTGCAAGGAGCTGCTCGCGCGGCCTGCGCTCCACGACGGCTCCTTCCACATCGCCTCTTTCGACTCGTCCTTCCCGAGCGGGCATGCGCTGCGGACCGTGATCGTTGCCTCCGCGGTCGCGTGGAGCAGGCCGCGCGCCGGCCGCTTCGCAGCCGCATGGGCGATCGGTTCGATCGTTCTGCTGCTGCTCGCCGGCTGGCACACGCCGACTGACGTCGCGGGCGGTGTGCTCCTCGGCGGACTAGCTCTTCTTGGGGCTCGCCGTCTTGCTGCTCGACCGTGAGCTGCCCGCTGACGTCGAGGCCTTCCCGAGCTTGTCGACCTTGCGCTCGAGCGCGGCGAGGCGCTTCTCGAGATCGTCCATCCCGCGCACACGCTTCTGCAGCTCGTCCACGCGCTCACGCGTCGCGTTGATCGCTCCGACCAGACGTTCGGCGCCCGGCGCGTCGCTCAGGCGCTGGATCGCCTCCTCGCTCAAGTCGGCCAGCTTGCCGAGCAGATCGGTTCTCCGGGCTCCAGCCATGGATGCAACATACCTCGCCGCGATAGGCTCGGCGCATGGAGCTCTGGGAGCAGCCGCTCTCTCGACGGCGCTTCCTCGGCACCGCCGCCGCGGCGGCCGTCGGCGCGAGACCTCTCGCCCGCGCCGCGTTGCGGGCCTCGACGAAGCTGCCGAAGCCAAGCCGCTCGGGAATCGATCACGTGATCGTCGTGATGATGGAGAACCGCTCGTTCGACCACATCATGGGGTGGCTTCCCGGCGCGGACGGCAAGCAGGCGGGGCTGACGTTCACGGATGCGAGCGGCGCACCGCACCAGACCTACCCACTCGCACCGGACTTCCAGGGCTGCGCTTTCAGCGATCCGGACCATTCCTACGAAGGCGGGCGCGTCGAGTGGAACAACGGCGCCTGCGACGGCTGGCTACGGGCGGGCGCGAACGACCTCTACTCGATCGGCTATTACCAGCAACAGGATCTGCCGTTCCTCGGCCAGGTCGCGCCTGCGTTCACAGCGTGCGACCGCTATTTCGCGCCGATCCTCGGGCCGACGTTTCCGAACCGGTTCTACTCGCTCTCCGGCGTCACCGACCGTACGAGCAACATCGAGTCGCGCGTCGACCTGCCGACGATCTTCGACCGCTTCGCCGCCAAGCGCATTCCCGCCGCGTACTACTACGGCAACTTCAGTTTCCTGCTCCTGTACCAGCGCTATACCGCGATCTCGCACCCACATGCGCAATTCTTCAAACAGTGCAAGACGGGAAAGCTCCCGGCCTTCTCGTACGTCGATCCGAGCTACACGTTCGACGACACCAGCGCCCCGGCGTCCGGCGACCAGGGAAACGACGACCATCCCCACGCCGACATTCGCGCCGGCGAGTATTTCATGTCCACGATCTACAACGCCGTCACGACGAGCCCGGCGTGGCCGCGGACGTTGCTCATCTTCACGTTCGACGAGTGGGGCGGCTTCTTCGAGCATGTGCCGCCGCCGGCCGGCCCCGACGTGAAGCCCGAGTACCAGCAGCGGGGGTTCCGCGTTCCGTGCATCCTCGTCTCGCCGTTCGCACGCCGAGGTCGCGTCGCGCACGGGACGTACGACCACACGTCGATCCTCAAGCTCGCCGAGTGGCGTTGGGGGCTCGAGCCGCTGTCCGTGCGCGACGCGGCGGCGGCGAACCTCGCCGCGGCACTCGACTTCTCCCAACACAACCTCAAGGCTCCGCGCATCGTGACGCCGCGCGTCATCGTCGGAGCGGCGTGTCCCTAGGAGGGTTTGGCGGAACGGTGCTCGTTGCACGGGTGCGATGGGCGTCGCGATGCAAGGACGCAGGGAGCCTCGCTAGCGGTTGCTAGCGCGGCGTCCAGCGCGGCCGTGCGACACAGCCACTGTTTCGCCAAACCCTCCTAGGGCTTGCAACCTCCGCACGTCGTACTACATTGAATGGTAGTGACCGGTCCGTTTCGCATCCTCCGGTTCCCGCACCGCCACCGTGCGGTCAGCACCCACGTCGTCGTGCAGCGAGCGGGGATTCCGTACGAGCTCGAGCGGACGATCTGCAGCGGCTGCTCCCGGGTGCTCAGCGAACGGCCGCTGCGGCGCGCGGCCGCGTAGCGACCACCGGCTCGAGCCGCTCATAGCGTGAGCCCAGGACGGGGCGCGGATCGTCCTCTCCCCGGTTCGGCCAGAACGCGCAAGCCCGCTCTGCCTGCGCAGCGATCGTGAGCGACGGGTTCGTGCCGAGGTTGGCGCTGACGGCGGCACCGTCGACGACGTGCAGGCCCGGCTCGGCCCAGACGCGCTGCCAGCCGTCGAGGACGCCGTCTGCGGGCGTGACGCCGATCGGCGCCCCGCCGAGGATATGCGCGGTGAAGGGGCGGTTCAGCAAGACCTCGTTCAGCCCCGACCCGGGAAGCCCGCCCATCACGTCGGCGGCGAGTCGCGCAGCCTCGTTCGCTTCCGGGATCCACGTGGGCGCCGGCTCGTGCGCGCCGCGCTCGGTGCGCAGCCGCCGCCCGGTCCACCGTACGCGCAACGCATTGTCGTGCGCCTGCATTACGAGCAGGATCACTGTCCGCTGCGCCCAGCGCCACGGGATGTGCACCTGCACCGCGTAGAGCGGATGCCGGAGGAGCTTCCCCGCCCACCGGAGCGGACGCGGTATGCGGCCGCCGCCGTCGACAAGCACTGTTGAGAAGAGCCCCATCAGGCTCGAGCCCTTCGGGTAGCGCACAGGCTCGATCCGCGTGTCCGCGTTCGCGTGGAACGACGAGCCGATGGCGATCCCTTCCGAGTAGTCGATCGCGGTCGAGCGCGCGCCCGCGCCGACGATCACTTCCGAGTTCGAGCGCACGAGCGAGCCAACGTTCGGGCCGCCGACGCCGGAGCGCAGCAGCAGCTCGAGCGTGCCGAGCACGCCCGCTGCGAGCACAACATGCTCGGCGCGGAAGAGCTCGGGCATCGACCGCAACCACGCGCCGGAGCGGCGCGTCTCGACCTCCCAGCCCCCCTCGGCTCGTCGCAGCAGCGTCGCCTCGCGGTCGGCGTGCACGCGTGCGCCGCCCTGCTCGGCAAGTAGCAGGTAATTGCGATCGAGCGTGTTCTTGGCGCCGTAGCGGCAGCCGACCATGCACCCGCCGCAACGCACGCAGAGGTCGAAATCCACGGCGACGGTCGTGCGGCGAAACGTGTCCTCCGCACCCATTCGGCGTGCGACCTCACGGATGACGTCCTCCGCCGGACTCTCGAACGGCGTCTCGGTTGCGCCGAGCATTGAGCGCGCGCGGTCGTAGTACGGGGCGAGCTCCTCACGCCAGTCGGTGACGCCCGCCCACTGCGGATCCTCGAAGAAGCGGTCGAGCGGTTCGTAGAGCGTGTTCGCGTACACGAGCGAGCCTCCGCCAACGCCGGCGCCCGACAGAACGACGAGGTCGTCGAGCACGGTCAGCCGCTGGATGCCGCGCAGGCCCAACCGCGGCATGAAGAGGTATCGGCGAAGGTTCCAGTTCGTCCGCGCGAAATCCTCCGGCGCGAAGCGGCGACCGGCTTCGAGCACGGCGACGTGGTATCCCTTCTCGGTCAGTCGTAACGCAGCAACACTGCCGCCGAAGCCACTGCCGATGACGAGCACGTCCACGTCGAGCGCACTCATGCCGCGAGGGTACTCTGGGCAGCCTCGATGCGCCGCCTGGGCCTTCTCCTCCTGCTGCTGCTCTTCGCCTCGACCGCGACCGCGGCGACGATTCGCGGCACCAAGGGCGCGGACCTGATCGTCGGGACGCCGGCCTCTGACCACATCGTCGCGGGCGCCGGGAACGATCTCGTGCAGGTCGCCTTCGGGGCGACCGACAGCGTCGACTGCGGCGCCGGATTCGACATCGTCAGCGCCGACGCCACCGACAAGGTCGCATCGAACTGCGAGATCGTCTCGCGGCGGCTCTCGGTCGACCCGTACCAGAACGCCGACAGCCAGCACGAGACGGCGGTCGAGCCGGACAGCTTCGCCTGGGGGGGCACCGTCGTTGCGGCATTCCAGGTCGGCCGGCGCGCCGCCGGCGCCGCGTCGAACATCGGCACCGCAGTCTCCCGTGACGACGGCCGCACGTGGACGCGCGCGCTCCTGCCGGGCACGACCGGGAACGCCTCGCCGCCGGGCCCCGAGCTCGCCGCATCCGACCCGAGCGTCACCTACGACGCGGTGCACGGCGTCTGGATCGTGAGCACCCTGACGATCGAGGCCAACTTCTCACACGTCTACACGGCCCGCTCCACGGACGGCCTGCACTGGTCCGCGCCGGTCGACGCAGCCGACGGTCCGCTTCTGGACAAGGACTGGATCACGTGCGACAACGGGACGACGAGCCCGTTCCACGGACGCTTTTATCTCGAGTACACGGACGACGACAAGAACATCACCGTCAGCCAGTTCTCGACCGACGGCGGGCTGACGTGGTCTCCCCCGGTGAAAGCGGGCGCGGTACTCGTCGGCACCCAGCCGGTCGTGCAACCGAACGGCACGCTCGTCGTCGTCGCGGGCGATTACCGCGACGAGCGAGCGCTGAGCGGGTCGATGATCGCGTTGCGCTCGACGGACGGCGGTGCGACGTTCGCGACGTTCACGGTCTCCGACCTCCAGGCCGCGGACAACTCGCCGATGCGGGCGATCTCACTGCCGTCGCTCGAAGCCGACTCGAACGGGACGATCTACGCGACGTGGTCCGATTGCCGGTTCCGCCCAGGCTGCTCGCAAAACGACCTCGTGCTGTCGACGTCGACGGACGGCATGACCTGGAGCGCACCCGTGCGGGTGACCTCAGGCGCGGACGCGTTCATTCCTGGGCTCGCGGCCGACCCATCCCATCCCGGACACCTCGCGGTCGTATATGCGCATTACTACGGCACTTGCAGCAAGGCCCCCTGTCTGCTCGGGATAAGCCTCGTCCAGTCGCTCGACGGCGGCAAGACCTGGAGCACGCCGCAGCGGCTCGACGCGCAGCCGTTCTCCACCAACTGGATACCGCGCTCCGAGGGCGGCCGCATGGTCGGCGACTACTTCTCGACGTCGTATGCCGGTTCGCGGGTCGTGCCGGTGTTCGCACTCGCAACGTCAATGCTGAACGGCAGGTTCAGGGAGGCGATCTTCGCCACGTCGCTACGGGCGCTCGGGTAGCGCATCCGCGAGCGCGCGCAGCACCTCACCGGCGCCTCCGTCAATCGTCACCGACGCGCGCGCATCGAGCGGAGTCGATCCGCGGTTGACGATCGCGAGCGACCCACCCGCGGCGAGTGTCTCGAGTGGCAGGCCGGCGACCGGATAGACCTCGAGCGAAGAGCCGACGACGAGCAGCACGCCGGCGGCCGCAGCGAGTTGCGTGGCGCGCTCGATCGCGGCTTCCGGCAAGAGCTCGCCGAACATGACGACGTCCGGCTTGAGGATCCGTCCGCAGCTCGGACAGGCTGGCACGGGTAGGAGCGCGACGACCTCTGCGAAGGGCACGACGGTTCCGCAGGCGAGACAGCTCGACGTCCGGATCGAGCCGTGCACCTCGACGAGCGCGCGCGAGCCGGCCCGCTCGTGCAACCGGTCGATGTTCTGCGTGACGACCGCGCGCACCCAGCCGCGATCCTCTAGCTCGGCGAGTGAACGGTGGCCGTCGTTTGGTTGAGCATCGTCGAGGAGGGCGAGGCGCTTGCCGTAGAAGTCCCACACCTTCACCGGGTCCTCGAGGAATGCGTCGATCGTCGCGTACTCCATCGGGTCGTACTGCGCCCAGACGCCGGTCGGCGAGCGGAAGTCCGGGATCCCCGACTCGGTGCTGATGCCCGCGCCGGTCAGCACGACGCACGGCCGCCGCGCCACCACCAGCTCCGCCAGCCGCTCAACGCTCATGCCGAGCATCGTAGAGTTGACCCGTGGACGGCTACACCTTCACGACGACGGTTCGTGTCCGCTTCGCGGACACCGACGCGCAGGGGATCGCACACAACGCCTCCTACCTCGTCTGGTACGAGGTCGCCCGCGTCGAGTACCTGCGCGCCTACGCAGGCGGCTACCAGGCGCTGCGCGACCACGGCATCGAAGCACTCGTTCTCGAGTCGCACTGCCGTTACGTCGTTCCGGCGGTCTTCGACGACCTCCTGCACGTGCGCACCCGCTGTGTCGGGCTGCGCGGAGCCCGCTTCCGGTACGAGTACTCGATCGTCCGCGACGACGGCACGCTGATGGCCGACGGGTACACCGCTCACGCCTGTGTCGACTCGGCGACACTCAAGCCCACGCGCGTGCCGGACTGGCTCCGAGCCGCGATTACCCGGGTTGAGTCGTCGTCGTCGTCGACGTCGACGTCGTCGTCGTCGTCGTCGTAGCCGCGTGCTTTTTCTTCGGCTTCTTCAGTGGGGGCCCGATCCGGACGAGCTTCGGCAAGGCGCGGTAGGAGGAGTACCACGTGTCGTGGTAGAGAAGCTTGCCAGCCGCCGTGTAGACGTCGCGGGTGACGCTCGTCGACAACGCCGGTGAGCCCGGGTCATCGACGATCTTCTCGCCCGGCTTGAGCTCGGGGTCGATCGTCTTCTTCACCGGCGGCACGCCGTGCGAGACGAGCGGAGTCGTCGTGCTCGTGACCCTTCGGTGCACCGGTGTTCCGTAGAGGCTCACGGTGAGCGAGGATGAACTGACGAACGTGCGCAGGAGCATCCAGCTGCCGGTGTCGTTCACGAATTGCAGGTCGACGTCCGGGTAGTTCACCGTCGCGTCGCGCCCCTGGGGGTAATGGCTGATGTAGAGCGCGTGGTTCGTGCGCTCGGTGATCTTCACCCCGGCTTCGAACGCGGCATTGAAGACGGTGGTCGAGACCTGGCAGACGCCGCCGCCGAGACCCGTCGTCACCTCGCCGTTGACGATCACCGGCGCGACCAGAAAGCCCTTCGACGCGTTTCGCTCGCCGGTCGTCTTGTTGAACGAGAACGTCGCGCCTGGCGCGATCAGCTTGCGGTCGACGAGGTGCGACACGAGCTCGACGTTGTGGATGCGGTTCGGAACGCCACCGAACACGGTCGTGTACGTCGAGACGATTCCGCTGATGTGCATCGCGCGGGCAGCCTCCGTGGAGAGCTTCGCGGGTGCCTCCCGCACGGGAAGTTGCGCGACCCGAAGCTCCGGCCGGCGTTTGAGAGCAGCGTGCAGCAGCGCAGTTGCCGCTCCGACGCCGTCGAGCCGGATTCCGGGCACCGCAGGGACGACCCGCACGTGCGCGCCTCCGACGGCGAACCCCGCGTCCTGCGCAGGCTTCTCGACGCGCTTGCCGAGCCGAGCGAGCCAGTCGTCGGCCGCCGGGCCCGCGATGGTCAGTGTCGTGCGGCCGCCTACCGGCAGCTTGATCAAGCGAGCGAGTTTCGCGCGAGACAGGAGCCAGCGCGTCTTCCCGAGCTCGAGTCGGACCGGTGCCGACAGCGCGAGCCGCGCCTGGCGCGCAGCCGCTGCGAGTGCGCGGACGCGCGGTTGTTGCACGCGAAACGGCAGCTCGACGTTCGCCGCGCTCCGATCGAGCGCACCGAGCTCCTTCACGATCGTGCGCGCCGACGCAACACGGTCGAGGACGCGCCCAGCTTGCGCGGGCAACACCACGATCTGCAGTCCGTGACGTACGATCGCAGCGTTGCGTGGCGCGCGATTCACGGCCTTGGCGATCAGGCCGAGCTGATAGTTCAGCGCGCCGTTGAGCACGGTCATCGGTGGCGTCACGTCGGCACCGAAGACCTGGACGTCGAGACGCTTGAAACCGCGGATCGGGCCGAAACCGTCCCCCTGGCGCTGCGCCGCGTCGACGGCCGCCTTCCAGTCGGGCTCGACGCCGAGCTCGCTCGGACGGATCGAGTAGCGCGTGCCGCCCGCGAGGAACACGACCGGTGTGTTCGCCAGCGCATCAGAGCGTCGCTGGAGTAGTGCCCGTGCCTGCGCTGCCTGCAAGCCGCCGACGTCGATGCCGTCGATCGTCACACCCGTCGCGAGCGTCGTCGGAGAGCCGGCGAAGACGAGGCCGAGCACGACGGCTGTCGTGACGATCGAGAGCAGCAGAAAGAGGAGGCGCCGACGCAAGCCACCAATGTAGCGAGGCCGGTCGCCGGCGCTAAAAGACGAAGAGCTCGACGCCGCCCGACACGTTGAGCTCGATGCCGGTGATATACGCCGCGAGATCGGAGCAGAGGAAGGCGATCGCGTTCGCGATCTCCTGCGGCTCGCCCGGTCGCTTGAGGGCGGTGCGGTTGACGATTCGCTCGTTCATCTCCGCATTCGCCATGTTGAACGCCTCCGTGCCGATCACGCCGGGCACGATCGCGTTGCAGGTGATCCCGTGGCGCGCGCCCTCCATCGCAAGCGTCCGGGTAAGACCGAGCAGTCCTGCCTTCGTCGTCGAGTAGCTCGCCTGCCCGAAGCCGCCGAGCGTTCCGGCGACCGACGCCATGTTGATCACACGCCCCCAGCCGCGCTCGCGCATGTGCGGCCACACCGCCTGCGCGCAGTTGAATGCGCCCGTGAGATTCACGCGCAGATCTCGATCCCACAGATCCGGCGACTGACGGTGGAACTGCGCTGCGTGGTCGAGCGTGCCGGCGTTGTTCACCAGGATATCGACCGAGCCGAGCTCCTCGACCGTACGTGCGACGGCCGCATCGACCTCTCCGCGTTCGGTGATGTCGCACCGGACCGCGAATGCGCGCCGTCCCATGCCGCGGATCTCCTCGACGGTCTCCTCGGTGTGCACGAGCCCTTGCTGGCGCGCGACGGTGGCGAGCGTGCCGTAGCGGTCGGTGTCCTCCGACAATTCCGACTCGACGAGCAGGTCGGCCACGACGACGTCGGCTCCGGCGCGCGCGAGCGTCAGAGCATCCGCGCGGCCGAGGCCGCGCGAACCACCGGTGACGAGCGCAACCCGCCCGGAGAGATCTATCTCGATTGCCATTGGCGTGACTCTAATGCCGGCGCCGCGCCCGACCTGCGCGGGCGCGGCTGCTCGATGTCCGTCCCCGACGCCCCGAGCAGGAAAGCGCAGCGAAGCGGAGCGGTGCGAGGGGCTGCAGCGCCTCCGACAGCGCTGCCGGTCAGTCCTTGGGGAGAAAGATCTCTTTGGCTATGACGAGGCGCTGGATCTGACTGGTCCCCTCATAGATCTGGAACAGCTTCGCGTCGCGCATGAGCTTCTCGACCGGGTACTCCTTGATGTACCCGTAGCCGCCGAACACCTGGACCGCGTCGGTCGCGACCTTCATCGCCGTGTCAGCCGCGAAGCGCTTCGCAAACGAGGAGTAGAGCGTAGCCTTGCGGCCGTAGCCCTGGTCGAGCATCCACGCCGCCTGCCAGGTGAGCAGGCGCGCAGCCTCGATCTCCGTCGCCATGTCGGCGATCATGAAGTTGATGCCTTGGTGCATCGCGATCGGCACGTCGAACGTGACGCGCTGCTTCGCGTAGGCGACCGCGTGCTCGTACGCCGCCTGCGCGACGCCGACGGCGCCGACGGCGGTGCCCGGCCGGGTGAAGTCAAGCGTCGCCATCGCGATCTTGAACCCGTCACCTTCCTCGCCTAGCCGATTCTCGACCGGGACGCGGACGTCCTGGAGCGCGAACGCCGAGGTGTCGGTGGCGCGCTGGCCCATCTTGTCGAGGTGCTTCTCGATCGTGACGCCGGGCGTGTCCATCGGGACGATGAACGCTGACATGCCCTTCGAGCCGGCCTTCGGGTCGGTCTTCGCGAACACGACCGTCCACGCGGCGTAGCCGGCGTTCGTGATGAACGTCTTCGAGCCGTTGAGCACGTACTCGTCGCCCTCACGCACAGCCGTCGCCTTCAGCGCAGCGACGTCCGAGCCTGCGCCGGGCTCCGACAGGCCGAACGAGCAGAGGATCGGCTCGTCGATGAGCGGTGCCAGCCACGTCGCCTTCTGCTCGTCAGTGCCGGCGATGATCAGGGGCCCCGAGCCGAGGCCGTTGGCGGAGACGGAGGTGCCGATGCCGGCGCAGCCCCAGTAGAGCTCCTCGCCGACGAGCATCCCGTCGAAGCAGCCGAGGCCGAGGCCGCCGTACTCCTCGGGGACGTGAAGGTTCATGAGCCCGAGCTCGTGCGCCTTCGCGATCACCTCGACCGGGTGCTGCATCTTTGCGTCGTATTCGGCCTCTTTCGGCCGGATCTCCTTGGCCGCGAAGTCGCGGGCCAGGTCGCGCAGGGCCTTCTGCTCGTCGGTCAGCGCGAACGAAACGCCCGTCGCCGCCCCTTGCTCGATCGTTGTCATGATCTCCTCCGCCAATTCGTTGACTGACTAGTCAATCGAAAGTGTAGCGTCGCCGTGGGAGGCGTCAATCGGCGGCCGGCTGAGTGCCACGGCGCCGATCAGGACGAGCGCGAAAGCCGTCACCCGAGCCGTGCCGCTGAAGCCGCCGGGAAGGGACTCGCCGAAGACGATCGTGCCGGCCAGGATCGGCAGGGCGTTCGTCCAGAGCACTGCGAGCCCGGCCGTTCCCAAACGGCCGCCACGCTGGAACGCGAGCTGCATGCAGACGAACGCAAGCCCGTGACACGCGAGAAGCGCGGGGACGAACCAGAGCCTCGCCCCGCCGCCCACAGCGGCCTTCGTCGCGACGTCGCCGGCCGCGTAGAGGAACCCCGCCGCCGTCCCGAAGCCGGCGCCAGGCGCGAGCACCTTGACGACGAGCGCAGCCGCGCAGCCCGACGCCAGGAGCCAGAGCACGACGGCGCCGACCGTCCCACGATTCGACGGTGGCTGCGAGCCGAGCGACAGACCGAGGAGCAGCAGACCCGTGAGCGCCGCGCCGATGCCGACCCGCTCTGCAGGCCGGAGCCGCCCGCCCCCGAGTGCAAGGACGCCGATACCTCCCGCCGAAGCAGCCTGCACGAGCGAGAGCGGCGCGAGCCGGAGCGCGCCGACGTACAGCACCCAGCCACCGATGCCGCCGAGAAAGCCGAGGAGCCAGCGCCTATTGCGAAAGAGCGCGTGGAGCGACTGCAGCGGCCGCCGCAGCCGAAGCGGCGGCAGACGCGACGCGGAGGCATGCTGGAGTGAATAGCCGCCGTTGATCGCGACCGCCGACACGACCGAGAGCAGAAGCCCGGCTGCGATCACTGAAACGGAAGGTACGCCTCGGCGGCGAGCGCTGCCACACCGACGCGCGGCAGGTCGCGCCGTCGTTCGTACACGACGAAGCGCTGTTGCCACTCCGGGAAGAACTTGCGATTGAAGTGCAGCAGGTTGTCGAGCTGGAACCGCCCTTTGAATCGCCGCAGCGTCACTGCCTGCATGTGCTGCGCGCGCGTCAGATCGCCCTCGGGCGCAAGCAGCGCGGCGAACGGCGCGAAGTTCAGTGAAACGCGCCGGTAGCCGTGATCGCGCGCCCACCCGACCGACTCACAGATCAACCACTCATTGAACCCGTTCGGCACGTCGCGCATACGCGGCATGCTCGAGAGCGAGAGCGCACCGCCGGCGTGTGAGATCGCAAAGTGGAGAAAGCCCATCGGCTGCCGCTTGCAATCGAACCCGATGAGGAAGATCGCATCGTCGTCGCCGAGGGCGAAGAACGCGTCAAGGGCCATCGTGAAGCCGCGCTCGGGTGCCGTCCCACGCCACGTTCGCGCAATCTCTTCAAGCCGCGCGCGCATCGACGCGTCGAGCTCGCTCGGACGAAGTGCCTGCGCTTCGAATCCCGCAGCGCTCAGTCGATGCACGGATTGGCGCACCTTCCGGATCGGCCGCCCATCAAGCGAGAAGCTGGCCGTGTCGACGACGGCTTCGTCCCCGTGGTAAAGCGCGCGCAGACCAAGCGACTGGTAGAGCTGAAGCGAGTTCCCCGACACACCGAGCACGGCGACCCGCCAACCGCGAGCGTGCGCAAAGTCGAGGAAGCGGCGGATGAGGGCGCAGTGGGCATCGACAGGCCCGATCGGATCGCCGGCAACGATCGCAACGCCGCCGGAGACACGGTACGCGAGAAACGCAGCCCGGTCCTCGGAGAAGAAGTACGACTTGTCGGTGCGGAGCGCGAAGGGCGCGATCGTGTCGGCTCCGTAGCGTGAGACGAGCTCGTGTGCGCGCTCGCGGTCGCGCGTCTCCTGCCGCAACCGGTAGCGCCATGGTGCAAGCCATTCGACTAGCAGCAGGGCGACGGCGCCCCACGCGATCAAGAAGGCCGATACCGGAAACCAGTCGGCGAGTGGACCGTTGAGATGGTCCGCGCCGCGGAAACTCAAGCCGGCGAGCGCCCGCCCTGTGACACGCAGCGCGAACGAGAACGAGTATGGCTCGTCGGCCATCAGGCGGTTCACCCAGAGAGTCGCGAGTCCGTAAGCGACGACCACGGGCGCCGCGAGCAGCGCATGGAGGACGATGCGCGGCTTCGAGTCTGGATCGCCGCGGCGGCCGAAGTCGCCGCGGCGCGCCACGAGTGCAACGACCGCTATGCCCGTGACGATCGCGCCCTCGTCGAAGCGGCGCTCGACGTGAAGCACGAGCAGGACGGTGAGCAGGCAGACCGCGACCTGCCATGCGCGGCGGCTCCCGCGCGCGAGTCCGCGCGCTGCGACGACGAGACCAGCCGCGAGCGGGGCGACGAGTGCCTTCGTGAGGCCGTGGACGTGCGCCGGATCGAGACCGGTGATGAGCGAGCGTCGGTGCTCGGGGAACACCGCGTCGAACGCCGCGAGCAACGCGACGCCGGCAACGAGCCACGAGAGCACGGTCCTGGCGCGCGGCTCTGAGCGCGAGTTCGTGCGGCCGAACATCGCGCCTCCGAGGCCGGCGAGGGCTGCGGGAATGACCACGGCCTGCTCTGCGGCGGCCGCATGGAATGCCTGGTGCACCGGAATCTGGCGCACAACGAGGATGGAGACGCCGTTCAGCACGTAGAGCCAGGCCCCTGTGCCGAGCGCGAGCAGCAAGCCCGCCGTCAGGCGCTCGGCACGAGCCCAGCGGGCGACGAGCCCAAGGAGAGCGGCCGCGATTCCCCAGACCACGAGGAAGACGGCGATGGAGACGCCGCCGTGGTGCGAGAGCTCGTCGAGCGCCAGCGCGTCATGCACGACGGGACCCGGAATCCGCACCGCTGGACGCGCGAGATAGAGCCAGCCCGTCGCCGCGACGAGCACACCGAGTGAGAACGCGACTGCGACAACGCTGCGGGCAACCCTGATCATGTGAGTCTCGTTGCCGCCGCGAGGTAGGCGGCGCGCGCGTTGTCGCGCCAGATCGCCCAGTTGTGACCGCCGTAGACGAGCCTGTAGGTATGGGGAAGGTGGAGGAAACCGAGCTCGTGCGCGAACGCGGCGTTCTGCTTTCGGAACTGGTCGGTTGACCCGGAGTAGAACCAGAAGTACGTGCCGATCGCGCGCAGGCTGGGCGCCGCGTGCCGCACAAGGGCACGCGGATCGTTCGCGGCAAGGAGTTGCAAGTTCGAACCGAAGATCGACTTCAGCTTGTCCGGCCGCTCGTAGCCCGACCAGCTCTCGACGACCGAGAATTCACGCGGGTGCTGAACCGCGATGTTGATCGCGCCGTAGCCGCCCTCCGAGAGCCCCCCGAGGGCGCGCCCTCCCGCCGTTGCGATCGTTCGATAGTGCTGGTCGACGTAGTGGACGAGATCGCCGGAGACGAAAGTCGCCCAACCGTTGCCCACTCCGATTCCGTTCACCCATTCCTCGTCGTTGAACGTCCCGGTCGAGCCGAACGGCATCACGAGGATGAGCGGCTGCGCTCGCTGCTGCGTCGTCAGGACATCGTCGATGATCCCCATCTGCACCGTCTGCAAGAACGCGAGCGGTCGACCCGGGAAGCCGTGGAGGAGATAGAGCACTGGATAGCGCCGGTGCGGCTGCTCCGCGTAGCCTGACGGCAGATAGACGTACGTCTCTTGGGCACGGCCGCCGAGGGCGGCACTCGGCACGTTCACGCGCTCGACCGTCCCCGGCCTTGTCACGAAAGCAGGCTCCTCGGGCGGGGCGAAGCCACGGTAGGCCAGGAAATTGTCTAGATAGCCGCGCGCGCCAGCCATCCCCACGCCGAGGAACGCGCAGAGGACGACGGCCGACGCCGCCGTGGAGAGGCCCAACGCCCGCGCCACCTTCACACTGGGTATGTACTCTCGGCTCGTTAATCGGGCGTTGCGCCCGGATTACGCTTCCTCATGAACAGAGCCGGGGTCATCGTCCTGGCAGGCGCATTTCTCGTCGTTGCAGTCGCAGCCGCGGGGCCCGACCGCTCACGCGTGCAGGACGATCATTTCCACTCGGCGGCGCTCGACGGGACGTTGCATTTCGAGGTCTATCTCCCGGCCGACTACGCGACGACAACGCAACGCTATCCCGTCGTCTACTTCCTGCACGGGCTGCCGTCGAACGCCACCGCCTACCAGTCATTCGGCTTCGTTGAGCATGCGCTCGACCAGGTCGGCCGCCCCGCGATCCTCGTCGTACCGCAGGGAGCGCGCTGGAACGAGCCCGACCCCGAATACGTCGACCATCATCCCGGCGACGAGTGGGAGACCGCGATCGCGGGCGAGCTGCCGGTGATCGTCGACTCGCTCTACCGCACGATTCCGACGCGTGCCGCCCGCGCGATCGTCGGCCTGTCCGCCGGCGGCTTCGGAGCAATGCACCTCGGCCTTGCGCACCTCAACACGTTCTCGGTCATCGAGTCGTGGAGTGGGTACTTCCATCCGACCGACCCGACGGGGACGAAGGCGCTCGACCTCGGGCCGAAAGACGACGTACATCAGCAACTGCTCGCGACGCGTGCACAGATCCTGCGCCTGCGCACGACGATCTCGTTCTACGTGGGCGACGGCGATTCGCGCTTCCTCGCGGAGAACCGGCAGCTGAATCTCGAGCTCTCGCGAGCCCACGTTCCGCACGTCTTCCGGATCTACTCGGGCGGCCACGAACAGCGGCTCTGGCAAGGGCACGCGACGGCGTGGCTTTCGATGGCGCTCGCGCATCTCGCACCGGCGAAGTAGTCCTGCTCTACGATTCAGGAGTGGCCATCACCGCGAAGCCGACCGAGCTCGATCCCCGCGACTTTCTCGCCATCGACGCACTCCTCGACGACGAGGAAAAAGCGATCCGCGACACCGTGCGCCGGTTCGTGCGCGAGCGGATCGTCCCCGAGGTGGGCGAGTGGTTCGAGCAGGGCATTCTGCCGCGTGAGCTCGCGAAGGAGGTCGCCAAACTCGGCCTCTTCGGCATGCATCTCGAGGGCTACGGCCTGCCGGGCGCGAGCTCCGTCGCCTACGGGCTGACGTGCCTCGAGCTCGAGGCGGGCGACTCGGGCGTGCGCTCGCTGGTGTCGGTGCAGGGATCGCTCGCGATGTTCGCGATTTGGCGATGGGGCTCCGAGGAGCAGAAGCAGCGGTGGCTTCCGCCGATGCACGAGGGCGACGCGATCGGCTGCTTCGGCCTCACCGAGCCGGACGCAGGCTCGGACCCGGGATCGATGCGCACGACCGCGACACGCGACGGCTCCGACTGGGTGTTGAACGGGACGAAGATGTGGATCACGAACGGAACGATCGCGGACGTCGCTGTCGTCTGGGCGCGCACCGGGGAAGGCGCGATCAACGGCTTCCTCGTCGAGCAGGGGATGCCGGGCTTCGAAGCGCCGGAGATGAAACACAAGCTGTCGCTGCGCGCGTCGGTCACGTCGGAGCTTGTGCTGAAGGATGTGCGGGTCCCCGAGGAGAACCGCTTCCCTGAAGTCTCGTCGCTTCGCGGGCCGTTGTCATGCCTGAACGAAGCGCGCTACGGGATCGTCTGGGGCTCGGTCGGCGCCGCCCGCGCATGCTTCGAGTCCGCGCTCGACTACTCGAAGGAGCGCATGGTCTTCGGCAAGCCGATCGCGGGCTACCAGCTGACGCAGCAGAAGCTCGCAGAGATGGCGCTCGAGATCAATCGCGCGACGCTCGTCGCGCTGCACCTCGGCCGCATGAAAGACGAGGGGACGCTCCGGCCCGAGCACGTCAGCATGGGCAAGATGGGCAACGTCCGCGGCGCGATCGAGGTCGCTCGCAGCGCGCGCACGATCCTCGGCGGCAACGGAATCACGCTCGAGTATCCCGTGATTCGCCACATGAACAACCTCGAGTCGGTGCTGACCTACGAAGGCACCCACGAAGTGCACACGCTCGTTGTCGGTCAGGCGCTCACCGGAGAGAACGCATTCCGCTAGATCCGAAGATCGCTGCGCTCTTCACCGAGGGACGGAACTTCGTGCACCTGGCGACCACGCTGCCGGACGGCGCGCCGCACTCGATTCCAGTCTGGGCGATCCTCGAGGACGGCCGCATCGCGTTCTTCACGCAGTCGACGTCACGCAAGGCGCGCAACCTCGCGGCCGACCCGCGCGTCGCGCTCTCACTCGTCGATGGCGACAACCCGTACCGCAACGCGCAGCTCCGCGGCCGCATCGTCGAAGTCGTTGAGGGCGAGCCGGCGCTCGAGGTGATCGATCGGATCTCTCAGCACTACATCGGCACGCCGTTCCCGATGCGCACCGGAACCGTCTACTGGATCGAGCCGGAGACGGCGCACTTCACCGAGTTGCCCTTTCAGCACTGAGCTCGGACAGTTCCGTTACGGGGGAGTGTCCCCACTGCAGGCCGCTGAGCCGGACTTTTCCACAACCCTGGACAGTCCAGGGTCACCGAAGTGTCACGGGTTACTCGCCGTCCCAGTACTCGAGCTCGGGCCCGTCGCGCAGCATCCGCCGCCGGCCGGGCAGGTCGATCAGCAGCTTGTTGCTGTCGGGATAGCCGGCAACGTTCAGCGGCGATTTCGTCGAGCCGATCAGCACGCGGAACGGTTCGGTGGTGTCGTTGCGAAGCTGGTGCGCGCCCGGCTCGCCTTCGGGGAAATGCACGACGTCACCAGGCGCGAGCTCACGCTCGCCCTCGGGCGTACGCAAGGTCGGGCGGCCCGTCACGACGATGAGGAACTCCTCGCACCCGGTCTCCCAGTGGTAAGGCCACAGCTTCTCGCCTGGCGGCGTCTCGTAGAGCGACGCGCCGAGCAACTCCGCTCCGAGCTTCCCGCCGACGCGAGCCGCACGGTGACGGTAACCCGGCCGCTCCTCCACCTCGTCGAGCTCACCATCGAGCAGGTTGAAGCTCACTGCTCCTCGCCGTCCCAATAGTCGAGATTCGCCTCCGGCCGGTTCATCAACCACACCGACGGCCGGTCCTTGCGGCTCCAACCGGCATACGCGCTGACCTTGCCGCTGTCCGGGTAGACGGCGACCTCCGGGTCGGACACGGTCGAGAACATCACGACGCGAACCGGCTCGCCGGTTTCGTTTTGCACCTCGTGCGCGCCCGCCTCGCCACGCACGAATACCGCAACGTCCCACGGCTGCAGTACACGCTTGCCCAACGGCGTGCGCAGGGTCGGCGTCCCCGAGACGACCAGCAGCCACTCCTCCTCGCCGAAATGCCAGTGATACGCGCAGACCTTCTTCCCGGGGGCGAGCTCGTACACCGTGACACCCCACAGCTTCGCGCCGAGCTCTTCGCCGAAGCGGCGCTCACCCTCCTCCGGGAGGTCGTCGAACAGGTTCATCAGAAGCCGACACCGTCTGGCGGCGGCAGCGGGCTCGGCGTCAGCCCAGCGTGCGCCGGCCCCTCGTTGACCTCGGAAGGCGCGACGTCGTTCGGCGCGTCGGCGTAGAACACAGCCGCAAGACGCTGGATCTGGCGGCGCCCCGGACCGAGCTCGAACTGCCCGCCGCCGTACATGCGGATCTCGCGGGCTTCGCACTCCTCGATGCACTCGAGGAGGCTCCGCAGCGTCCCGAAGCGCGACGGCTTGATGTTGAGCCAGCGCGGCTCGAGCGGCAACTTGCCCACGTCACCCCACGAATGAATCGGAGCATCGAAGCTGAGACGATCCTCCGCCCCTGCGAGGGCCTCGCGACAGCCGTCTTCGAGCCACGCGTCCTCGATCACCACATCGGGGAAGCACTCGACGACGAGGCGGTAGAGCGCAGGATCGGGTGCGAGATCGACGGAGGTGTTGCGGTAGTACGCCTTCAGGTCGAGGACGCGCACGCGATCGGTGGCAGCGAGTCGCTCCATCAGCGCGCGGTCCCAGCCCTCCGCCACGTCCAACTTGAACTCGAGGTCCGGGTTCAACTCGCGGTACGGCCCGATCTCGGCCCGCGTCGACGCGACGAAGCGGACGGGGTGCAACTCCCGACCCAGGACGTCGGCGAGCGAGCGTCCGGCCTGCCGGAGCGCGAGGTCGAG
Source organism: Actinomycetota bacterium (assembly GCA_003152275.1). Taxonomy (GTDB): domain Bacteria; phylum Actinomycetota; class Thermoleophilia; order Gaiellales; family Gaiellaceae; genus Palsa-739. The sequence continues at coordinate 26,316 of PLZU01000102.1, forward strand.
CGCCGCGCTCTCGAACGCCCAGCGCCGGTAATCGCGCGACGCGGCCATCTGAGGCTCGGCGTCGAAGAGCTCGAGCTCGTTCAGCCGGACCGAGTAGTCGTGCAGCGACCAGGTGCCGGCGAGCATCTCGCCGACAGGAAAATGCTCGTGATCCGTCGGGGTGTACGTAACATCCTCGCCCTCGCCCGTCTCACCGTCGCCCTCGAGAACGACCGTCGTCGTCACGCGCGTGAACGACTTCGAGACCTCCAGCTCCCGTCGCTGCACGGAGTAATCGTCGATGCGCACGCGCAGGTCGGCGAACGAGTTCCAGAGCGACGGCATCCTCCGATCCTAAGTGTCGGTTCGCATGAATGACGCGGCGTTCGCTGATTCAAGGCGGGCGCCTCGTCGTCGAGCCGCCCGCTGCTCCGCTATCGCGTCACCCAGTCTGGACGTGGAGACATTGGGCGTACACCGTCACACTGCCGCCTTCCAGACCACCGTCGGCTCTGACGTACCAACCGTTGTTGCCGTTCGGGCCGCTGGCCTTAATGTCGACGTTGTCGGTATCGAAGCCGCCGCCTGTGAGGAGATCCGGGTACGGACACGAGACGAACCCCGTCCTCGTGCTGTAGAACGAGTCGAACGCCCAGGCCGTTGCTGACCCGGTAGGTCGAGAACGTCTGCATGGGCGCGGCAGCTCCTGCCGGCCCCTGCGGCCCGGTTGCTCCCTGCGCACCCGTCGCTCCCGTGTCACCTGTCGGACCCTGCGGACCCGTCGCTCCCGTGTCACCCTTCAGACCCTGCGGCCCAATGGGGCCTTGCGGGCCGGTCGGCCCCGTCTGGTTCCAGCTCACCGCAAGCTCGTTGCTCTTGCAGCTCTGGTCCTTGTTCGAGGTTCCTTGCGGGTCGATCAGCCTTAACTGACCGTTCTCTGTCTGGTAACAGCCGTGAATCACGCCGCCCGAGTCCGGGATCGTCGCGTAGGCGATCCGGCCGCGGCCCCAAGCGCGCCGACAACAACGGCCAAAACCACAAGACCGCGCCTCCCGGCACGTCGCGCTCTAATAAACGACATCTGTCTCGCCTCCCCTAGCAATGGATGCCCGCCGAACATGCAACCAATCACACATGGAATGGCCCTGTCCAGCGGCTAGGCGAATCCCGCCGAACCGCTCTTGCATACTCCGACCGTATGAGGAGTCTCGCCGTCTTTGCCGCGGCACTCGTCGTGACCGCCTCTGCGGCCGCCGCCCTGCCGAAGGCGGGCGTCTTCTTGCCGGGACGCTCGCTCGGCGGCATCCGACTCGACGAAAGCGCGGCAGGCGTGCGCGCGGCGCTCGGCCACTCGTACGGCGTCTGCAGCGCGTGCGCGACCACGACCTGGTACTTCACGTACAAGAAGTTCGACCAGCACGGGCTCGCGGTCGAGCTCACCGGTGGGCGCGTCTCCGCGGTGTACACGCTGTGGCAGCCGAGCGGCTGGCGCGCCGCAAAGGGGCTGCGCCTCGGCGTCGTCGAAGCACAACTCACGACTTCGACCGGACCGCTCGTCTCGGTCGTCTGCCCGGGCTACGACGCACGCGTGGCTGACGGTTCGCGCGCGCGCTCGGTGTACTACGTCCTCCAGGGAAAGCTCTGGGGATTCGGCCTCTTGCGCGCCCACGCGAACCCATGCCGGTGATCGAGCTCGCCGACGTGCAAGCGGCCGCGCAGCGCTTGCACGGCGTCGCGACCCGTACCCCGGTACTGACCTCGCGCACGCTCGACGGGCTCGCCGGGGCATCGGTGTACGTGAAGGCTGAGTGTTTTCAGCGAGGCGGAGCGTTCAAGTTCCGCGGCGCGTACAACAAGATCGTGTCGCTGACGGAGGACGAGCGTGCGCGCGGCGTGCTCGCATACTCGTCGGGAAATCACGCGCAGGCGGTAGCGATCGCCGCGCGCCTGCTCGGCGCGAGCGCGACGATCGTGATGCCAGAGGACGCACCGGCCGCGAAGCTCGAGGCAACGCGCGGCTACGGAGCCGAGATCGTGACGTACGACCGCTTCGCCGACAACCGTGAAGAGATCGGCGCACGGCTTGCGGAAACGCGCGGCCTCGCACTCGTCAAGCCGTACGACGATCCGCTCGTCATGGCGGGCCAGGGCACCGTGGCGCTCGAGCTGCTCGTGGAGGTACCCGACCTCGATCTGCTCGTGACGCCGGTCGGCGGCGGCGGGCTGATCGCGGGCTGCGCCACCGTCGCGAAGACGTTGCGTCCCGAGATGCGCGTCGCCGGCGTCGAGCCGGAGGCGGGCGACGACACCGCACAGTCGCTCGCATCTGGAAAGCGCGTCAACGTCGGCGTGCCGCGCACGATCGCCGATGGGCTTCAGGCCGCGGAGCCTGGCGAGCTGACCTTCGCGATCAACCGCGAGCTCGTCGACGAGATCGTGACGGTGAGCGACGCGGAAATCGTCGACGCGATGGCGTTCCTCTTCGACCGCCTGAAGATCGTCGTCGAGCCGAGCGGCGCCGTCGGGATCGCGGCCCTTCTGAACGGGCGCCTACGCGGCAAGGCGGTCGGCGTCGTGATCTCAGGCGGAAACGTCGGCGTTCAGCGCTTCGCCGAGCTAGTCAGCGGCCGCTAGCGACGCCGCGAAGCCGGCGGTGAGCACCTCCACAACCGTGCGCTCGGCAGCCTCGACATCGGCCACGCCGCTCGGGAGCTGACCGAGCACCCAGCCGGTCAGCACCTCATCGATGCCGCCGTAAAACACGACGGCGGCGAGCGCCGGGTCGAGGTCGGCGCGGAGCTCCCCACTCTCCTGGCCGCGCTCGATGATGTGCCGAATCGCCTCGATCGGCTTCACGAGATCGCTGATGCGTTCCTGCATCTCCGGGCTGCGCGCGATCTCTCGCACGAGAACGCGTACAACGTCCGGCTGATGCCGCCACGTGCGCAGGATGATCGCGGCGACGTGGCGCAGCTGATCGCGCGCGGAATCGTTCGATTGCTCGACCGCGTGAATGCGCTCGACGAGTACGCCCCAGTTCTCGCGGAAGATCGTCTCGAGAACTTCGTCCTTCGACGAGAAGTAGTGGTAGAGCAGGCCGTGCGCAACGCCGGCTTCCTCGGCAATATCGCCGACGCGCGACGTGTGGTACCCCTTGCGCGCGAACACACGGACAGCTGCGTCGAGGATCAAACGCCGTTTCTCTTCGGCACCGGTTGCGCGCTCGCCCAAGGCCGTCGCAGGGTAGTGGTAGGTTCGGGTGGGATGCAAGCGCTCGGAGGGACGCTCGTTGTCGATTTCACCCGCTATCTCCCGGGTGCGTTTGCGTCGCGCGAGCTCCAGCGGCACGGCGCGAGGGTCGTCCGCGTCGAGCAGCCGGGCGGCGACCCAATGCGACTGACGTCGCCGGAGTGGTACGACGCCCTGAACGCCGGCAAGGAATCGGTCGTCGTGGAGCTTCCCGGCGATGGAGATTTCGCGCGTGCGCTCCTCGAACGCGCCGACGTCATCCTCGAGTCGTTCCGGCCCGGCGTGGCCACACGTCTCGGCATCGGACCGGACGCTGCGTCTGCGCGCGCGGTCTACTGCTCGCTCACGGGGTTCGGGTTGGGCGGCGAGCACGAGCAGACGGCCGGCCACGACCTGAACTACGTCGGCTGGGCGGGACTGCTCGAGGACACCGCGCCCGCGCTTCCACCCGTCCAAGCCGCCGATCTCGCGGCAGGCGCACTCGGCGCCGTGACCGAGGTACTCGCAGCGCTGCTCGAGCGCGAGCGCACCGGCCGAGGCGCACACGTCGTCGTGTCGATGACGCACGGCGCGCTCGAGCTCGCTCCGGGATCGCCGGTGCTCACGCACGGCTTCGCCTGCTACTCGATCTACGCGTGCGCCGACGGACGCCACCTCACGGTCGGCGCGCTCGAGCCGAAGTTCTTTCAGCGGCTGTGTGCGCTCCTCGACCAGCCTGAACTCGCAGCACATCAGTACGACGGCGAGCAGCGCGACCTTAAGAGTGCGCTCGCGCAGGTTTTCGCGAACCGCCCGCTGGAACACTGGCTGAGATTGTTCGAGGGCGAAGACGTCTGTGTAGGCCCGGTAGCCACTCGCGCCGAAGCGGCAGTTGAGTTCGGCACGCCCTCGAGCAGGTGCGCAGCCGCAACCGGTGAGCACACGGCGAAGTGGCAGCGGGAGCTCGGCCTGTGATCGCTGCGTACGCCGCGGCGGCCGCGATCAAGCCGGAGCCGCGCGATACCAGGATGCTCGCCGCGAGCGGCGGCTTTGTCGTTTCGATCACGCCGGACGGGACGCGCAAGAATCTGATTGCTGACGCGCAGGACGCCGCCTACTCGCCGGACGGGACGCTCATCGCATTCGCGCGCGCCGGCGATCTCTGGGTCGCGAACGCCGATGGCAGCGGCCAGCGCCGGCTCGCAGTGACGCCGCAGGTCGACGAGTGGGGGCCGGCCTGGCTCCCTGGCGGCACTTCGATCGTGTACACGGCGAGCGTTGCGGGCACCAGGCAGATCCGTGTCGTGCAACTGCCGACCGGACCGTCCGCGCGGATCGCGGCGAGCAACGCGGAGGAGTACGGTGCCGCAGTCTCGGCAAGCGGCAAGCTCGCCTTCGTCTCGACCCGCAGTGGGGCGCCGGTGATCTACGTCGCACAGTCGAACGGCCTGGGCGCAACCGCCTTCGACACGACGCCCCCGGCGACACCATTCGCCACCGTGCACGACCTTGCGTGGTCGCCCGACGGGACGAAGCTCGCGTACGTCGCCGATCTCGCCGACGGCACGAGCGCGCTCGTGGTCGACGACGGAACGACGCAGACGCTTCTCCCCGCCGGGACGTTCCCCGTGTGGTCGCCGACCGGAACGCGAATCGCATTCGCGAGTGGCACGAACCTCATGTCCGTCGCGCTAGACGGCACCGACGTGCGCTCGCTCGGCGCAGGCGCGCCGCTCGACTGGCGCGTCGTCCCCGTCGGAACGCCGAAGTTCCCGAACCTCGTGCAGCGGCCGCCGAGCGGGCTTGTCATCGAGCACGCCGGTAGTCACTGGCTGCTCGGCTTCACCTCGATGGTCGACAACCGGGGCCCCGGGATCCTGTGGATCCGTGCGAGACGCCCACCGGGCTCGGCCGTCATGCAGGTGCACCAGTTGATCCAGCTCGCGTCCGACGGAGTGCGCGTCGACCAGAGCTCGGGCGAGCTGAAATACGTCAACGCCCCGCCGCATCACCACTGGCATTTCCTGGGCTTCGACCACTACGAGTTGCGCAGCGCCACCGACTTCACTTTGCGCGTGCGCGATTACAAGAGCGGCTTCTGTCTTGCCGACCACTGGGGCCACGCGATCGGCGTGCCACACGGCCCGCCGCGATTCCTCGGCGACTGCGAGCAGTTCCACCCCGAGGCGCGGTCAGTAGTTGAAGGCTCGTCCGTGGGCTACTCCGACCGCTACCCGGCGTTCTTCCACGGACAGCAGCTCGACATCACGAAACTCCCCGCAGGGCGCTATTGGCTCGTCCATCGCGCGAACGAGGACTTCCACCTGCGCGAGACGAGCTACAGCGACGACGCGGCATCGCTTCTGATCCAGCTCACCTGGCGGGCGGGTGCGCCGAGCGTCATGACCTTGCGAACCTGCTCGCGCGAGCGCTGCTGATTGCGCTGCTCAGGTCTCTATCGGCAGAGCGGGTTCTTCGGGGCGCCGGCGCAGGGCTTCGGCAGCGTCGGCTGCGTGGGCGAGAAGAGGCCGCCTGCGAGCGCGATGTCAGCGTAGCCGCCGCCGCTCACCGTGTTGTTCGTGAACGCGTTGCCGGCGAGCTGGAAGTAGATCTTGTCCGCGGTCGGCGGAAACGGCACCGGGTTCTCGAAGCCAAGGATCCCGAAGTTCTTGTTCCCCGAGATCACGTTGTTCGTGAACAGTCGCCGTAGGTGCCGATCGGCTCGAGCCGACGCCCCAGGGCAGTTGCAGCGACGTCCCGTTCCCCCCCACCGCGTTCAGCCGGAGCACGGAATCCTGCACGATCAGGTGCCCACCCGCGTTCGTGCCGGAGAAGCCGAGCGCATTGCGCTCCATCAGCGCGTGCGACACGGTGGCATGACAGTCGGGGCACGCGCCGATGTAGAGGCCGGAGTCGTTGAACCCGCTCGCGTAGACGTGATCGAACTCGCCGTTCACGGAGTTGGATGTGAAGATTCCGTAGCCGCCGAGCCGACCCGTGTCGTAGACAGTGAGCCAGTTGCCGTGCCACCCGCTCGCCCCGATCGCGCCCGAGTCGTCGCCGCCGTTGAACCAGATCTCGTTGCCGCCGCTCGCCTCGTCGTCGCGGCTCTTGCGGTCCCAGTTGCGCACCGTGAGGTTCTCGATCCAGACGTCGTCGGCCTTGGCCACGACGATCCCGTAGCCGACCTGGTGGAGACCGTCCACGATCACCGTGTTGCGGTTCAGGCCGCGCAGGTGGAGGTGCGGGGTGCTGATCACGACCCGCTCGTGGTAGCGCCCGGGCGCGACGAGCACCCAGTCGCACGACTTCGCGCGGTTGACGCCGGCCTGGAAGGACGAGTGCGAGGAGAAGTGCAGCGGCGAGCTTCACGCCGCGAACTACATCGCAACGGGAGCGGGGCGGCCTTCTAGCTCGCGTCCTTGTCCTCGGTCCTGCCGATCTGACCGAGCGCGCGCTGGAACTCCGCCGGGATGATCCAGACCTTGTTCGATGCTCCCTGCGCGATCTGCGGCAGCGCCTGCACGTACTGATACGCGAGTAGCTGCGGGTCGGGGTTGCCGGCATGAATCGCCTCGAAGACGGTGCCGATCGCCTTCGCCTGGCCCTCTGCTTCGAGGATCGTTGCCTCGCGCTGGCCCTGCGCGCGCAACACAGCGGCCTGCTTCTCGCCCTCCGCGGTGAGGATCGCTGCCTGCTTCATCCCCTCCGCCTGGAGGATCGCGGCGCGCTTCTCGCGGTCCGCACGCATCTGCTTTTCCATCGTGTCCTTGATCGAGGCCGGCGGATCGATCGCCTTCAGCTCGACGCGGTTGACGCGGATCCCCCACTTCCCGGTTGCCTCGTCGAGCACGCCGCGCAGCTGGCTGTTGATCTCGTCGCGCGACGTCAGCGTCTTCTCGAGTGCCATGCCGCCGATCACGTTGCGCAGCGTCGTCACGGTGAGCTGCTCGATCGCCTGAATGTAGTTCTGGATCTCGTACGACGCTGCTTTCGCGTCGGTGACCTGGAAGTAGATGACCGAGTCGATGTTGACGACGAGGTTGTCCTCCGTGATCACCGGCTGCGGCGGGAACGACACGACCTGCTCGCGCAAGTCGATCAGCGGGCGCAGCCTGTCGATGAACGGCACAACGAGCGCGAGCCCCGGAGTGAGCGTTCGGTGGTAACGGCCGAGCCGTTCCACGACGCGGGCACGAGCCTGCGGGACGATGCGGACCGTGCGGGCGAAAACCGCGAGCACGATGACGGCGACGATCAGCACGATGATCAGAGGCACCATGTTTTGAGCTCCTTTATTCGTAGACGAGCGCCGTCGCGCCGTCGATCTTGACGACCTCGACCTCGGTGCCCGGCTCGAGCACCTGGTCGGGCATGTACGCGCGAGCAGACCATTCCTCGCCGCCGATCTTCACGCGCCCTCCATTCTGGTCGACGCGTTGCAGCACGACCGCGCGCGCACCTTGGAGCGCGGCCGTGCCGGTGCGAAGCGCGGGCGGCATGCGCAAATGCGCGCGCGCGATCGGTCTCAGCAGTGCGAGCGACGCGAGAGCAGCGCCGGTGAAGACGAGGAGCTGTACCCACACCGTCGGGGCCGCGAGCGACACGAAGGCCGCAGCCACCGCAGCGATCGCAATCGGTCCGAGAAAGAAGAGGCCCGGCGTGAAGATCTCGCCCAGAGCGAGCAACAGCGCTGCGATCGCCCAGACGAGCCATGCGGCCACAATCAGAGTGTAGGTAGCCCGAGCACTGCTGGGAGTGCGTAGAGGTCGTCGATTCGGGGCTGGTAGTCCTCGTGCAGCCCCAGCCGGTCGACGAGCACGGCGCGCATGCCAAGGGCGAGCGCCCCTGCGATGTCGTCCTCGAACGTGTCACCGACCATCGCCGCGTCGGCCGGCGCCACCTGGAGCAGATCGAGCACTGCCTTGAAGATCGACCCGTGCGGCTTCGTCTTGCCGTGATGGAACGAGCTGATTCCAGCGTCGATAGCGAGCGCGTGATGCCGGGCGAAGTCGCGCACGTCGCGCGCGGAGTTCGACACGAGCCCGATCTTGAGCCCTGCCTCCCGCAGTTCGTCGAGCACCGGCATGACGTCCTCGTAGAGCTCGAAGTTCTCGTGAAGCTGCCACCGGCTCGTGAGCTCGACGGCCACGTCGTGCGACACCGGTTCTGTGCCGCCCATGCCGACGACGATCCGCTCGGTGAACGCGACCCAGATCTCTTCGTCGTGGTCGAGCTCGGGATGCCGCTTGAGATCGATGAGCGCGGCGTCTCGTGCTGCCTCGTACCGCACGGCTTCGAGTGAGAGGCCGTGCCGCTCGCCGCAGGAAACGTAACCCTCCGGCATCAGCTCCGGCCCGGGCTTCGCGAGCGTGAAGTCGACATCGAAGAGCACCGCCCGCAGGTTCATGCGTCCTCCAGCAGCCACTGCACGGTCTCCATGTGCATCTCGACGTAATCGCTGCCGCCGGACCACGCGATCGTCTGCGCAATCGTCCATCCCTTCGCGCGCTCGCGATCGAGGTCGAGATCCGAGCACAGGCGGTCGAGGCGGTAGAGCACATCGCGCTTGCTGTGGCCGAGCTCGGACGACCGCACGATCGACGAAACCGAGAACTCGCGCTCGCCGGCGAGTGGCTTCGGGTCGATCGCAAGCCACGGTTCGCGCTCTGCGGCGAGCACGTTCTCGCCGTGCAGGTCCTGGTTGACGAGCACCTGCTCGCCCTGTGTCGGCGCGAGCTCGGCGATGTAACCGAGTGCAGTGTCCCGAAACCGATGGTCCGGCCACTCGCACATGTACTCCATCCACATCTCCGTTTCCGCCTCGAGCGACAGGAAGCCTACGCCGCTCTGCCAGAGGCGAGGCAACAGTTCGACGAGCACGCCGATCGGGTCGGAAGCCGCGGAGAGAAACGAGCCGGGCTCGCAGCGTTCGAGCAGCAATGCGTGCCGCTCGTCGTCGCGGGCGAGCAGTTGCACCGCACCGTCGCCGTCCCAGCGCTCGAGCGCGTCCGCCTCCTGCTCGGCCTCGTGGTGCGGCCAGAAAACCTTCAGGACGGCGGGCGTCCCGTCGGCCCGCTCGACCCGCACGACGTAACCGCAGACTCCGGGTACGTACGGCTCGCCGGCGCGCAGATCCCAGCGCTCGCAACAGTCTGTTACAAGCTCTTGGACGTTCGCGCGCCACCTCGCGATCTCTTCGAGCGGGTCGGCCACCGGGATGCGCTGAGGATAGTCTCGCGGCGTGAGGGCGCCCGAGGAGATCCTCCGCGAAGCGCACACGATCGCGATCGTCGGCGCGTCGCCCAACCCGTCGCGTACGAGCCACGGTGTCATGCGCTATCTCCAGCGTGCCGGCTACCGCTGCATCCCGGTCAATCCGAATGCAGACGAGGTGCTCGGGGAGCGGTGCTACTCGTCGCTCGCCGACCTGCACGAGCCGATCGACCTCGTCGACGTGTTCCGCCGCGCCGAGTACTGCGCGGGCGTCGCCCGCGAAGCCGCCGCTGCAGGCGCACCCCGCGCTGTGGCTCCAGCTCGGCATTCGCTCCGCGGAAGCACGAGACGTGGCCGAAGAGGCGGGCATGGACTATGTCGAGGACGCCTGCATGGCGGTCGTCCACCGGCAGCTCTGAGTCCCGCTACGCTTGCGGCTCCGGGGTGTGGCGCAGCCTGGTAGCGCGCTCCGTTCGGGTCGGAGAGGTCCCCAGTTCGAATCTGGGCACCCCGATGTGGGAAGCCGCGGCTCGCCGCGGCTTTTCGCTATCCGAAGCCGTAGACGCCCGCGAACCGCTCCGCGAGCAAGTGCACGAGCAGTGACGCGGGCAGGCCGACGACGTTCAGATAGTCGCCTTCGACGCGCCGTACGAGCGCGCCACCGCGACCCTGAATCGCGTACGCGCCCGCACGCCCCTCCCACTCTCCCGACGCAACGTACGTCGCGAGGTCGCGCGGCGTCAGCTTGCGGAAGGTGACGCGCGTCGCAACCGCGGACACGACTTCCCACGCGGGCGTGGCGAGGCACAGGCCCGAGACGACCGCGTGTGTTCGTCCCGACAGCTCCGCGAGCATCCGCGCAGCGTCGCCGGCGTCCTTCGGCTTCGCGTAGAGGCGGCCGCCGAGCACGACCGTCGTGTCGACACCGAGTACCGGCCGCCCACGCGCCTCGGCCGCGACGGAGCGCGTCTTCGCGAGCGCGTGCTCGCACACGAGCTGCTCCGCGTCGGCCTCGGGAGGATCGTGCTCTTCGTAGCGCGGCGCAACGACGTCGAACGGAATGCCGAGCTGCTCGAGGATGGCACGCCGCTGCGGCGACGTCGACGCGAGCAGTAGCGGCGGCGCAGGCGAGACGCTCACGCGGCGATCTCGGCGACGCCGAACTCCGTCAGCACCGCCTCGGCGTCCGCGGTCAGCTCGCGCGCCTGGAAGATCACGTGCAGCGACACGCGGTCGGCCGCCGCCCGCAGGGCAGCGAGGAGCGGTGCGAGGGCATCCGTCTCGTCCATCAGCAACCGGTCGGCGTCGAGGACGAGCAGCGCGATCTCGCCGTCGCCCTCGACCGCGTCGGGCAGATCGCCGAAGCCCCCCAACGGCACCTCGAGCTGGAACGCCTGCCCGAGCTCTTGGAGGGCATCGGTCGCGGTGCGTGCTGCTCGGCCGTCGAGAAAGCGGCATTCGAGCTGTGGCACGGACTCGGCCTCCCCGCGCATGAGCCAAACCCCGGTACCGCCCGAACGCAAGCGCAGCGCCCACGGCCCACGCAGCACCTCGGCCCACGACGGGAGGCGGATCATGCTCATCCCTTGCGCGCTACCCAGATCTCCTCGGCGGGCCACTTCCTCGCCCACTCGACGGTGACGTAGTCGTAGTAGTCGGGATCGACTGCCTCCTCGTGGGGCCGCAGCTCGTGCAGCGCCTCGATCTCGAAGCCGTGCTTGCGCAAGAGCACGATCCAGTCGCCGTGCGACAGGTGGTATTCGATGCCTGTCGCGCCGTCCCACTGGATGCGGTACATGCCGAACTGGTCGCGCATGAGCTCTCGCCCGACCATCGCCTCGACGTCGGTGGGCGCGCAGAGATAGACGAGCGTCGAGTTCGTGAGGAACACGAGCCGGCCGCCCAGACGCAGCAGCCGCGCCGCCTCGGGAATCCACTTGTACGGATCAGCCCAGAGTGAGGCGCCGTATTCCGAGACGGCGAGGTCGAAGGCCGCGTCAGGGAGCGGCACGGACTCGCCGGGCGCCTCGACGAGCGGGAACTCGAGCCCGGTCTGCTGCATCATCCGGCGCGCGGTCGCGAGCTGCGCCGGCGTCGGGTCGACGCCGACGACGCGCGCACCGCGCCGCGCGAGCCACGAGCCGAAGTACGCCGTGCCGCACCCGAGCTCGACGACGTCGAGCCCGTTCACGTTCGGGAGCGCACCGACTTGCTCTTCCGGGATCGCGAAGACGCCCCAGAGGATCCCTTCGTGTTCCCACGCGCGCTGCGCGTTCGCATCGGTGTGCTGCGCGTTCGTCTCCGTCCACTCCGCGATATTCGCGGCGATCGAATCGTCGGTCGTCATCGCAGATGCACCTCCCAAAGGTCTTCTCCCGGCCAGCGACGGCCCCATTCGGCCGGAATCACGTAGTAGTACTCGTGCGTCTTCGCCTCTGGACCCGGCCGAAGCTCGTGCAGCGCGTCGAGCACGAACCCGTTCTCCCTCAGAACACGGATCCAGTCGCCGTGCGAGAGGTGGTATTCCACGCCCTGGTAACCCGGCCAGTTCACTTCCCACGGCGCGAACTGCGGGCGCACGAGCACGTTCGTGATCGGAACCTCGTCCTCTTCGGGCGTGCAGAGGTGCGCAAGCGAAGACGTCGTCAAGAAAAGCAACCGGCCGCCGGGACGAAGCAGCCGCGCGGCCTCGGCGAGCCACTCCTTCGGATCGGCCCAGAGCGACGCGCCGTACCCAGAGACAGCGAGGTCGAACGAGTCGTCGGGCAGCGGAACGCTCTCTGCGGGCGCCTCGACGAGCGGAAACTCGAGCCCCGTCTCCCGCATCATGCGGCGGGCGCTCTCGAGCTGTGCAGGGGTCGGATCGACACCTACCGGTCGAGCGCCACGGCGCGCAAGACGTGCTGCGAAGAATGCGGTGCCGCAACCCAGCTCGACGACGTCGAGGCCGGCAACGTCGCCGATCCACTCGTCGGCGATGCCGAACACGCCCCAGGTGACGAGGTCCTTTCGCCAGGCACGCTCGGCCTGTGCGTCTGTGTACTCGGCGTTCGTCTGCGTCCACTGCGCGACGTTCGCCGCGACGCGTTCGTCAGCCGAGCTCATCGGCGGAGAACCAGAGCGCGACCTCGCGCTCGGCCGACTCTGGCGAGTCGGAGCCGTGGACGAGGTTGTCCGGCATCGACATCGCCAGGTCGCCGCGGATCGTCCCCGGGTCGGCGTCGGCAGGATTCGTCGCGCCGATCGTCTTGCGCATCGTCGCGATCACGCCCTCGCCTTCGACGACGAGAGCCCAGGTCGGGCCCGACGTGATGAAGTTCACAAGCTCGCCGAAGAACGGCTTCTCCTTGTGCTCGGCGTAGTGCGTCTCGCCCAGCTCGCGGCTCGCGGTGACAAGCTTGCCGGCACGTACGGAGAAGCCGCGCGCCTCGATGCGGCCAAGGATCTCGGCTGCAAGACGACGCCGTACGGCGTCGGGCTTGATCAAGATGAGTGTCTTCTCCACGGCCATCGCCGCGGCACTGTAACTACTCCGCGCGGCGGCGACGACGGGACTCGAACTGCGGCAATGTAACCGCAGTCGGCTCGACCGCCGTCTCGCAATGCGGGCAGACCTGCCACAGCGCCTCGAGCGGCGCCTTGCAGTTCACACACGCCTGCTTCAGCTTCGTGGTGCAGATCGGGCACACGAGGAACGTCGAGTCGACCTCGGAGCGGCAGACCGGGCAGTGCAGGTCACGCTTTGAGAGACGGTCCTCCATCGCCTTGATCTCGAGCTCGCGCTCGCGCACGTCCTCGAGGTACTCCGGCGGCCGGAACAGCATGTAGATGAACGGGCCGAAGAACGGGACGACGACGCCGATCAGCACCGATATGCCGACGAGCCACGGGTCCTCGATCCGCCGCTTCGCATCCTTGTAAATCCACCAGACCGTCGCAGCCCAGAAGACGACCGCGAAGAAGATCAGGAGGTTGCGGATGACAAGCCACGTGCCCGAGCTGAAGAAGGTGCTCGTTGTGCTCGCGATCACAAAAGAATTCTGCCTATCAAATAGCCCGCGGCAAATGCTCCGCCGACGATGACCACGAGAACGCCCACGGCAAACGCGAAGACGCTGAGCTTGTCGCTCACCCTATGGGTCGGTGCCGTGGCCATTGAGCTCAGTAAGAAGATAGAGGGAGCCCGTGACGGCAACGGCCCCGTGGGGCCCCGCGAGCTCGAGCGCCCGGCGGCGTGCCTCGAAGGGATCAGGGATCGGCTCGACATGCTGGAAGTACGGTTCGGCGCGGGCAGCGAGGTCCCCTGCCGGGAGAGCCCGGGCATTCGAGGACTGCGTGGCAATCAAGGTGGGCCCGAGCACCGAGAGGGCCTCGAGCATCAGCTCAGGCCGTTTGTCGGCCAGGATCGAGCAGACGAGGACGTACTCCCGGCTCGGGAGCCGGGGCAGGAGGTAGCCGATGCCGGCGAGATTGTGCGCGCCGTCCCAGATCTCGAGCGGCTCCTCGCTCCGCCTCTCGAGGCGGCCCGGGAGCGAGACGTCCTGTGCGCCATGCGGATCGACCTCGGCACCGAGGAAGGACTCCGCCGCCACCGCCGCAAGCGCGAGGTTGCTGCTGCCGGCGACGACCACCTCGCGAGCGCCGTTCGCGTAGGCGAGCTTCTCCCATTCCGGATCTCCGAGCACGACCGTGCATCCAGGCTGCACGACCGCGAGCTTCTCGGCGGCGATCGCCTCGCGCGTGTCGCCGAGCACGTCCATGTGATCGAGCGCGACGTTTGTGAGTACGACGACTCGCGTGCGGAGGACATTCGTCGCGTCGTGGCGGCCGCCGAGCCCGGCTTCGACTACTGCCACCTCGACCTCAGCTTCTGCGAACACGAGCAGCGCAGCGGCGGTCACGACCTCGAACTGCGTGGCGTCGCCGGCGTGCGGCCGTACCCGCGCGACAGCTGCGTCGAAGTCCGCCTCCGTCCCGCCAACGCGAATCCGATCGCTCCAGCCACGGACGTGCGGCGACAGGTACGCGCCAACGCGGAGGCCCGCAGCGGCGAGCAGCTCCTCTGTCATCCGCGTCGTCGTCGACTTGCCGTTCGTGCCGACGACGTGCACAGCCTCGTAGCGCAACTGCGGGTCGCCGAGCTCTGTGAGTAGCGCGCGCATCCGCTCGATCCCGAAGCCGTCCGCCGGCCACGGGCTGAGCGCCGCGACCCAGTCAGTCGCCGAGTGCGTCAAGCTCGGCCTTGTACTGCGCGAGCTTCAGGCGTTCGCCCTCGACGGCGTCGTCCGCGGCGTTCGCGATGAACTTCTCGTTGGCGAGCATCCGCTCAGCACGCTCGATCTCTTTTTTGACGCGCGCGCGCTCTGCATCGACATCGCCCTGTCTGCCGTCGGTTGGGCGCACAACGGCCTCGAAGACTCGCAACGAATCGCCCATGACCTTGATGCGGACACCGCTTCTGCGGTAGATGCGCGCGGCGGTCTGTGCCTGGTCAAGCGCGTTGAGCTCTGTCTGGTAATCCGGAGCAGCCTGCGGCCACGGCGCCACGATCAGCCGTGAGTTGCGGGCCGGAAGGTGCGACCAGATCTCCTCGGTCACGTGCGGCATGATCGGATGCAACAGCTTCAGCAGGCGCTCGAGCGCGGCGAGTGCCGTCGCCTGCACGTCGGGCTCGCCGAGGCGCGGCTTGATCGCCTCGAGGTACCAGTCGCAGAAATCGTCGAACGTCAGGTGGTAGAGCCGGTCGGCGGCGTGCGCGAAGTCGTACTCGGCGAAGTCGCGCTCCACCTCGGCGCGCGTCGCATCGATGCGCGCGAGGATCCACCGCTCCTCGAGCGACGACGGGCGCTCGTCCACCTCGCCGCTCCCGCTCATGAGCAGCAGTCGGCTCGCATTCCAGAGCTTGTTCGCAAGCCGGCGGCCCTCTTCGATCGGCTGTGGCGAGAAGCGCACATCCTGTGTCGAGGAAATGCGAAGCAGGCCGTAGCGTGTCGCGTCGGCGCCGTGCTCCTCGATCAGCTCCACCGGATCGACGCCGTTGCCGAGCGACTTCGACATCCTGCGCCCGTCGGAAGCGAGGATCGTCGAGTGGATGATCACGTCGTGGAACGGGATGTCGCCCATCAGCTCGAGCCCGGACATGATCATCCGGTTCTCCCAGAGGAAGATGATCTCGCGCGCCGTCGAGTTGACCTCGCCAGGGTAGAACGTGCGCAGCTCCGGCGTGTCGTCGGGCCAGCCGAGCGTCGCGAACGGCCAGAGCGCCGACGAGAACCAGGTGTCGAGCACATCCTCGTCGCGCGTGAGCTCGCGCTTCCCGCACTCGGTGCACGCATCCGGCTCCGTCTCCGCGCAGGTGACGTGTCCGTCGAGGCAGTACCAGATCGGCAGCTGGTGACCCCACCAGAGCTGGCGCGACACGTTCCACGGGCGGATCGACTTCAGCCAGTCGAGCGCGACGCGGTTGTGCACGGGCGGGTGGAACGTCACGCGGCCCGACTCGATTGCGTCAATCGCCGGCGCGGCCATCGGTTTCATGTCACACCACCACTGCAGCGACACGAGTGGTTGGATGCGCGTGCCCGAGCGATCACAATGGCCGACGGAGTGCCTGTAGCTCTCCCGCTTCTCGAGTTGGTCGTGCTCGCGAAGCCACGCGACGACGCGCTCTGCGGCCTCGTCCTCGGTCAGGCCTTCGTACCCGCTGGGCACGTCGCCCGTGATCCGCCCGTCGAAGCCGATCACCGTGAGTTCCGGCAGCCCGTGGTCGCGACCGATCTCGAAGTCCGTCGGATCGTGGCCGGGCGTGACCTTCAGCGCGCCGGTTCCGAAATCGGGCTCGACGCGCTCGTCGGCGATGATCGGCACGCGGCGCTCGACGACGGGCACGATCGCCTCCTTGCCGATCAGGTGCGTGTAGCGCTCGTCGTCGGGATGCACGGCGATCGCGACGTCGGCGAGGATCGTCGCGGGCCGGACGGTTGCGATCGTCACGCTGCCTTCGCCGTTCACGAGTGGGTACCGCGCGTAGGTGAGCGCGTCGTTCACATCGATGTGCTCCACCTCGAGATCGGAGATCGACGTGCGGCAGTCGATGCACCAGTTGATGATGCGGTTGTCGCGGTACAGCCAGCCGCGTTCGTAGAGGTGCACGAAGAAGCGCATGACGGCGCGCACGTACGCGTCGTCCATAGTGAAGCGCTCGCGTTCGTAGTCGAGCGAGCAGCCCAGCCGCCGGAACTGGCTCATGATCACGCCGCCGTACTCGCGCAGCCACTCCCAGACACGCTCGACGAACGCCTCGCGGCCGATCTCGAATCGAGACGTCCCCTCCTGGCGCAGCTGCCTCTCTACGACGGCCTGGGTCGCGATTCCCGCGTGGTCGTAGCCGGGCTGCCAGAGCGCGTTGAAGTCGCGCATCCGGTGCCAGCGGACGAGCGCGTCCTGGATCGAACCGTTCAGCGCGTGGCCCATGTGCAGCGCCCCGGTCACATTCGGTGGCGGCACCGCGATCACGTACGTCGGCCGCGGGTCGTCGGCCTCGGCGTGGTAGAGGCGCTCCTCTTCCCACGTGCGCTGCCAGCGCTCCTCGACGCCTTCCGGCTTGTAGAGCGGCTCCAGTTCCATCAGGCGCCGATCCTAGCCAGGGCGAAGCCGCCAACCTTGCGCTCGGAGCAACGGGAGCAGGTGCAGTCAGGCAGCGACTATGGCCTCAGTATGCCGCAGCGGACACGCCCGGGAGAGCGCTCGGTGCCAGACGTGACACTTTCGTGACACTTTCGCAGCGAGCAGCCGGCGCGGTAGAAACCTGGGATCCGCGCCTCACCCGTCCGCCCCGGTCCCGGCTCGGGCAGACATCTCCCGGTGTCAGACACGGCTTGGGAATCGTTCGCGGTTAGCGTCGCGCGGCCCGGCCGCGCTGCCAGTCGCGAGGCTGCGCACCCACCTGCTCGAGGATCGTCTCGAGCAGCACGAAGGACGACAGCACGTGCTCCCGCGCGAGCGCTCGCGCGCCGGCCCCGCTTCCGGCCATGAGCGCCTGCTTGATCGCACGATGCTGCTCGGCGTTCTTCACGTAGAGGCCGTCGAGCGAGTGGTCGCCGGGCGCCCACACCGCCGGCCCCGAGAACGAGCGGCGCGCGCTCTTCGCGAGCTGCTCGACGAGCGGCAGGTCGGCGACGCGGTAGATGACGTCGTGGAACCCGTGGTTCGCGCGCACCCAGTCGCCCATGATCGAGCGCCTCTCCTCCCCGGGCTCGCGCGACCGCAGCTCCCGCGAGATCTCGGCGAACCGCTTCTCGGCGGCATCGAGCTCCGCGAGGTCCTCGGGCGCGGCCTTCGCGGCAGCGACCTCGGTCGCGAGCGACTCGAGCTCTGCGCGCACCATGAACGCTTCGTGCAGCTCCTCGCGGGAGATCGTGCGCACGCGGACACCACGGTTCGGGACGAACGAGACGAGGCCGAGCGCGGCCAGGCGCCGCAATGCTTCGCGCACGGGCGTTCGCGAAACGTTGAACTGCTCGGACAACTGCTCCTGACGGAGGACCGTTCCGGGGGCGAGCTCCCCGGAGACGATCGCCTCCTCGATCACCAGTGCGATGTCGTCAGCTTTGGTGCTGTCGAGGCTCACTCCAGAAAAGTGTACGCCGGGACGGTGAGGAAATCGACGAGCTCAGGTGCCAGCGCGAGCTCGAGGAAGAGGGCTTTCGCCTCGTCCCCGGCCTCGACCTCGGCTGCTTCCCGGCGAACCTGGTCGGCGTCGAAGCGGCCGGCCCGCACCCACTGCCACACCTGTGAGCGTGAGATCTCCGCCGTCGCTGCGTCTTCCATCAGGTTGTCGATCGCCGCCGCGCCGACTCCGTGTAGCCACGCGTCGAGATAGCGGATGCCGACCGACACGTTCGTGCGCAGACCCTGCTCGGTGATCTCGCCGGGCGTGTCGGGAATCGAGAGCAGCGCCGCCTCGTTCGGGACGACGTCCTCGCGCAGCCGGTCGACCTGGTTCGGCCTGTCGCCGAGAACGGCGTCGAAGATCTCCGTCGCGACGGGCACGAGATCCGGGTGGGCAACCCAGGTGCCGTCGAAGCCGGCGCTTGACTCGCGCTCCTTGTCCTCACGCACCTTCGCGAGTGCGACGCGATTCACGTCGGGATCCTTGCGCGACGGGATGAACGCAGCCATGCCGCCAATCGCATGTGCGCCGCGCCGGTGACAGGTGCGCACGAGCAGCTCCGTGTACGCATGCATGAACGGCACCGCCATCGTCACCTGGACGCGATCCGGAAGCACCCAGCCTCGCGTGCGGAACTTCTTGATACAGCTGAAGATGTAATCCCAGCGGCCGGCGTTGAGCGAGCAGCCGTAGTCGCGTAGCTCGTAGAGAATCTCCTCCATCTCGAACGCGGCGAGGACCGTCTCGATCAGGACGGTGCAGCGGATCGAGCCGGCCGGTAACCCGAGCTCGTCCTCCGCAAGGGCAAACGCCCGAGCCCAGAGCCGCGCCTCCAGGTGCGACTCGAGCTTCGGCAAGTAGAAGTACGGCCCACTGCCGCGCGCAAGCAACTCGCGGCCGTTGTGAAACATCACGAGCCCGAAGTCGAAAAGGCTCGCCGACGCAGCCTCGCCGTCGATCGTCAGGTGCCGCTCGGGCAGATGCCAGCCGCGCGGCCGGATCATCAGCGTCGCGATCTCGTCGTTCAGGCGGTAGCTCTTCTCTGCGGTGTCGAGCGCGATCTTGCGGCGCACAGCGTCACGCACGTTGGCCTGGCCCTCCACGACGTTCTTCCAGGTCGGGGAGTTTGCGTCTTCGAAGTCGGCCATGAAGACGCGTGCGCCCGAGTTGAGCGCGTTGATCATCATCTTNNCGGTGATCTCGCAGCGGCGGTCCTGAAGATCGTCAGGCGCAGGCGCAACTTGCCACTCGCTCTCGCGAAGCTCGCGCGTCTCCGCCAGGAAACCGGGGTTCACGCCGGCGTCGAGCTCCCGCTGGCGTTCCTGCCGCCGCCGCAGCAACTCGAGCCGCACCGGATTCAACTCACGCTGGAGACGCTCGACGAACGCGAGCGCCTCAGTCGTAAGGATCTCCTCCCCGACGACCGCGCTCACGCGGTGAA